>JABHDC010000054.1 GCA_018673255.1 Gemmatimonadota bacterium
CTGGTGAAGGGCAGGCAAACGAAGGGCCCCGATGCCCACCAGGATTCGGTCATCGACTTCCGGGAGAACTACTTCGACATCCAGCTCTCCTTCTTCCCCGTCGACACGCCGGATGAGATGGGCGGCACCTTCCTGGTGCCGGGCACCCAGTACAGGAACGTGCGCACCGGGGAAATCGGCCTGTATCAGCACATGCGCGGCAAGATCTGGGCCTCGTGCAAAGCAGGGGCGATGTATGTGTGGAACACGCGCGTGTGGCATGGTGCGCGCAGCAACCACACCGATGAGGACCGTTACATGTTCAAGCTGCGTCTGAATCCGACGCGGCCGCAGATCCGCAACTTCGACACCTCAGACCTGGACGATCCGGCGATCCCCGGCCTGCTCAACACGAATCACGGCTGGGAAGGCAACGAGCACCGCTACGAACTTATGCAGCGCGTGAAGCTGTGGCGGTATCTGTCAGGGCAGCCGGACTATGATATTGGCGAGCGTTTCCTGCGTCGGATCGAGTATCACCCGGGCAAGGCAGCCGTAGCCTGACCAACGTGTTGCTGATCCCCGATCACGCGCCGTCCAGCTTCACCGCCGCCCACGTCGAGGGGTCGACATTGCAGGGGAAGCGACCGGGCACGGACCACGTCTGGTGGCCGTGTTCGTGATCGGTCACCAGATACGCGAAGCCCAGGCGTTTGTTCTGGTCGGGGTCGAAACCATTCAGCACACTGCGGGGGATGGCCAGCTCCAGACTGTACCCATCCTTCCTGCACTTGCTGGCCACTTTCAGCTGCTGGGGCTGGCAGATCGGTGTGGCCTCGCGTGCTCGACGGATCGGTTGCTGCCAGGCGGCGCCCCCCTTCCGTTGTGGGCCGCCCCCACGCGGCATGGCGACAAACTGGTGGCAGAATCGCGATGCCCGGTGTGCGTCGCGCACATCACGCGTGTCGATCCAGAGGAACAAGGCCTCCGCATTGTGCGGATGCTGGCGGTGGGAGACCACATTTGTCTTCCCCTCTACATGGAGCCCCACGTAGAGCCCATCCTCGTCCCAACTGAGATGCACCCGGGCAAAGGATTGGCGATTCTCCATCTCGCCCAGATCGGGCAGTGCAGTGTCCGGCGTCCACTCCGCCAGAGAGCCATCGATCCGCAGACCTGCAGGCCGACGTACGACGGGGACTTCGAAGCGGAAGAAGGCGCGTGCCGCCAGTTCCGTCATCCTCGGCCTCCTGTCTCGATCACGCGCTCATATCCCTTCCAACAGTCGGTGATGAATCGCCGGAAGGCCGGTGTGTCCATCTCCTGCTGGCTCCAGAGGAAGAGGGTAATGTGATCCCAGCGCTTGTGACTCGCCTGCAATCTCACCCGTGACCAGTTGCCATAGACCTGGCGTTCGGGGAGATCATTCCAGGGTTTTATTTTCAACTTCTTCACCAGATCCGCCTGATCGAAACGTCCCTTCTCGGTGCGGAACTCCGCGCGGAACCACCAGTATTCATTGGTTCGCACCTGCAGGAAGAAGGCCGGTCGTTTGCCCTCGGGCTTGATCACCACCTTGTCGCGGCGATTCCATTCGGCCGGGCCCAGACCGTCGAGACCGCCCACCTGCTCCATGAGATGTTTGAGGGCCTCGCCCTGCCAATCGGGTTTCTTCCCATCCTGCAGCCTGAGATCCTGCAGGTGCCACTGGCGGCCGTCGGCCTCCCATGGCGACTGAACCGTCGACGTCGTCACGAGGGCATCGTCGACGACGGCCTCCGCGGCATTCTCCGCCGCACTCTCCTGGGTGGTGAGCACCAGCTCCTGCCGCGGCACGCGCGGCGCGCGTTTGAGAGTCTGCGCCAGATACGTTGCCGTTGCAGACGTCTTTGACCGTGCCACCACCTCTGGTGGTCCGCAGGCAACCAGATCGCCCCCCTGATCGCCACCTCCCGGACCCAGGTCGACGACCCAGTCCGCCGCCGAAGCGACCTCCATGTTGTGCTCGATGACGAGGACCGTGTTGCCCGCCTCCACCAGGCGATTGAGCACCTTCAGCAGTCGTCCCACATCGGCCACGTGCAGTCCCGTTGTCGGTTCGTCGAGCAGATAGAGCGTCCGGCCTGTACCGGGTCGGGCCAGCTCGCGCGCCAGCTTCACCCGCTGGGCCTCCCCACCTGACAGCGTGGGCGCTGGCTGCCCGAGGGCCATGTAGCCGAGTCCCACATCCACCAGCATCTGCAGCTGACGCCGAATGCGCGGCTGCAGGGCGAACAACTCACTGGCTTCGGCCACCGTCATGGCCAGCACATCAGCGACCGACGCCCCGCGGTAGCGGATCTCCAGCGTCTCGGGATGAAACCGCGCCCCGTGACATTCGTCGCACTCCACCCAGACATCGGGCAGGAAGTGCATCTCGATACGACGGCTGCCCAGACCCCAGCAGGCTTCACAGCGCCCACCTCGGTGGTTGTAGCTGAAGCGCACACCCGCATAACCGCGCACCCGCGCCTCGGGGATCTGCGCGAAGAGTTCGCGGATCCGATCGAAGACCTTCGTATACGTCGCCGGATTCGAGCGAGGTGAATTGCCGATCGGCGCCTGATCGATGCTGATCACCTTGTCGACGCGATCGTCACCGACAATCGCATCGTGCTCTTCGGCCACGGTGCGGGCCCGGTGCAGGACATGGGCCAGGTGTTTGTGCAGAATGTCGTGGACGAGTGATGACTTGCCGGAGCCGGATGGACCGGTGACGCAGATCAGCGAACCGAGGGGCAGGTGTACGTCGATGTCCTGCAGATTGTTGTGCCGCGCCCCCACGATGGACAGCCAGCCATCGGCGGCTTCTGGCGCGGCCCGATCCACACTCGTGGGCATGGGGGAAGCCGGTTCACGTCGGTCCACCGGCACGGGAATCGCGAGTGTACCCTTCAGATACTGACCCGTGAGGGACGCGGTACGCTTCTCCAACTGGGCCCGCGTCCCTGATGCCACGACCTTGCCGCCCAGCGGCCCGGCACCTGGACCGAAATCGACGAGATGATCGGCCGCTTCGAGGGTTTCACGATCGTGCTCCACCGTGATGAGCGTATTGCCCAGATCCCGCAGCGCCTTCAGCGCACCCAGGAGTCGTCCATTGTCACGAGGATGCAGACCGATCGTCGGTTCATCCAGCACATACAGCACACCCGTCAGACCCGACCCGATCTGTCCTGCAAGGCGAACCCGTTGCGACTCGCCTCCCGACAGGGTCGGGGCAGCACGCCCGATGGTCACGTAGTCGAGGCCCACTTCAACGAGGAATCGGAGACGGCGCTGGGCTTCTTCTAGCACCTCACCGGCGCGGTCTCGTTCCGGCCGCTTCAGCTTCATGCCATTTAGGAATTCCAGTGCCTGCGACAATGGCATCTCACACAGCTGCGGCAACGACCGATCGCGCACACGCACCGCCGATGCGACCGGGTGCAGACGACCACCGGCACAGGCGCGGCAGGGCAGATCCCGCACGACCCGTCCGAGGCGATGGCGGTAGTGCCATGACAACTTCGTCGCCTCTTCGAAGGCAGGGAAGACACCCTTGAATTGCACCTTCATGCCGCCCACGGCGAACCACTCATCTTCCGTCCCGAAGAGGATGACATTCTGCTGTGCCGTCGGCAGCTCCCGCCAGGGCGTATCCAGATCGACGTCCCTCTTTCGGCCCACGGCACTCAACAACTTCGTCAGCAGGTTGCCGGCAGACAGAGGCCCCCAGGTTGCCACCGCACCCTCGCGCAGCGATCGGCGCGAGTCAGGAATCGCCGCCTTCGGATCGGCGGCACGTTCGCTGCCCAGTCCATCACACGCCGGACACCAGCCTTCGGCGTGATTGAAGCTGAAGCCACGGGGCGTGAGGGGCTCAAAGGTGCGGCCGCATTCCGCACAGGAGGCATGCTGAGAATAGCTGCGATCCTTGCCACTCTCGTGGTCCAGAACGACCAAGGTGCCACCCGAACGCTGCAGCGCCTGTTCGACCGAGTCGGCCAGACGCTTCCGGCTTCGGCGGGCAATGCATATCCGATCGACGACCAGATCGATCCGGTGCCGGCGCCGCCGATCGATGCGCACCTCGGTGCCCAATTCGATCACCTCACCATCCAGCCGTGCCCGGCGGAATCCCTCGCGCTCGGCTCGCTCGAGTACGTCTGTGTATTCCTCGTTGCCTTTCGGCTCCACCGGCGCCAGCAGCAACGCCTGACGGCCATCGTGCTGCGCCAGCACATCGTCGATGATCTGCGAAGTGGTGCGGGTGCCGACCTCCGCATCGCAATCCGGGCAGTGCGCCACACCGAGACGGGCGTAGAGGGCCCGCAGGTAGTCGTAGACCTCGGTCACCGTGCCCACCGTGGATCGCGGACTCTGACTGGCCGCCTTCTGCTCGATGCAGATCGCCGGGGACAAACCCGCCACCTGGTCGACCTTGGGCTTCTTCATCTGCCCGAGGAACTGCCGCGCATAGGCTGACAACGACTCGATATAGCGCCGCTGCCCTTCGGCATAGATCGTGTCGAGGGCCAACGACGACTTGCCCGATCCGGACACGCCCGAGAAGACGGTGAACGCATCGCGCGGGATCTTCACACTCACGTCACGCAGATTGTGCTCGCGGGCGCCGCGGATGTGCAGCTCCTCGATCTTGCGTGGCGTGTGACGACGCCCCTTGCCACGACCCGCCTCGCGTGCGGCGCGCATCAACGCCGTCTCTTCACCGAGGCGCGTGCGGCGATGCTCGGCGAACAGCGCCTTGAGGGCCGTGCCCGTATGAGACCCACGATGCTTGGCCAGTGCTTCGGGCGTACCCGCCATGACGAGCCGTCCGCCTTCGGCACCCCCTTCAGGCCCGAGATCGATCACGTGATCTGCCGTCTTCACGACCTCCAGATTGTGTTCGACGACGACCACCGTGTTGCCCTCGTCCACGAAGCGGTGCAGCACATCCAGCAGGCGATGGATGTCGGCGAAGTGCAGTCCCGTCGTCGGCTCGTCGAGGATGTAGAGGGTTCGCCCCGTACTGCGACGGCACAATTCCCGCGCCAACTTGATCCGCTGTGCTTCACCACCCGAAAGGGTGGGCGCCGGCTGCCCCAGCTTCACATAATCCATGCCCACGTCGTGCAGCGTGCGCAGCATGTGGGCGATCTTTGGCAGATTCTGGAAATGTTCAAGGGCCGTGGCCACGTCCATATCGAGGACCTCGGCGATCGAGCGATCGCGGAAACAGACCTCCTGCGTTTCCACATTGAAGCGCGCGCCCTGGCAGACCTCACACTTGACCCATACATCGGCCAGGAAGTCCATCTCGAGTCGGACAGCGCCATTGCCATCGCAGGCTTCGCAGCGCCCCCCCTTCACATTGAAGCTGAAACGCCCCGGCTTGTAGCCACGCACCTTCGAATCGGGCAGTTCAGCATAGAGCGCGCGAATGACATCGAAGACCCCCACGTAGGTCGCCGGATTCGAGCGCGGCGTCCGACCGATCGGGGACTGATCGATGGCGATCACCTTGTCCAGATGTTCGATCCCATCGATGCCGTCGTGATCGCCCGGTTCGGCCTGGGCGTGATTCAGATCTCGGGCCAGAGACTCGTGCAGGATGTCGGAGATCAGCGAAGACTTGCCCGAGCCCGAAACACCGGTGACACAGTTGAAGAGACCCAGTGGGATGTCGACGTCGATCGATTTCAGGTTGTTCTGCCGCGCCCCACGAATTGTCAGCGCCTTGCCATTCGGCGCCCGGCGCTGCAGCGGGATGGGAATCTCCAGTTCACCTCGCAGGTAACGACCGGTCAGCGACGCCTTGCTGCGCAGCACCTGGGCCAGGGTGCCGGCCACTACGGCCTCACCGCCATGGTCTCCGGCACCGGGTCCGAAGTCGACAATGTGATCTGCTGCCAGCATCGTGTCCTCGTCATGCTCGACCACGAGGACCGTGTTCCCCAGGTCACGCAATCGATGCAGCGTCTTCAACAGGCGCACGTTGTCCCGGTGGTGGAGTCCGATGGATGGCTCATCGAGCACGTAGAGCACCCCCACCAGTCCAGATCCAATCTGGCTCGCCAGACGAATCCGCTGCGACTCGCCGCCGGCCAGGGTCGGCGCCGTGCGGTCGAGGGTCAGATAGTGGAGCCCCACATCCATCAGGAAACCGAGACGTCCTCGAATCTCCTTTAGTGCGTCCTCGGCGATGCGCGCCTCATCCGCCTCAAAAGACAGGGCCTCGAAGAATGCGTGCGTCTCGCCGATGGACATGGCGCAGACCTCGGCGATGGAACGGGTGTTGACGGTGACAGCCAGAGATTCGCGCTTCAGCCGCGCGCCACCGCAATCCGGGCAGCTGGCGCTGCGCATGAGCGCTTCCATCTTCTCACGCATCGATCGCGCCTTGATCTTGCGATAACGCGCCATCTCACCGGGGATGATCCCTTCCCAGGGTCGCGCCCAACGATGCTCGTACCGGCCCTTGTGGTCCTTGTAGTGATACTCAATGCGCTCGCGACCCGAACCATACAGGAGCACCCGACGCTGTTCGTCGGTCAGGCGCTGGAAAGGGGTGTCCAGGGAGAAGCCATAACGCTTGGCGACCCCTTCGTACTGACAGAGACGCCAGCGATTGCGCAGACTCCGGATCGTCGGCAGCGCACCGGCCAGCAACGACTTCTCCGGGTGCTGAACCAGCAGATCGGGGTCGAACTCGATCTTCGTACCCAGACCATCACAGGTCGGGCACATGCCCTGTGGCGCATTGAAGGAGAAGGAGGCATGGGACGGCGGCGAGAGAGATGTGCCACAGGAGCCGCAGGCGTAGTGGGAAGAGAGCAACAACTCACCACTCTGGTCCTCGGCCGTGCCCTTGCTGTCGGCGCTCGTCCAGTGGGCGATCAGCGTGCCTTCACCGAGTTCGAGAGCGGCCTCCACGGCCTCAGTGAGGCGGGTGCGATCGCCCGTGCTGAATCCCGGCCGACCCACGACACCGCGATCCGTCACGATCTCCACCGTGTGACGACGGTAGCGATCCAATTCGAGATCCGTACTCAGATCGGCATAGGTGCCATCCACACGGGCGCGGATGAATCCCTGCCGTCGCATGTCATCGAACAGATCGCGGTATTCGCCGCGGCGGTCCTGGGCGACGGGAGCCAGCAATTGTAGACGGGCACCCCGTGGCAGAGCCAGCAGACGACCCAGGATCTGCTCCCGCGTCTGCGCGCCGATCCGATCGCCGCATTCGGGGCAGTGCGCCGTGCCCAGCGCCGCATATAACACGCGCAGGTAGTCGTAGATCTCGGTGATCGTGCCGACGGTGGAGCGCGGGTTGTGCCCGGTCCCCTTCTGCTCGATCGAGATCGATGGCGCCAGACCATCGATGCTGTCCACATCGGGTTTGGGCGTCTGTTTGAGGAATTGGCGCGCGTAGGAACTGAGCGACTCGATATAACGTCGCTGGCCTTCGGCATAGATCGTGTCGAAGGCGAGGGAACTCTTGCCTGAGCCGGAGACGCCGGTGAAGACGACCAGGCTGTTCTTTGGCAGATCAAGATTCAGATCACGCAGATTGTGCTGCCGCGCTCCTCGAACGACCAGTTGATCCGGCGACTTCTTGCCCACCACACACCGTCCCTGTAGTCGGGATTCCCGCCTCAGTTGTCAGCCATCTTGAGATCGGCCATCGACCGGGCCAATCTACCGACCCGTGATCGGAAATAGATAGTATACATTTGAGCAGGTGTCAACAGTTGAATCGCGCTCGGATCATACATCCGAGCGAGCCAACTCCTCTTCGATCCCCTGTCGCAATTCCATCATTCTGATCGCGTGACGTTCGAGGGCCTGATCCTCATCGGTCTCAGGTGTCCACGGGTCCACGGGAACGGGTTTGCCATCCTCACCCACGGCGACGAAGACGATGATACAGTGTGTCGTCTGTTCCGGTTCGCCCCGTCGCGGGTCACCGGCACGCACGTCGACGGCGATATGCATGCTCGTGCGCCCCGTGTGGATGAGTTTCGCTTTCACCTCCACCACATTGCCGATCTGGATCGGTCGATAGAAACGAATGCCACCGACATAGACGGTGACGCAGTATCGGCCACTCCAACCGGCAGCACAGGTGTAGCCGGCCTGATCGATCCACTTCATGGCCACGCCCCCGTGCACCTGCCCACCGAAGTTGATATCCGTCGGCTCGGCCAGGAAGCGAAGGGTGATCTGGCGTTGTCTGGGTGATTCTGTCATCGGTATCCTGCTCCGCTTGGGGTGGTGGTGCCGAAAAGCGATGGCAAATACGTCAGTTGCTGATCGGCCGAATGCTCCCGCTCACTCAAGCCGGTGGCCCCTGCATGAGCTGCTTGAAGACCTCGCAGTGCGACGCACGCACTGCCAGCAACCGTCGCAGCGTATTCACGGGTTGAAAGAGGCCATTCTCCGGCATGTCGACGCGTGACCTGACCTCAACGCCAGCGTTCACGGCCTCGCGGGTCGATACGAACTCGCTCGACATCGTTGTGATCCACGCCGGATCGGCCAGCAGGATCGCCGGTAGATCCCCCGGTTGGGGATCCCGCGTGGCCTGCGCCAGGTAGACGACCACCTTCGCGCCCACCTGGTAGGTCGGATCGGTGACTTCCCAGACCATGGCCGGACACAGACCATCGACGTCTAACCCCGTCACGACGCGGACCTCAGCGGGAGATTCCACAATCGTCGAGGATGCCGACCACAATTCGACGGGGCAGCCGATCTCCTCAACTGCCTCCCGCTGCAGTGTCTCGAGCGGTGATTCCCCTTCTTCCATCGTGCCACCGATCCCACCGATGCCGATGACGTGCACACCATCCGGGCGCTGTTCCCACTTGTGGGTCTTACGCACTTCCAGCACTATGCGCCCCTCCCAGAAGAGGAGACAACTCGCTCCGGTGAATACACCCAGATCACTCACCACGGCGGTCCCACCCTGTTGGTTGGGCCAACGAGCCCTTCGAGGTACAACCCGAGGAAATACATGCCAATCGGGCCAGCCAGCAACAGACACATCGACGCGATACCCCAGGTGATGGCAGGAGAACTCATCTTCTCCAGCCAGCGAAAGATCGATAATTCGATTGGGATCTCGAGCCGATCCAGAACTCGAACCCCATCGCCGATCACCAGCAATGCGATGGCCAGACCTGCAAGTAGCCCGGGGAGGACGCTGACATAGTTCAGCGTCGCCATGGCTGTCCCGAATGATTCGAAACCGAATGGCAACTGCCATCTCGGTGGGTCATTCAGCGCATTGACCACGGTCATATGGATCTGCGGTGACAGCAACCCGGTAATCATCGACAGACCCATGAATGCCGCCGTCCACAGACCGCCCTTCAGATCCAACTTGCGATAGAGAAGCCACCCAAAGGCCGCGACAGCAGCGATCAGCGCAACTTTGAGAAGCACGAAGAAAACCATGATCGCAGTCAGCATGTCATCTCCCTGCTCGGGCACGAGGCCGATGCACACAGGCCGTCGGTCAGTCGAGCAGTCAGCACGATGGCTTCTGCTCTCCCGTTCCACTGCGGGCTTGCTGCACGATGTAGTCTTCGAGTGTGGCCAGCACATGCTCGGCCACTTCTCTGACTGTACGGCCATCCGGTGGCACCTGTCGATTGAGATCCTCGTCACTCAGGGCCGACAATTCCCCAATGAACTTCCCGAACTCCTCATTGGCCTGCCTGACGAAGTGCGGCACGTGGAAATGCGGATTGTCATTGGTGAGGCGTCCCCTCGCCAGGATCAGGTCACGGTGGTGGGATCGCAGTTCGTGAACCCACATCTGCAACGTGTCCTTCACCGTGAAGCCATCATCGGTGATTCCCTCGAGATCCTCGTGCCGGATCGATGACATCACGTCACCGGATACGTCAGCCTGCCGTTCACGCAGTTGTGTGATGAGGTTCGTGATCTCATCTCGTTCCATGGTGACCCCATCTGGTGCAGGTGGTCGATTGCTCATTCCTCGGAGGCTCGTCAGTTGGCGATGGCCCGAGTACTCTGAGAAGCCGGCAGCAGGACAGATGATGTCATCGTGGGCGCAAACCGAGCATGACACGCGCCTGGGTACAGGTGGCCACTTCGCGCTGCAGGGCATTCGCCAGCTGGACGGTGCGCTCGACGAACTGGGCATTGCTGTCGGCGAGGACACCCTTCGCCAGGTAGAGGTTGTCCTCGAACCCCACCCGTACATGCCCGCCCATCAACAGGGCGTGTGTCGTAATCGGCAATTGTGCCGCCGCCGGCGCCAGCGTCGACCACCGGGCACCATCGGGCAGACGCCGCTGCATCTCCAGCAGCGATCCCACGCTCGCCTCGATCCCCCAGGGGATTCCGAGGCACAACTGCATCCAGGGCGGATCATCGATGAGACCTGAGTCGATCAGGTGCCGGGCCTGGCGAATATGCCCCAGATCGAACACCTCGATCTCTGGCTTCACGCCCGCATCACGCATACGCTGCGCCGCCGACTCCACCCACTCGGCGCTGTTGTGGAAAACGCCACCCCGGAAATTCAGCGACCCCACATCCAGCGAGCAGATGTCGGGGGCCAGTTCCAAGGGCTGAAGGCGGACCTCATCTGCATCGGGACCGTTCAGATGGAAGCCGCTGGTCGTGAGATTGATGATGACATCACCCGCAGAACGAATGCGGTCGACCACCTCGGCAAACAGATCCAGGCGTGTGACCGGGGCGCCTGTTGCCGGATCCCGCACGTGGATATGCACGATCGCCGCCCCCGCTTGCCAGGCGGCGATGGCCTCATCAGCAATCTCCGCTGGTGAGTAGGGCACCCGTGGATTCTGTTGCCTGGTCGGCGCTGAACCGATCACGGCGGCGGTAATGATGAGTCTATCCATGTTCACTGATGGCAATCCTGGAGTGGGTTGGCACGTCTCTGTCTCTGGTTGGTCCTCATCTATTCACACGCTACATTGCAGGCCCTCATGGCGAATTCGCCGACCGAATCCACTCAACCGTCATCGGAAAACTCCTGCCAATGAAGATCGATCAGCACCACATTGATCAGTTTGTCGACGACGGACTCACGTTGATCGACGACGTCTTCACGGAAGAAGAGATGACCGCCGCCAGTGTCGGATTCGATCATCTCTACACACACGGTGAGAAGACGAACGGCATTCTCCAGTATTTCCATGAACCCGGGCTGGTGGATGTTCTTCAGCATCCCCATCTGGAGCAGGCGGCGAAAACCATGCTGCGCGCCGACGATGTCGTGCTCAACTCTTCTGCGTGCTTGTTCAAACGGCCGCAAGATACGACGGAATGGAGCAAAGAGTCAGAGCACGTCGACATCCAGTTCAGCCTGGAGGAAATGGATGCGACGCCCCGACGCATGCTCGCCATGATGATGGTCATCGTCGATGACCTGCCTGAGGGGAGGGGTAATACCTTCGTGCGCCTGGGTAGCCACCGTGTCATCGCCAACTGGTTGCAGGAACATGGCCAGGAACCGACCAAGGCCCACCCCATCAAGTTTGCCGATCTGCCGCCGGGATTGACCTTCACCGAGTTGACGCCCATCGTGGCCAGACGAGGACAGGCGGCCGCCTTCAGCACCGCCATCTCACACTGCGGTAGTACGAACATCGACACCGAACCCCGGAAGATCATGTTCGTCAACTTCTGCCCTCTCGGCATGATGAAGCAGACCAGCGGCAATCACAATCTGCGCGAGACCCGCTCCCAGTGGCGTGGGCAACTCAAGGCAGCCTTTCGGCCAGACCGGCAGCATCTGCTGCTGGACAACGAGGTGTAGCCACCGCCAGTGCCCTGTCAGGGGCATTCATCGTTGGGCCCGATCGCTCGTCGCGCCCGATCGGTCATCTGCTGCGGCGCCCATTTCGGCTCGCGCACGAGCTGGATATCAACCTTTCCAACGCCGCGCAGCCTCGCCGCAAACTGCTCCCGAATCCGTTCCGAGAACCAGTCGAACCACGTCTCGCGGCCCGCATACGGCATGACCAGATTGATGCGGATGTCATCACCCTCGACGACGACCTTCTGCACGATGCCGATGTCGACGAAACTCAACTGCCGCTGGCCCCAGGGTGACCCCATCAGGTAGAGTTCGAATTCGTTCGTCTCGCGCAGGGCGTCCATCACGTGGTCGTGGGTAACAGACTTAGGGGAAGGCGTGGTCTCTGCCTGCGTGACAGGATGCAGCAGTCGTTGTTGGTGGCTGACGAGATCGGCAAAGCCGGAGTGTTTGTCACCTTCGACGAAGCGATGCACGAGATAGGCGTTCTTCTCGTACACGTAGTCCCCCGCCTGCATGTTCGCATGATGCACGGGCGAACGAACCCAGACCCCGGTGCGTGAGAAACCCGCCCCATCCGGTTCGGTGAAATTGGGATTCGTGTTCTCGAATTCCAGATGCACACTTCCGAAGGCCTCGCCCGTGGCACGGTTGAAATGGGTCATCATGGGTGGGTCCTGTTGGTCCCAGCCCTTGGCGTCGAAGCCGATGGTGCCATCCGGATCCATCCAGGCCCGATCGGGCAGTTCCTCGCCGAGGACGAACTCATCATTGCGACAGTCGCGGAATCGCACATCCTCCAGGACGTCGAGTTTCGACTCCATGATCACGTAGGGCTGCCCGGCCCAGAAGGTGTAGACCACAGTGGCCATGACCTTTTGCGGTCGACCGATCTCAGGCCCAAGTGAGAGAATCGGATGCCCCCGGCGTGTGATGCGCAGACAGACCGGGCCACTGATCACCTCGTATTCGAACATGGGCGGACCATCCCAGCTGGTGATGCGATAGCGCCCCACCGGTTCTTCGCTCCAGTCCGGCCCCCAATGGATCGTGCCTTCCACACCATGACCGCCGCCACTGTCGAGCTTCGCCTGCCATCCCTTGGGGTAGTGCGTCTTCCAGTTGCCACTCAAGGCAGAGAGTTCGGCGACGTAGTGGGCGTTCTCGATGGTCAGTGCATACCCCTCGCCACGGACTTGCAGGTCGGTCTCGCCGTCCGGCGCCGGGGCTTCGGGGTTGCCGTAGAGGACGATGTAGGTAGTCGTGTCGTCTGCAGCTACGTCCGCCAGGAAGAAGAGCCGACAGCGCAGCAGGTCGTCTTCGGTGTCGATCAGATGGATCTGGCTGGGAACGATCTCCATCGGCGCGGCTCCATGAATCCGCGCCACCCGGACCTCACGCTGTAGATCGGTGATCTGACAAGTGTGGATGTCGAGATCGGCTTCGATTGGTTCACAGACTCGAGCATCGTCGGTCTCGTTGGCGAGCACGAGTTGCTTGGCGTAGCGCCAACCAGGTGGCGGGGCCCAATCTCGCGGCAGATCGGCCGCGTAGTCCCAGTCCTGAACGGGAATGTAGATCACGGCATCGTTCACAACGGCACCTGCCTTGCATGGTGGTGGCAATTGCACCCCACGACGGGGCACTTTGAGGTCGAGTGGTAACACTGATGTCTCCGAGGGGAGACGGCAAGCCGGCAGGAGATGCGCGGACGAATGCGACACTGCCAGGTTTCCGACTGCTCCATTTCCTGACGGTCACATTGTCCATCGACATATTGTCCACCGACGCGTGGGTATATACCTTGGTATATACCCCATGAAGGCATAGATATTGAGAGGTTCAGAGGACCATGCAGACAGCCAAGCTCTTCACGAACGGACGCAGTCAGGCCGTGAGACTTCCCAAGGAATTTCGATTTGAGGGGGAAGACGTCTACATCCGCAGCTACCAGGGGATGGTGATGCTGCTGCCAAAGGACTCGCCCTGGGAGTCATTGGTCACCAGTCTGGATCAGTTCACGGATGACTTTATGGAGGATCGTGACCAACCCGCACCACAGCCGCGGGGCGAGGGGACGTGAGCAACTTCGTCCTCGACACGGATACCTGCATCTATCTGATCCGCGGGAAAGCACCGAAGGTGCTGGCCAGGCTTCAGGCCCTGGAGATCAGCCAGGTCGGTCTCTCATCGATCACCTTGAGTGAACTGGAATTCGGTGTAGCGAAGAGTGCTCGCCCAGAACAGAATCGCCTCGCCCTTGCCCAGTTTGTCGCCCCGCTGACCGTGCGCCCGTACGACGACGGAGCCGCCATCTATTATGGACAGATCCGCAACCAGCTTGAACGTCAGGGAACCCCGATCGGCTCGATGGATACGCTGATTGCCGCCCACGCACTGGCACTTGGGTGTACGCTGGTGACAAACAATGTCCAGGAGTTCTCACGTGTACCGGAACTTGTCGTCGAGAACTGGGTGAACTGATCCGATAGGAGTCGGATCACCTGGATGCACGGCTCGACGACCGGTGGTGGGACCTGACGGGATGCCGGGCACCCCACCACCGGAAAGTCATTGTCTGAACGACGACAGAGCGATGCTTACGTGCGCGATGCCTCGAAGATGGCGGCGATCGAAGTATCCAGCGTGGCATCGAACTCATCGGCGGACTGCTGTGCCGAGAGTCCCTCGGACAGGGCGCGGCTGAAGCTGGCGATCATGCCCTGGTTCTTGGCCAGACGGGTGTTGGCATCTTCACGGCTGTAGCCACCAGAGAGGGCGACGACGCGGAGGATCTTCGCATGGTCGATGCAGTCGCGGTAGAGATTGTCCTTCGACGGGAGGGTCAGCTTCAGCATCACCTGCTGACCCTCGGGCAGCGCATCAAGTTGTTCGATAAGGCGCGCCTTCAGGATGTCTTCAGCGTCGGCCTTCGATTCGCTGTTGATGTCGACTTCAGGTTCGATGATCGGTACCAGTCCTGCTGCCAGGATCTGTGCGCCCACCTCGAACTGCTGATCGACGATGGCCTTGATACCTGATTCGTTCGAGCGCAGGATCAGGGAGCGCATCTTCGTGCCGAAGATGTGGGCCGCATTGGCGCGATCCAGCAGACTGCCGAGATCGGGCATGGGCTTCATGATCTGCACGTCATCGGCCTCGTCAGCCAGGCCCTTGTCGACTTTGAGAACCGGCACAACCTGCTTCTCATCCCACAGGTAGTCGGCCGTCGCTTTTCCCAGAATCTGACGATCCATCGTCATCTCGAAGAGGATCGCTGCCAGAATGCGGTTCCCGCTGAAAGACGGGCTGGTGATGATCCGGGTCCGCATCTCGTGGACCTTGTCGAACATCTCGGCATCACCGGAGTATTCGTTCTCTTGGACGCCATACAGGCCCAGGGCCTTCGGCGTGGAACCGCCACTCTGGTCGAGGGCGGCGATAAATCCGTCCGCAGAGCGGACCTTTTCAAGCTGTGCGTCGCGACTCATGGTGTCCTTCGCGCGTTAGGGGATTGATCACTCTCAGCATTAGAACATGCGCAATGCGCCGAATGTTGCCAGTGGCAGCACCAGATATTGTGACAATCGGTGTATCGACTTGCCCATCGTGGGAAATTCATATCTTCCACATGCCCGGCATTTGAGATGGAACACCATGACAGGAAGAACGGATGACTGACACGGGAGGCACGACCTCCGACACGCAGGCGGATCAGACGATTCGGGGCCTCGACCCGGACTGGCTCCTGATCTTCGCAGGCTGGCTGCTGGCGACCACAGCCACGCTGGGGAGCATGTTCTTCAGCCACGTGATGGAGTTCGCACCGTGCGTGTTGTGCTGGTATCAGCGGATCTGTCTGTTCCCGCTGGTCTTCATCCTTGCACGAGGATTGTTTCCCATCGATCGGCAGGTCGTCAGATATGCCCTGCCCCTGGCGGCAGCAGGCTGGTTGCTGGCGGCCTATCATCAGTTGCTCTACGCGGGAATCATACCAACGAGCCTGCACCCGTGCACCAGGGGCGTATCCTGCACTGAGGATTACATCGAGTTGTTCGGTGTTCTGTCGATCCCGTTGATGTCGCTGCTCACCTTCACTGCCCTGGTGGGCGTCCTGATCGCGCTGAAGAGGAGAACTCGTTCGTGAATCGTATCCTGTTTGCCGGAGCCGCCCTGGTGTTGATCGTCGGTTTCTTTGTCGGCTCCTCGGCCTATCGGGCATGGCGCGTCGCCGAGCTCGGCTTCATGGCGGAATCGAATGCCGCCACCTTCGTCCGGCCCCACTCGCCGACCCTCGGTGACGACGATGCCAAGGTCTTCCTGGTCAAATTCACTGACCCTGCGTGCGAGACCTGTGCATCCTTTTCGGATATCGCCAAACAGGCATTGGCCGCTTTCCCGGGACAGATCAAACTCGTCATTCGTTATGCGCCCTTTCATATGGGTGCGGACGGCGCCGTTCGGATTCTGGAAGCGGCCAGGATGCAGGGCAAATACTGGGAGACGCTGGACCTCCTCTACCACAACCAGAGTGTGTGGACCCATCACCATCGCGTCGTCCTTCAGGAGATCTGGCCTCTGCTGCCCCAGGTCGGGCTCGACGTCGAACGGGTGAAGGCCGACATGAACGATCCCAAGATCACCCGCATCCTCGAGCAGGATCAGGCTGACGCGGCCGAGTTGGGCGTGCGCAAGACGCCCGGCTTCTTCGTGAACGGGAAACCACTCGAGCCCTTTGGCGCCCGTCCTCTGGCGCAGTTGATCAAGGCGGAGATCCGGCTGAAATATCCGGACTGATCCGGTGCGACCCGCATGACCGATCTTCCCGACGCCATTCGCGTCGCCAGCGAACGTCGACGCACGCTCCACGACGACCCCGATCAGACCGCCTACCGCCTCTTTCACGGCTACGGTGAGGGTTACCCCGGGGTGACCGTCGACCGCTACGGGGACGTGGCGCTCCTGTCCCACAAGGTGGAGGTCGCCCCCGCCATGCGCGACGCCGCTGCACGTGCCCTCCTCGAGAGGGCACCCGTGCAGCGCGTCATTGCCAAGCAATACCACGCCGTCGATCAGGGCGTCCGGCCTGTCTCGGTCACGCAGCTATATGGTGAGCCCATCACCGAATCCGTCGAGGTGCGCGATCACGGGTTGCGCTTCATGACCCGACTGCACACCCCCGAATCCAACGGCCTCTTCCTCGACGCGCGCCCTGCCCGCGCCTGGATTCGGGAACACGCATCAGGGCGGCGCATCCTGAACCTCTTCGCCTACACCGGCAGTCTCGGTGTCGCTGCGGCCGCCGGAGGCGCGCGCTCTGTGGTGCACGTGGACAACAAGAAGAATCCCCTCGAGATCGCGCGACAGAATCATGTGCTGAATGGCTTGCCCATCGACGATCGCTCACTTCTGTGCGGCAACGTCTATGCCCATCTGCCGCGGGCCCGGAAGGCGGGGCGTCTCCTCGACGGGATCATCCTGGATCCGCCGCCCCAAGTGCCCGCCAACACCGGACGCCGACGGCCGGAAGGGCAGGACTATGGGCAACTTTCCTCGCTGGCGGCGCCAGTGCTCGCCTCAGAGGGATGGCTCCTGTGCTTCTTCAACCGCCTCGATCGGACGCGGCAGGAGATGGAAGCAGAAGTCCTGGAGAGTGCCGGCGTGCCGCTGGAGGTCTTGTGGCGAGGTGAAAGCGGGGAAGACTTCCCGGAGGTGGATCAGGAGCGCAAGCTGCGGCTCACTGCGTTTCGGCGGTTGTGACGGGGATCCGTTCCGGTTGTCCCGTACGATGCACGCGGAACACGATCGCCTTCATCCCCGCGTCACCGGACCTGGCCGAGTGCACATGTTGTAGTGGCACCTTGAAAACGTCGCCCGGTTGCAGTTGAACGGGCGGCTGACCCTTCAATGTGACCGTACCCGAACCTTCCAGGACATAGATAAACTCTTCGCCGGGGTGGTAATGACGGGCAAGCTGTGTGGAAGGCGGCACTTCAACGCGGCTGAGGATCACCTCCGTGCTGTCGACACCCTCCAACTGCGCATGCAGCAACGTCGCCAGCACCGGTCCAGACTTCTCGTCGGCCTGCGTCGATGTGGTGGTCAGCAGGACGAGGGCGGCGCCCGTTATGAGAATTCCTGCGGTCATTCGGAAGATCCGGTTCATCTTCGTCTCCTTGTTCGTTCGCTGTCAGGCACAGCGATCTGAGTTGTTGAAAAGCGCACAAGGTATAGCAGGCAGGAGTGGCAGACGAATCGCCGATCAGTCGATGTCGACCTGTTGATTTGGCAGCGCGCTCTGACCGTCCGATGTCCAGACCAGATGAACCCTGAGGAAGCCGCTTGCCCGGGTCCTGTGCGAGCCTCTACCGTTCTGGAACGACAAGCCAGACCGAGTATCGCCCTTACGAGTCGCGCCTACCGACCCGTGGAGATCACACGTGCGATCTGCCGACTACCTGATTCTGTTGATCGTCAGCGGACCCCTGTCGATGCTGCCGACGGCAACGTTTGCTGTCGACAAGACAGAGAGTCTTGAACAGGCAGCGCGAGATGCCAGCAACAGAGCCAAGGAGGGGTACGAACGTCTCAGCCGACGGCGCACCTTCGACCTGGATGGCGTCCCCTACGGTGCCACGGCGCTTCCTATCGCGTTCTTCACGCCGTCCAGTGGACTGCACTATGGCGGCTGGCTTGAAGTGGCGAATTACGGACGCGAGCCATATGTCTATCGCGCCAACGTTCAGTGGTATCTGACGACGAAGGGCAAGCGCAACCACCATATGCGGCTGGAGTTTCCGGCACCCTTCGGCTTTCCCGTCAACGCCCGGCTCCTCACCCGCGATCTGAAGAGTCGGGGTGCCAACTTCTTCGGCATTGGCAATGACACCGAAATCGACAAGAAGAGGACCGAGCGGGAATCCGACTACTACCGCTACCTGCTGGAACAGCAACAGTCCGCGTTCGACCTGGAATACGCTGAGTTGGAGCCGATGATCATCTTCTCAGGACTACGTTTCAATCGCGGTGTTCCCAGTCGCATCGATGAAGAGAAGGCGGATGCCTACTACGTGTTTGATCTGAGGGACGGGGAGATCCGTGGGCGCGGCGGTGGCTGGGCGAATTTCATCGTCGTCGGATTGATGTTCGACTCCCGTGATGATCAGGAGGCGCCTTCGTCCGGGTTGTTGAGTGAGGCCTCGCTGCAGCTGGGCAGTTCGTTGTTGGGAGCAGACTACGGTTACCGGCGGGTCACCCTCATCAACACGCATTACTGGCGGCCGTCCTTTCTGGCCCCGACGAGTCCAAATGTTCTGGTCACTCGCGTTGTTTTCGAGAGTCTCGGCGACGATGCACCGTTCTACGAACTGACCGAGGTGGGAGGATCGATCCGTGGCGTCGAAGTCGGGGGAGGTTCCTTTATGCGCGGCTTCAAGACGCGACGCTTCGCGGACAGGATGAAGATGCTCTATTCGGCCGAGTTGCGGCGCACCTTCAAGAGCGTGCATTGGCGCGGACACTACTTCGAGACGCTCGGTATGCTCTTCGGCGACGCCGGGCGCGTGGCCCCAGGCCTCAAGAAGGCTCTGGATCCGTCGGATCTGCACGGTAGTGGTGGTTTCGGTTGTCGTGTGACCTGGAATTCGCAGCTCAGCATCCGCGCCGATTTCGCTGCCTCAGCGGAGGGCAACGTCGTGCTGCTGTCCTTCGGAAATCTCTTCTAGGTGATTCAGCTACTCACTCCTACCATGGAGTCTGGTGATGGGACAAGCAATGACGGAGCGCGAGATCGAAGAAATCCTCCGAGAGGTCACAGACGAGGAGATCGCGTTCTACCACGAATACGGCTGGGTCATGATGAGGCAACTCGTAGACCCGGCGTTTGCGACACAACTGCAGCGCGTCGGGGAGGAGTGGACAGAGCGTCAGAAGGAAGCGGGATCTGACAGACCGCACGTCCACCCGGCGCTGGCGGCGGACGCCGAGCCCTACCGTTCGTTCATGTTCAGCGAGCGGATGTCACACAACGCGATGCGACTGGTAAACAGGAAGCGTCTCAAGGGTGTGGATGTACCTCTTCGCTATCGAATCGATATGCATGTCCACAAACCCCCTGGCGCCGCAGGATCCACCTACCACCAGGACTCGGCCGAGCACGGCTCTGACCGCGTCGGGGAGCTTCAATTCTGGCTCGCGCTGGAGGAAGTGACCCCGGAGATGGGGGCCATGCGATTCGTCAGCCACTCCCATCGTGAAGGACCGCTGGGCTCGGTCTTCAATGACGATCAGGGCGACCTGCTCGAGCAGTTTCCGAATATGACCACCGTGCTGGAACTGTCAGAGCCCCTGCACTACCAACCCGGTGACTGCACCGTCCATCACGGGTACACAGTCCACGGTGGACCACCCAACAGCACGGACAAGTCACGCTGGTCTTACCTCTTTTCGTACTCCCCAGCCGATACCCGCTACTGGAATGGCACCGCAGCCAACTGGGGCGCCGACCGCAAGCGTCTGGGTGATACTGAAAATCCCGTCGCCCTGGAACCCCCAGGAAACTGACAGTGGACCTCAACGGGCACGTCGCCGTCGTCACCGGTGCCAGCCGCGGTGTGGGGCTGAAGATTGCCGAGGCCCTCGAGGCGCGCGGCATGGTCGTCGTATCGGTGGCGCGCAGCGCGGCACGGTTCACGGCGGATGTCTCCAGTACCGAAGACGTCGCCCGCCTCAAGACGAAAGTCGAAACCGAACTCGGCCGACCCACGATTGTCGTGAATGCCGCAGGGATCTTCGGCCCAATCGCCCTCGTCAAGGACAGCGATCCTTCGCAGTGGATCGAGACGATCATGATCGATGCGGTGGGCCCCTATCTGGTGTCCCGAGCCTTCCTGGGTGGAATGGTCGATAAGGGATGGGGTCGGATTGTGAATCTTTCCTCTGCCGCGTCGCTGCACACCCCGGGCCCGATGAACAGTGCCTATGGCACGGCGAAGGTCGCCCTCAACCAATTCACGCGGCACCTGGCAGCCGAGTTGGAAGGGACAGGCGTCACAGCCAACGTCATCCATCCAGGCGACATGAAGACCGCGATGTGGGCGGACATCCGCGACAAGAAGGACGATGCTGAGGGAGGTGCCAGTGGCTACGACAGCTGGGTGTCATGGGTCGATGAAACGGGCGGAGACCCGCCGGAGAAGGCGGCCAAGCTCGTGATCGACATCATCGAGAGCGACGTCAACGGGCGCTTCCTCTGGATCGACGATCCGCTTCAGACCCCCATCCCCAGTTGGGGCGACTAGAGATCTAACACTCCGCCCCAGTTGTACCTCGCTGCCGGGCGCTACTGGACGGGACCAAAGAAGGCTTTGACGTCCGCCCAGGTCGAGGCCATGACGGCCGTCACGGTGCGGGTGCTGGTCGCGTCACCGGGATTGGCTGCCAGATCGGGATCACCTGCGCCGTCGCCCGGGGCCCAGACGCCATCCGGATCACCCAGCTCGGCGCCATTGCTGACCCCGTCGCCATCAGCGTCGAGGGCGGCAAGTTCCGGACCCCAAATGACGCCTCCCGTGAAATCGAAAGCGGTGAGGAAGTTCGCTTCGACCTGCTTGCCGAAGTCATTCCTTGTACCGCCACCGGCCGGATCCACATGGCACGTGGCACAGCCGATGACCGTACCATTCGGGACCTGATTGACGCGGGAAGAACGAGCCTCAGCGGTCTGGGTACTGCCGTAACCGAGGACGATAATCACTGCAGCCAGCAATCCTGGGTATCTCATCTTGGTCATCTCTCTGGATTTTTCTTCATTATTGTGACTTGCTGCCTGTTGGACGCACGACCGGCACGCGGGGATTCAACCCACCTCAACCGACCGGCATGACCCACTCCCGCTCTGAGTGGAAACCCTTGTGGCAGCGGCCATTTTTCCCCAATCTCCCCCGGTTCAATTCACCAACCGTTCAAAAACCGTATGCGCAAAGAGGGACAACCCTGAGATGTTGATCAAGCTCATTTCCTGTGAAGTGTTCACCCGGGAAGTCTGCCAATGCGTGGCGGACAGCCCGAATGTGATCGACCTGGAGTTCACGCCCAAGGATGCCCACAACGAACCCGACGGCCTGCGCAAGATGCTGCAGGAACGGGTCGATGCAGCCAGCTCTTCGAAACGCGGCTATGACGCGATCGCCCTGTGTCTGGGGGTCTGCGGGACCTCGACGGTCGGGCTCAAGAGCCGCGGTATCCCCGTCGTGATGCCACGGGCGCACGATTGCTGCACCCTCTACCTCGGTTCCAAGGAACGCTTCAAGGAACACTTCGGCGATCGGCCCAGCACCGGCTTCAGTGCCGTGGGCTACATCGAACACGGCAATGGCATGGATCTGGTCCGCGAGGCCGATGACGTGCGTCGCCAGATGGGCATGGATACCAGCTACGCCGATCTGGTCGAGAAATACGGCGAGGAGAATGCCGCCTATATCTGGGAAACCGTCTCCCAGACCAACGAAAAACTGGCCAGCGATCCGATCGTGTTCATCGACATGCCCGGTGTCGACGGCGCCACCCATTTGAAGGCCTGCCAGGCGGCGGCCGAGAGTCAGGGCAAACCCTTCGAACGGCTGACGGGCGATCTGAGCTTCATCAGGACGCTCGTGTCGGGCGAGTGGAACAAGGAGGACTTCCTGGTCATCACCGAAGGCGAAGAGATCGGCGGCGTCTACGACCTGGATGAAGTCGTGACGGCCGTGCCGGCCACGCCTGACTGAGCCTCAGGTCTTCAGGTCCTGAGGTCTCAGGCCTCAAGATGACTGCGTGTACGCTCTTCTTTGCCATTGTACCGCAGGAACCACTTCAGGCAGAAGTGCGCCGGGTCGAGTGGTCTGAGGAAGAACATGGGACAGAGCCCCGGGATGACGGTGCAACCGGCTGACCTAAGTCGGTCGATGGCTTGCTGAGTCGCTGCCCCGGCGCTGAGCGCATCGTGAAGCCACACGAGCGGGACCTTTGCTTTGATGCAATCCTCGACGGCGGCCATCGCCTGCTCCGCGTCCACAAAGATGAGCACGGCCTCGACGGGTGGATCGATCCGGGTGAGTGACGATGTCCACTCGAGATCGGGATTGTCGTCGAAGGTTGGATTCACCGCGATGACCGTGACCCCTCGCTCGCGGAACTTGCTGGCCACCATCTTCCCCTGATCAAACTTGGTGTCTTCGATCCCCCAGATCGCAATCCGCGACTTCGAAAGAAACTCGCCTACCAGCTGCTCGAATGGATCTGGTTTGCCATCGTCCTTCATCAGGCGATCACTCCGGTGATAGGATGTCTCTGCAAGAGCGTGAGCAGAACCAAATGTAGGAAGCTCGCCAGCGGCGAATGAAGGAAGGGGGAAGAGCAGTCGCCCTTCCCCCCTCTCTGGCTACGGTGTGATGATGTGGCCACCGAGAGGCAACCTCGGGGAACTCCTCAGATGGATATCCCACCGTCGACGACGTATTCCTGGCCCTGCACGAAGGATGATTCGTCGCTGGCCAGGAAGAGCGCGACGTTGGCGACTTCTTCGGATTTACCAAAGCGGCCCAGGGCGATCTGGCTCTCGATGCCGGCGGACATCTCCTGCAACTGCTCGTCCGACATTCCGGTCTTGGAAAAGATCGGTGTCTCAATCGGTCCCGGACTCACAGCATTCACGCGAATCCCGCGTGGCGACAATTCGGCGGCCGCATTGCTCACCAACTGCTTCAGAGCCGCTTTCGTCGCCGAATATGCGCTGGCCGCCTGCATCCCCATCTGATTGGCGACGGAGGTCGTGGCGATGACCGAGGCACCATCGCGCAGATGGGGGATGGCGTATTTAATCGCCAGCCAGGGTCCTCTCACGTTGATGGCGAACTGTCGGTCGAAGTCCTCCACACTGTGATCGGTCCAGGGCGCGAAGCGAGCGATCCCCGCATTCAGGAAGAGGACATCAATCTTCCCGTGTTTGGCGGCGACCTGCTCGAACAACGACTTCACATCACTCTCCTTCGAAGCGTCCGACGCGATGACCTGCACCTGATCGCCGAGTTCAGACCGTGCTGCTTCGAGGGTTTCCGGATTGGTTCCGGTCAGGATGACGGTCGCGCCCTCATCGACGAATCGCTTCGCCGTGGCCAGGCCGATTCCCGTCGTTCCACCTGTGACGATCGCCACTTTGTCCTGAAGTCTTCCAGCCATGTTCGTCTCTCCTTAGTGTTGGTGTGTTACTGACTTACTGACATTTTATTGCTCGCGAAATCACTGCCATGGATCGATGGTACTTCAAGTGGTCGGGATGTGAGACGAGACCAGATCCTGGATGGTCGTGGAGGACAACTCGTCCGCGATCACGTGTTCCAGGCGCTGATTTACGTCGGAGAGCATCTTGCCCATGTTCCGAGCCACGGGGCAGTGATGCGTGTCGTTGCAGGTGTGCGTGCGCACCGCTGGCCCACTCTCAGTGGCCAGATACACATCGTGCAGGGTAATCGTGGTCGCCGGCCGTGCCAGCTGCGTACCCCCACCCTTGCCCAGGTGCGTCTCGACGAGGCCGGCATCACGTAACTGTCCGATCAGGCCACGCAGAAACGAGGGATTCGTTCCCACCGTCTTGGCAAGATCGCCCGAGCCAACGCGCTCCTCGTTGTAGACCAGAGCGGTGAGCACGTGCACTGCCATGGCGAAATGAGTGTTGGACAGCATGGATCAATTCCTAGTTGGCTGCGTTGAACTGTTACCAACATAGAGACAGAAAGACTGGCGTCAAGTCCTCGTATCGTGATGGAAACCGCCATGAGCCTCTCTCCACTGTCACCACTTGGCTGGGCAACGTCGTCTGCAGACTACTCGCCCATCGTCTTGATGAACTTCTCAAGATCTCGCCGTAGCAAGGTATGGAGAGGAGCTATCTCTCTGACGAGGTCCCGCATTCGAGCCCAGTCCAGAAGGAATGGATACGTGTGCCGTGCCAAGTGTCGGAAACCCAGAAATGGTTCCAGCCGTTCAAGAACGTCCAAGCTGATCACCTCGGGACGTCCATCCGTTCCTGCTGCCATCTGCTGGAGCAATCGACGATGCCAATCTGCCGATGAAGGCATGCTGCCATCAACTCGCTTGGCGATGGTTTGGAAGATGCCTTCCACGCCCTGATAGAATGACTGGACGACTGCACTGAGGGCCGTTCGGCCGACAAGCTCAGGTTCTTCACCCGTCGAGGCGCGTAGCAACTCGTCGTAGTCTGTCTCCAGCCGCGCCAGCTGCTGCAGCTGCCGTTCGATGTGGGCCGACGTAGCCCTATCCAACATGGACCAGATTTGCCTCACGCTCGAGGAACGCTGCCAAGTCAGGATCGACATCCAGATCGATTAGATCAGCGGAGCGTTCGAGCGCCATCAGAAGTCTCCCCTGAAGCTTGTAGAAGCTGTCAGGCGGACAACCCCTCACAGCGAAGTCAATGTCTGATCCCGGATGACTGTTCCCCTCAGCCACCGACCCCAGGACATAGATCCGAACGCAGCCACCATCCCGCAGAATCTCTACACCACGGGCGACATCTCGTTTCACATCAGCAGGTGCAGAATCCAGCACGCCAAGATCTGTCATCATCCATCCTCGATAGGAGACCTGCTGAAATATCCCGCGCCTGTGTGCCACGGGCAAACCAAAAGGTTGGGCGACAGACCGAAGGCTCGAGACCCTGGCCTGTATCCGCACCTTCGAGTACGCTCGGATCCAGAGGCTGGCACCGTGGTCATGGACACGGCGCCCGTCTGGCGCCAACCGATTGCACGCCGCTGGAGTCACCCCCTGAACACGCACGACAAGCAGAGCCGCGTCGCCGACTTCGTCGCCGATCCACGCAAGGCCGTCTGGACCCTTGCCGTGCCGATGATGACGGGGATGCTGATCCAGACGCTCTACAACATCACCGACATGATCTTCGTGGGCCGCCTCGGGGGTGAGCAGGTAGCGGCCCTCACCTTCTGCATGCCGATCTCCTTCTTTGCGATCGGCATCACCTTCGGACTCGGCTCGGGGGCAACCAGCGCCGTCGCCCGCTTTATCGGCGCTGACGACAAGGCGTCAGCGGACAATGCCGCCGAGCACGCCATCCTCATCGGCCTGTGCGTGGGCCTCGTCATCGTCGCCGCGGCTCTCGCCTACAAGGAGTCCATCCTCGGCCTGCTGGGGGCGGAGGGAGACGTCCTGGCCCTGGCGATCGACTACTTCACGATCGTCTCACCCGGCTTCCTCTTCACGATCCTGAATGTCACCTTCCGTTCGATCCTCAGCGGTGAGGGCGACACCCGAACCCCCCTGCTGCTGCAGGGCAGTGGCACGATTCTCAACATCATCCTCGACCCGCTGTTCATCTTTGGTCTCGACATGGGCATCCGCGGCGCCGCGACGGCGACCGTGGTCAGCCAGGGCATGGTCTTGCTCGCTTTCCTGGGCTACATCTTCGTCCGGCGGGGCACCTACGTGGAGCTGCACTTCGGCGCCTTCCGACCCTCGGCACGGATCGCCGGCGACATCCTCAGAGTAGGCCTGCCGGCGTCTGCGGGCATGGTGATCATGTCGGTGGGCAGCATGTTCTACAACCGGATCGTCTCCACCTTCGGCGCCGATGCGGTGGCCGGTCTGGGCGTGGGCGGACGGATGGACTCCGTCTTCTTCATGCCCATCTTCGCCCTGGCCATGAGCCAGGTCACCCTGGTGGGCATGTTCCACGGCGCCGGGCGGGTAGACCTGGTCCGGCAGACCGTCGTCTACACGGCGAGCCGGGCGGCGCTGTTCGCTGTCTTCGTCGGCGGTCTCTACTGGGTCTTCGCCGAACAAGCAGCCCGCGTGTTCACCGACGAGCCGGCGATCATCGACGTCGCCACGCAATACATCCGCACGCTCTGCTTCGCCTTCCCCTTTATCTCGATCGGCATCATCACCGGACGGGTGTTCCAGGGGCTCGGACGGGGCATGCCGGGCCTGCTGATCACCTTGCTACGGGTCGCCCTCATCTCCGTGCCTTTGGCGTGGGTGCTGACCCGGGTGTTCGGCTTCGGCCTGCAGGCGGTGTGGGTTGCCTTTGCCGTATCCGGCCCGATCGCTTCCACCGTCGCCGTGATCTGGGTGCACTACGAACTGCGGCGACTGGAGAAGGCGGATAGTTGAGATAGGCGGCCCTATCGGCAGTCTGGTTTGCCGGGTAGGCCATGGTAGCAGGTAACAGTGGTCGCGAAGCTCTGCTCTACTTCGCCGCAGCCATCTGACCGCGTGAAGCTCCGCCCCCACTCGACGCAGGAGAGGCATCCCTCAACACCACATCAACGTCCCAGTTGAGCAGGTGTAGAAGCGCCAGCAGTTGCCGCATCGACTTGCGGTAGTTCGTCTGGTCCAGCAGCCGGTAGTACTGGGCCGGTGAAGTCCCGAGACGGCGGATCACCTCGCGTGTGCTCAAGTTCGAACTCTTCGTGGCCTCCTGCGCCCAGAGCGTCAGCTTGTAGAGCAGCTGATCCGCTGCGTAGGACGGATCCGAGTTGTATTCGAGCACGTGATCACCATGGACGGCGCCCTCCTCACTCGACTCGAGGGTGTACACGAAACCTTCCCGCCCCATCTCGTCGTCCGCATGCACGTCGACGATTCGGTTGTCCGATGTTGGCATCGGCTGGGTCTGAGCATAGGGGAAATCAAACTGCTTCCGCCCCATGCGCACCTCGAACACCTTCTTGCGGTTGTTCGGTGACACCTTCGTGATCTTCACAGCCTACCCTCGCGTTGGAGCTCGCTGATGTATCGGAGGATCTGACGAGTGGGTGCACCTTTCATGGCCTTGTCATTCTCCAAGTCCCACTTGACGATGAGTGTCCCGTCGCGGTAGACGTGCACATGGCGTGGCGGATGGTCTCCCTGCCAGTACACGAAGACAAAATTACCCCGACGGATCTTACCCATAAACGTTACCTCGCACGGTAACAGAAATCAAGAGTGATTAGAGACCGGATGGCCGCGATGCCACATGTGAAGCTCTCGGGCCGGTCGAACCGACACGAGCAGAAATGCCTCTGCCGACACCCCATGGCGGCCCACCCACCATCTGGACATCTTACACCTCACAGACAGCAACAGCCCATCAACGAATTCAGGAGACAGCACCATGGCAAAGACATCGGTCATCATCGTCGGCACAGGCGGTATGGCGCGGCATCACATGAGCGTCATGGTGACCATGGCCAACACCCGTATCTGCGGTCTGGTGGAAGTCTCCGAGGCGCAGCGCAAGTTGACGCGCGATCTCTTCGAGTCGCGTGGCAAGAAGTGTCCTGCCTTCTACGACACCATCTCTGAGCTGCTCAAGGCGCAGGGCGCGCCCGATGCGGCCTTCATCAACACGCCCCACAAGTTCCACCTGGAGAATGCCAGGGATTGCCTGAAGGCCGGCATGGATGTGCTGCTGGAAAAGCCCATGGTAATCAACGCCGTCGAAGCACAGCGGCTCATCAAGATCCGGGATCAGAGCAAGAAACTCCTCGTCGTCGCCTTCCCGGGCAGCCTGTCACCGGCCGTCAAGAAGGCCAAACAGATGATCTCGTCGGGCAAACTCGGTCGCGTGACCTCCGTGTCCGCGTACGTCCATCAACACTGGAAGGCGGGCACCGCCGGTCAGTGGCGACAGGACCCGGACATCTCCGGCGGCGGCTTCCTCTTCGACACCGGCTCTCACATGGTCAACACCGTCGTCGATCTGATCGATCAGGATGTGGTGCGGGTCTGCGCCCTCATGGACAACAGCGGCACGCCCGTGGATATCAACTCCACCGTGAGTGGTCGCTTCCGCGATGGCGCCATGTTCTCCCTGGCGGCGGCCGGTGATTCCATGCACTGCACCTCCGAGGTCACCGTCATCGGCGATCAGGGCATCCTGCAGACGGGCATCTGGGGGGAGCGCTTGCTCTTCAAGGGGATCAAGGATTCAGCCTTCAGCGAGGTGAAGTATCCCAAGTCCAAGGGCGTCTGGGAGCAGTTCCTCAAAGTGCGCGCCGGCAAGCAGGCCAACCCCTGCCCACCCGAAGTGGGTCTGCGCTTCGCCCGACTCATGGACATGATCCGCAAGAGCGCCGACACGCGGACGACGGTGAAGACGCGGTAGACAGAGGCCGACGAACTACCTCGTCTTTGCCAGGGGCACTCGACGCGACGAGCGAATGCGCCGATCCCGGGTCACGAGTGGGATGTCGTGGACGATGCTGGTAGCCGCGATCAGTTCGTCGGCTGGATCGGCAGCGAAGTCGAGTTGTGTCGACATGCGAGCAACGGCGAGGTCCAACGGCCATACATGAAGACTCGCCAGAGCAGCGTCAACCGCGGGATCGTCGAAATCCAACACCACACGGCCCAACTGCTGCAGCTTCGCCAACTCCCAGAGCACGATCGCGGCGACACCCCATCTATGTGATGTCAGCAAGCTCTCTTCCATCGGCCGGAGATCACCGGCCAGGGCGTGGATCAGTACATGCGTATCAAGATTCAACATCTGCATCCCAGACCTCGCCTGTCGACAGGATGTCTCCGTGGATCTTGATCTTGTCTTTCAGGGCACCCACAAGATGCTCCGGCCGACTTGGGTATGGGATGACCTTGGCAATCGGCTTCCCGCGCTTGGTGATCACGGTACCCTCCGGTGTCAGGTTTTCGAGCAGCGAGAGACATTGCTCCTTGAACTTCGATGCGCCAATCGTCTTCATCACGAGTCCCCGCCATTTGTCCAGATTAAGTGACTGGTCAAATCAACTGACCACATAGAACATTGTCAATCCGGGTCGGTCTTGGCGTGGCGTTTGAGCAGCAGACGCTGCGTGACCAGTGATGATTCACCTGCTGGGCGAATACGATGCCAACCATTCACCAGTGAGACACCGTCCGTATCCTGCGGAATCTGTCACGCTTTGGAATCGTACGTGTCACGTATCTGCCACGCACGTCGAGGTCAGGAAACCCCTGAGGAGGCCGATGTCAGGATTCGATTGGGAACAGGTCGCAGCGGCGATTGGTCGTACCGGCTCGATGTACCGGGAATACATGGAAGGCCTGGCGGAACGCCCCGTCGCGCCGACGGTGGATCGCGCCATGCTGCGCGAGCGCTTCCGTGGGACCCTTGGTGATGAGGGGGTCGGCATCGACCAGGTACTGGATGAGATCGAAGAGATCGTGCTGCCCTATACCATGTCGACGGCCCATCCGCGCTATGTGGGACTGGTGAATTCTACTCCCCTTCCGGCGGCGCCGCTGGCTGACCTCATCGTGTCGATGCTGAACAACAACGGCGGGGCATTCCACCAGAGCCCGTCGGCCACGACAGCCGAAGAAGAGGTCGTGCGCACCTTCGCCGAGTTGCTGCACTGCAACTCGGATTCGACCCGGGGCCTGCTGTTGCCGGGCGGCACCTTTGCCAATCAGCACGGACTGCTGCTGGCGCGGGCGAAACACTTCCCGCAATGGCGGAGCAAAGGACCGGCCGCGGTACAGGCGCCGCGCCTGTACACATCGACAGCCGTGCACTTCTCGGTCACCCGCACCGCCCAGGTCATCGGGATCGGCGAGGACAACGTCGTCGCCGTAGATACGATCGGTCGCGGCGCCATCGACGTCGCTGACCTGAGACGTCGGGTCTCGGCCGACCGCGATGCGGGCAGACAGCCCTTCGCCGTCGTGGCCACGGTCGGCACGACGGGCACCGGTGCGATCGATAATGTTGCCGCCGTAGCCGAAGTCTGCCGGGAGTTCAGCCTGTGGCTGCACATCGACATGTGTTATGGCGGGGCGGCGGCCCTGTTGCCTGAGCGGGCGCCCCACGTCGCCGGAATCCACCTGGCAGACTCGATCGCGATCGATCCGCACAAGTGGTTCTTCATGCCCATGACGGCCGGCCTCGCCCTGACAAAGCACCCCGACGTCGAGACCGCCGCCTTCGGCCTCGACGTGTCCTACATCCCCTCCGGTCCCGAGCCGGAGGCCTTCAACCGCGGTTTACCCACAACCCGTCGGAGCACGGGGCTGACCGTGTGGGCAGCGTTGCGAGCCCACGGGCTGGAGACGATCCGCGCCGCCGTTCGACGCAACATCGAGCAGATGCGCTCGCTGGAGGCACAACTGGCCGCTGCCGGGTTCCGTATCCTAACCGGTGGCGAGTTGTCGATCGCCTGCGCACGGTTCGAGCCCGAGGGCATGGAGCCGGCACGGATCGACGAGCTTCAGCGGGAGATCAGTGAACGGGTCATCGCGTCGGGTACTGCCTGGTTTTCGATCACCCACCACGAGGGTGAGACCTGGCTGCGGTTCAACGCCGTCAACCTGCACACGAAGGATGCTCACATCGAGCAGATCGCGACGGCCGTCATCCAGGCGGCCCAGGAAGCGGCCTGAGCAGATCTGCCGATGCGTGGTATTTCCGTCACGCCGCACTGCGCGCCGAGGTCGGTCAGGACCTGCGCAACCAGACGATGGCCATGATCGCCATGTCCGGGGTGATCATCGGCGTCCTCATGGCCTGATCGAGTTCCACCTGCCCACCGGCTAGCAACCGCTTCACCGACTACCCATCCACCGCCCAATTGGGGTAGCATTGGGACAGAACCCCTATTACGCGAGGGCCCCATGGCTATCCTGTCCCGTCTGTTGCTGATCGTACTGCTGCTGCTGCTCTCCGCCTGTGCCTCCACGGGCCACAAACTCCACCCCGTGCCGGGTCTTCCACCGGCGGTAGATGTCACCATCCAGCCGGCGTACATCCCGCCCGGCGCGTCGGCGAGTCGGATGAGCTACAGCACGCCATTCGAGCGGGGACTCGTCGAAAGCCAGGTCGTCGAGCGACTCGTCACCCGGCTGCCCGAGGCCGACAACATCGCCGACGCGGGGATACTGGGCGACGACGAGCCGTCCGACTTCACGCTCGCCATCCGGCTCTGGAAGGCCGATCTCGTGGCGGATCGCGTCAGTCCCGGCGAGGTCGACTACGTGGTCGTCCACCTGGGCATCGAGCTGCAGCACGGACCGTCGTCTCAGACTCTGATCTACCGACGCGCCGAGCTGCACCACAGCCTGCGGCATGGGGGCACGGACGGACTCTACGACTTCCTCGCCGACGAGGTCGCCCGGAGTACCTCCGAACAGATTGCGCGCCTGCAGTCGATCTCGACGTCGCGCTGATGCATGCGTTCTGAGACCAGGGGATCTGGTTTCAGTAGTTGGGTCAGGTCCTTGTGGTCCTGCAGGGGATGGGTGCTGCGGGGTGGGCCGTCGGTGACGTACTCGATGTGGGCGCCAAAGCCTTGGGTCTCGCGGTACGAGTCAGAGCATCGCGACAGACGTTTCAGGGTGATTCGCCACCGGGTCCAATGTGTCTTGACACGTATTCCGTTACCCGTTATAACATGATATGTGATAGGATCCTTCCACAACAAGGCAACGGAACACATCTTCGACGGGCGAGACACACGCGCCGCCCGCGCGGCTTGTCCGCAGGAGCTGTGGCCGATCGCGAGACGCAAGTTGGATCAACTCAATCGGATACAGGATCTGAGACATCTGGCGATTCCGCCAGGGAATCGGCTCGAACGGCTGCGCGGCCCTCGCCGTGGCCAACATAGCATCCGGATCAATCAACAATACCGTATCTGTTTCCAATGGGAGGACGGCCATGCCTGTGAAGTCGAAATCACCGACTACCACTAAGGGAGCGACTCGCTTCGCCTCAACTCGATTGCCAGTAGATCGACCACCCACTCATCCGGGTGAAATGCTGCGGGCGGAGTTTCTCGAGCCGCTGGGCATCACGCAGACAGCGTTCGCCACACGACTCGGCGTATCCTTCCCACGGCTCAACGAGATCATCAAGGGACGTCGATCCGTCACACCTGATACCGCATTGAGACTCGCACGACTCCTCGGTATGCCCGCCGACTTCTGGCTCGGGCTGCAGAGTGACTGGGATCTCTGGCAGGCGATGCACAGCGACAAGGCGATAGACATCGAAGCACTGATTCCTCTCGAGCTGCCATAGCCGGCGGATCGGATAGACCGTATGAGAAGCATATGGGGTATCCATTTGACCACCGACGCCGCTTCACATGGCGCCGTGGAAGTTACGCGGTAGACTGACCCGACGAGGATCACGCCTGTCTCGTAAAGTCTGTCGAGAGATACCCTCACCAGGTCCGGTACTGGGCGAATACGATACCAGCCGTTCACCAGTGAAAGACCATCCGCGCGGCCATTCGACGCAACAGCGAGCAGATCGCGATGGCGATCATCGGGGCAGTGCAGGAAGCGTCTGGAAAGGGAGGAGAATCTGCTACATCGCCGCCAAGAACTCCTCGACGGTCAGACCTGCGCGGGCGATGAGGCTTCTCAGGGTCCCTCTGGCCACGGTCGCGTGGTTAGGTACCGAGAGAGTGGCGAGATGGTCTTGCTTCGTCAGAATGATGTGGCTGCCACGTTGCCGAACCACAGCCCACCCGAAAGACTGCGGCACACGAATCACCTCACGTGGCCTCAGGATACGTATCGGCGCCTCTACAGACTCACTTCCACATCCCGCGTCGTGACGGTGAGCGGCATCCCCTGAGATGCCCGGACCTCGAGACACTCACGAATCGCGTCCTGAATGTTGCCTTCCGCCTCATCTTCGGTTGCCCCCTGGCTGATGCAACCGGGAATCGCCGGGCATTCAGCGATGAAAGCGCCATCCTCGTCGCGGGTAATCGTGATCGAAAACTTCATGGGCCATCTCTCCACTGTCACCGTATGAGCCGAATCAGGCCAGCTCGATCCGCAATCTCTTGCCGAGAGCCCTGGCGGCTCGATCCATCGTCTGGAGGGTCACGGAGGGATTCGAAGGATTCAGCAGGCGATCGAGAGCCGAGCGGCTGGTCTGCATGCGCTTGGCCATGGCTGTCTTCGACAGCTCATTCTCCGCCATAAACTGAGTGAGTTGGAAAGCGATGACCCGTTTCACTGCGGTGGCTTCGGTCTCACTGAGCAGGCCTTCGTCGGCAAGAAACTCATCAAAGTCACTGCCGATATGTTCTTTCTTCATCGCACGACTCCGACTGTATTACGTAATCTGTTGAGGGCCAGGGCCAGATCCTTCTCTGGCGTCTTCTGGCTCTTCTTGATGTCTTCGCCAACGATCTTCTTTGTCGCCGGATCCTGAGTCTGTAGCCATTCCCTTACAGGTTCGCGGCCTGACAAGGAACGATAGAATCGGACCGTGAGTGGGCGAGCCCGATTCACGTTGCGAATGTACCATTTCTGGTACGCATTGGCCAATCAATTCGTTGGAGTCCAAAGGGTAACCAGTATTGATTCACCCACTGGGCGAATACAATGCCATCCATTCACCAGTGAAACACCGTCCGTGTCTTGCGGAATCTGTCACGCTTTGGAATCGTACGTGTCACGTATCTGCCACGCAGACCCGGACTCCATCTCCTGGTCGAGGCAGAGGCAGACCCGGAAGCCCGAGGAGGGCCACAAACCATGAACGGACGCGACCGGTACCTGGCCACCGTGCGCGGGGAGGCAGTGGACTTTCTGCCACGCACCCCGATTCTGATGCAGTACGCAGCAGAACACATCGGTTCCGACTACGCCGCCCTGGCCGCCGACTACCGCGTGCTGACACGGGCCAACGAAGTCTGTGCCCGGGACTTCGGCATGGATCAGGTGAGTTGTATCTCTGACTCGTATCGAGAGACTGAAGGGTTTGGCGCCCACATCGAGTATGTCACCGACGGCCCACCCCGCAGCACCCATCCCCTGCAGGGCCACAAAGACCTGACCCAACTACTGAAACCAGATCCCCTGGTCTCAGAGCGCATGCTCGACCGCGTACAAGCCGCCCGCCACTACGGCCAACACCTGGCGCAGGAGTATTCAGTACTGGGATGGGTGGAAGGCCCCGCCGCCGAAGCATCCGACCTGCGCGGCGTGTCGACCTTCATGATGGACCTCCTAGACGACGAGGCCTTTGCCTGTGACCTCATGGACCTGTGCACAGAAGTGGCCATCAACTTCGGCCGAGCCCAGGTGGAAGCCGGCGCAGAGACCATCGGCATCGGCGACGCCATCGCCAGCCAGGTCGATCCAGGCACCTACGAACGACTCATCCAACCCCGCGAGAAACGCCTCGTCACCGCCCTCCAGGAGTCAGGCGCCCTCGTGAAACTCCACATCTGCGGCAACACCACTCACCTGCTACCCGGCATCACCGACCTCGGCGTCGACATCCTCGACGTCGACCACATGGTGGACCTGCGTCAGGTCCGCGACGCTGTGGGAGAGGGAGTGGCCATCACCGGCAACATGGATCCCGTAGAGATCGTGCTGAAGAGCACCCCCGACCAGATCCGCGATGCCGTGCGCGAAGCGTATGAGCAGGTGGGCAACCCGTACATGGTCAATGCCGGTTGCGAGATTCCATCAGGGACACCGGTGGAGAACCTTCGGGCGCTTTGTGAGCTGGTGGCGTATCAGGGGTGATGCGGTAGCACCAGAGTCGTTGGGACAGAACACCCGAAACGCGGATAAGAACGATAAGGGTCCATTATGGTGAGTCTGGTGTGCCCTGTGCAAGCAATTTCGCCATGGCGGGACGTGTGGCTGATTGTTGAACAGCCATTTTCTGGTGGGCCAGAAGGCGCCGCCCCTGACGGTCGGCCCAGACGTTTGGATTCGGGCACAGCCCCATCCTCTGCAGCCGGCGCCCAGGGCGCCGACAACTCAGGCCGCTTCGCCGTAGCGGCCGAGATCGCTCCTCTGCCCATATACCTGTCGGGCCGATGTCGACAAGGGCAGAAACCACTAAACTTGCGTCGATCACGAGGCTCACCGCTGGTCGGCGTCACGAGTGCCTACCGGTGTTTCCCCTTCGACACACACCCCTGAAAGAGGGCCCTTGTACTCCCTATCCCCCTGTCGCGGCGCCTGTAGACGCTTGGGTGAGATCCAATTCCACAGGTCTGCCACCCACGGTCCGATGCATTTGCTCATCGACAGCGCAGGGCTCAGGATCCACGTCGGTCATCTGCTCACACCGCCGAGGAACAGAGCAAATTCGACGACCGTCGAGCCAATCCTTCCCAGCAGACCTGCGGACCGTCCCGACCTCAATGCGGTCAAGGACGCCCACGAACCCCGAACTGCATGGAGGCACCGTGGCTGTGCCTGAAGTCTCCAGACTGACCCTCAGCGCCCCTGTCACGCACCCCGAATGGATGCTTTGCGACGGCGCGGCCTGGGACGGAGGCCGCTCGCTGTACACGAGCCAATCCTGATGAAATCTACTTTCTACACAGCTGCGATTCTGCTGCCAGTCTTTCTACTGCTTCCCCACCTCACCTACGCCCATAACGGAGCGGTGGCCATTGCTGTACCGGTAGCAGGTATCGTCATCGACGGAGACCTGTCAGACTGGCCGCAAGACCTGACACGCTACCCGATCGCCCTGGTCGGGACAGGCAGCAATGCTCACGACCCGCAGGATTTACAGGCGTCCTTCCGCATCGGATACAGCGCCGAGGAGGGCGCTCTCTTCGTGGGTATCGAGGTCCAGGATGAGTCGACGATTATCGATTCATCTGTCACGCGCAATTGGGATACCGAAGACGGCTGCGAGATCTTCATCGATTGGGTGCACGGCGACAGCAGCGTCGCCCGTCAGCACGTCCTCCGCGGCAACGGCATCGGTCCGGGGCTCCAGGAAGGAAAAAAATTACTGGTGCACTGGCGGCGGGAAGGGGAACGGCACCAGTACGAGTGGCGATTGGAACTGGACGAAGCGAAGGAGCGGCAGATACTGGACGGCCGTACCATCAGCTTCGATGTCGCCATCAGCGACAAGGATGCGGACGACTCCTTTTCGTGGATAGCGTGGGGAAAGAGCGGGGGGAAAACGGGGGATGCGAATCGACGCGGCGATGTCGTATTCGCACCTTCTTTGACGGATATTGGCAGGATCGGCGGACGGGTGGAATGGCGCCGGGACGGCAAATCCATCCCCGGCATTCAGGTGCGGGTACGTTCGGTCGACCACCCCGGTTCCTGGGTGCGTCAGGATACTGGAATAGAGGGGAAATACGCGCTTGAATTACCGATCGGCGACTACGAGGTGTCTTTGGAGTTCGGCCGTGGGGGCATTCCCGGCCAGCATGCCACCGTTCGCGCCGACGCGGAGGCGACGGTGGACTTCTCCGTGGAGGCGACCCACGGTTTGCGAGTCGCTTGCGGCCCCGGAACGACGCTGCCTGCCGGCGGTATCCGCAACCGGGCGTGGTCCAGTTTCGGCGCCACGGACGGTCTGGGCAACGGATTCGTGCACGCCCTGGCGCAGGATCGCAAAGGCTATCTGTGGATCGGCACCGAAGAGGGGTTGGTGCGCTACGACGGCATCTCCTTCACCCGTTACACGTCCCGCGATGGCCTGGTCGACGACGGTATCAGGGCCTTGCTGGTAGACCGCGACGGCTATTTGTGGATCGGCACGGAGGGAGGGTTGATGCGCTACGACGGAACATCTTTCACCCACTACACGTCCCGCGATGGCCTGGTCGACGACGAGGTATTAGCTCTGTTAGAAGACCGCCAGGGACGCCTATGGATCAACACCCAGGGGGGAGTGAGCCGTTTCGACGGACACCAGTTCACCAATCTATCCATCCTCTCCGGATCCGATAAATGGAACAGAGCGTGGCTCGAAGATCGCCAGGGACGCATGTGGATCTGCGCGCAGGAGAAGCTGTGGCTCTACGAGGATGACGCACTCGTTCTCTTCAGTGATTCCCTAGGCACTGGCATACGCACGCTGTATGAAGACTCCGGTGGAGGCCTGTGGGTCGGCACGGACGAGGGTCTGGTACTACTGGACGAAGAGGGCGAGGTGCAGCGACGCCTGGATGCCAAAGATGGCCTGACAGGTAAGCGTATTCTGGCCGTCGTGGAAGACCACCACGGGCGTCTGTGGATCGCCACCACGGCCGAAGAGGGTCTCATACCGGCGAGTCAGGGATGGCTCTATCGGTACGATGGCGAACAGCTCGTCGATTTTTCCGATGTAGTGGATTTCGCTGCGGTCCGCGCGCTTTGCAGGGACCGCGAAGGCAATATCTGGATCGGCACAGCCAATCGGCTCGTCCGTTACGACAGCGGCGATTTTGCCCAGTTCGACCAGCGCCACGGGTTGCCCGGCGATACCATTGAACAACTGGCCGAAGACCGCGCCGGCAACCTGTGGATCAGCACCGACGGCGGGCTGGTGCGCTACGACGGGCAAGAATTCACGACGTTCACCACGGCCGACGGCCTGCCCAGGGACCAGATCCTGGGGCTATTGGTAGACCGCGATGGCGACTTGTGGATCAGTACTGCAGGAGACGGGCTGGTGCGCTACGATGGGCAAGAATTCACGACGTTCACCACGGCTGACGGCCTATCGCACAATAAAACGGGTGGCTTATTCGAAGATAGGAACGGCATCCTGTGGATAGGCACCGATGGGGGTGGCATCAGCCGCTACGACGGACAGCATTTCAGCCGCCTGACGACCGCCGATGGTTTGCCGAGTAATTCGATCGGCAGGATCGTCGAAGATGCCCGGGGTCATATCTGGTTTACTGCGTGGCGTTCGGGCATCAACCGCTATGACGGTGTGAAGGTCGAAACCTTTACACCCGAAGACGGGTTAGTCCACAATTCGGCGGAGCGTCTCGTCGTGGACCGGCAGGGCAACTTGTGGATCGGCACGACGAATGGGCTTTCGCGTTACGATGGCTCTGGTTTTTCCAGCTTCACGACCGACGACGGTCTGGTCCACAACCTGATCCGGGCGCTGATGGTCGATCGCCAGGGACAACTGTGGGTCGGCACGGGCGGCGGCATCAGCCGCTACGACGGCTCCGCCTTCCAGAGCCTGCTCAATCGCGATCCCCTCGGCGCACCCTACGTCAACGACCTGCTCGAGGATCGCCACGGCGACGTGTGGATCGCGACCCGCGGGAGGGGATTGATTCGCTATCGTCCCAGCCACTCGCCGCCGCCGGTGACGATCACGGAAGTGGTTAGTGACCGGCGTCACGGCCCGGTAGCCCAGCTCCGCGTGCCTTCGACGCAGCCGCTGATCGCCTTCGAGTTCCGCGGCTTGAGTTACAAAACATCCCCTGAGGATATGCGCTATCGCTACCGGCTGGTAGGGTACGAGGAGGAATGGCAGATCACGCAGAGACGCCGCGTCGAGTATCCCGACCTGCCACGAGGAGACTACACTTTTGAAGTGGAGGCGATCGACCGCGATCTGGACTATTCGCCAGCACCGGCGCGGGTGGCACTGACGGTACACTGGCCCTATGTGCGAATGGCCCTGTGGGGATCACTGGGCGTCGTATCCTGTCTTGGTTTGCTGCTGATCACGCAGACAATCCGGCGCAACCGCGAGATGGGTCGGGCGCGCGACGCCGCCGAAGAGGCAAGATGCGAAGCCGAAGCAGCATCGCTTGCCAAGAACACCTTCCTGGCGAACATGAGTCACGAGATCCGCACGCCGATGAACGGCATTCTGGGAATGACGAACCTGGCACTGGACATGGATCTGGAGCCCCAGCAGCGCGAGTACATCGGCATTGCCAACCAGTCGGCCGAAAATCTGCTCAGCATCCTCAATGATGTCCTGGATTTCTCGAAGATCGAAGCCGGACGTATGGAGCTGGAGGTCACTGACTTCGATCTGCGCGATCTGCTAGGCAGCGTGGTGAAACAGCAGCAGTTTCTCAGCCGCGACAAGAGACTGGCCCTCAGCAGCAAGGTACATGACGATGTGCCAAGCTGGGTTCGGGGGGATCCAACGCGCCTGCGCCAAGTGATCAACAATCTGGTCGCCAACGCCGTGAAGTTCACTGCGGAGGGGGAGATCGATGTGAGTGTAGAGCTGAAGCAGCAGGAATCCGACCACGTCATTCTACACTGGCGAATACGCGACACCGGGATCGGCATCGCTCGCGAACAGCAACGGCAGATCTTTGAGAGCTTTACGCAGGCCGATGGATCGACGACGCGGCTCTACGGGGGCACGGGATTGGGGCTGACGATCTGCGCCGAGTTGGTGCAGCTGATGGCAGGGGAGATGTGGGTCGAGAGCGAACCGGGGGAGGGCAGTACGTTCCATTTCACCACCCAGTTGCATGAAACTGCTACTCCTGCACCCAATCGACCGTGCGACACGGATCGGCAAATGGCCAAGGGGCCGCGTCCCCCTCTGCGCATCCTTCTGGCAGAGGACAACTCAGTCAACCAGATGCTGGCGGTGCAGTTGCTGGAGAGAGAAGGCCACGAGGTGGTAACCGCCGAAAATGGGCGGCTGACGATCGAGTGCATCTCGCGGCAGTCATTCGATGTGGTGCTCATGGATGTGGAAATGCCCGAAATGGACGGCCTAGAGGCGACTCGGGCGATCCGCCGGGAGGAAGGCGATGGGCACCTGCCCATCATTGCCTTGACCGCGCATGCGATGAAAGGGGATCGTGAGCGCTTCCTCGAGGCCGGGATGGACGACTACGTCAGCAAGCCCATTCGCTCGAGCGAGCTTTTGCAGGCCATTGACCGACTCCGACCAATGGCCATGCAAGATGCTGCCCGAGCCGAAATCGAAAGGCTTGAAGAAGAGCCCGGGCCAACAGATCCGTTCTCCTATGAGACCACCCTCGATTACCTGCAGGGTGATCAGGACCTCTTCTGCAGAATGGTCACCCTCTTCGTGCAGGACTACCCCGTGCACCTGGAGAAGATCAGAGGGGGCATTCAAGGCGGCGATGGCGATAGAGTTCGCCGCGCCGCCCACTCCCTGAAGGGGAGCACGGGAACGTTGCGGGCGAATCCAGCAAGGCAGGCAGCACAAGAGCTGGAGAGTCTGGCGCAAGATCCAAGCCCGGACTGGCGCGCCATTGCCAGCGCCGCCGATGCCTTGTCCTCTCAACTCGCGATACTTGCAAAGGAACTGCGCCGTCACATTTCTCCGGCGGTGTGAAATCGGTCTGATGACAGACGCTCTCTAGGGAAATCGACCCGTTCCATGCGAGAGCATGAGGAAGGTAGAGTGGTGAAAATTCTGATCGCTGAAGATGAGTCTGTGGAGCGTCTCGTGTTAGAAAGTTTCCTCCTCAAGAGAGGGCATGAGGTTGTTTCTTGTCGGGATGGGATTGAGGCATGGGATGGACTTCAGGACGAGATGGCTCCCAGGCTGGCCATCCTGGACTGGATGATGCCTGGCAAGGATGGGATTGAGATCTGCCGGGATGCCAGAAAGCAACAACGACTGGGAGCGACATATATCATTCTGCTGACCGGCAATAACAGGAAGGAAGATGTTGTTGAGGGTCTGAAGGCAGGTGCGGATGACTATATCACCAAGCCCTTTGACTCGGATGAGCTGCACGCGCGAGTACAGGTCGGTGTGCGGGTTGTGGAACTCCAGGAGCAGCTGCTGGAGTTAGAACGGACCCAGGTGTTGGCCGCGACCGCAGCGGCGGCGGCTCATGAGATCAATCAGCCTTTGCAGGCGATGACACTGCAATTGGAGTTGATGATGGCCAAAATGGAGGTCGATGATCCCAGGGAAAGGGAGATAAAGGACGTTCTGACTCAGACGGATAGGATTGGGACCATTCTCTCCAAGATGAAACACGTGCAGAAATATGCTACTGCTCCCTATCCGGGTGGCAGGCGCATTGTGGATCTGGATGCTGCCAGCCTGAAGAGTGAAGAGTGAAACGTTGTGTGGGCGCGACCTGTGTCTTCTGCGCCATGTGCTGCCCACATGATTAGGCGCGTCACCAACGACGGGCTCCTCGTTGACGACAGCAACAAACCTGAGGACTATGAGGGCATGTACTGCTGCACCGATCCGGACGCCGGGTATGCATACGCGACTCCGCCGGCAACGACTGTGATCAAGGAGGGAAAACTCCCATGCGCCATATAGCACAACAAGAAACCATCATCCTGGAATCGCCCGACCCGGGTCGCATCTACACCTGCAGCCCCGGTATCTGCCGCCTGCCCAGCGGCCGACTGGTGGTCGCCGACGGCCTGCGCGGCGCGGACAGCGACGACATTCCCGAACCCAAGCATTGCCCCCACCCGGGCCAGTTCTGGCAAGGCCAGGTTTTCCTCAGCGACGACGGGGGGCGCACCTGGGAGGGTGGGCGGATAAGAACGATAAGGGTCCATTATGGTGAGTCTGGTGTGCCCTGTGCAAGCAATTTCGCCATGGCGGGACGTGTGGCTGATTGTTGAACAGCCATTTTCTGGTGGGCCAGAAGGCGCCGCCCCTGACGGTCGGC
>JABHDC010000055.1 GCA_018673255.1 Gemmatimonadota bacterium
CCCCCACGGCCAGCACGGCCCTGATCGCGTTCTCAAAGGCCCATCCTGTCATCACCGCGGACGGCAGCGCCGACGAGTCACCACCCAGCCAGTAGTCCCGGCAGCGCCGCACGATCGTCTCCCCCGCAGTGGCCGCCAGGCCGAGGAGATCCGGGTGAACCGAGTCCTCTTGAGGGGATACCGCCGACATTGTCCCATTTCCGGGTAGCGACAGACCCAGCACCTCGGCAACGAGGGCCATCGTCACGGCAGTTCCCATCATGTTGCACGTTCCGGCCGACGCGCAGGTATGCGCCAGGATCTCCTCATAGGCCTCGTCTGTCAGCGCCCCCGAGGCGCGCATCCCGTGGGCCTCCTTGATATCGCTGGCCCCCAGCTCCGACCTCCCCTCCACGTGACAGCACGCATACGTCTCCATCAGCCCACCGGTCACGAAGACCGTCGGGATGTCGATCCGGGCGCACGCCATCAGCATCGCGGGGATGATCTTGTCGCACGAACAGATGCACACCATCGCGTCGAACTGGTGCATCTGTACTTTGGCTTCTACCGCGCCGGCACCCAGGTCGCGGCTCGCCAGGGACCAGAGCATTCCCGCGCCCTGGGCGATACCGTCACACCCGGCTGGGATGTTGCTGATGAAGCCGACACCACCCGCGTCATGGACCGTGTCTCTCACGATTCGGGCAACCAGATCAAGGTGCACATGCCCCACCGTGGATTCATCGCTCGCCGAGATAATCGCAATCTTGGGTCGCGTCTGGACCTCGGCTGGTGACGTTCCGGCGCCGATGTACAGAGCTCTGGCATAGTCGCTCTGACGCGCCGTTCGGAAACAGCCGACTCGGCGCTCAGATGCGCCGCCGAGTCGCCCCTTTCTCGTCTCCACTTCTACAGCCCCGTGTCGTGGCGCAGGGCTTGCACCTGTTCGCTCCAGGGCCCCACGTTCCAGCGCCCGAATACACCCATGCCACCCAGTTCATCAGGCCCGAAGTAGACAGGTACGTGGACGACCGACAGACCCTCGTGTGCCCGGGCCGCCTCAAGTGCACTCTGCAGCGAACCGATGGTGGAACCACCGTCGAACGCCGCGACGCCGGCGATCGCCCGGGCCCAGGCAACGTAGTCGACCTTCACAAAATCACTGGTAGCGCAGTCCTGACCATATTGGGCGACCTGCAATCCGGAGATGGCCCCCATGCGGCGGTTGTCGAGGATCAGTATGCAGCCCGTGGCCCCGTGCTCAACCCCATCGATGAGAATCTGCGGGTTCATCGTGAAGGAGCCGTCGCCACTGATCGCCAGACCATAGAACGACTGCCGACTCACAGCCGTGGCCAGCAGGGCGGAGACGGCAAAACCCATGTAGCTGGCGCCAGTCTCAGTGAAAGTTCGACCCGGCAGATCATCTTCCACGATCTGGAAGCCGTTGGCCTGGACATCTCCAGCGTCGAAGAAGACCTTCGCACCAATCTGGCGCGACCAGTCCGTCGCGGTCTTGATCACCGCCGGCTGGGTCAGGACCTCTCGTTGCCAACTCTCGTCGTGGAGCGTCGGGGTATCGTATCGTCGGGCCTTGTGCTGCTCCCATGCGGACTTCTGCCGCCGGCAGGCTGACAGCCAATCCGAGGCGGTACCATTTGCTGCCGCTCCCTGAGTGCACAGTTCGGCGCAGAGCTGACGAAGCGTGGCCGCAGCATCCCCTACGAGTGCGATGGTCTTGCCATAGTGAGTGGCCGTGTCAGGATCCGTGTTGATGTTGATGACCTGCCTCACGTTCGGGTAGCCAGTTCGTGAGCAATCGGCCTGGCACACGGAGCGTGAGCCCACCGACACAAGCAGATCAGCATTCTCCATGGCGTAGTTGCCGCACAGCGATCCTTTGGATCCGCCGACAGTCATGTTGCGCTCAGCATCATACGGGATGACGCCAGATACCATCGGGCTGGTTACGGCTACGGCATCAGCTAGCAGCAGAAGCTCCTGCACCTCGGCGGCCGCGTATCTAGCGCCACCGCCAACCTTCACCACAACCTGCTCTGCCTGGATCAGTGCGTGAGACGCCCTCTGATAGCTCCCGTCGCCCGCAGCTGCACCGAGGGATGGGGGAGTTCCGGTCGGGAGTTCCTCCAGATTGAAGTCCTGCAATGCGGAGGCCTGAGTATTCATCGGCATGAGGAGAAAAAACGGGCCAGCGCGGTGTGCATGATCGACAGTGTTCAGTCCCCGCCTCAATGCCGTCTGCAGGCTCAGGGGGGTATGCAGAGAATATGCCCGGCCCGCCACTGAGAACAGCTGCGTGAAGGCTCCCTGTCGGTGGCCAGGGAGCTGCTGCATGTTTGGCCCCTCGTCCTCAGTCGTCTCGTCCCCGAGAAGATACCAGACACCCAACCCATCAGACGCCGGCACCAGCGATGCGGCCAGCGCCTGCAAGGCTCCAGGCCCGATGGACGTGATAACAGCGGCTCTCTCCCCGGTTACCCACCGCAATGCGGCCGCAGCGTGGGAAGCGGCGACCTCGCTGCGCACACCGCAGACGCGGACCAACCCTTCAGCCTGGTAGACTCGCAGAACCTCACCGATCTCCGTCGATCCGTGCCCGAACACGGTCACGAAGACGTGGACCTGCTGGCGCAGCAGTCCCAGTACCAGAGCCTCGGAGAGTGTCGTGTCGATGCGATGAGGGAGGGCACCACTGGCTATCGCCTGCTCGACTCCACCAGCCCGGGCTATCACACGGGCACGCTCTACTCTTCTAACCATTCGGTTCTTGAAATCTGTCATCGATCCAGCCCTGAGGTGAGAGAATCTGCTGATACGGGAGACCCACGACTCCCCCCGCTTGTATCGACGCCTGGACCCTACCGGTATGGACCATACTATGCCATTTGGCGCAGAAGTGGTCAATCGAGAGGACACACTTCCAAGATCTGCCGGAATAGCCCAAAGGGTCATCCGTGGCAACGTTCGAGACAGGCGAGTCGCCACGCGTGGCAGATATCGGCGGGCTGTCACAGTGCTCAGGGCACCACAAGCGCATCGCTCCAGACCGGACAGGGCGCGATAGATTGTTGTCCGATTCCGTTGAGTTGCATCCCGATGGCGCGCAGCGCACGTTCACTCGGCGGCGCAGAAGGCGTTCATGTGGGGACGCGGCAGGGATCACCTGCTCAGGACGCTCAACGGCGAATCCTATATCCTGTCTGCACGCATCCGGATCTTCGCCCCCCAGGCCTATCAAGGGATCTGATCCTTGAGCGTTTGGAGCGCCTCGTCAAGCGCCCCACCGCCACGCGCCATTGGCTTCATCGTTCTGTTCACCGGCCTCATGCTGGTGGGGTTTGGCTAGAACGTCGTGCATGGTCACCGGCAAGCCGCAGTCATTTCCTGCCTGCCAGCTTCTCCCCAATCCGACCCCCGGTGTTCCCATCAATAGAAGAAGATGACGTTGCCTTTGACCCCGTATGACGCATCGACGAATACCCACAGGGTGGCGGTGCTGAAGTGCCCCAGGATCAGACCGAGGAAAAACGGCAGCAGAGCCCGATAGGTCTTCACGCCGCCGTAGTGCAGAACGACTGCCTTCAACAGCCAGGCCAGCAGCAACGACGACCAGTTGAAGTTGTGAACTGGAAAGGTGGCGGCGATCGGGAAACCAATGGGATGCAGGGGCCACCACAGGAAGTGGTGGCGCATGTAGAGCAGGCCACCCATGATTGTGCTCCCGATTGCCGTGAAGGCGAGTCGCGGAGCGAAACTCGCCTCGGGACTTCGGACCACCGAGGCGGCGTACTCGAAAGGCCATCGCGGTGCCCCCCCGAAGTACCAGTCGGCGAGATTGATACCCCCGTACGCATGGGCCAGGTACATCACCGTCCAGCAGGAGCCCGCCAGGGCGATGACGACTGCCAGCCCCATGGCCCACACCAGGCGACCGGAAGTACCCTCCACGCCATGCACCAATCTGAGACTATGCACGATGGCGACCATCATGTTCGCCGACGTCTCGCCCATCCACGTCGTACTCATGCCCAAACCCGTCACATTGTTCATACCGAGATTCTCGGCGCCAATGCCTCGCATGATGAAGGCCTGCGGCACCATTGGCGTCTGACAACTGGGCATCCCCGCCTCGCCCACGATCCGCGCCAGGCCGACAAGCACCAGCATCGTCCCCCCCACCAGTAGAGCTGCCACCCACAGGCTCATACCCGTCTGCACCAGCCAGGAGAGCATGAAAACCACCCCGATCACCAGACCCACAACGGCTGTGCGGGGCGGTAGGGGTTCCCCGGCCCGCGCTGCCCCACCTGCCCGGGCTCGGCGTACGATCTCACGAACGTGATCGCGACTGGTCCACAGAACGAACAGCGTCAGTACCAGCAGACCACCCGCCTGCTGGTGCATGATCGACGGCGGCGTGAGTCCGGAGTTCCAGACATCGGCGCCGCCGATCTGGACACCCAGGCGCGCGAAGGCCCACCGCTGAAGCACTGACAGCATGTAGAAGAACCAGACGCTAAAACTGACATTCAGCTGCATCAGGTAGCCGAGACCAATAACGGGAAAGTTCAGATGGATCGGAATCGCCACCTGTCCATTCAACAGGCCCAGCGTCGTGTTGAGGGTGACGGCGGGGAAAGCGTCGCTGTAGTTGTCCAGCGAGTTCCACGAGTGCAGCAGCAGGGGCACGGAGAATCCAAGCCACATCAAGCGACTGTGAAACACCCCGGCCAGTCGACCGGACGGCTCCTCTTCCGTCATCGCCAGCGGCAGCTTGGTCAGGGGAAACACGAGTCGTTCGCGGTCCAGCCACTGTCCTTGCAGGATCGCCCCGAGACACAGAAGCGACCAGTAGAACGCCAGCAGAAACGCCCCCCATGCCAGCAATGGCACTGCCCAGGCAGCCCAGGGAATGCCCATCCCATCCGGCAGCCCCTCGTACAGGTACCGAACCGCCGTCAGATCCTTCGGTGCCAGCCACTGATTGACATGCGGCAGAAACAGCTGTGCCCAGCCGTTCTCAGGTGTCGAGTAATACAGCGGCCCCGTGATGACCCCCAGAAAGCTGCCCATCAGCCCCTTGGTCGGAATCACGGCGGCGATGAGCATCATCACGTAAATGACGAGCAGTTCCGGCCGGGTGAACGCCAACCGCGGGGACAGGGCACGCATCACCGGGGCAACGACGGCGGTCAACACGAACAAACTGACGACTGCGATTACGGGAATGGCATTGCTGGTCAGTTCAGAGCTTTTGTGGAGCAGCGCCGCCCACGGGCTCAGGACACTGATCGCGGCACACAGCGCGCCGCCGGTGCAGACGGCGCGTAGCGACACGGCTGAGTTTCGCTGCATGTGGACCTCGTCGATCGACGCTCGGACCCTACCGGTATGGACCATACTATGCCATCTGACACGGATGTGGTCAATGAAGGAGTACATTACTAGGATTCACTGGAAGGTCTAGAGGGCCGTCGCCTCGGAAAGATCTCTCCCGCCCCCTTTGAGATCGTGAGCGGCGTCCTAGTGGGCCTGGGCGGCTCTTGTTTCCGAGTTGTGCTGTAAGGAACGAGGTCGCCCCAAGTCACTCGATGTCGTCGGACTCTCACACCGCATTCACGCAAGAGTATGGTCTGCAGTCTTGCACACGTCTGAGGATGAGCCTCTGAGTCCGTCACTCGAGACATGAGACACCAGGATTCTCGGCCCGGTCTGCCCGCAGGAACATCTGACTGCCGTATCAAACATGGCCAAGTGTTACCAGGACCTTACCTAAGAGACCTCGGTCCGCTTCGTCTGATGTGAGCAACCTGCTTTCTTGCAAAGGTTTACCCTCACATAGGGCTGTTCGGGCAATCAGAAGTTGAAGATCATGTTTCCTTCGAAGCCGAAGGTCCCGTCGAGGAACGTCCACAGGCAGGCCGTGGCAAATTCGCCGAGAATCAGCCCCAGGAAGAAGGGCTGGATCGCCCGATAGACAGAGATCCCACCGTAGCGCAGGATGACACTCTTGACCATCCACGCCAGCAGGATAGACAGCCAGCCATAGGAGACGATGGTATACGTCTGGGCGATGGGAAAACCGATTGGATGCAGGGGCCACCAGATGAAGCGGTGACGCAATACGAGCAGAATCGCCATCACACCGCCACCGATGCTGGTGAACCCGAGCCGCGGCAGGAAGGACTCGGTCGTGCCATAGACCGATTTCATGTAGTCGAAGGGCCATCGCGGCGCGCCACCGTAATACCAGCTGTGCAGATTGATCCCACCGTAGGTGTAGGCCATCTCCATGGTGAACCAGATCGATCCGGCCAGTCCCACAACGATCGCCAACCCCAGCGCGATCGGCATGCCCCGATAGCGACCGGTTGCATCCTCATCGGTCGTCAGCTTCAGCGCGTGCACGACGGCATTCATCATGTTTGCCGCCGTCTCCCCGATCCATACCGTGCTCAGTCCCAGACCCGTCATGTTCTTCAGGCCCAGCACCTCGGGTCCGAAGCCCCGCGTGATGAAGGCCTGCGGTACCATCGGCGTCTGACAGCCGGGCAATCCCGCTTCAGCTACAATCCGTGACAGTCCGATGAAGGCACCCAACGCCCCGGTGAGCAGAAGGAAGGCCACGTAGAAGGAGAGTCCTGAGGTGATTAACCAGGCCAGCAGCAACAGATACCCCACCGCCAGGCCACCGAAGGCCAGGGCAGGCGCCATCACTTCACGTGGATCGCGAGGCGTGTGTCCCCTGGCCTGGGACCAGAGACCCCGCAGGTGTCCACGCGCCGTCCACAGCAGGAAGAGCACGAAGACGAACATCCCCCCCGCTGCCTGATGCAGAATCGAGGGTGGCGTACCGCCGGAATTCCAGATATCGCCCGTGCCGATCTGGATACCGATACGGGCGAAGATCAGCTGCTGGAGCATGCCGATGATGAAGAAGAACCAGACACTGAAGGAGACATTCAGCGGCATGAGATACGCCAGGCCGAGGACGGGCAGATTCAGGCGGAAGGGAACACTCATCAACCCTGGCAGGATCGCCACCGTGCCATTGAGCGTGATTCTCTGGAAGGCATCGGTATAGTTCCCGGCCGAATTCCAGGAGTGGATGAACAACGGAATGGCGAAACCCATCCACATGATCCGGCTCGTGAACAGGCGCGCAAACAACCCGGGTCCGTCGGATCCGCCGTCCGGCTCCTCCACCATGGCCAGTGGCAACCGGGTGAGGGGAAAGACGAGTCGCTCGTTCTCCACCCACTGGCCCCGCAGGAGTGTGGCCATGCAGAACAGAGACCAGTAGAAGACGAGGATGAAGCTGAGCCACGAGATCAGCGGGAGGGTCCACGCCGCCCAGGGGATGACCTGCCCGCGAGGCAGCCCCTCGTAGAATAGCCGAATCGCTTCCGTATCCTCAGGCGTGAGCCAGCGACTCAGATACGGAATGAAGAGCGAACTCCAGTCATTCTCAGGGGTTGCGTAGTAGACGGCGCCGGTGATCACCGACAGGAAGGTGCCGGTAAAACCCGTCGTGACCACGACGGATCCCACGAGCATCATCACGTAGATGGTGATCAGCTCGGGTCGTGTGAACAGCCCGTGTTTTCCCAGCCATCTGAGGATCGGTTGCAACACCACCGTCACCAGAAAGAGCAGGAAGATGGCGATGATGGGGATCGCATTCGAGGTCAGCTGCGAACCCTTCACGACCAGAATCGCCCAGGGGCTCATGACGCTGATCACCCCGACCAGGACCAGACCGAACAGGACCGCGCGTGGCGTCACGCCCCGGCTCACGTCACGACTCGTATCGCGACTCATATTTCGGCGCACTCCACTCATGCGCAGGCATCCTGGGCAAGTTGGCGCCCCACCAGACGACCGCTGGTCATGGCCCAGGCGATGTGCAACCCGTGTCCCCACAGGATCTGTCCACCCAGTCCATTCTGACCGATCGCGTAAAGCCCCCGGATCGGATCACCGGCTACATCGAGTGCGCGAAATTCCTGATCGATCGCGACACCTCCCTCCGTCGTGGTGAAATACGCTTTCGCAGGACCCAGCAGGGCCCAGCGCTTCCCGGCCAGATGGGGTAGCACGCCCACATCGCCCCGCTCGACATTCACCGCATCGATGACGGCTCTCACGGCTGCCGAGGGCAACCCCCGGCGATCGGTGACTTCTTCCAGTCTCCCGGCCACGGCGACATCCGGCCGCAGACGCAGATAGTCATCGACATAGGCATAGGCAATTCTGGGTGCAGTGGAGATGAAGTGGGGCCAGGCACTGTAGCGCGAGATCAGCGCCTCATCCAGCAACAGGAAGCAGCGTTTGCCTGGTTGTGCCGCAATGGCGATCTCGCGTTCGGGCGAGAGTCGCTCGTCGCAGAATCGTTCACCATCCTCATTCAGCAGGATGGCGCCATCCTCCAGCAGCGCATCCTCCGGATGTTGCCAGGTCACCAGCAGCCGACGCACGAAACGGGCCATCAGGCGATCCGGGACGAGAGGCACCAGCTTCCCCACTAGAGACGCCAGCGGACCACGACTGGGTATCATCTTCTGGAGCGAACCTCGGCCCTCGGGTGCGACGAAGCGCAACTCCGGGCCATAGGTGATGTCCATATTGAGCAGCTGCGCCCCCGCCTGCTCACACAGCGTGTGCCCGTGGCCCGTGGAGCGTGGATTGATGCCCTCCACGCCGGAGAATCTCTCGCCCTTGAAGCGAGAGATCAGATCGGCAGAATTGGTGTAGTCACCGGCTGCCATCACCACACCACGCCGGGCCAGCAGATTCTGCTCATGTCCATCGATCAGCGCCACAACACCGGTCACCCCCTGCTTGTCACGCAGGATCTGCACCACATCCGCGTCGCAGACAACCCGGCCACCGCATGTCTGCAACCGATCCTGCAGGGCGCCGATGTAGGCCCTGGCACCGGGAATCACATTGTGCATGCGTGGCACACGATTGGGCGGTTCGGGACTGGGACCGTGGAATCGCAGGCCCATCTCCTCCAGCCACTCGAGCGTTTCGGCGCTGTGGCTGAGGAAGTATTGCCGCAGTTCGTCGTTGTTGCGCGCCTCGATCTCGGCCGGTGCAAATTGGCCTGCATCCTGGGCGTGATCTGCCAGCGAATCGGTGACGCCCGCCGCCTGCTGCAGACGTGTCCGGTTGGTCGTGAATGATCCGACGGCGATACCCGTCGTGCCTCCGAGTTCGGACTCTCGTTCGAGCAACAATGCCGAGGCGCCATTCTCGGCCGCACTGGTTGCCGCAGCCAGACCACTTCCCCCGCCACCGACAACGATGACGTCGTACATCGCCTCAGCGCCTGACGTGTCGACGCCTGACGTATCGGAGGCAGATGCGCTCGACACTAAGCGGCCACCGTCACATGAGAGATGGATCCGGCCCGACCGTGCTTGTTGACGACCCTCGCCTCAATACGATTCTCACCGTCGTGCAACGGCACGGTGAAACACGCAGGCCGTTCTTCCCAGCCGCCACCATCGAGACGGATCTCGAAGTGCGCCAGATTCGGCGTCTCTGTATCCAGATCGATGACGAGTCCCTCGGCCCCAGCCTGCAGGTGCATGTGAACGCGGTGCAGATCCCAGTAGAGATCGCCAATGCGTTCCGTCTGACGCGAATAGTGCGGCAGCGGCGGGGTCTTCTCATCGTGCCAGAACAAGTAGCCGTCGTAGTGATAGGAGCACTTGCCGTGCTCCGGTTCGCCCGGTTCCAGGGTGGTCGTTTCGTCATTTCGCATACTGATCATGAATCGCGACCACAGGTGCATGCGATTTTCGAGGGTGAAACGATCCTTCGTCGCCGGCGCCGGGGGCGGACTCATCTTCACGTCCGCGTAGTCCTCATTCACCCAGGCCAGATGGGTCTCCAGCGCACTCAGGGGCACGCCGTCACGTTCGAAGTGGTATGTGTGCTTCGTCTCGTCACTGCTGTCACCACCCGGATCCATGGTCACCCACTTGCGGTAGTCATTCGACCAGACCTCGGTGATACAGTGACATCGCATGATCTGCGTGCGAGCATAGAACCCAAGTGCGGCGCAACACTGCGTGAAGACGGTGGCGTAGTGGGTACACATGCCCAATGCCAGTTGCTGTCCGGCCAGCTCCAGAATGACGGGAGCGTCCCACGGCGGCACGTAATCGAGGGGGCCCATATTCCAGCCATCCTCCCACTGCTCGCGCACCCACTGACGCAGCAGGACCAGGGCCTCAAATTCCGTCTTCGCCGGCCCCACAACCTTGTCCAGTTGCCAGCGGTCTCGCAGGATCTGCCCGCGACTGTCGTTTGCAGGCATGTGGGCGAAACGATGCGAACTGCGCACCAGTGGTGCATTGTCGACATCGGCTGTCACAGTCCAATCAACCGGATGGTCTGGCTGTACTGTGCCCTGCGCCTCGACCCGTAGAGCCACCCCCTTCACAACGGGAGTCACCGACGGATCACTTGTCGCCAGTTGCAGCCGCCACTGGCCGAATCGTGAACCCGTGACCGCGCCTTCGGTGAGCGCCGCCCAGGCAGACCACGTGGCCGGATCGTAGGCAGGTGTCGTCCCCTGCCGCCACTGTATCTCACAGGATGTCCCTGCCGGACAGTCACCGGTGAGTTCGACATCCGCCGCCTTCACTTCTCCAGATGGCGCCACGGCGTGACCGGCGGCAATCGCCAACAGATCCACGGGAGCCGAGACCACCTCGCCACAGTGGGCATACTGGTCGAGCCACAGACGTACGACGTATTCTCCATCGCTGCGGTCGTTGTCGCCGATCTCATCCGAACGCCAGGTCTGTCCCGCATCTTCACTGACGGCAGACCGGTCCGGCCACAGACTCGATTCCATCAGCAGGTGCCATTCCCCCGGACCAGCACCCCGGAAGATGAACTGGTTCAGCCCCACCTGGAGATACTCGACGAGCACCTCGATCTGCTGCCAGTTGGTGTTCCAGTATTCAGGCTTCTCCGGGAACACCCATTCCATGGTGTGCCCATTCACTTCGATCTCGAGCTTCGAGCCTTCGGGGGCACCACAGAAATACGGGCACAGGTAGACCGTGTCCGTATTGGAGCCGAGGTGATCGATGACCAGCTGCTTGCGGGCCCAGCGCATCTGCGTGATGCGTTCTGTGTGCCGGCCATTGGTGCGCCCCACTTCATCGCGTAGCGTCACGCCCCGACGCAGACGCAGTGTGTCCGCTTCACCTTCGACATCGCGGCGTGTCGCGGCCTGATCGAAATCCGCTGCGCTGCTCCAGTGACGTTCACCCTGATACGACATCGTTCTGGCTCCTGAAAGGATTCTACCCTGGCTGTCTGCGGGACAAGGAAGCCCCGTGTCCTTTGGGGCGTCAAACGCCCCGTTGATCAGCGGACGAGTCGCCGAAACGACTCCTCCTGCAACTGGCACTCGATTCGACTGGCCAGATCGCCCTTCTCCAACCCTTCGGCGATGATGGAGAAGCTCTCCGTCACGACCCGTTCCGTGTGATCGAGGGCCGCCTCATCGTGGGCACAATTGAAGAAGAATCCCGTTGAGAGAATCAGCCCACGTCGGGCATTCTCCTGAACGAAGAGGGTCGAGACCAAGGTGGCCGTCTCCGCATCCGGCGTCTCAAACTGAATCCGCGGGTGCGCGGCCACCCCGACACACGAGGCCGCCAGTCCACAGGCAGCGGCAGCACGATCGATGCGCTGGCGGAATGCCGCCCCCGTGCGCTCGAACATGGCCGGTGCATCGCGACGCTCCAATTCACCGATCGTCGCCAGCGCCGCTGCGATACCGACATTGTCGTCCCAGTAGGCACTGGAGATGAACATGCGCTCAGAGGCCGCCATCACATCGGTCCGCCCCACGACGGCCCCCATGGGGTAACCATTCGAGATCGCCTTGGCGAAAGCCGTCAGATCCGGGGTGACGCCCGTCACCTGCTGGACTCCCCCCAGCGAGATCCGCCAGCCACAGGAGACCTCGTCGAAGATGAGGACCACGCCGTAGCGATCGGCCAGGGCCCGCACGCCCTCCAGGTAACCCGGTGGCGGCAATTCGGTACGCATGGGCTCCATGATGATGCAGGCCACCTGTGAATCATTGGCCTTGAGCAGGTCTTCCAATTGGTCGAGATCACCATATTCGAAGGGTTCGATCGTCCCCTCCAGGCCCGCCGGCACACCGATGGGATCGATGCCATTGAACAGGTGCCCCTGCAATCGCTCGCTGCCCAGATTTGCTGCCAGATACCAGTCATGCCAGCCGTGATAGCCACTGAACAACACCTTGTCTCGGCCGGTGAACCCACGGGCGATCCGCACCGCCATCGTGCACGCCTCACCGCCCCCCTTGCAGTAGCGGACCATCTCGGCCGAGGGAATCAGACGAACGAGGGTTTCAGCCAGGGCCAGCGAGTTCTCGTGCACGATACTGTACACGGAGCCTCGATCGATCTGCTCTTTCACGGCCGCATCCACCACGTCATCTGCGTAACCGAGCACGATCGGACCTACGGCGCTCATCCAGTCGACGTATTCGTTGCCATCCACATCCCAGATGCGGCAGCCCTTGGCGCGTTCGGCGTAGATGGGGCTGACCCCGAGGGCCGAGCGTGTAGGGCGACGGCTGATCAGTTGCGTCGTACCCGGAATGAGCTTGCGTGCTCGCTCGTAGATTTCGAGCGAGCGGGCCACCGAGTGTTTGTCTGCGGATTGTGTTGTCATTCTGTCGCCTTTCGGGGATATCGCCCCTCTGCGTCGAGGGGATACAGTTGTCGGCCCGTATTCGTGAACTGCAGATTCCACTCGCTGTGCACGCAGGGCTCAGATACCAGGTGTACGGCGCCGGCCCACGACTCGAAACCGGCTCGAAAGTGAGCCGCCGACTTGACGGCGATCGTCGACATCTGCCGAGGATCCAGTTCCAGCGAGCGAGCAAAGGCGGTGCAGAATGGCTGTTCGCGCTGACTCACGAGGATCACGTGTACCCCATCCTGCTCGATGTGGGCGGAGGGACCCATACATCCTTCCAGTCCTTCATACATGGGCCCATCGTAGTGGAAGCGACCGTCCGGTGACACGGCCACCACACGTGCCTGCATCCTCACGGGATCACCCTGCATGGGACTCGACTTGCCCCCAACCTGCAGATCGACACGTGCCCCCACGCTGGCAGCCAGACAGGCCTGCACCGACTCCACATCCACGATGTAGAGCACGCAGGCGTTATGCAGACCCCGCTCCAGAAAGGTGCGCAGAACACCCGTGCTGTCTCCCGGTGCGCCACCTCCTGTATTATCATCCCGATCGGCCAGCACAAGCGGACGCGGTGGGTCATCCCCCAACCGATCCAGCGTCGAGGCCGTATCGTAGCGCTCGAAGTGCCATTCGGCCCGGCGCTCGTAGATCCATTCCCCCAGCTCATCGGCCAGCTGCTGCGCCTGGTTCTGATCGTCATCCGTCACAACGTAGACCGAGGCACCCAGCCAGGGCACATCCGCCAGTGGGAAGCAGGTCGCAATGGAGGCACAGACCACGCCGGGCTGCGCCTCGATTCGGTATAGTTCAGCAATCGCCTGGGCCATCGGTTCGTGGGCGGTCACCTGATTCATCCCCCAGATCATGGGGATTCGGTGCAGGGCCATGGTGGGATGCAGATCTGTTGTCAGCATCTGCATGAGAACACTCGCACACTCGCGACCCCGTTCGGCCATGTCGATTTCGGGGAAGGTCTCGCGGCCGATCAACACGTCTGCCGCATCCGCCATCTCATCCGACACGTTGCTGTGGATATCCAGCTGCACCAGCACCGGTGTGTCGCCTACCGTGTCGCGGACGGCTCTCAGGATGTGGCCGTCTGCATCGTCGATCCCCTCCACAGCCATCGATCCATGCAATTCCAGCAGCACACCATCCAGCGGCGCTGCCGCCTTCAGCCCGTCGAGCAACTCACCAAGGATCTCGTCGAAGAGGGCCCGCGCCGTCCGGCCCGCAGGATGCGGCTCGGCATAGATCGTCGGCACCAGCTCAAAACCGTGTGCCTGCGCCCCCTCGATGAAACCCCCGATCGGTGTATTGGTGCCAGTGAAGGTCTCAATGATCTGCGCGCCCCGTAGAAATCCATAGCGCTCCTCATAGTCCTGGCGCGTCGTCGGAATGGGTGTGAACGTGCTGGTCTCGTGGCTGATCGCACCAGTGGCAACGCGCATAAAGAACCGGGCTCCTGGAACTGAGGCATCTGACTGACGCCGAGCAGAGGATTCAGTGCAAGCGGATCGAGTATAATCCCGCGAGCGGCACCGCGACAGCCGGGCGCCAGCCACTCTCCGGCCCGTTTCCACTGGTCCCCATCGGGAGAACAGGCCGGCAGTACTGGCCTGAACCTGCCGGCTTGATTCATCTCGAGCATCTTGTCAGATTCGAAGGATGCCAGACACACGACCAGACACACATCCGGACGAGTCACCAGACCCTGACGCGCTCCCCATCCGGGGCCCGCGGACCTTCTCCTGGCAAGTGGAAGGACAGGCCGTTGAAGTGGCCATCGATGTAGCCGGGAAGGGGGAACCCATCCTCCTGCTTCCCTCCCTCGGACCCGCCTCGACCCGGGCCCAGATGTGGCCCCTGGCACGTCAACTGCAGGACGACTTCGAGACATTCACCGTCGACTGGCCCGGCTTCGGTGCCGGGCCCCACCCACGCTTTGCCTGGC
>JABHDC010000056.1 GCA_018673255.1 Gemmatimonadota bacterium
GCATCCCCGTCACCCGTACCCAGCTCGATGACGTGCAGGAACGGCGGCAGGTGCTCGGGCAGATCGTCCCACTCCTGACCCGGCACGAACCCGCCGAGCGCCGCGGCGTGCAGCCCGCTCGCTGCCGCTTCGGTGGATTCTCCCACCGTTGCCTGGGCGACCTGCGGCGGGATCCAGCACGGCACGCCGCCCACGTAATCGACGGGATTGGCCGGCCCCATATGGACCGTGGCGTAGACGTGGATGGTATTCGCGCTTCCGCTCACGGCTAACGGTTCCAGGACACAGTTCATTGATACGGCTCCCTTTCAATATCTCAGACTGTCATTGAATCCGTCCGCATCACGAACCGGGGTTGCGCCGGGTTGCATGGTCGGTTCTTCCGCGGGGTCGGAAGCGGATAAGAACGATAAGGGCCCATTATGGTGAGCCTGGTGTGCCGTATGCAAGCGTGTTTCTCGGTCGCCGACCTGCCGTTCATTGTTGAACAGCCGTCTTCTGGTGGGTCGGAGGGTGTCGCGCCGGGCGAGCGTCGGCTGTCGCTGTGATTCGGCCACAGCGCTGACCTGTCTGACCACCATCCGCCGCGATGGTGGTCAGGCGGCCTCGTCGAATTCGAGTTGGCGATCCAGGTGGGCCGGTGTGATGGGTGGGGCTCTGGGCGGCAGGCCCACCGCGTTGAGGAACGCCTGAATGGCCGCCGTCTCCGTGAGGGCGGCGATCACCGTCATGCGACCCGAGCAAGCAGGGCAGACGGTGACAGGAGACCGCTGCGCGGTCTCTTATCGAAGCTGCCTGAGTCGTCGTCGCTATGGACGTCTTGAGAGGATGGGGCTGCGCCCTGACCCAAGCGCCTGGACCCACCGCCAGGCGCGGCGCTCTCTGACCCACCAGAAAACGGCCGTTCACCAATCAGCAACAAGTCTCACCACGGCGAAATTGCTTGCACAGGGCACACCAGACTCACGATCATCCCTCTTATACCGTCTATCCACTACCGCCCGGGCAGCGGCGTCTTTGGCAGATCCTGGATACGCGGGACGTTTGTCGAACTGGCGGATCTGCCCGCGGCCTGAGAACCACCGTAACCACTCTTCGGATATTGGAATGCATATAGAAATCGTTGTATTGGACGCGCTGACTCGGAAAGAGTTGGCGGCACGGCTTTCGTTTCGCGGCGACGGTCTGCCAGATATGTGGGGAAAAGACGCCGCAGGTAAGGACATGGCGTATCTGGGGTCACCAAGGATCTGGTGTGACGGCACATGGAAGGGTGACCTGCCTGACGTGTCGATCACCGTCGTGGTAAGCCGTCCGTACGAGTACAAGACCCAGGTGGTCGACATCGAGCCTGGCGATCAACAGAAGTGGACGATTCTTCTCGAAAGAGGGTGCTGTCCCACGGATGAGGGGTGGTTCGCTGGTGACGCACATCAGCACGTCGTTCATGGCGAAGCGATGCTCGCGGTCAATCTACCAACGGCGACGCTTGTATCGAAGGCCGAGGGCGTTTCCTGGATGGTCTATGATGCGGATGCGCGCTTCACGAGCGTGGAGAACGAGCCAGAACCCAGCGTTGATGATCTGAATTCGCTCTGCGCCTCAGCGTCGGACGCGGATTTTCTGGCGCTGTGGGCGGACGAATATCCGAAGCATGATCTTGGACATCTCGTCAGCTTTCCCATGCACACCCCGGCTCAATTTCGGCCGCTCGCGGGCGAAGGCATTTACAGACTCGAAGAGGGCATGAGGACGCCCTATCTCAATTTTGAATCCATCCGGGTTCTGCGCCGACACGGATCTAGCGCGTTCTATACCCACCCACTGCGCGAGCTGGGGGGAACCCCCGGCCGTGTAGGCAACATCTCAAGGGAATTGCCACTGGATATCATCGTCGCCCCATGGGCGATCGACTCCATCGATCTGCTCACTGATGGTATGGATGATCCCCTCGTTTTCTCCATGTGGTACATGTTGCTCAACTGGGGCCATCGGATTGGTATCTGCGCGTACAACGACGCTTGTTTTGACCGTGCCGGAACGAGGGCGAACAACAGCTTTAACGAACCCATCGCCTACCACCGGACGTACGTAAAGGTTGCTGACGAGGTCAGTAGCAGAGCGCTGCTGGATGGGATCCGTGCGGGTCGCACGATCGCCACGAGCGGACCGGTTGTGCTCGTCGAACTGGATGACAAAGAACCGGGGCATGTTTTCCCTACAGGAGACACAGCCCGAACGCTACGAATTCGCGCCTGGGGTGCCCCAGGATACCACGATCCCTTAGAAGCGGGAACCATCACGAGGATTCAGGTGATCCATAATGGCGACCTGCACCAGGAGTGGAGCTTTGCTGATGGGTCAGAAGATCACGTGGAAGTCACCGCCGAGATCACCGAACAGTCGACAGGCTGGTACATCGTCCGCGTCGAGGGGTCGATTGACGATCAGTTTACGATCACAAGCCCCTTCTATTTTGAGGGCCCGGAATATCAGGCACCCGAAACACACGCTGCGACAGTCCAGGCTACCGTAGTCGATGCTGAAACGGGGCGCCCACTGGATGGTCGCCTCGAGTTTGTGGCCTTTGACAAAGAGCAAGTCGAGGTTTGCCAGACACAGACCTTCAGCGACGGCTCGTTTAACGGCCAGGTTGCTGGCGATCTGCGGCTGAGGGCGGTGGTCGAAGGCTATCACGACATGATCCTCAGCCCGATTCTGGATTTTCCGGAGATCTACCGTGAGATCCTCGCTGGCATCCGCCGCGAAGATCTGGCTGACCCAGCCTACTACGTCAAGTTGCGCGAAGCCCTAGATCGGGTCGAACTGTCGTTTGCGATGAATCCACTTCAATGACTCCACGAGTCGGCGAATAAGGGAGCTCTCTACCTTGTATCAGAACCTGCTTCCCAAGCCCCTTTCGATCCAGCTTCTCGGCGGTGAAAGATCGACCACGACGATTCAGATCGATGCAGCGGACCTGCTCAACGATCACCCCGCCGAGGCACTGACTGAATGCGCCGCGATCCTGTTGTACGACTGGATCTCCACTGCAGACGACGCATGCACGGTGAAGCTGTTGGCAGCAGATGCCGAGCTGGACTTTTCTGATGTCCCGCCTGCGGTGGTGGAACAAGCCTACCATCTTGTCGTTGGCGACAAGATTACCCTGCAGGCGATGGGAGTGGCGGGGTTTCGCCATGGACTGGCAACATTGCGGCAGATCCTTGAGGATGGCGCAGATCAGGGCCGAATTCCCCTTGTTGAGATCCGCGACTGGCCGGCGATCAAATGGCGGGGAGTGCACTTTGATCTTGCCAGAGAGATGGAGTTCCGTGCAGCCTATCTGCGAACCGTCATCGAGCGCCTCGCCTACTTGAAGATCAACCAGCTTCACCTGTATCTCGAGAACAATTTCGTTTATCCGTCGTGTCCGGAAGTCGCCCCAAAGGGTGCGATGACCCCGCAGGAGGCCCGTGAACTGGTGGCCTACGCGGCAGGACTCGGCGTAACGGTCGTGCCGCAGATTCCGACGCTAGGACACATGGGTCTTCTGCTACAGGGAGAGCGACGGCAGATGCGGGAGGATCCAGAGATCGCCTCCAATATCTGTCCTACCCATCCAAAGACTCGGGCCTTTCTCGCCGGTCTCATCGCGGACGTAACCGACGTCTTTCAATCGCCTTTCGTGCACTTGGGATATGACGAGTCCCACTCGGGGCATTGTGCACGGTGCATGAAAGGTGGAGGTCCCGAACGGATTCTAGCCGAGCACCTGAATTGGCTGAACGAGCAAGTACGAAGTCATGGTGCCGTCACAATGATCTACGGCGATATGTTCCTTGCTCCCGAGCAGTTTCCAAAGTCGGACTCGGTCAATGGCGGCCGGATGGAGTCGGCCAATCGATCTTTACAGGAAGTCACCCGGGATATCATCATCACAGACTGGCACTACATCTCGCCCTATGGGAACACCGTCGAACATTTTGTCAAGCAGGGCTTTGTCGTACACGGGGTGTGTGCAAGCAATGGTTACTGGCATGACACGATTGCCTTCACGCGAGGGCACCATTGGATCGTCGATACGATTGACCGTGCCATCGCGCAGGGAGCTGAGGGGTGCTTCAATTCGAACTGGGAATTCTATCGTGGGCAATTCTTCGAGAATTTCTGGTTTCTACAGGCCCTGGCAGCGGAGCGCATGTGGTATCAGGGAACACACGATTTCTCTACCTACTGTTCCCGCTTTACACATCGATTCTGGGGGCTTCCTGATGAACGATTTTCCCATCTCATGGCCCTCATCGAGGCGACATCGTCGAATCTACGACTGAGGAAGCGGTACTTCCTGGATGGGCCCGACCATCGGGTCCTTGGCGAGGCCGGGATTTTTGACCAGCACTCCGGGGAGGAGACGGGCGAGTATATCCTCGAGCAGGTATCTCTGCTCAAGACGCAAGTGCGTAGAAACGAGGAGATGCTCGACTTTCTCGACATCTATGGTTTGATCTCACTTTATATCGGAGTTAGGGTACACGCCCGTGCGGTGATAGATTTCGCCCTCAAACGCGACGCTACAGAACAGGTCGATGAGGCGATCGGATCGGTCGTTGCGGCAGCTGAGAGGGTCATGGAGAAGTTGGATTTTGCTTTTCGCCGTTTCGGCACTGCCGTGGAAGATCGAGGACGTCTACGGAGTCACATTCGGCTGCTGCAGGACATGAGTCGTCGGGTCCATTCCCCCGGGTTTCAGGGACTTGCGATCAAGACCACAGAGGAGTTGGAGGACCATGTCACCGAGCAACAGTAAATCGAAAGCGCCACGATCCTTCCATAGCCATACAGAGCTTTCCCTTTGTGCCAAACCCGGCATGTCAATTGACAATATTCTTGCTCATGTGGATGCGGCAGACTTCCTCTACTATGGCATGACGTTGTGAGTACGAGTCGGCACCGCGACGCCGATGCCATCGGGTTTCCTGGGCCAAGCTCTTAGCCAGAGTTTTTCAATACGACGTTACCGTCTGTCCCATCTGCGTCGGCCACATGAAGATCATCGCCGCGCTCGGTCATCGCCTACCTCGACGGCGTCGGACTGCCCGCCAGAGCCCCACCCGTCACACCGGCCCACTCAGGATCGCCAACTGGAATTCGACGAGGCGGCCTGACCCACCATCGCTGTTGATGGCCGGTCGACAGGACACGGTTGTGCCCAAAGCCAGGAGCGACGTTGTCCACGCAGGTGGCAAACCCCGTACATGGCACCGTCACACCGAAGGCGACCGGCCAGGGCGGCCGAGGCTCCACAAATTCCCTTGCCGGACGTACACCAGACGCACGATGATGCCGCTTGTAAATACTATCCGCGGCTCGGCGTGCAGATCGGGTTCTGCGTGATGGCATTGTCGAAGCGCACGCCCTCGTCCGCCATGCGGTCGAGGTGTGGTGTGTGCACATCGGGATGGCCCCTATTGCCGAGGACCTTGGCGTTGTGCTGATCGGCAATAATGAAGAGGATGTTGGGTCTATGCATGGTTACTTCCTTCCTTCATAGTCGTCACCCATGACCGCACCCCGGGCCGTGGGGCCGACGCTCTGGCTGTAGAATCTCAGTAGGGGGCCCATTGTTTTTTCCGGTGGGTGAAAACCGTCCTCCTGTCGTCGCGTGTCGAAGAACGCCGAGGCTACCGGTTCGTCATCCACCAACAGATTGAGCGTGCGCTGGTACAGGTCGATGTCGATCACATCACCATCGCGGATCAGGCCGACGGGGCCACCCTTGGCTGCTTCCGGGTCGACGTGGCCGATGCAGGGACCGCGCGTCGCGCCCGAATACCTGCCATCGGTGATGAAGCTGACCGAATCAGCCAGACCCATGCCCTGGGCCGTGGCGGCCAGCAGAGACAGTTCGCGCATGCCCGGGCCACCGGCGGGGCCCTCATAGTTGACGACGACTACATCGCCGGGCACGATCCGGCCTGCTGCCAGTGAATCGCGTGCTTCCTCTTCGCAGGCGAAGACCTTGGCCGGACCGCGGTGTCGCCACATGCCTTCCACGACGCCGCTTGCCTTGATCAGGGCACATCCCAGATTGCCGCGCAATAGGCAAATTCCGCCTTCAGACGAGAGGGGCTTGGCGATCGAGGCGATGATGTCGCCATCCGCGTCCTGCGCTTCGTCCAGCACCTGCGCCACTTTCTTTCCCATAACCGTGTGAGAGCCATCGTGCACCAAGCCGGCAAGGTGCAACTGCTTCATCACCGCCCAGATACCGCCGGCGCGTCCCAGATCGGAGGGGAAGTAGTTGGCGGCGGGCCGGAACTTTCCGAGCAAGGGGGTCGTGCGGCTGAGTCGATCGAAGTCGTCGACGGTCACATCCAGGCCGAGTTGCTGGGCGATAGCGGGAATGTGAAGTGCCGCATTCGTCGAACCACCGATGGCCAACACGGCACGGATGGCGTTGTCGAAGGCGGCGCGGCTCAGGATGGCGGAGGGCAGCGCGCTGGTGTCGCCCTGCAGCCAATAATCGGCGCAGCGGCGCACGATCAGCTCGCCGGCGGTTTGACCAAAGCCGATCAGTTCATCGGAGAGTTCACCGGGATCGCCCGCTCGCATGGCAAGAGTGGTCGCATTTCCTGGCAGCGAC
>JABHDC010000057.1 GCA_018673255.1 Gemmatimonadota bacterium
CCCCCACCCGGCGGTGAGACTTTCGCACACGCACACAGGGCGAGGACGATCAGGAGCGAATACCTCATGGTGTGCTTCGACTCGCCGAATCAGGTGGATCTGCCCCTTGAGCCCGTGGGTGGGCCTGCTGATAGCGTTGTTGCAGCGCCTCCAGGTCCGTGGAGGCTGGCACTGGCGAGCGGGCGCGTCCCATGAGTCGGCCGACGCCGCCGGCATCAGCACCAGCAGCCAGCAGATGCTCAGCGAAAGCCGCCCGCAAGGCCGTGGCCCCGCGGCGGGGTCTGTGCGTCATTCCCCACTGGGTATCGGCCCCCTCCAGACGAAGGATGTAGCGCTCCATCGCCTGCTGAGCGGTGCGTGTCCGAAGCCGGCGTCCGCGCCGGCTGACAAACAGCGCCCCCGCATCGATCTGCTGGATATCGCGTTGGCTGAGCAACTCGGCACGCATCTGTAGATAGTGTGTCAGGGTCCGTATGGTGGATCGCCCCAATGGGAGTGTCCGCGGCCGGGCTCCCTCAACGTGTAGTTGCATGTCCGTCAGCAAGAGGTGCGACAACTGCAGTGGCAGAAGCTCCTCCAGGCGCAGACCACAGCCATAGAGCAGTTCCATCAGCGCCCGGTCTCGACTGCCGATGAAGGACGACCGTTCAGGCAGCCCCAACAGCGTACGCATCTGCAAAGCTGAGAGGCCAACAGGACGTGCCGTGTCTGTCGGTGGACTCACGCCGCGCACGGGTGAGCCATCACTGAGACCCAGCTGCCGAAGATGCTCATAGAGCGCCCGCACAGACGTGAGTTTGCGGGCGATGGTGCGGGGCCGCAGGCCACACGAGTGAAGGTGGTCGACGAACAACCTGATCGCTCCAGCGTCAACAGAAGAGAGGGTCGGGCCGGCGATGCATGTGTGGAGGAAACGGCACAACTGGTTCACATCCAGAGCATAGGCGCGCTTCGTCTGCCGGGAGACGCCCGTCTGCTCGAGATAACCTGCGAAGGACCCTGCCCCCGCTTCGATGGCGGAGTGTGCGGTCAGTGGTGTGGGTGCCGCCACAGGCACCTTCATCTCAGGCAACCCGCGTGCCTGGGAACACCGACACCGAGTTCTCTGGGTTGAAGATCCCGGACGTGCCCCATGCAGCGACTCCACGACAACGAGTGATTTTGCCCATATCGATACTGAGCTCAGCGGGACAATGTCCCGGGTTTGCTCAGGGACAACAGGAGCGGACCCATGTATGACGAGCCCGCTCGATCTGGTTGCCAATGTATCAACGCCTTTCTTGATCCGCAACGAATCTGCCGGCACCCCTGCGGTCTCTTGACACTTCGTAGGCTCAGCCGTTTCATAGACCATCAGTAAGATGCTGTCTGCCCCCACTCCCCGTCACAGGCATTCATCCTTGATTCCGAGACGCTCGCCCGACGAGATCGAGGCGATACGCGCCGCGTGCCTGATCGTCAGCCAGGTACATGGTGCACTGGCTCAACGCATCGCCCCCGGCGTGTCGACGGCAACTCTCGACGCCTTGGCCGAGGAAACGATCCGTTCCAATGGCGGCGCCGAACCCGCGTTCAAGGGGTACCACGGTTTCCCCGCCTCGATCTGTGCCTCCGTCAATGACGAGGCCGTACACGGCTTCCCCCGCCCCGCAGCACTTGAAGAAGGGGACGTACTCTGTGTCGATGTCGGCGTCCGCCTCAATGGCTGGTATGGGGACGGCGCCTTCACTTTGGCCGTGGGAGATCTGGACCCTGATGTCGAGCGTCTTCTGCAGGCGACTCTGCGGGCACTGGAAGCTGGCGTGCAGGCTGCTCGCCCGGGGAATCGCGTGTCAGATATTTCCCATGCCGTTGAGCAGGTGGCCAGAGAAGCTGGCGTGGCGGTGATCCGGGAGTATGGTGGTCACGGCATCGGACGCGAGCTTCACGAAGAACCCCATATCCCGAACCATGGTGCCCCCGGACGCGGCCCCCGCCTCCAGGCGGGGCAGGTTGTCGCCATCGAGCCGATTTTCAGCCTCGGGGCTGCCGAGGTCGTCGTCGACGAGGACGGTTGGACGACCCGGACGAAGGATGGATCTGCAGCGGCCCACTTTGAGCACACCGTCGCGATCACCGAGGCAGGGCCCTGCCCTCTGACGCTACCACAGGCAGCGACTCTTGCCGCTATCGGCTGAAGCGTCTATCACGTGAGAATCACCTTCCTGGGCACCGGTACCTCTGTTGGGGTCCCCCGCATCGGCTGCGATTGCCCCGTGTGCACATCGAGCAATCCGCGCAATAAGCGTCTGCGCTGCTCCATTCTTCTGGAACACTTTGATCACTCGATTCTCGTGGACACCTCACCTGATCTGCGTCTGCAGGCACTGCGTAATGACGTGCGCAATGTAGATGCTGTACTCTACACGCATTCCCACGCCGACCACCTCCATGGACTGGATGACGTGAGAGTCTATTGCTTCGGTCGCGATGACCCCCTTCCCGTGTATGGGGATCGGCAGACACTGGAGCGCATCAACCACGTCTTCGACTATGCCTTTGATTCGGCCTGGGCCGAAGGGGTGCCACGTCTGTCGCCTCATGTCATGGATGGAGATCTCGAGCTGTTCGGCCTGCAGATCACCCCGGTGCAGGTACTCCATGGCCGTCTGCCCGTCCTCGCCTACCGCGTCGGACGCTTTGCCTACGTAACCGACTGCAGTTCGATCCCGGATGCATCCATGGACCAACTGCGTGGCCTCGACACACTTGTGCTGGGTGCCCTGCGCCATCGGGAACATCCGACACATTTCAATGTCGATCAGGCGCTGGAGATGGTGGAGTTGCTTCGGCCCCGACAGGCCTTCCTCACCCATATCGCTCACGACCTCGAACACGAGGAAACAAACGACTATCTCCCTGAGCATGTGGAACTGGCCTACGACGGTCTCGTACTGGATATCTCCTGACCGTACCGACATGAGCCCGTTGCGACCTGGCGTTGCAGGTAGGTGAAAACAAGAAGGGCGCTGCTTCCTCGAAGGAAACAGCGCCCTTTGCATTATGTGATCCTGGTGTAGGGACCTGGTAGAAGTTTCACAGTGTCCCTCAACAGGCTGCAGCCTCAGAAGATCCTCAGCACTTTGACCATCCGCAGTGCTTGCAGGTCAGACAGCTGCCTTCGTGCGCAACAGTGGAACCACACTCGGGACAGGTAACCATGACCTTGGTACCGCCACTCCTGGTCGCACCTGCACCTGAATCCACAGCCACGGCTTCACCATCAGCCAGAGCTTCACCCTCAGGCAGGACAGCCGCGAGCAACTGACCACCCGTTCGACGCTGTAGATAGCGTTCCAGAGCCCGACCAATCGCATCCGGTGTCGACAGGATCAGTTCACCTGCCTCCCACACCGGTGACGGACCCGAAATGCCTTTGAGCATGTCGACGATTTCCTGTGGGTCGATGCCGGAGCGCAGGGCCAGAGACATGAGACGACTGATCGCCTCAGACTGTGCCGCCGCATTGCCCCCCGCCTTGCCGATCGTGCTGAAGACCTCGCACAACCCGTGCTCATCCTCGTTGATCGTGACGTAGATCTTGCCTTCGCCCGTATTGATCCGCTCGGTGACACCACTGGTCACGGACGGGCGTGGTCGCATGTGTCGTCCGGCGGCTGCCACCTTTTCCGCCTCGGCCTCTTCATTTTTCTTGGCATCGTCGTCGGTCTGCAGGATGCCTTCGCGGCTTCCCTCGCGATAGACGGTCACGCCCTTCAATCCCTCTTTGTAGGCCGAGATGTAGATATCGGCCACCGTCTCCTCCGTCGTATCCTCCGGCAGATTGATCGTCGAAGAGATCGAGCTGTCCGTGTAACGCTGAATCACGCCCTGCATACGCACGCGGAAAAAGGGATCGATGTCGTGCGAGGTCCGCACGTGGTCGGGGAGATTCTCATCTCCGCCAAACAACTGCTTTACCAGCGGATGATAGACCTTGTACTCGCGGAAGCTCTCCCCATCGGCCTGCTTCACACGCCGCTTGTAGCTGGTGCAGAAGATTGGCTCAACACCGGAAGAGGTCTGTGCCACGATTGAACCGGTGCCGACGGGAGGCACTGTGATCAACGTCGAATTGCGCAGACCATTCTTGCGAATCCGATTCTGGATACTCTTGGGCAGGCCCTGAATGAACTTGCTCTTCGACAAACCCTCCCAATCAAACAGGGAGAAGGGGCCCTTCTCCTGAGCCAGATCGATGGAGGTCTCATAGGCATAGTAGCAGATGGTCTGCATCATCTTCTCGACCGCGTCGAGTGCTTCGTCGCTGTCGTATCTGAGCCCCATCTTCACCAGCGCGTCGGCGAGTCCGGTAATACCGAGGCCGACACGCCGATCCGACTCGACTGCATCGCGGATCTTTGGCAGCGCATGGCTATCCATGTTGTAGTCGATGACGTTGTCGAGGAATCGCGTCGATACGCGTGTCGCTTCGGCGAGGTCCTCAAAGTCGAAGACGCCATTGTCATCGACAAAACTCAGCAGATTCAGATTACCCAGATTGCACGCCGTATACGACGCCAGGGGCTGCTCGCCGCACGGATTCGTGCTCGTCAGCGGATTCGCATACTCCACATTGTGGTATTCCTTCATCGTGTCCCAGAAGATGATCCCGGGCTCGGCACTGGCATGGGCGTTGGCTATGATCTTGTTCCACAGATCACGAGCCCGCACCGTGCGATAGACCTGACCACCCCAGCGCAGATCGAAGTCGGTGTCGCCGATGACAGCATCCATGAACTCGTGGGTGATCAGCACGCTGATATTGGCGTACTGCACCTTGGTTCGGTTGGCGTCATTCTTGATGGTGATGAAGTCTTCGATATCGGGATGGTCGACACTCAGGGTAAGCATCAGGGCACCACGTCGTCCCGCCTGGGACACGGCATTGGTGCTTTCCGACAGAAGATTCATGAAAGCAGTGCAGCCCGGAGACTGATCGACGGTGGCATTCACCGACGCCCCCTTGGGACGCAGAATCGACAGATCTGTACCCACACCACCACCGGTGCGATAGACCAGGGCCGACTCCGTCAGACAGGTGTAGATCCCCTCAAGGCTGTCTTCCTCGATCGGGATAACGTAGCAGTTGGAGAGGGTGGGGCGACGCTTCGCCTCTTCACGCCCCGCACCGTGCATAACGCGACCGCCGGGGATGAACTTGTAGTCGATGAGGAGTTGGAAGAACTGGTCATACCAATATTGCTCGTCCTCTTCCACGGAGGCCACGGCGCGAGCAATGCGATCCCACATCTGCAGTGGGCCCGTCTCACCAGGGGCAAGATACTTGCTATGCAGCACATCGATCGCCAGATCGTTGTCCCCATAGTAGCTACGAGCGTCGGCGGCGCGTTCAAGCACTTCGTCGTGTCCGTTTCGTCGGTATCCACGGCCCTCAAGCTGGGCCAACAGGTCTTCGAGGCGGTGGACGCTTTCGGGTGCTTCGGAATCTGTTCCTGGGGCAGGCGAATCGGCAGAATGCTCGGACATCTGATACCCTCCCTCGCATTGGGCGAGGCCAAAAAAGAAGCCCTCGCGGCGACCGGACGGCCATACGGTGGGCTAAGCTATTGAATTGTCTGGGGTTAGCGCGGGGAGAGCAAACCAGTAACTGCACTGCATACACAGGATCTTATGTCTGCTGACCAAGCCATACCACAATATCTTGTGTGTTTCCGCAGCGCAGAGCCAATATACATGACGGCTTTCTGAGTTGTCAAGACTTTTGGTGGCTTGTGTCACATTGCGGTGTCCATGTGGGCCCGGCGACACAAAAAGAGGCCCCCCGGGCAGGCACAATGCCATGCCGGAGGGCCTGATTCTTGCACCGACATCGAGTGAATCTTGCCCGATGTCGAGTTTGCCGATCTACTTCAGATCAGTTCGCCATCTGCTCGAGTTCACGCATGAAATCGCTGCGATCCTTGAACTGCCGGTAAACGGATGCATAACGCACGTAGGCCACGTCATTGAGGTCCTTGAGGGCCTCCATCATCAACTCGCCGATCTGCTTGCTGGGCACCTCTCGCTCGGCCAGATTGCTCAGATCCGACTCGACCTGGTCGATGAGTTCTTCCATGCGTTCGGCAGAGACCGTCGTCTTGTAGCAGGCAAGTTCGATCTTCTTCTGAAGCTTGGCTCGATCGAAGGGCTCGCGACTGCCGTCCCGCTTGATGACGGTCAGGGGCGCATGCTCAATGTATTCATAGGTCGTAAACCGATTGGAGCAGTTCGTACACTCGCGTCGGCGGCGAATCGCCTGACCGTCTCGACAGGATCGTGAATCGACGACCCGGTCATCCTGGTGGTTGCAGAAAGGGCAACGCATTTGTCGTACCCGACCTCCGGTGAGGAGCGATGTAGCCATCGCTTGAGGGCGAAATATTATCGCGGCGGACCACCCGGGACATACCAACGACCAAGTGGAACCAGATTTCTCAGGGGGAGGAATTAGGACCAGGGAGTGCTGCGGACACGACAACAGGGGGGATGGCTCCGGTGCAGCAGATCGACGCGGTCCGCACTGGCCGACCCCACCGGAAGCTGACTTAAGTTAGTGAAAACAGCTAGATATGGCAACAAACGTCAGTTGGTTCGGCAATCGACTGGCGCTGATTCGCGTGTAATTAACCATCTCGCAACCTGTGGACAGCCACGAAAATGGCGCCAACATCCATCGCCCCGGTTTGGGGTGGACGCTGGCGCCATAGGCTCTCCGACAACGCGGGTCCCGAAGGAACTCTGGTCAGGCTCAGATCAGTTGATCGGACTCAGTTCAACTGGAACCTGAAGGGCAGCATGACCCAGACCTTGACTGGCTTGTCATTCTGGATCGCCGGACTGAAGGTCCACTGGGCAGCCGCCTTCTTGGCCGCCGCGTGGAACACCTCATTGCCGATCACACGCCCGATCGCCTCAACCTTGCCCTCGCGGTTCACGAGGACCTCCACCTGGACTGTGCCGGTAATCCCGGCCTTCCTGGCGATCTCAGGATACACGGGCACGACCTCGGACTGGGGCACGGGCTGCTTCTCCACGCGCCAGATCTCGACGATCTCTTCCTCTTCCTCCTCCATCTCAACTTCCTGATAGAGTTCCTCCAGCGGAGGCGGTGGCGCCAGATCATCGAGGCCGAAATCCAGATCGGTCTCCATGATTGTCGCGTCTTCGGGAATGTCGTCCGAATCAGAAGCGATCGGCACGACCGGACGAGGCGGTGGTGGCGGACGCCGCTCCTGCCGGGTCTCCGGAACGTCCTCGATCTGAATAATGACCGGGGCATCCGACTTCTCATAGGCATCGGCCTCAAAACTTGGAAACAGAGCGACCATCGCCACGTGAAACACGAAGGATCCACCGAAGCAAGCCCAGAAGGTCTTGCCATACGTACGGCGTAGATCGGCCTCTGCCGTCTTCAGGCGAGGCATGTCGGCAGGACGATTCATCAGAAGGTCCCCCGTTCACGGTCAGTGGCGAAGTTGACCCGCAAGGCCTCCACCATCCGCAGTTCCTGGATCACATCCGAGACCAGGCCAAAAGAGGCTCGGCCATCTCCCTTCACGGAGATGATGAGCCGCGGATTGGCAGTGATCTTGGCATGGATCAGCGGCCCGACCTGGTCAAGACTCACGACCCCGTCATCGATGCTGACGGCGCCATTTGCGCCGACCCAGATACTGGTCACGTGGCGTCGCATCTCCAGCTTCTCAATCTTCTCCGCCTCCGGCAATTTGACCGGGATTCCCCGGAATCGCACAAAAACAGTGGAGACCATGAAGAAGACGAGGAGCAGGAAGGCGATATCGGCCATCGACGCAGTCGGTACCGTAGCGCCAACACGAGATTTTCGTGAAAATCTCATCTTCAGCCTCCCTCGGGTTCAGCGATCGAGATACGGGTCGCGCCGGCGAGTTTCAGCTCATCGAGGACATCGACAAACATCCGGTAGGTCGATTGACGCTGTGCCTTGAGCGAGACGATCAGATTCTCATTCGCCGCCAGCCGCTGCTCGATACTCGTGCGCAGGTTGGCAAGAGCCACACTCGTCAATTGGTCGTTTTCGAAGAACGCAATCTGGTCTTCGGCATTGATCCAGACATTACAGATGTTCTTCTGACGCACTTCCTTTGTTTCCGCTACCGGGGGCAGGTGCAAGGAGAGGCCCTTGTCCTGGTTCATCGTCGTCGACACGAGGAAGAACACGATGAGGAGGAAAGCGATGTCCGCCATCGACGAAGTCGGGATCTCTGGCGGTACTCGATTCCCACGCTTGCGAAGGTTCACGCGTTAGGACTCCTGGCCCTTCAACTCGATCTCCGTCAGAACATCGATGAAGCCCGCCGTGTGCTGCTGCATGTCGGCGATGATCTTGTCGATTCTGGAGGCGAAGAAGTTGTAGCAGAATTGGATCAGGATGCCGACCACGAGGCCGGCGGCCGTCGTGATCAAGGCCTCAGAGATACCACCGGCAACCATCGACGGTTCCACATCGCCGGCAATCTTGATCGCCTGGAAGGCGTTGATCATACCTGAGACCGTCCCCAGGAAACCGACCATCGGTGCCAGATTGGCCACTGTCGAGAGCCACACCATGCCGCGCTCGAGATAAGCCATCTCGACGGCACCGGCGTTCTCAATCGCCTTCTCCACATTGTCGACGCCACGATGGATTCGCAGGAGGCCCGCGTGAATCACCGAGGCAACAGGGCCACGGGTCTCTGAACAGAGCTCGGCGGCCGCTTTGGCGCCGCCACTGGACCGCAGCGCTTCCTCCAGCTGCTGGAAGAAGGACTCCCCATCGATCGCCGCCTTCGACAGGCTGATCAGTCGCTCGATGGCGATCGCGACACCGAAAATCAGAAGGAAGGCCAGCGGCCACATCGCCCAGCCGCCGTCATTGAACAATTGAACCATGGTTGCCTCTCAGTGCGTGTGAACGTTTTCGTCTTGTCGCTAAAAGTTCAGGTACCGCCACCATCCGTCGAGCTATTGCCGAAGAACTCGCGGCGCAATTTCTCTTCTTCCGTCTCGGGCGGATGGATCTGCCAGATCCGCTGTTGGGCCACAGCCTCCCAATTCGGATCGATCCTGGCCAGTTCGAAACTGGCGACAGCGTCATCCTCTTTTCCAGCCTCGTAGAGCAGGTCGCCCCGCAGAATCAGCAGATGGGCATGGCTGGCACTGCGTTTGAGCCCTCGGTCGATCCACCGCATCGCGGCATCGACATCCTGAGCCTGGATGTGGAATTGCACGAGCGTCGCCACATTCTCCAGATCGTCCGGCTGCACCCGCGCCATACCTTCCAGTCCAACCAGGCGAATCTTGTCATCGCTGTGACGCTCACCGATCTCCGACATGCGCAGGAAATGGGAATAACGTCCGGATGAATCGGCGACGGTGAGTTTCCGCAGAGATTTGAAGGCCGCACGGAAATCCCCTGTCTCCAACTGCAGATCGACCATCTTTCGCAGTGTCTCGATCTGCCCCACGCCCGCATCGCCTCCCAGCATCCGCTTGCGCCAGGCCAGCGAAGACTTGGCGTCACCAAGATCACTGTAGAGTACGGCGATCAACTCGACCAGTTCTGCCCGGGCCGCCTTGCCCATCGCCTTGTGATCGGCGAGACGTTCATAGTGAGCGAGGGCTTCCTGCGGCTGCGACTGGCGTCGGTGGAGATCTCCCAGAGTCCGCTCGTAACCGAGCAGGCGAGGATCATTTGGCCGCTTCACCTGCAGGCGATGGAGGAACACCCAGGCACTGTCAGGCTTGGATTCACCGGCATAGATCTGATAGAGCGAAAGTGCCGTATTGGCGTGACTCGAATCGACCTGGGAAGCCTGTAGAAAGGCTGCCTTGGCCCCATTCTGATCACTGAGCCCCAGATAGGC
>JABHDC010000058.1 GCA_018673255.1 Gemmatimonadota bacterium
CCATCCCAGGTGACGGTGTAGAAGCCGGCGCCCAGGCCATCATCACCTCGCACCAGGGTCCGCACGCGCTGCCCCAATACATCATAGATGACGAGTCGTGCCGGCGTGTCCTGAGCCAGCGCGAAGTCGATCTGTGTCGACGGGTTGAAGGGGTTGGGATAGGCCTGCGACAGGGCGAAACTTGCAGGTTGCAGTCCGGTCCCCTGAAGCGACATCACGCGCCGTACATCCTCTGCCCCATTGGCGACGAAGGCTTCGCGCAAGGCGATCACTGCCTCGTTGGCCCGTCGCCGATCCATCAACCGGAAGGACAGTTCGGCCAGTAGCCCCTTGCCATCGACGGGATCTCCAGCCGTCAGGCCATTGCCGATCAGCAGCACGCCGGGGCGTTGGTGTAGCACGCTGAACAGGTCGGTGTGGCCACCCTGACTCTCCAGCAGATGACCGGCGCCTTCCTGAGCTGACTCAAATTGCAGCAGGCTCGGATCGTAGCCCAGGACCAGGCCAAAGGCCGACAGCTTCGTTGCTTGGTCGATCCAGACTCTGACGCGAATACTCTCGTCCACACCAGAAGAGCGGCTCTGGCTGCCTACCTGGGCCCCCATCAGTGATGCCTGCGCCTCGAGCCATATCTGGGCGTGGTCATCAAGACGATGGGCGAAACCCCAACTCTTGCCTGCGGCACTGCGACCGAAGTTGTCGATGAACGCGAAGAAGTCATCGAAATCGATGATCCCACCGCCGGAGCCATCCACGTCATAGGCGGAGGATTCAGCATATGGTTTGCCGAAGTTATCGATGAAGGCGAAGAAATCATCGAAGTCGACGCTGCCACTGTCATCGAAGTCTCCCGGCAACTCAGGCAGTGCTTCAGCGATGAAATTCTCTGCGTCTGTAAATGGCCCCGTCAGGGCCCCCTCGACGGCTCGCACACGCCAGTAGTAGGTCACGCCCTCTGCTAATTCACGCGTGATCGTCCACGATGTGGCACCCGAACCCTCGGTGACATCGGATTCGGAGGCGGTTACATCAGAGAAGTCCTCCTGGGTGGATACCTGGATGGTATAGGACAGACTATTGCCGATGCCGAAGGGATCGGCGTTGCTGAATGTGAAAACCGGCTCAAGGCCGGCGCCAACACTCAACCCGGTGGGCACGGTTGGCGCTGCGTCCGTCGTGGGCGTGACGGCGATGGTCGTACTTGAGGCGGATTCATTCGATGGCGTTGCGCGGTCGATGGCGGTGATCTGGTACTCGTATTCGGTGTTGTTGCTCAGGCCCAGATCCGTGTATGTCGTATCCTCGAGGCGCGAGGCGATGGTGGTAAATGCATCTTCCCCAACCAGGCGCCGGTAAAGATTGTAACCTGCCAGATCGAGTTCGCTGTTTGCGCCCCAGGAGAGCACGGCCTGCTCAGAGCCCGCCGTGCCGACCAAGGCCGATGGTGTCGATGGTGGCTCCGTGTCCGCCAGGCTGAGCGTTGTGAAGGACGCCTGGGAGGTTGCCGTCGGCCCGTTGCCCGCCCGATCGATAGAGCCGACGGTGTAGAAGTAGGTCGTTCCTGGCGTCAGGTTCGTCAGCGTAATCTCGTGGTCGGTGACATCGTTCACGTCACCCACGGTGACATCGAGGATGCCGGAGATCACACCGAAGTCGATGAAGCTGTCGGCCAGCTCATCAGTGGCCCAAGTGAAAATGGCAGTCGAATCCGCGGCCTGAACTGAGACATCACCGATGATCGGCAGCGTGACATCAGCCTGGGCATCGGTGGTGAATGTCAGGATGTCGGTCGTTGTCGGGCCATTGTTGCTCAGATCCGTGGAAGCGGCCTGGAAATGGTAGGTCGTCTCCGATGTCAGATTCGTGAGAGTGACCTCATGGACCTTGTCTGTAGACGGCAAAGTACGGATGAAACCAAGCGATTCATCCGTTCCGAACTCAACTTCACCCGAGGCGTCCTCATCTGTGGTCCATTGAATCGTCGCCGTTTCGTCGTTCTTGTAGATGATGGCCGGAGAAACTGTGATCTGCGGTGCGGTGAGGTCAACGTCGGGGTCGGTCGTGAACACAGCTGTGGACGACTCTGTCGCGCCATTGCCAGACGCATCAGTTGAGCCCACGGTGTAGCTATACGAGGTGCCGGACGACAGGTCCGACAGTGTGATCTTGTGGCTCGTCTCGGTGACGCCGGATGTCTCTTCGTCATTGAGGGTTTCAGCCCCAAAGGAGACCTCTGAATCTGCGGGCTCGTCCGTCGTCCACTCGACGATGGCCGTTTCGTGCGTTTTGGAGGAAACCGTGGGGCCGGAGAGAATCACCGGGAACTGTGTGTCTGGATCGTTGCTGGTTGTGAACGAAC
>JABHDC010000059.1 GCA_018673255.1 Gemmatimonadota bacterium
ATCCCATTTCGGGATAGCCGTTGATGCAGGTCGGCATCACGTGAGAACAACGTAGCCAGCACTTCGTGTGGGATGTGCAATGCAATGCTGTCATCGATCGAACGCACAGCCTCTGACTGCGGTGTATCAGTCAACTCCGCCAACTCACCCGCTGTTGTGATCGGCTCCAGCAAGGTCGGTGACAGCGCCGGATCCCCTACGGACCACCGACCCTTGATCAGGATGTACAACCCTGGACCGGTGCTCCCTGCGGCAATGACGAGCTCCCCGGCACCAAACGTTCTGGGACGAGCGATCTTGCGCAGAACTTGCAGGTAGCGACCGGCGAGCCGCTGTAGGACGGGGGCCTGCTGCAGAAGACCGATCAACGCCTGTTCCTGACTGCGACCACTCATCCGCTCGCTCACATCGCCTCCGATCCGTTCAACTGCCTGAGAGCCGATTTCAGTGCGTCCGGTGTCGTGAGTGGCGCACTGCAGACCTGATGCTGGCAGACATATGCCGCCGGCTGCGCACGCCGCCCCTCGAGAAGTACGCAGATCTCTTCCTCGGTGGTTTCTCCATCGGCCACCGAGGAACCGGCCAGAATGCGCTGCGGGAGGAAGTGCGAGTGGACGACCTGGAGGAAATCCTGACGATGGTGTGGCGATCCGATGACCGCGATTTCCACATCCCCACGCAGATACCGATGCAGAGCAGTGATCATGCGCGGGCAGGCACTGGGTGACTCCTCCATCGCCTTGGCATACAACGTCAGGGTCTGTTCAGCCCGACGCCGCATCGACTCACTACCGGTCAACGCGGACAGACGCAGCAGGGCCTCCACAGCCAGGGCGTTGCCGGATGGCGTGGCGCCATCGAAAGGATTCTTACTACGCACGAGCAGATCCTGACATCCTTCGCGGACGTAGAAGAAACCATGTCCTTCGTCATCCCAGAATGCGGCAAGCATTTCATCGACCAGGCTCACCGCCGCCGCCATCCAGGTTTCGTCGAAGGTGGCTTCATAGAGTTCGATGCAGGCGAGCACGAGGGCCGCAATGTCATCATGGAACGCGGGCTGTGAAGCGATCTGGTCACCGAGACCGCCGTGCCGCAATTTACCATCCACAACAAAGGATCCGAGCAATCGGTGCACGGTTTGGGTTGCCGATGCCAGATACCGCTCGTCGCCACTGACCTGATAGCCACGTACCATGGCCACCACCATCAACCCATTCCAGGCGACGACGATCTTGTCATCGCGGTCCGGTGCGACGCGGCGCTGTCGGGCCTCCCACAGGGCAGGGCGACCCGTTTCCAGCGTCGCGTGCAGTTCCTCCGTTGAGATCGATACTGCTGCCGCCACGGTTTCCAGATCCTGCTCGACGTGAAGGATGTTATGGCCCTCAAAGTTGCCCTGAGGGGTGATGTCGTAGTATCGGCAGATCAGCTGTGCCGCCCGCTCGTTATCGAGGACGTCTTCGACCTCCTCGGGCGTCCACACGAAGAACTTCCCCTCTTCTCCCTCTGAATCTGCATCCTGTGTTGAGTAGTATCCGCCTTTGGGGTGAGACATCTCGCGCAACACGTAGTCGAGCGTGTGCAGAGCGGTGCGGCGGAATTCACGATCGCCGGTCGCCACATGCGTGTCCAGCAGCAATGGGACCAGCAATGCATTGTCGTAGAGCATCTTTTCGAAGTGTGGTACCAGCCAGCGCTCGTCCACACTGTAGCGGTGGAACCCACCCCCGAGATGATCATAGAGACCGCCGCGGACCATGTGCCGCAGCGTATGATCGACGATCTTGAGTGCCGATGCATCGCCCGTATCGTGCCAGAGCCGGAGCAACAAGGCAAGGGTGTCGCTGTTCGGAAACTTCGGCCCTTCGCCGAAACCGCCGTGGGTCTCATCATAGTTCGAGGCCAGCTGTGCCGGAGCCCGGGCCAGGATCTGCTCACCCAACACTCCCCCGCCGGTCAGTGGATCCGCATTCTGAACGAGAAACTCTGTCAGGCGCTGCGCCTGCGTCTCAACCTGGCTTCGCTGTTGGTGAAAGTGGCGGGACACGGCCTCCAGAACACGGGGGAAGCCCGGACGGCCGTATCGATCCTCAGGTGGAAAGTAGGTACCTCCATAGAACGGCCGCAGATCAGGTGTCAGAAATACCGTCATCGGCCAGCCACCACTTCCCGTCATCCCTTGCACGGCAGCCATGTAGATCTCATCGAGATCCGGTCGTTCCTCGCGATCGACCTTTATGCTGACGTAGTGTTCGTTCATCACCTGCGCGATCTTGGGATTCTCGAAGGATTCGCGCTCCATGACGTGACACCAGTGGCAGGCCGAATAACCGATCGACAGCAGGATCGGTCGGTCCTCGTCACGCGCCCGAGCCAGCGCCTCACTGCCCCAGGGATACCAGTCCACCGGATTGGTCGCATGTTGTAGCAGATAGGGGCTCGTCTCAGACGCGAGACGATTCGTGGTCCGCTCGGATGCGTCTGCTGGCTCTGGGTTCGGCTCACTCAAGACAGTGACCATTGGGCCGGAAGAGGAGTGGGATACGCATTGTGGCAGTGACTGGGAATGTAACCCGGGCACCGGACATGCCTCAACCTTCAGGTCTGGCCAACAGCGCTTCGAGTTCGTTCACCAGCCCGAGGAACGCCGCATCCGCTCGCCGGCGCTCTTGTTGATCGGCTGAGACCTCGTGCAATGGCAGGACACGTTCACGATACCCCGCCTCACAGCGATCCTGCTCGGTATCCGAGACGATCGGGATCTGAAGTGAGCGGATCTCCTCAAAGTTGATATTCGGCGTGCCTACCCCGTTGATAGCGGCCTGAATCTGTCCCCAACCCGGTCTGGATCGCAGGAAGAGCCAGACGTAGAAGGGATTGATCCCCCGCAGCCGAATCCGGTCGACGAAACAACCGATATTCGCCTCTTCGAGCCCCAGATACACGGCGACCCGATTGCGCCCCAGGGCACCGGCACCGGATCGAGGCATCAGGAGATCACCGGGCAGCACACGACTGCGAGCCGGGTCGTGTGGCCCATTTGGTGTGACCCGAAGAGCCTCTGACAGATCCAGTCCTGTCACTGTGAAGTCGCCCTGGCGGATAGAGGTAATCCCCTCAACATCGTGGATGGGGGCCGATCCGGTGACAATCGGCCCGTATGTGATCTGTTCGATGTAGTCTCCCAGTGGGGCCACTCGAGTCTGAGCAGACCAAAGGGAAGTGGAATGCCGCCCGTGCCAGAATGAGGCATCCCATCGTCTGCCCTCGAATTCTGAGCCGCCTACACGCACAATTCCTGTAACCTTCCCGCCCTTCCTGACCTGATCCAACTCACCGCTGATACGTGACAGCGCCTCGGACAAACGCGCCCGCCTCGCCCCAAATCGTTGCACGATGAGGCAGTCCCATGGTGATCTGGCCTCCATGGGGCCAGCCCCTGATTCATCTGGCTCAGCCAGACGCTCAAGCACGACCACGTGTGCCATAGCATTGAGGCCGGGATGCCGGAATGTCGATCCGGGCATCGCGGCAATGAGAAGGGGTCGAGTTCGCTGCAGAATCCAGTCACGGGCCGGCTGGGCCCGCCGATTCGCCAGCAAGCCGTCCGGCAATACCAGGCCCAGGCGGCCCCCCACCGTCACCAGAGACAGGCAGCGTTCGACGAATAGCTGCTCCAGGGGACGCGAGGCCAGCTGACGGCGGGGATTGCGACCGCCACTCCCCCAGATCTCGTGACGCTGCTCCCCATCCAGGAGACGCTCCCATTGATCGGCATCCAGCAGATCCGATGCCCGACCGAAAGGTGGGTTGGCGACGACCACATCACACAGCGCCCCGGACAGATCGAAAAGCCCGTCGCCGTGTTCGACACCGGCATCGCGGCCTCGTTCGGCAACCAGTGGATCGATCTCTTTGCCATGGCGCTGGTGCCGATCATCATGCGCAGCTGCGGCGCGCAACAGCGCACCTTCCCCTGCCGCCGGATCGATGACCTGAAGTTCCCCCGGGTTGTCGGGCAACGTGGCGATGATCTGTTCCCACAGAAACCAGGCGACCGGTTCCGGCGTGAAGTGTTGCCCCATCGCAGGACGCTCAATGAGTGATCCAGGGGGCGCCACTGTAGTCATTCCGTGTCAGTTCCCACACTCAACGTAGAACGATACACTCCCGTAATCCCTTGTATTTCAACACGTTATGGCCAACGACAATACTGGCACATGATATGCAATCGAGGAGCACAGGAATCACCCTCGCTCCCCATCCACCTACCTGCTGGAGGATTCATTATGTCGGAACTACGCATGCCTGCAGTCAATCAGATCACCGTCGCCGGACGCCTGACCCAGGAACCTGAGTTTCGGCTGACGGAGAATGGCGTCGCCCGCCTGAGTGGCCGGATCGCCGTGAATCGTTCGTACCGAGACCGCGATGGAGAGTGGCAGGACGAGGTCTCGTTCTTCAACTTCATCATCTGGCAGGCACAGGCCGAACGCCTGGCCGATCGTCTTTCCAAAGGCGCCCCCGTATTGCTCAGCGGTCGTCTGCGCAGCCACAGTTGGCGAGATGAGGAGGAGAATCCGCACTCCCTGGTCGAGATACAGGTGCGCCACCTCCAGGTATTGTCACGCAGTGTGGCCGCCGATTCTCCCGATCTGACCGCAGGCTCCCAGGATGTGAGCGAGTTCGAGGAAGCCGAGGAGGAAATCCTCGAACTGGCCGCCTGAAGCCCGGGGCCAGGACTGCCGTCAGCGCTCGACGGCAGTCTCCCCGATCTTCACCCGGCTGTAGCTGTCATACCTGCTCAAACAGTGTTGCAATTCCCATCCCGCCGCCGATGCATAGGGCCGCAATTCCCCGCCTGGCCGATCGTCTTCCCATTTCATGCAGCAGGGTCACGGCAATTCGAGCGCCGCTGGCGCCTACCGGGTGGCCGAGGGCTATGGCACCACCGTTCACGTTCACCTTCTCCACATCCCAATCCAGGGCCTTGCCGACAGCGAGAGATTGAGCCGCGAAGGCTTCGTTGACCTCCAGCAGGTCGATCTGATCCAGTGTCAGTTGATTGCGCTCCAGGAGCCGCTGGATGGCCGGGGCCGGGCCGATCCCCATGATGCGCGGATCCACGCCGACACTGACCGTGTCTACGATGCGTGCCATGGGCTGGATGCCCTTGGCCTGTGCCAACTCAGCTGCCATCACCACCAGAGCGGCCGCCCCGTCATTGATACCGGACGCATTCCCTGCCGTCACCGTTCCCTTCTCGGTGAAAGCAGGACGCAGTCGGGCAAGCCCCTCTTCACTGGCGTCAGCCCGCGGATACTCGTCGACGTCAAATACCAATGGATCTCCACGTCGCTGCGGGATCTCGATCGGAGTGATTTCATCTCGGAAACTGCCGGCCTTCAACGCTGCCGCATAATTCTGCTGGCTGCGAAACGCGAAGGCGTCCTGCTCCGGGCGGGTGATCGCGTATTCCTCGGCCAGATTCTCAGCCGTCATTCCCATGTGGCAATCGTAGAAGCAATCCCAGAGACCATCCAGAACCATCAGATCCTGCATCTGTCCGTGCCCGAGTCGCTCGCCCCAGCGTGACGTAGGCAGCGCATACGGTGCTCGGCTCATACTCTCCATCCCGCCAGCGATGATCATCGCCGCATCTCCTGCACGTACGGCAGAAGCCGCCAGCCCCACCGACTTGAGGCCGGAACCACAGAGCTTGTTGATCGTCATGGATGGAACTGCATAGGGCAGACCGGCGCCCACCGCCGCCTGGCGGGCCGGATTCGGCCCGAGACCTGCCTGATAGATCATCCCAAGGATCACCTCATCGATCGCATCAGCCTCAAGACCAGCGCGCTGCAGCGCAGCACGCACAACGGTGGCGCCCTGCTCAACGGCAGGAATGTCTTTCAGACTCCCACCAAAGGAGCCAATGGCAGAGCGCACAGCGGCGACCACGACGGCCTCCCTCATCGTTCATTTCCTCGCATTGACGTTGTCGAAACCCACCTCTATCTTTGATCAAATTCAGGCACTTACATCGTGCCAATCTGACGCCTGCCTTGGGCCTGTGCAAGTCCCCCGGGCGGCGAAAATCCACTACAACACGCGGCGGAGATCAATATGGCCTGGGCCCGCAGCAAGGCCTTCCTCGAGCGCGTGCAGTTGGGTAGCATCATCCTGTACCTGATCTGCCTCGGTGGCTACACCATTTCCGCCGTCGGTGAAGTATGGGACTACCTGCGCGCTGATCTATTTGGGTTCTCGTTCTTCAGTCTGTTCATCGCATCGACCATCCTGTTGCGATTCGAGAGCAAGACAGAAGCCGAAGCATAAGATCGCCACGCCGTCCAGCAGGCGTGTGTGCCAGAAGATGTGCGTGCTAAATATGGGGCAGTAGCTCAGTTGGGAGAGCGCGGCGTTTGCAACGCTGAGGTCGTCGGTTCGAACCCGATCTGCTCCACCATTACGATAGCCGGCCCAGCAGAATATGTTGGGTCGGCATTTTCGTGAATAATCAGGTCCCCAAGTAGATCAGTCCGGCGCTGAGTCCCCCCCACAGGACAACGGCCAACTGCAGTGGACGATCTCGCCACAGCAGCGCCGTCGGATCCCCTCCTACGTCCAGTCGACTCACGACATAGAGATAGCGAAGGACCCCGTAGATCACCAGCGGGATGGTCCATTCCATGGCCCCGGTCGCCGAACTGGCCTCACCGATCCCCACCGCATACAGAGCGTAGCAGACGATCGACGCCGAAGTGAGGACGCCGGTCACCTGATCCAGATACGCCAGATCGTAGCCCACCAGCGCGTGTCGATGGTGTGTGGCCACTTCTCCCAGTTCGACCAGTTCCTGCCGGCGTTTCACCGTCGCCATGAGCAATGTCAATGTGAACGTGCAGAGAATGAACCAGGTGGAGATCTCGACATGGATCGCCACAGCCCCGCCCACAGCACGCAGAAGGAATCCGGCGGCGATGGCCAGCACGTCAAGCAGCACGACATTCTTCAGCCAGAATGAATAGGCCAACTGAATGACGACGTACAGGGCGATGATCAGGGCGAAGGATTCCGCCAGGAGCCATCCGCCGACCAGGCAAGACACGACTAAGGCTGCGGCGGCCCCGGCGGCCACGGACGGTGACAGACGACCACTGGCGATGGGTCGAGTCGCCTTGAGATGATGCAACCGGTCCTGCTGACGGTCGGTGATGTCATTGATCAGATAGATCGCCGAGCTGGCCCCAATAAATGCCGTCATGGCACCCAGGGATCGAAACAGATCGGGCGCAAGAAAGAGATGTCCGGAGAACAGCGGCGCCGCAAGAACGAAGGTGTTCTTCACCCAATGGCGTGGGCGGGCAGAGCGGATCAGATCGTGGAGCAAAGTCACCTCGCGTAACCGGAGAGCAGGCGTCCGGCGGGAACCATCTCAGAACTCGGTTTCCGGATCCTCGAAGGGGCGATCGCCCCCCATCTGCTTGGCCTGATCCAGCGCGGCCTCGAGTCGTCTCAGAAACTCGTCCACAATGTCTTTGACTACGACACTGCTCCCTGCAGGCGAGGGGGTGCGGCTGACGACGCCGAGAGACAGTGTCAGCGAGACCTGCGAACCGCCACACTCAAATTGCCGATTCAGCACACGGGCCCGAAGCGTGAGACCTCGCCGCCTGGTCTTGGTGAGATCGCCCTGGGGCACGATGAGCACGAAGTTGGCACCATCGATGTGGACGAGTTTCTCGTCGTCTTCGACATTCTCGGCGAGGAACTCCGACACGCCCTTCACAATCTCATCGCCACCGGTGCGCCCGAATTTCTGGTTGTACTCTCCCAGGCGATCCGGTGCGACCATGACGCAGCCGAGGGGACGCCCGTCTGCATTCGCCGTACTGATGGCCTGAGGCAGCAGTGCCGTCGAGAAGAAGACTTTGTTTGGGAGCTTGGTGAGCGAGTCAGTACCTGCGATTCTCATCCAGCGACGATTGCTGGCCCGCAGTTTCTCGTTCTCATCCTTCAGCCGGGAAATCTCGGCTTGCAGCGTGGCTAGATCCTGATCTTCACTCATGCGTCCGGGTGACTGGGGCTTTCTGGTGGATGGGATGAGAAGCGGCCATGTCGGCCTGGGCGATGGTTGACTGAGGCCGGCACCGAACAACAACAAGGCCACAACTGATTAAGAACCATAGATTGCGATAAGCGGTAGAGCGTACCTAACTTACGCTCAGACAACATGATCCGCAACCAGGACTGCCTCCCTTGTCAACGATAGCCTCGTATTGGATGATCCCTGTCGGCATTGCCATCATTGGGGTCTCCCTGGCCCTGTTGACACTCTGGCAGATCCGCCGCCAGCGACAGACAAGGCTCACCTTGCGTGTCCTGTCCGGGCAGCGCCGCCTGCTGGGTGAAGAAATCGACGAACGCCTCGAACAGCTACGAGGTTTCGACGAAGCGGATCTGGAGCAGAAACTCCTGGCAGCACCTGGATTCGTCGATCACGTGCACGTAGGCCTCCTCGAGCGACAGGCGCATCTGCAGAATCTGGAGGATCTGACCCATCTGCAACGCCATAAGATCGCCGTTCTCGCCCACCACCTGGCACAGACGACACCGACAGATCTGACGCAGGAAGAGGAGCTACCCGGCACCGGCATGTCAGCCGTTGAGGAACATCCGGAGAGTGTCGATGAGCAGCCGGCCACACGTGGGAATCTCGAGGACGACCTGCTCGGACGCATTGGCCAACACGCAGCCCCAAAACCACCAAGAAAGCGGAAGTAGTCGCTCCAGAACGAGAATCAGCGACGACACCTTGTGGGGATGTCGTCGCTGAGGTAGAGCGCATGAAGCAGAGGATGGAGCCGGTTGCCGACAGGCGACCAGACTTACACTTCCATGATCTCTTCTTCTTTGTGCTTGATGATCTCGTCGATGCGCTTGATCTTGGCGTCCGTCATTTCCTGCACATGATCGTGGCAGTGACGCGCATCATCTTCGGACACATCACCATCCTTCTTGGCATCATCCACCAGATCCAGTCCCTCACGACGTGCCTGACGAATCGCGACGCGTGCCTCTTCGGCACGATGTCGTGCGATCTTCGTCATCTCGATACGTCGTTCTTCCGTGAGTTCCGGAATCGGCAGACGGATCACCTGCCCATCGTTGCTGGGGTTCAGTCCGAGGGACTTGTCAGAAAGGATCGCCTTCTCGATGTCACCGATCAGCGTCTGCTCGTACGGCTTGATCATCAGTAGCCGCGGCTCAGGTGCACTGATCGATGCGAGCTGATTCAGTGGAGTCGATGACCCGTAGTAATCAATGCGGATCCCATCCACCAACGAGGTTGAAGCGCGGCCCGTGCGAACACCGGACAGGTCTCGAATCAACGCCTCCATGGCGTTGTTCATCATTTTCTCGACTTCAGCATAGATCTCATCCAGCATGACCTATCCTCCCCCTTACCTTGTGCACAACGTCGATCAATCGTGTTGGCCGGATCCGTCGGCCGGTCAGTCGCCCAGGCGGAAACAAGCGAAGCGCCGGATCGTCAGCTTCTCACCGATCTTGGCGGTCAACTCTGTCAACATCTGATCGATCGTCTTGTCAGGATCCTTCACGAACGCCTGCTCCAGCAGGCAGACATCCTGGTAATACTTCTCCAGTCGCCCGTGCACGATCTTCTCAGCGATATGCTCGGGCTTGCCTTCGTTCTTGGCCTGCTCGAGGTAGATCTCCTTTTCCTTCTCCACAGCAACCTGATCGAGATCCTCGCGTCCCACTGCAATCGGCTGCTCGGCGGCGATGTGCATGGCCACATCGCGAGCGAAGGCCTGGAAATCGTCAGTACGAGCAACAAAGTCGGTCTCGCAATTCACCTCGATCATGACGCCGAGGCGACTGCCGGGATGGATATACGATGTGATGACACCTTCGTTGGCGTCGCGACCGGCTCGCTTTTCGACGGCTGATAGCCCCTGCTTGCGCAGGTAGTCTACCGCCTTCTCCATGTCACCATCGGTTTCCTGGAGAGCCTTCTTACAGTCCATCATGCCGATCCCGGTGGTGTCGCGCAACTGGCGAACCGCGGCGGCGGTAATATCTGCCATCTGTCTTCCTCGAATGCTGTCTCTACATCAATGGTGGATGACCCGGAATTGGGCGGGTCGATATCGTGACTTGTGAAGAGCCCGTCAGCTCGCCTTGGCGGCCACGGGTTCGGCCTTCGCGTCCCCATCCTTGGGGCCTGCCCCACCTTCGGACTTGCCGCTGGCGGCACGCCCCTCGATGACAGCATCAGCCATGTGGTGGGTGATCACTTCGATCGACCGGATTGCGTCGTCATTTCCGGCGATCGGGTGGGTCACCAGATCCGGGTCACAATTTGTGTCGACAATGGCCACGGACGGGATCCCGAGCTTCTTGGCCTCGGAGATCGCCAGGCTTTCCTTGTTGATATCGATGAGGAACATCAATCCAGGTAGACTCCCCATCTTGCGGATACCTCTCAGCGTACGGTCAAGACGGATCCGCTCCTTCTCCAGCAGAAGGACTTCCTTCTTCTTCAGCTTATCGTAGGTGCCATCTGTCGAGATCTTGTCCAGATGATCGAGGTGGCGAATGTTCATCCGTATCGTCTGCCAGTTGGTCAGCATGCCACCCAGCCAACGCTCAGTCACCTGGAACATGCCACAACGCTCAGCCTCTGCCTGGATCACATCCACAGCCTGCTTCTTCGTTCCAACGAAGAGAACGGGCTTGCCTTCCTGCGTCGTACGACGCACAGCCTCATAGGCGGCTTCGAGGCCGCGCATGGTCTTGTTCAGATCAATAAGATGGATGCCGTTGCGCTCGGTGAAGATGTAAGGCTCCATCTTCGGGTTCCATCGTCGGGTCTGATGCCCGAAATGGGTACCGGCCTCGAGCAGGTCGCTGATGCGAACCTCAGCCATTTGTGACTCCCTGTATGGGTTGGTCGTCCATGATCCGTCAACCAATGTCGGAGCCTCACCGAGCAGCTCCCGGCCAGACACCCCCGACATTGTCGAGATCATGTGTTTGGTAACCGCATCAGACTGCGACGCGGTTCCTATTGAGCTTGCTACGCAGACTCTGGGTAGCGGCCCTGCCGCTGGTCATCGCGCAAACTGCGCGCAGTGCCTTGTGAGTTTCGCTGGGCGGAACTCTTGGTGGCACCTTTTCTCCAGCGAGGCCGGGCAAACTGCCCCGGCCCTGTGGCGCTACTTCCGGCGTTTCGCTCGCGAACTCTGCCCCGCTTTAGAATCAGCAGGACACTCATCTCCAGAACTTGCCCCGATGGGGCAAATCCTCGAGAAGAGATAAGCGCAGTCTGTCTATCGCTTAGAGAACTGGAACTTCTTGCGGGCGCCAGCCAGACCGTACTTTTTGCGCTCTTTCTCACGCGGATCGCGCGTGAGAAAGCCCGCTCGCTTCAGGACAGCGCGCATGGTCGGATCGTAACTCAGCAGGGCGCGGGCGATACCCAGAGAGGCCGCACCGGCCTGACCGCGCTTGCCACCACCGCGTGTGCTGATCGCGATATCGAACTTGTCGCGGCACTCAACCGCCTCAAGCGGCTGCAGCATGATCATTTCGAGTGCGTCACGACGCAGATACTCGTCGACCTTGCGCCCGTTGATCGTGATCTGCCCCGAACCGGGATGCATCCTGACGCGGGCCACAGATGTCTTTCGACGACCGGTGGCTTCTAACTTCTGGGTGGCTTCAACCATGTAGAAAGTGCTCCGAAAATCCTGAAGGGTTGTTACGCGAGATCAAAATCGTTTACAGATCGAGGGTCTTGGGCTGCTGAGCGGCGTGGCCGTGCTCAGCGCCTCCATACACCCGCAGCTTGCGGAACATCTTGCGACCGAGGGAGTTGTTCGGCAGCATACCCCAGACGGCCTTCTTGATGATGCGGTCGGGGTGTTCGGCAAGGACACGTTCGAAAGGCGTGGTCTTGAGACCACCTGGATGCCCCGTGTGGCGATAGTACACTTTCTGCTCAGCCTTGCGGCCGGTCACGTGCACCTTCGAAGCATTGATCACGACGATGTGGTCGCCCATGTCCATGTGGGGCGCATACGTCGGCTTGTGCTTGCCGCGCAAAACGTGAGCGATCTGGCTGGCCAATCGACCGAGAGTCTTGCCCTCTGCATCGACGATGAACCAGCAATTCTCGACCTCACTTGCCTTGGGGCTGTAGGTCCGATTCGGGCTGTCGGTTCGCTTTGTCAACTCACACTTCCACGCTGTGGAGCCCGCAACCCCTGTCTTCCCGGAGTAGGGCAGGCAGGTCGAGCCCCTGTTTTTTAACGGCAGATTCTTGACGGCAGATTGGCTTTGGGACGGAGAATCGTAATTAGGCGGTAATCCGTCTTTGGTACGAACTGGAGAATCTATGGGCTCTCAGAGAGACTGTCAACGATCTATCACTCATCTGCCCCCCTTCTACGCCGGTGCCACCACCGAATCCCCACGCCGACAAGGACCACGGCCAACACCAACAGCGCCAATCGGTTGTAGAGCCCCAGCCATTCCAGGACCTGCCCCCAGTTGCGCCCCACCAGCAGGCCAGCACTCAACAGCAGACCATTCCACAGGGCCATGCTCAGGAACCCAAGAATCGCAACCTGCCGCCAGCCCATGCCGGCCATGCCTGCGGTCAGCGCGATGACAGACCGGATTCCGGACAGAAACCGGTTGGCGAAGATGAGCCACAGACCGTAACGCTCGAGCCAGGCTTGAGCCCGTGCCACCTGCGCAGTCGAGAAGAGCCGTGTGCGCCCTCTTCGTTCCAGGAAACTGCGCCCTCGAGTGAACCCGATGTACCACATCATCATGAAGCCAGCGGTCCCCCCGGCACAGGTGGAGGCATAGACCCAGATCCACGACAGCGCACCGCGCCCCACGAGGTAAGCACCAAATACGACGACCGTATCGCCAGGAACCGGTGGGATGACATTCTCGAGGAACGCACTCAGGCCGAGGAACAGATAGGACCAGATCGGTGGCCACGCCGCCATCTGTTCAATCAGTCCATCGAGGAATCCACTCATCGAGAGGGTGGGCAGATCTGCACGAGTGCGACGGCTTGAGCAGCCATGCCCTCTTCACGCCCCACAAATCCAAGACGTTCCGTCGTTGTGGCCTTGACGGAAACGACCGCCTCGTCGATCCCCAGAGTCTCGGCCAGACGCCTGGCGATCGCCCCCGTATGGGGTGCCAGCTTGGGAGCCTGCGCCATCACGACCGTGTCGATATTCACAACCCTGGCGCCGATCGCTTGCAATCGATCGGCGACGTCCTTCAGCAGAATCAGACTTGAGATCCCCGCGTAGCTCTCATCCGTATCTGGAAAGAGTTGACCCACATCCCCCATTGCCACCGCGCCAAGGAGCGCGTCGATGATGGCGTGAGTCAGCACATCCGCGTCAGAATGTCCAGCCAGCCCTCGATCCGCTGGGATCTGTATACCTCCCAGAATCAGCGGTCGCCCCACGGCGAAGGCGTGAACATCGTATCCCTGGCCGATTCGCAGCAGTGAGGGTGCCATGGCGGGCAGATCCTGGGGTATTGTGACCTTCACGTTGGCATACTCCCCTTCCACGACGTGGACAGGATGGCCGCACGCTTCGACGAGGACGGCCTCATCTGTGGCTGGCAGCTGCGGATCACGTCTGGCGAAGGCCTCCTGCAACAATGAGCGGCGAAAGCCCTGGGGCGTCTGAGCATTCATCAGCTGACGACGATCCGGCGTGGCGGAGATCACCCCGTCGACGACCTGCTTCACCGTCTCAGTGACAGGTACGGCCGCGATGGCCGCCCCGTGCAGTGTGGCCGCATCCACCACATCACCGATGAGTCGATCGCTCACCCACGGGCGCACGGCGTCGTGGACGAGGATGATGTCATCTGCTGGCTCGAGACAGGCCAGGGCCCGTTCGACAGAGTCGACCCGTTCGGCTCCCCCAGTCACGGGGGGTCGGAGCTTAGATCCGCCCCATTTCGCAATGGCGGAAAATCGTTGTTCATCGTCGGGGTGAATGGCGACGAGAATGGCGTGTATCCGGTCACATGCACACAGTGCCTCCAGCGTATGCGCCAGTAGCGGCCGGCCATCTACCATCATGTATTGCTTGGGGATCTCTCCTCCCATGCGCTGCCCTCGCCCGGCGGCCGGGATCAGTACAACCGCTGTCGGCGGCCTGTCGATAGGGCTCACCGTCGGTCTCCATGGATGAACATGGCATCGCCATAGCTGTAGAAGCGGTAGCCATCCTCCACGGCGTGAGCATAGGCATGGCGGATGGCATCTGCACCACCGAAGGCACTCACCAGCATCAGCAAGCTGGAACGAGGCAGGTGGAAGTTCGTCACCATGGCATCCACCACCTGGAACCGGTGATCGGGTGTGACGACGAGATCGGTCCAGCCCTGGCCGGAGACCAGCGTTCCGGATGCAGCGCAGGTTTCCAGTGCGCGCACGCATGTTGTCCCGACGGCAACCACCCGTCCGCCTGCTGCCCGTCGCGTGGCAATCAGTTCGGCCGTGTCGGCTGGCAACTGGTAGTATTCGGCCTCGATCCGATGCTGTCGGGGATCCTCGTGTCTAATGGGTGAGAATGTCCCTGCCCCGACATGCAGCAGTAAGCGCGCCACGGCCGTGCCTGCCGCCTGAATCTGTTCCAACAGCGAGTCCGTGAAATGCAATCCTGCAGTCGGCGCGGCGATCGAGCCGCCAGCACGTGCGAAAACGGTCTGGTAACGTTGCGTGTCATCTTCCTCAGGCGCACGCCGGATGTAAGGTGGAAGTGGGATCTGGCCTGCGTCACCGGCAAGTTTCCGGAAGGTCTCCAGGCCCGTTGGATCATCCCCCGTGTCGTCACACCCCACAACACGAAAGTGGAGCCGATCCTCAGCCGTTCTCCCAACGACGACCAGTTCCAGTTCGCCGGAGCCACGCAGGATATCGCCATTCTCCAGACCCTTCAGGGGACGTGCCATGGCCAACCAGCCATCGGGTGTCCCCCTGCCCAGAACAAGCAACTCCACTCGCCCACCTGTGCGCGCCTTGCTGACATGCACCCGCGCCGGCACGACACGCGTCTCGTTCAGAACGAGAACATCTTCCGGTCGCAGATAGCGCAGCAGATCCACAAAAGTGGCATCCGTCAGGTCAGTGGTGCCGCGATCCAGCACAAGGAGTCGGGATCCATCCCGGCGGGGTGCCGGATACAGGGCGATCTGCTCATCGGGCAGGGCGAAATCGTAGTCGTCCAGGTCCATCAGCCGTCGTATTGAGAAAGAGCGGCAACATACACATTGAAATGAAAAAGGGCCACCTCATCCCTGAGGTGGCCCCCTTCTGGAGCTCGCACAATTCCTCCCTGTTCATCTCACCTCACAGTGATACTCGGCCGGAGTTGGAGGCGAGATGATTCCTCCTTGTATAGGGGGTGCGCTGCTTGAGCTAGGTCTCAGTGGACTGGACTCATCATCAAGCTCCGTGTGCGCCTGCCTACAGCAGGGACAGGGCTGATACAGACTGCACGTTGGCCTGCACTAACATGGCATTGCTGGCACTGACCAGAATCTGCGCCCGTGAGAATGAGGTAACCTCAGATGCCACATCCGCATCGCGAATCGTGGCGTCTGACGCCGTGATACTCTCGATCTCTACCTCAGTGAAGGCGATGTTATAGTCCAGGCGATTCTGCACAGCGCCCAGATCACCCCGCGCCGCCGAAACGACGGTTGTGGCCCGGTCGATCGATGAGATCGCCTCGCGCGCGGAACTGATACTGGCCAGTGACGTGCCGCCAAGATTCAGCGAGGTGCCTGTGGCGCGCAAATCGGGAATCCCGACTTCCAGCCGATTGAAGTAGTTGTCAGTGGGACCAACCTGGAATGAACCGCCCGTGCCTCCCTCAACAATGATGGTGGCTCCGTCCAGTTCACCGTCCGTGTAGTCTCCCGTGGCACCTTGAGCGCCAGCGCCGGCGAGTGTGATCTGCACACCGAGACGATCGAAATTGGCCACGACGGACGTCCCCGACGCCACCACAGTGCCATCCAGGAGGGTGCCCATATTCAGTGTCTGTGTGACAGCACCGTTGCCCAGCGTCAATGCGCCATCTGCCGCGGCATCGGAAAATGTGAAAGTCCCTGCCTGCACGGCGGACAGACTGATACGGGTAATGCCCGTTGTCGCGCTGCCCGTTACAGCGGTGGAGGCCGCGCTGGAAACTTGATTCCCGAATCCTGCCAGCAGATTACTGCTGTTGTACATCGTCGCCTCAGCGATCCGGTCTATTTCCGAGATCAACTGGTTGTACTCGGCAGCGATCGACTCACGATTTCTGTCGTTGACCGTACTCGTGGCTGACTGGTTCGCCAACTCTTTCAGTCGAACGATCATGTTGTTCACTTCCTGCAGAGACCCTTCGGCCACCTGCAGAAGATCGGATCCCTGCTGCGCGTTGCGCACATTCTGACCCAGTCTGGCGATCTCGCTACGCATCCCCTCCGACACCACCAATCCTGAGGCGTCATCCTTGGCACGATTGACGCGCAAGCCTGATGACAGTCGCTCGAGACCCTGGTTGAGGACGTTCACGTTGCGGGAGATCGATCGCTGCGTGTTGAGAGCAGCGATGCTGTTGTTCACTCGCAGTGGCATAGCCTGTTATGGCCTCCTTGCTCCGTGGGGCGAAATCCTTTTCGACCCGGTATTCTCAGATGGCGGGCATTGCCGATCAGAGAAACATCTGTAACCCCAGTGAAAACAAACAGTTTTTATAGATCCGGCTCTCCCGATTCGGGCGCCTGTCACCACTGCGTGTAATCCACCTGTTCCGTATATCGGGATCTCCACAGTTCAACTTTAGGGCCGATCCGGTTTTTTTATCATTTTCTTGCATTTTCCTCAAGCTCTCGCCGGTTTCGTCGATATCCTTAACGTGATACCAAGTTCCATTAAGTGGCCGAAAGTATTACAGAGTGCCCTCTCTGGTCGGCCTTCAGGAGGAAGTTAGGACTTGAGTCGTGGCAGCTTCTGTAGCTGCTATCATCAGGCAGAAACAAGGAGGTTTCAGCCCATGTTTGCACCTCGTATCAACAGCAATTCTTCTTTCGATCGCGCCACGATGGCCCACGGGCGCGTCGACCGGGAGCTCGCACTGAACCGCAACCGACTCGGGTCGGGTATGCGAATCAACAGTGGCCGTGATGACGGTGGCCGCCTCTCCATTTCCGAAGGGATGCGCGCCGAAATCGGCGGCCTGAGGGAGGGAACGCGGAACACAGAGAAGGCAATCGACCTTCTGCAGACTGCCGAAGGCGCGATGGGTGAGATCAATACGGTTCTCATCCGGATGCGTGAGCTGGCGACTCAGTCGACGACCGATACCCTCAACGACACGAACCGGGATGCCGTTCATTCCGAGTTCAATCAGTTGAAAGATTACATCGATCGGGTCGCCAAACTCGCCACCTACAACGATCAGAATCTGCTGTCCGGTTTTGGCAACGACGTCGATGACCTGACCTCGACCGCCATCGACACGTTCGCCGACAACGGCATCCGTCGGGTGAAGCTGGCCAGTGCCGACTCCGGCACATACACCTTTACCGATTCCCCTGGTGACAACGAGATCACCCTGAGCAACGGCACGACATCACAGACGATCTCTCTTGGATCGATCCTGGATGGCGACAAGGTCGCTGCTGGGACGACGATCGTGGCTAACTTCGACCAGCTCGGTGTCGAGGTCGTGCTCTCCGGTGAAGGCGTCGCCAAGGCACAGGGCAGCTACACAGACGGCGATCTGGATGGACAGACCCTCGTCATCGCCGAAGGGATCGGCGGCAGTTTCCAGCTCGGCAGCGATTCAGTGTTCGCCGACCGTCTTGAATACGACATCAAAGACATGACGGCCGCCGGGACGGTGCTGCGTATTGATCAACTCAGCGTCGGCACGCGGGACTCTTCGCGACTTGCACTGCAGCAGATTGACAGTGCCATCGACCGCGTCTCCAAGGAGCGTGGCGAGGTGGGCGCAGTCCTCAATCGGCTGCACCACACGCTCAACTTCACCGAGGGTGCAATCGAGGGCGTCACCGCATCAGAAGGCACCATACGCGACACCGACTATTCTCTCGAGACCGGATTGGTCGCCAAGGGCCAGATCCTGCAGGATCTGTCACGCTCCGCCATGATACAGTCTCGCGTCCCCGTGGACACGGTAATGTCTCTCCTGACGGGATAATCTGAGGAGAGGCCGACAAGCCCACGCCAGGAAAAGAAGCCGGACGCGCCAGCCCACTCAATGGCTGACGGGTGACGTCTCTTCGGGAGAATGCAATCGGAGGATGGTGATCGCACCACCTCTGGTGGCCGGACTCTCTTCGATGACGGCCACAATTTCGGCGTTGGTTGGGGCCAGAAGCATCTCGAAGTAGGCGCGATTCAGCTGCAGCCGGAATCCAGCTGCAACAGAGGCTGGATGCAGATCGTCACGCAGATAACGGGCGTAAGCGGCAGTAGGCAACACGAGATACTGTACGCCAGCCCTATGTAATTGCCGCAGGGATCTCCAGCCTCGGCTGAAGATACGCCGCGTTTCGGCATCTTCGAGATCAACGTGGGCACGCAACGCCTCGGGTACTACGGGTTCCTTCAGCCACACCTCCAGATTCACGAGGCGGTATGAAGGCTGCCCACGCCAATGTGACTGCAGTTGCCGCAGAGCATCTGGCTGATTGCGGTAGGCGGACTCCAGACCCTGTCGCGCTGCGATCGGTTGCAGGCGCGGGCAATAAGGCAACCAGGTCATGCCAATACCACTACCGTCAGGAATGTTTGCGGCAATCCATGCTGCGGCCAGGGATCGAGTGTCTGGTCGATGTCGTTGTATTCCCTCGGCCAGGGAAGAAACTGCATTGGGCATCAGTAGCAGACACCCCACCACCACCGACATCCATGCGCTCGGCAACCGTGCACGTTGCGCCACTTCCTGTAACAGGCGTGCAACCTGAACGATGAGAATGGGGATGTAGGGAAGCAGGTAGTGGAGACTCTCGCGCGTCCAGGAGCCGATATAGGCGAAGGCAGGAAGCGTCACGGCCATGAGCACCCAGTCGAATCGATCTCTTCGAAATAGCGCCCGCACGACGCCGGCAAGCATCAGGCCTCCCAGCACGTATTCCTGCAGCACAAAGTCCCTGGCCACCCACCACCAGGGCGACACATCGCGCAGCGCAAAGTCGAGGCTCGATAGCTGGTATCTGACCAGCCCGAAATAGCTGCCAGGTTCCAGCAGAAAATACGGGCAGGCCACCACTCCAGCGATCAGTGCGGCCAGCCCTGCCCCCCACAATCGTGAATCCAGAAATTGACGCCAGGCAGCCACCGTCCACGTTGAGCGCAGCAGGTGGGCACCTACAACAGCCAGCGCGCAGAGGGCACCATTGTATTTTGTGGCCAGCACCAATCCACACAATCCCCCCGCCACAAGGTAATCACGCCAACGCCCCTCCCCTTCCAACAGACACCACGCACGCCAGACCACTGCCGTCGACAGCATGGCCGTCAAGGCATCCGGCAGAGCCATGTGGGCCTGGCGAACAGGCACCACAGCCACGGCATAGGCGAGGGCGGCGAACCAGGCCCAGCCAGATGAGCCCGCCAGACGGGTGAGTCGATGGATGAGGAGGATCGTGACCAGATCTGCACACAGGCTGAGACTGCGACCCACCAACGCACTCCAGGCCGGGTCCAGGTAGGAGAGGAGTGTCAGCCGCTCGAGAATCCCGCCCGAGGACAACGCCGGCGACAACCCGAGACCGGTAAGAGCGACGCCAGCAGCCACAGCGTAGGAATACAGGGCCGGATAGGTGAACTCCGTCGGCCGAAAAGTCGCCTCGCGGAAGAAGTTCCAGATGCTGGCAGCCACCCCGATTTCATCCACGTGCCCGTAGAAGTCAGGGTAGCCCTGGGGCAGGCCGAGGCCGCGCCAGCCGATGGCCACGACCAGGATCAGACCAAGGGGCAGATTTGCCCTCACGAGGCTCGCGCGCCGCGTGCATGGCGGAAGATCGTCGACAGAATCTTCACGCCCGCACGGAAGGATCCGGAGATGGTGCCCGTCACCTTCGACGTGCCTGCATATCGCCGCCGGTATCTAACCGGCACTTCAACAGACCGCAGACCCACCGCTGCGGCCTTGACCTGCATCTCCACGGTCCAGCCAAAATCACGGTCCTCCATGGCGATACGCTCGAGCGCACAACGGCCAATCGCGCGAAATGGTCCCAAGTCGGTGTAGCGCACCCCATAGAGCCAACGGATCAGAAGAGTGGCCAGGGCATTGCCGAATCTCTGCTGCGGCATGAGCGCACCCGCCTCACGCTCACCCAGGACACGGGACCCGATCACCAGATCCGCGTCGCCTGCCAGCAAGGGAGCGACGATGTGCGAGAATTGTGTGGGGTCGTCGGAGTAGTCACCGTCGATGAAAGCGACGATCTGTATCTCGTCACTCAAGGCAGCGATCCCGGTCAGGCAGGCCTGGCCGTAACCCCTTCGCTCTTCTCTTACAACCCGGGCGCCGGCCGCGTGAGCACAACCAGCCGTATCGTCCGTCGAGCCATTGTCGACAACGATGATTTCACGGATCAGACTGTCTGGAAGGTCGCCGATCACACGCCCGATCGCCTCCTGCTCATTCAGAGCAGGAATGATGACGGCGATCCGTGCTTCAGGTTGCGGATTCATGCTCGAAAGGGATTGCCGGCGAGCATCTGTTGCCCAGGGCCTACAGGTGCAGTGCGAGCCAGTCGAGGACCAGGTCGGACAGACTGGGTGAAGCCAGTAACGCAAGACCGTGTGCAGAAACCCCCTCGACGACAGCAACCGACTTCGGTTCACTCGTCAGGCTTGCGAGTGCCTCGGCAAATGTTGCGTAGCTGAACGACGCTTCGTCACTGATGGGCAGTATGTCTGTTCCACCTACGACATAGAGCATCGAATGGGGTGCGAAAGGAGTCAGTCCCCCACCGATCACCAGTGGCGTCGCATTGGCATCCCAGAGGCCTGGAGAGATCGCCACGCCTGCCTTCAGATCATCCGGGAAGGCCCCCATGGCAACAAAGGCGACATTGCCGCCCCCGCCATTACCGATGACAGCGAGCCGGCTGGCATCCGCCGAGGGCTGCGAGCGCAGCCACGTGATGGCAGCTCGCACTTCGAGATGGAAATTGTCGAGGTCCGTGAGCAGTAGTTGCTCGACGGATCGACCATCCTGCGGCAAGGGGGTCAGACCGTGACCTCGCAGATCGATCGTGAGGGCATTGTAGCCATTTTCCAGCAACGTCTCGAAGAATTCGTCGAACAACCACTCCTGCCCCGCCTGACTGTTGCCCACATCGTGGACTAGAATCACGGTCGGCTGCGAGGCGCCCCCCGCCCGTCCGTAGACCCCGGCAACATCGAGCCCATCCACAGTGCCGAAGGATACCGCATCAATCGCATATATCCGACCATCGCCCTTCGGCAGATCCGGACCGACGATCTTTGGATCATCATCGTCGCTGCCGCAACTGGCGAACATCAACAAGGCCACCGCCAGCAGAGCAAGGTGGAGACGTTGGGCGAGGGTACGGGTCATGATCACGGACAACTCCGATGTTACTTGACTGGACGGCAGGAACTTGCGGGCTTTCATCAACTTACTCAGCCTCACTTGAAGGTGTCAACGGATCAGGTATGCGCAAACTGGAACAAGGGTGAACGATTGATCGAGGTCCGCGCACTTGAGGTACACCACTCGGGAGACATCACCGCCCTGGCTGGGATTGACCTTGATCTGCCGCCAGGGCAACACGTGGCACTGATGGGTGCCAATGGCTCTGGCAAGACGAGCCTGGTACGCTGCATCAATGGCCTGCTGCTGCCGTCTTCAGGGTCTGTTACGGTGGACGGCCTGTCGACCCGCCAGCCGCAGGATCTGATTCAGATTCGCCAGCAGGTCGGCATGGTGTTCCAGAATCCAGATGATCAGTTGGTGACCACGTCCGTGGAAACCGAGATCGCCTTCGGTCTCGAGAACAACGGCGTCCCCTCGGAACTGATGCGGCAACGTGTAGAGGAAATGCTCGTCGCCTTCTCACTCGATCGATATCGCCACACGCCGCCTCACCTGCTGTCCGGTGGCGAGCGTCAGCGACTCGCGATCGCCGCAGCCGTCGCACTGAAGCCGACCTATCTCCTGTTGGATGAGCCAACGGCCCTCTTGGATCCAGTATCACGGCAGGAGCTTGTGCTACTCATCCGGCAGCTGTGTGCCGACGAAGGTGTGGGGATCCTCCACGTCACCCAGAATGCGGAAGAAACCATCCATGCTCATCGGCTGATCGTCCTGCATCAGGGGCATCTGTATCGCGATGGCACTCCGGAGGAGATTTTCTCTGATGGCCTTGCTCTGGAGGCGAATACGGGGATCGACCTGCCCTTCGCCACCCGATGTGCACTCTCGGTTCGCCATATGAGAGGACCCGTTGCACTTCACGTGGAGGACCTCGATCGTGCCCTGGCTGCATGGCAGGCGACCGATTCTCTCCCTCCCCCCCCGCTTCCTGTGCCAGCGACTCAATCCAGGATGCAAATCACCCAACTGCATCACGTGTACAATCAGGGCGTACCGACTCCCGTACAGGCCCTGGCCGATATTGAGATGGAGATTACCGCTGGTGAAATCCTTGCCATTGCCGGGGCCAGCGGATCGGGCAAGACAACACTGGTTCAGCATCTCAATGGTCTGCTTCGCCCCAGTGATGGCCAACTCACCCTGGATGGCGTTGATCTGGCAGATGAGAAACGCCTGCCATCACGTACACTGCGGCAACGAGTCGGACTTGTGTTCCAGTTCCCTGAGGCCCAGTTGTTCGCCGAATCGGTGGCAGAGGACGTCGCCTTCGGGCCACAGAATGTCGGACTCGACGCCGTTGCCATCGATGAACACGTGACACGGGCGCTGGAGGCTGTGGGGTTACCGATCGCAGACTATGGCCACCGCTCCCCGTTCCATCTCAGTGGTGGAGAACGGCGACGCGTGGCGATTGCTGGAGTACTGGCCATGGACCCGCAGATCCTCGTTCTGGACGAACCCACAGCCGGCCTCGATGCGGCGGCCACACGGACGCTGATGGGCATCCTGCAGTCGTTGCGTGATGAAGGTCGCAGCATCGTCCTCGTCTCCCACGACATGGACCTGATCGCCGATCTGGCAACACGGCTGGTCGTGCTGGACGCCGGGCGAATCGCCTATGACGGGCCGACACGTGACGCCTTTGATTCGCCCCCGTTCCGCGACGGGGCAGCCCTGATCCCGCCGGCAGCCTGGCGCTTCAGCCGTCTCCGGCAACACCGCGACTCTCTCGCTCCCACCCTGTTGACCACCAAGGAAGTCAAAGAGTATGCTCGAACCTTGATTCCATCGACTTCCTCCGACCCGCAATCCTGAATACTGCCAGAAACCGACACCTTCCGAACGTCAGGACCCAGTATGTCGCCTCTCACTACGCCTTCACGCCCTCTGCTCCTACGTGGCGGTCGACTCGTCGACCCTGCCTCCCATCGCGACGAGATCGCCGACCTCTTGCTGATCGACGGGAAGGTCGCAGAAGTCGGCACGAACCTTCCGGCCCCCAAGACAACACAGACCGTCGACGCGAGTGGTCTTGTCGTTGCGCCGGGCTTCATCGACAGCCACGTACATCTGCGCGAGCCCGGGTTCGAACACAAGGAAACCGTCCTTACCGGATCTGCGGCGGCGGCGGCGGGTGGATTCACAGCCGTGGCTACCATGCCCAACACGGAGCCGCCACCAGACTCGGCGGCCGGTGTCGAAGATCTCACACAGCGCTACGAGACGGGCTCCGTGCGGATCTATCCGATTGGTACCGTGACTGGCGGGCGGGTAGGCAATGGCCTGGCGCCACTGCGGGAGATGGCCGCCGCAGGGGCGATCGCCTTCTCAGACGATGGAGATCCCGTAGAGGATGAGGAGCTGATGCGGCAGGCCCTGGTGCTGGCTGCAGAACTGGGCCGGCCCATCTTCCCCCATGAGGAAGTCAAGTCGCTGACAGCGGGTGGTTGCATGCATGAGGGGGAAGTATCCCGCCGTATGGGCATCAAGGGCATGCCCGCCGCCGGCGAGGAAGATATGATCGCACGGGATATCGATCTCGTCCGGGAAACCGGAGGGGGGCTGCACATTGCCCATATCAGCACGGCCGGCACCGTCGACCTGGTACGTGCAGCCAAGAAACAGGGACTCCCTGTGACCTGTGAGGTCCTCCCCCACCACTTCATCATGACCGATATGGAAGTGGAGCGTCAGGGTACGGCGGCGAAGATGAGCCCTCCCCTGCGAGCGGCAGAAGATGTCGCAGCCATGCTGGCCGGTCTGTCAGATGGCACGATCGATACGCTGGCCACCGACCACGCGCCCCACACCATGGAAGAGAAGCAGCTGCCCTTCGTCGAAGCACCGATGGGGATCGTCGGCCTCGAGACTGCCATTGGCCTCAGTCTGACCCATCTGATGCACGCAGGGATCCTGGATCTGACCGCGATCATCGACCGCTGGTCCGCAGCGCCGGCACGGATCCTGTCTCTGCCGGGCGGGCGTCTCCAGAGGGGTGATGCGGCAGATGTGACTCTCCTCGACCTGGCTGCCGTCTGGCGGGTCGACAGCAGCCAGTTCCAGTCAAAATCGACGAACACCCCCTTCGAGGGGCACGAACTGAGAGGCCGTGCCGTCGGTACGATCGTCGCCGGACACATCGTCCATCATGCGTCGAGGGTTGTGGTTCAGGATCCGGCCTGAGCGAGATCAGTCGTCGACGGTGAAAGCATCCGTCCAGTGCTCGACCGAATCGGCTGCCTGCGACAGATCGACGCTGACCACATCGAATCGGCACTCCCCGTCGCGGGTGCGGAATCGGAGAAAATGACGCGCCACGCGGATCAGTCGCTGCCGCTGGGCTCGACTGAGGCGTGCTTCGGGGCGCGAGCCCCCTTCTCCGACAGATGTGGTCTTCACCTCCACGAAGACCCAGCACGCCCCCTGCCGGGCGACAATATCGATTTCACCTCCCGCTGCGCGGTAGCGACGATCATCGATGATGTATCCACGGGCCTGCAGATATTCGACAGCTCGGTCCTCTCCCGTCCCCCCTGTATCCGGAACCGATGGTGCCGGCTCGCCGGTCCCAGGCCACAGTGGGTCGCGATCCGACAGAGGTGAAAAGGAGAACCGGTGTTCGGCGCATGGGCCGATCTGAGTCAGTGCCTGACGATGGTTCGGGCTGGCATATCCCTTGTTGCTGGCCAGGTCGTAGCCGGGGTGCATCATGTCCAGACGGACCATCAGCGCGTCCCGGTGTTGTTTTGCCACGATCGAGGCCGCCGCGATACTCATCGATCGGGCATCACCATCCACGAGCAAGGTTTCGGGATAGTCACTTCCAGGGGACCGATTCCCGTCGACCAGGACATGCTGCGGGGATGGCGCCAGTCCATCCAGAGCGACTCGCATCGCCTCGAGGGAGGCCTCGAGGATGTTGATCCGATCGATCCGCGTGGCAGAAACGACCCCCACGTGCCAGGCCAGGGCGGTGGCCTCAATGAGCTGACGCAGATCTTCGCGGGCCGATACATCCAGCACTTTGGAGTCATCGACGCCGGGCAGCCTGGCACCGGCGGGCAGGATAACCGCCGCCGCCACCACCGGGCCCGCCAGGCAGCCTCGTCCGACTTCATCCACGCCGGCAATGTGAACCACACCGGACTGCCACAGCCCCTCCTCGTGGTGCCGGATCCGTCGCAGGCGACGCTGCTCTTTCTCTCGCTGGCGCAGACGATGGCGCTCACGAACCGCGAGTTGACGCACGCCGCTGCGCTCATCCTGCTCCAGCAGCGCCAGGATCGTGCGTCCTGCACCACCACGCTGTTTCAGGAAGATCTCGATCTGCGCGATCGTCGCCTGCTGCAGGTGTTCGATATCTAGTTTCAAGTTGGTTGACAGTCGAAGCGATGCCGGTACATTGCGGGAAGACTCAGATGGACACCGACCGTGCCCTGTAAGCCCACCCAGGAGTTCCTACGTGCGAATCGTGCATCTTACCACACTGTGCCTCATCGCCTCCATGCTCCTGCGCCCCTGCATCGGGCTGGCCCAGAGTGAGTGGGCAACGGATACGCGAGTCTACCTGCTGGATGGCACCATCGTCATGGGACAGCTCCTGGATCGCAGTGATGATCTCGTCATCGTGCGCAGCCAGGATGGTCAGATTCACACATTTGAACCTGGCCAGATCGAGAAAATGGTCACGCTCGATTCACTCGGATCTCAAGCGCAGACCGTCACGGTGCGCGAATTCCCGTATATCAGCTTCCTGGGTGGCACCGTTGCCCTCGGGCTGGTCTCATGGCTGCAGTTCGATACAGCCAATGAGCGGGATGCGGAGGCGAAGATCAACGAAACCAATGGTGTGCTGTCTCGGGCCGCTGAACTGCGAGACAAGGCGGATCGTGCTCGCCTGTGGGGCTGGTCCTCGCGCGTTCTGGCGCTGGGCAGCCTTGGCGTCGCCTTGATCCCGCGTGATCGTACCAAACGCATTTTCCCCGAACTGAGCCTGCGCCCCGACGGGGCTACGCGCCTGCAACTCGTCTACGCCTTCTAAGAGTCTGTCCGAGGTTCGCTGTCTGCGTTTTGTCCACGCCAGTCAGAGCTACTACCCGGACAGGCACTTAGCGACGCCCGCGTAATCGACGGATCTCCTGGGTCATCGCCTCGATCTTCATGTTCTGCAACCGCACGATATCCGCAAAGAGACGGCTGCGTTCGTCCTGACCATCCAGGGTCTGCCGCAATCCCTCCACCTGATCGAGAATACGGTCCATCTCCGCCTCTTCACCTCCCTGAGCAAAGCTACCGGCGCCCTGTCGAAGCTCATTCCACTTCTCATCGATCTGGCGATCCAGGCTTTCCTCTTCCTCACTGCTGGCCCGGCCCTGTGCGGCCTCATCCACCTGTTGCTCCCAGACGTTGCCAAACTTCCCGCCTGCTGAAGCCTTGGGCCGATCTGCACCGGGAGTGGATGCACCGGCTGGCCGCTTCTGGCTCGTATTCACAACCCACCACGTGACACCTGCCAGCGCGAGCAGTCCCACACCGGCCAGGCCGACCAGCACCCAGGGACCATCCAGCGGATTGCCTCCCTCATCCGTCTCTTCTGAGCGAGGATCAGAGTTCGCCGCATGCTCGGCAGACTCCTCACCGATCGCACCTTCCGTACGCGGCGGTGGCGCCTGCTCAGGCGGCCAGGCGTCACCGCGAAACAGTGCCTGATATTTGGCGGCACTGTCCGGCCGGGCCTGCAGACGGTAGACCTCGCCCAGTGTCAGATAGATGTCCCGGCGCCCCCCGCTGATGTCGAGGGCCCGATACAGTTTCTCGAGGGCATCCTCGTGCTCACCCAGATGACGATGGGCTTTGGCGACGTGAAATAGCGCATTCACATTGTCCGGCTCAGTGGTGAGGACCTCCTCAAAGGAATCGCGCGCCTGCTCGTGATCGCCGCCTGCCTCATGCTGCAGACCTTCGGCATACGGATTGCGCTGAACACGAACTGGCACCTCAGGCTCCGGGGGCAGTGGCTCAATTGCCTCTGGCTCAATCCTCGCTGTGGCCAGTGGCTCGACTTCAGTCATCCCCGTTTCGGGGGTCGCAATTGGCTCCTGAGAAGGAATCGCCAGATCCTCTGCGGACTTTCTCGCAAGAAATCGCGTCGCCAACCAACCGGTACGGCCATCCGCGATTCGCACCTGAGACCAGCCGCCTTGCTCGCTGCCGACCCGATCCACTTCCTGGCCCCGGAAGAGCATCGTGACCGATGTGCGCCCCGTAGATGGGCCCTCCCGCAACCGAACGCCTTGACCGACGACCAGGAATCGGGGCATCACCAACTGGCCATGGACCCATCCCTGAGAGCCATCGGGCATCCGAATCCTGAGCCAACCTGCATGCCGATCCAGTTCGAGGACTTCGGTTCCACGCTGCAGAGCTGCCACCTGAGGAGCCTGCGTCGTCGCATCGGATCGGATGTTTACCTGATCCCGATCGATCACATGCACTGGCTGCGCCAGCGAGGGCGACAGCGTCAGTCCGACCAGGACTGCAATGAGGAGACGATTCATGCCGAATCTTCCTGCGCTGCCAGGTGTTGAACCAGTGCCAGCAGGCCCAGGCGGTACGAGTCGGGCCCGAAACCTGCGATCTGACCGAGACAGACCGGAGCGATGACGGAGGTGTGACGAAAGGCTTCACGCGCGTGAACATTCGACAGATGCACCTCAACAGTGGGCAGGCCGACGCCGGCAACGGCATCCCGGACGGCGATGCTGTAATGCGTAAGGGCCCCAGGGTTGATCACGATCCCTTGCGCCGTCGAGGCGGCGGCCTGAATCGCGTCGACGATCTGACCTTCATGATTTGATTGCATGAATTGCAGGGTCACCTCGATCCCGGCAGCCACCTTCTCCAGCTGGGCCTCCACATCTGCCAGCGTAGCGGCACCGTAGACGCCAGGCTCCCGCGTCCCGAGCAGGTTCAGATTGGGACCATGGATCACGGCGATCGAAAAGGCCACATCAAGCTCCTTGGCTGGTGAGATTCGTAGTCACGGATACGGCGCGCTGCGCCTGATCCAGCACGAGCGCGGACAGCACGATTGCTGCCGTATCGGCGCGCAGAATGCGATGCCCCCAGACAAAACTGCGGGCTGAGTAACCTCGCAGGCAGTCGAGTTCATTCTCATCAAATCCGCCCTCTGGTCCGACAAACAACGCCACACGCTGGGCTTCTGCCCAGATCGTGTCGAGGGACTGAGGTGCCCGGGGATCGGCGACCAGGATCGCTGTGCCGGATGCGTTGAACCCGGCAGCAGCATCCTTCAGAGGCACCGCTGCACTGATCTCAGGAATCCGCGACCGGCCGCACTGCTTGGCGGCGGCGAGGGCCACACGCTGCCAACGCTCCAGTTTTCCCTCTCCCTTCACCACTGAACGCGCAGTGGTAAGGGGATGGATCGCGTGCACGCCGATCTCCGTCGCCTTCTCAACGATCGTATCGAACCGCTGTCCCTTGATCATGGCCGCAGCCAGATGGAGATGGCAGACACTCTCCCCTGCCTCGACACACACCTCGAGAATCTCTCCGATCGCCGTGTCGCCTTCAAGGCTCACAAGCCGCACGCGATAGCCTGTGCCCTCACCGTCGATGGCATCGATGACTTCGTCCGGGCGAATCCGTCGCACGCGCAAGTGATGGGACTCTTGTGCGCTGAATTCGAGCCGATGGTCTCTGATACCGGCTGGATCGATGTGGAAGGCTGGCACGCGACTATTCCACCAGGCGGGCGCGACAACTGAACCAGTCGTCACGTTGCCACCTGCCATCGAGGGTCAGCCCCGCTTCAACGAGGCCGGCAACAAAATGGTCCTCTTCACGACGCAGCAGCCCCGAAAAGATGATACTCCCACCCCTGGCCACACGTGAGATCAGGTCACCCAGCATGGGCAGCAGGATATGACTCTCGATGTTGGCGACGATGACATCAAAAGGACCGTCACCTGCGTCAGCCGCACTGCCAAGACGCAGATCGACATTCGAGGCCGCTTCCTCTCCCAGATTCATGCGGAGATTCAGACGAGCATTTTCCACTGCAACAGGATCGATGTCGACACCGACCAGGTGAGCCACTCCAAGGCGGCAGGCGGCGATAGCCAGCACACCTGAGCCGATACCGACATCCAGAGCCTGGCTGCCCTCCAGGACGGTATCCTCAAGGCCTGCCAGGGCGGCCTGAGTCGATTCGTGCCCCCCCGTGCCGAAAGCCATGGCCGGATCGATGACGATCGACATCTGCCCCGCTTCGACCTCGACAGGGATCCAGGGAGGATGAACGACGATCCGCTCCGTCGCCCAGACAGGTCGATAGAACTTGCGCCATTCGGCATTCCAGTCTGCGACGGGTTCCGTCGACATCTGGATCTCCACTCGTACTGTTCCCGCCCGCTCCACAGCGGTGGCCAGCGCCTCCCGAATCGTGTCAGGCTGGAGATCATCCTCAAAGAACACTGTCAGACGGGTATGCCCCGGTCCGGCCACCTGGTCCTGGAGTCCGCAACTGCCCAGTTCGAAGCACTCGGCGCAAAGGATCTCGGCCACCTCATCGGGCACCACAAGGTCGGCGCGGTGCCAGAGGTGCGTATTCGCATGTGGTGCACTGTGAGAGGCGGTGGCAGGCACTCAGAGTCCGATCCCGGTCAAGGACATCAGTGGACGAGGCTCGGGGAGAATCGCAATGCAGCAAAGTCACGTAGTGCAGCACAGACGCCAGGGGATGGCGAACGTTGTAAAGATAGCAGGCGGCTCACTGGAGCAGCAAGCGCAGACTGCAGAGATCGGCTACAGACTTCGCAGGCGCTGGATCGCATCATACAGGTGATGGGGCGATGGTGAACAACCTGGGATGTGGAGATCGACATCGACCAGCGATGTCAGATCGACGCTCTGCCCCGCTTCGCCCCATGCCCCCCCACTGATCGCGCAGGAGCCAAAGGCGATCACACCCGGTGGCGGCGGCATCTGGTCGAGGAGGCCGCGGATCTCGGCGGCCATCTGTTGAGACAGGCGGCCGGCAACCACGAGCACATCAGCGACCGCAGGATCGTCAACGACTTCCACGCCGTGGTGTGAGGGATCGAAGACGGGCCCCAGCGCAGCGTCCAGTTCGATGGCGCAACAGGTCGTTCCCACGGGCAGGAGCGTCAGGCATCGCCTCCGAGCCCAGCGCCGCACGCGGGAGAGTGTCGCCGTCACGTCAACTCGTGTAAGGCCTGGACAAGGGCGCGACCGACGGCAGCGAAGGCCTGACTCTGGGGAGCGTCCGGATCACTGAGGATGAGCGGCACTCCCGTGTCGCCCGCCTCGCGCAGTCTTTCATCCAGCGGCAACTGACCCAGTAATTCCACACCGGCTCTCTGCGCCAGCATCTGGCCACCCCCCTCACCGAACAGGGCATGCTTCTCATCACAGTGAGGGCAGATGTAATAGCACATGTTCTCGACAATACCGAGGGTCTCGATCTCCACCTTGTCAAACATGGCGATCCCCCGTTCAACATCCTCCAGGGCCACCGACTGCGGGGTGGTGACAATGACGGCCCCGCTGAGGGCTACGATCTGGCTCAGTGTCAACTGGATGTCGCCGGTACCTGGTGGCAGGTCGATCAGGAGGATATCCAATTCTCCCCAGTTCACCTGCTGCAGGAATTGCTGCGTCGCCTGCCCCAGCAGCGGCCCACGCCAGATCACAGGCGCGTCCTCTTCGGCCAGGAAGCCCATGGACATCGTCGCCACACCGTGAGCGTGCAGTGGCTGAATACGCCCTTCGCTGTCCATCTCCGGTGCATCACGCAGGCCAAGCATCAGCGGCAGACTCGGACCGTAGATGTCAGCATCCATCAGGCCAACCCGCGCCCCGTCGGCTGCCAGTGCGAGGGCCAGATTCACGGCGACCGTCGACTTGCCGACCCCCCCCTTGGCGCTGGCCACGGCAACGGCGTTGGCCACACCGGGCAGCATGTCCCCACCCCCTGGCAGTGTCCTTGGAAAGTCCATTATGAGAAAGCCTCCATCATTCGATCCAAGAAGCTCTTCCCCTCCTTCGTGGCACGTTGCTGATGAAGCTCATCCAGTTCCTCAAAAACTCGTCGCTCGTCAGCGGTCAATTGCGTGGGGGTCCAGACAAGAACCTCGATCAGCTGATCGCCGATCCCACGGCCATCCACGTCGGGGATGCCCTTGCCGCGAAGTCGGAAGACTCTCCCCGTCTGAGTTCCCTCGGGGATCTTCATCTTGACCGCGCCGTGCAATGTCGGCACCTGCGCCTCATGGCCAAGGGCCGCCTGACTGATGCTGATCGGCAGCCTGTAGATGACGTCGTTGCCCTCCCGCGTGTATTCCTCGTGCGCCGCTTCTTCGATAAAGACGAGGACGTCACCGGATGGGCCACCACGCGGGCCGGCATCTCCCTGACCACGCAGAGGGATGTAGTTGCCCGTGCTCACACCGGCCGGGATCCGGACGGTGATCGTCGTCTTGTCGCGGACGCGTCCCTCACCGGCACATTCGCGACAGGGATCGCTGACCATTCGCCCTTCGCCCTGACAGGTCGGGCATGCCGTGACGGTCACCTGCTGACCAAAGAAGGAGCGGGCGACCTGCTGCACCTGACCTACGCCACCACAGGTCTCACAGGTCTGCGCTGTCGAGCCCGGTGCAGCCCCATCGCCGTCGCAGATCTCACAGCCCTTCATTCGCTGCAGACTGATCTTCTTCTCAGTGCCCGCGGTGATCTCCTCGAGGGTCAACGACAAGGCGATCCTCAGATCGCGCCCCTTGGGTGGACCACTGGGACCACGCGAACGTCGTCCACCGCCGCCGCCGAAGATGTTGCCGAAGAAATCGCCGAAGATGTCTTCAACGTCCGTGGCGTGAGAGAAGTCAGACCACTGGAAACCGCCGCTACCGAAATTCCCCTCAACACCAGCGTGCCCGAAGCGGTCGTAGTTCGCCCTCTTCTCCTCGTCACTGAGGATCTCGTACGCCTCCGAGGCTTCCTTGAACATCGATTCCGCCTCACTGTCGCCAGCATTTCGGTCGGGATGATGCTTGAGGGCCAGCTTACGGTAGGCACTCTTGATCTGATCCTGGTCCGCGCCCTTTTCGAGGCCGAGGACTTCGTAGTAGTCGCGTTTGGCCATCTACTGCTTCTTGTCGTCCTCGTCGACGCGGACGTCGTCCTTGTCGGTGGTACCGTCAGCGCCTGCATCTTCGTCCACAACCTCGAAGTCCGCATCCACTGCACCCTCGTCCTGGGCGACACCACCTGCCCCGGCATCGGGTGCGGGACCTGCCGCGCCTTCGGGGCCTTCGGCACCGGCCTGCGCCTGGGCATCAGCGTAGACGACCTCGGCCAGCTTGTGTGATGCCGTCTGCAGGGTCTCGACAGCAGCATCGATGACGGCCACATCCTCACCTTCCAGCGCCTTCTTGGCCGCCTCCAGCGCCTCCTCAACTGGCTTGCGATCTTCGTCCGAAAGTTTGTCGCCGTGCTCGGACAAGGTCTTCTCGGTGGCGTAGACCATCTGATCGGCCGCATTGCGTTTGTCGACGGCTTCACGCCGCGACTTGTCGACTTCGGCATTGGTCTCGGCGTCTTTCTGCATCTGCTCCACTTCGTCGCTCGACAGACCACTCGACGATTCGATGCGGATCGACTGCTCCTTGTTCGTGCCCTTGTCCTTCGCCGACACATTCAGGATGCCATTGGCATCGATGTCGAAGGAGACCTCGATCTGTGGCATGCCGCGGGGCGCCGAAGGAATGCCGTCCAGGTGAAAACGACCGAGGGTGCGATTGTCGTTGGCGAATTCGCGATCACCCTGCAACACGTGCACCTCGACAGAGGGCTGATTGTCGGCGGCGGTTGAGAAGATCTGACTCTTCTTGGTGGGGATCGTCGTGTTGCGCTCGATCAACTTCGTCATCACGCCGCCCATGGTCTCGATGCCGAAGCTCAAGGGGGTGACATCCAACAGCAGCACGTCGTCGACCTCACCGGACAGCACACCGGCCTGAATGGCGGCACCGATGGCGACGACCTCATCCGGATTCACGCCGCGGTGCGGCTCCTTGCCGAATAGCTCCTTCACTGTTTCCTGGACCAGCGGAATGCGCGTCGAGCCACCGACGAGGATGACCTCATCGATCTCGGAGGCGGTCAGGCCGGAGTCCTTGATGGCCTGGAGGCAGGGCCCCTTCGAGCGTTCCACCAGATCGACGACCAGTTGCTCGAACTTGGCCTTGGTCAGTGTCATCTGCACATGTTTGGGGCCGGTCTGATCGGCAGTGATGAAGGGCAGGTGGATCTCCGTCGTGCCGGAGGACGACAGTTCACACTTGGCCTTTTCGCCGGCTTCCTTCAGACGCTGCAGGGCCATCGGATCCTGGCGCAGGTCGATGCCTTCAGCCGTCTGAAATTCGTCGGCGATCCAGTCGATGATATGTTGGTCGAAGTCATCTCCACCCAAGTGGGTGTCACCATTCGTGCTCTTCACCTCGAAGACGCCGTCACCCAGTTCGAGAATCGAGATGTCGAAGGTGCCACCGCCCA
>JABHDC010000060.1 GCA_018673255.1 Gemmatimonadota bacterium
ATCATCCAACGTGACGGCCAACCCATGGCCGGGGGGAACCGGGCTCTGTCCACCAACCAGTCTGGGGCCACCGTTTAGATCCCCTTCCCCGGACAGGGCCGATTCCTGGACCAGGAGATTTGGGATGCACGCCGCCAGGTGAAGGCTGGCAGCCATCCCGATCGGTCCCGGTGGACTGTGCAGTACCACGGCGACACGATGAGCCTGTGCCAGTCCAGCGATAAGACACCCCTCTGAGATGCCGCCGGCACGCGAGATGTTCAGCTGAATGATTCTGGCCGCCTTTTTCTCCAGAATCTCCTGGAATCCACCCTTAGTATACACATGTGCACCGATGGCGATGGGGATCCGTGTCTGACGAGAAAGTGCTGTCATGCCGTCGACATTCCGGGGCCCAATCGGCTCCGCCACATACAGTGGCTCATGCGGCTCCAGGGCCCGAATCACCGAAAGCGCCTCCTGAGGCGCCATCCTCCCACCAAAATCGATGGCCAGGTCATAACCTGGCCCACCTGCTTCTCGCATGGCAGCGAAGATATCCACGATGCGCCCCGGGCCATGTCCGGGCAGGTCGGCAGCCGCCGACACGGGAAGTACCATCTTCCCCGCAGTGAAGCCAGCGGCCATGCTGTCATGAACACTGTCTGCAGCGGAATCGGGCGTGTCACCTCCGACAAGCCCACACATGCGGACACGATCACGGCACACGCCCCCGAGAAGGAGATGGACGGGCAATCCTGCGGCCTTGCCCGCCAGATCCCACAGCGCCTGCTCCACGCCAGACAGGGCACTGGTCAGGATCCAGCCCCCCCGATGGCTGGCGTGGCGGAACATGCCCTGCCAGTGGTGGACGACTCGACGAGGGTCTTTTCCGAGGAGATAGGACTCGAGTTGTTCGATCGCTGTAGCGCAAGATCGGGCACGCCCACCGGCAAAGGGCTCGCCCAGGCCGATCAAGCCTTCATCCGTGTGCAGTCTTAGGATCAGTCGGTGTGCCCCGACGAGGATGGTCTCTACCTTCGTGATCTTCACCCACTACACTCCGGATTCACCACCAGCCAGTTCGATCAGGTATCGAGCCGAGGGCATTTCGTTATGCTCCCAGACACGACGGATCACCCCATCCTCCACCAGCGCCAGCCGGGGCCACCCATGACGCCAGGTCAGACGCTTCCAGTCGGATGAGGAGATACTGGCAATCTCGTATTTTGGCTGCAGTTGCTGGACAAAATCCGCCAGATACTGCGAATCAACCGGGAAGTTATGCAGGGCGACGATGGGCGGTACGCCGGGTGTATCATGCCAGTGGTTGAGCTTGGGTACCGCCATGGCACAACGTCCGCACCTGGGGCTGAAGATCTCGACCAGATACGTGCCTTCGGACAGATCGACACTGGCACCGGACAATTCCAGATCCGTCAGCGTGACTCCCGACTTGAGATCCGAACTGGCGATACGATCTGATTCTGGCAGATAGCCGACCAGCACGAGCACGAGCGACACGGCGGCGGCACCGATGACAGCTCTTGAATTGAGGAAGTCCGGTTTCCAGCGACCTGCCCCCCAACGCCATGCCAGCAGGAGACCGGTCATCATCACCAGATCCTCGACAAGCGCTTCCCCGGGAGTACGCTCCGCCAGGGCGCCGAAGCAGCCACAATTCATCTCTGCCCCCTGCTGCCAGGCATGCCCCGTGAGGGCGATGAACAGCCCCATCATCCCTACGGACAGGGGAAGGACCCATCGACGTTGCCAGTCGGCGATCAGAGCGACACCCAGGCCGGTCTCGAGAACAGGCAGGACGAAGACCGCCAGGGCGCCAATCTGCGGCCACGCGGCACGGTCGACATTGAGCAACTCTACGTAGGAGATGGCCTCCCAGTAAAAGATGACAGGATCCCAGGCCTTGGCGAGTCCAGCGATGATGAAAATGATTCCCATCCCCCAGCGGGAGACGGTAGCGGCAGTCGTCAGCCACGTGGGGGTGGCGGCGGATGCTTGGGTCATGCAATTCCTCGTACTGGCGGAAGGTCGTGGCGCAATCGGATCGAATATCGGTGGCGCCATGCACACAATGCCAGGCGCAGAATATGTGTGCCGGCACGACAAGGTCCGGGCCTGCGACAGGCATGGCAGAGCCGAAGAATCTGGACAATGCCCCGCACCTCCACAATGCCATCTGCCTCACGCCTGGTATCGACGCGCGATGTCACCCCACGTTCCGCTTGACGCCAGCGAACTTGAGGGACTTGATCAAGGCCACCATCTTCTTCTGTAACGCGCAGATAGGTTCCCTTCTGTCCCCTGGCCCGTCAAGCAACGAGCGCCCATGCGGATCGTGATGATTACTGGCGACGACCTGTCCTCCTTTCGCGGTGGCACAATCCACCTGATGGAACAGGCGCAGAATCTGCTGGCAAGGGGCCACGATGTGCTCGTTCTGGCCCAGGCTCGTGGCCACTACCCGCAGGAAACGCCGGTGCCCATTCGGTATCTGCCTGCCTGCGGCGGTGGTCTCCTGCGCCTGGGCAGCTACAATCTCGCGCTGCTGGTGCAGTTATTCTGGCTCGCCTTGCGAGGCTGGCCACACATCATTCACACGCGACAGATGGGGTATTCCGCCACACCCCTGTTGATCGCCCGCCTCTTCGGCCTGCCCCACGTGCTGGAGGTGAATGGTGTTCTGAGGGACGAACTGGCCGGGCAGTCTGTGTCATCTCTTCGATTGTGGCTCATCGACCGCTTCGCTCGACTGAATCTGCACTTCAGTGACCGCTTCACGACAACGACGACCGAGTATCTACGACGCCTTGAGCAGGTATATGACGTGGAAGAGACGCGCTGGCGCCCGATGCCTTGTGGTGTGAATCCTGAGCTGTTCGGTCCAGGTGACCGTGACGCGGCGCGACAGATGCTAGACCTGCCGAATGTCTTCGCCCTCCTCCACGTGGGCTCGCTGTATGAATGGCGTGGCATCGATCTGTTGCTGGCCGGCCTGGCGCGCGCCCATGCTGATCTGCCCCCCTGGGAATTGTGGCTGGTCGGAGACGGTGTCGAAGTAGATCGGCTGTGCCAACAGGCGGCCAGCCTCGGGTTGCAGGACAATGTCCGTTTCGTGGGGCAGGTCCCCTACGATCAGGTCCCCCACTGGCTCGTGGCCGCCGATGTCGGCGTCGTGCTCTACAAACCAACACGGCCCGTTCCCGGGGATCCGATGAAGATCTACGAATACATGGCGGCGGGCCTGCCCGTGATGGCCGGTGATCACCCACACTACGGCGGTATCGTCGACGCCGCTGACGCAGGTGTTGTCGTGGACGACACCGATCCTGAAGCGATGGCCCGAGCACTGACTCGCCTGGCAGCCGATGAGGCCGGTCGCAAGCAGATGGCTCGTCAGGGTGTCGAGATCGCTCGTACCCGGTATTCCTGGGCTCAACGGGTCCAGGATCTGGAGGAATTGCTGCTCGAACTGGTCGAGGTGGAAGCGTGAGCGAACCACGCGGCAGCCTCGTGATCCCTTCATTGGATCGGCACACAATCCTGCAGGAAACAGTGGAGCGCTTCCTCGATTTCCCCTTCGATGATTGGGAACTGATCGTCGTGGATCAGACGGCCGAGCCCTGTCGATTCCTCGAACAGCTGGTGGACAGACGGCCCGAACAGGTCCGCTACCTTCGCATCGATACACGTGGGCTGCCCAATGCACGGAATGTGGGGATCGCTGCCGCTCGTGGGTCGATCGTACTCTTCGTCGATGACGATGTCATCCCCGATACCGGATTCCTCGCGGCCCATCTGGCCGCCTACTCCGAGGCGGGGGTCGGTGGTGTAGCGGGTCGGATTGTGGAGGCGATTCCCAAACCAAAGACACTTGCCGAGGGGGCACCGATCGGCCGTGTGCGCCGGATCGATGGGCGCATCACCCGGGGATTTGAGAATACGGCCGAGATGGATGTTGACCACGCACCAGGCGGGAATATGTCATGGCGTCGTAAGGCACTTCTGGACGCAGGTGGCTTCGATCGCCGCTTCGGCGGCACGGCACACCTGGAGGAGTCCGATGTCAGCCTGCGAGTTCGCGCCCTGGGATGCCGCATCCGCTTCGTGCCACAGGCAAGCCTCACGCACCTGAGCCTGCAGACAGGTGGATGCCGCGAACTGGATCTGGCCACCTGGCTCTATTGGTATGGTCACAACTACATGCTGTTCGCGCGCAAGAATCTGCCAACGGCGGCATTCCCGATCTTCCTCGCCGAACGCCTCGTCAAACTCCTCTACACCAGCGTGCGCCAGCTGCGCCCCGCCTATCTTGTGCGCGGCGTGACGGGGTTGCTGGATGGCTGGCGGGCATCACGACGCCCCGCAGAGGGCTTGTAGAGATCGGGACGACAACCAGCCCGATCAGCCAAAAGCCTCAGCCAGACAAATCTGCAGGCGGCTTGGAGGAACCTCAGTGGCGCGAATAGATCACGTGGGTACCGATGCGCACCGAATCGAATTGGGCCAGGACGCCAAGCAGCGGCGGCTGATGCCATGACTTCAGCATCGCCTGAGACTGACTCGGCAGACTGATGACGGCAAAACGCGTCGAGGCCAGGCTCAGTTCGTCAGCCAACCTTGTGGGTGAGCCCCATACCGCGTCAGGCAAGGCCTGATCATGTCGTCCCAGCCGATACAGGACGTCCTGCGTCGCCACGATCCGGTCCCCAGGAGCCAACTTGCGGCGTAGGTGATTGAGCATTTCTCCCGTCCCCCTCTCGCCATACGAGTAGTTCGTCTGGTAGTCGCCGAATGACTGCTGCACACTGGTCGCCAATCCACAGGCCAGGCACAGCACGAACAAAATGCCACCTGGACTGAACACCGGACGAAGTCGCCGACGCCCCCACCAGACCAGCCCGACGGCGGGTGTGACCCACATGGCCGCCTGTCCCAGGATGGCGAGGGTCGGATCCTGCCCCTGCACGAGAAGCTGACGCAGATCGTACCGCAGGAAGTAGATCGGCTCGTGACCGATCAGAATGACGAAAAGCCCGATCACGATCGTCGCCGGTCCCATCCACAGCCCGCGTGCGTCCTCGGTGAGCGATTGCACGACCCCGATGACCATCAAGGGCAATGCGGGAAGGTAGTATTTGGGGAAGCCGTGGTTGATCGATGTCAGTGGCAGGTAGGCGAATACGGCCAGAGCCGCCATCGCCACGATGAGGTGGGGCGTCTTCAGATCAGACAGACGCCGCCACGCCCACAATGTCCCCAACATCAACCATGGCGTGAGCCAGGCAGCCAGAGTCCACAGATTGCGCACCCACGTCTGTATCCATGTAACCCAGCTGCCACGCTGCCGATCCGCCCGTTCCAGGACGAACTGGAATGGCTCCAGAGGATTCAGTTGCAGCCAGTAGGCCAGGGCCCACCATATCACGGCGAAGCCGATCATGCCCCCGGCCACGATCCAGGCAAAACCCACCACTCGCTGACGATCTCGCCAGAGCAGTGCCGTCCCGATGCCGGCCACCATCATCAAGGGGGTAGAGAATTTTACCAGCAGGGCCAGCGCCAGAAGTCCACAACTGAGCAGGCCCGTGAACCACCGGGTGTGCGCAGGGGCTCGCCACCAACGCAGACTCGCCCACACGAAGGCTGAGCAGGACGGGACCAGCAACGTGTTGTCGATGTGGACCAGAAGGGCCCCTTGCACAAAAGCGGGCGCCGTGCACAAGAGCACCAGACAGAGCAACCGTTGCCAGAGGGAAAGACCCAGTTGCAGACTCAACAGCCAGGTCATGCCGAGCGTCATGACGGCACAGGCAATGCCCGGCAGTCGCAGCGAGGCATCTGAATTGCCCGCTGCGAGTATCACACCGGCCAGAACCAGATCGTAGATAGGCGGGACATAGAGGTGGATCTGCTCGCCCGCAATCAGCCTCTCCGCATTGCGAACCTCGTAGATCTCATCGTCGGTGACAGGCTGCTGCAACCGGGGCAATACCAGGGCCAGGAAGAGCGCACATGCCAGTAACCAGGCGATCAGAGCACTGGAAGTGGCAGGTTCAACCCGGTGGATCGTCTCCACCTGATCGCTCTTTGAGATGTGTATACTGGCGGCCGACGAAGACCATGAAGAAACCCAGCAGCAGGAAGACGACGACAGACTGGGCGACTTGCAGAATGGCATTCAGGCCGGTCGCCCCGCCCAGAGCCAGGGCCGACAGACCCAGCCAGGTTGTGACGATGTACACGACGAGAACGGACCCCACGCGGCCGATCCGCAGATCTTCCAGTCGATGGTGGATGTGATCACGCCCCGTGTATTCCAGCCACTGCCTCGGTGATCTCACCTGGCCTCCCCAGATCCGCATGATCGTGGTGAAGGTCATATCGAAGATCGGCACGCCAAGGATAAGCACGGGGACGATGAGCCCCACCACGTGGTGGTGGCCCCAGTCACCCATCACAGCGACGGCTGACAGCGTGAATCCCAGGAAGGTACTTCCCCCATCTCCGAGGAAGATCCATGCTCGCCGACCGGGCCGGAAGTTGTAGACAAGGAAACCGAGACAGGCACCCAGGATCGGCATGGCGAGGAACATCATGTAGAACTGATCGTTCTGCAGTGCCACGAGACTGAAGAACAACGCATTGATGCCACAGGCCCCGGCTGCCAGCCCATCCATGCCATCGAGGAAGTTGATGGCATTCGTGATCCCAATAACCCAGAAGGCCGTCAGCGCCCACTCTCCCGCCATCCCCCACGGCGTGGGAGGCAGGATGGAGATGACGACGCCGTAGTGGATGAGGATGGCCACAGCCAGCAGTTGAGCCAGCAATTTGACTCTCGCTGATAACTCGCGCAGATCATCCAGGACCCCAACGACGAGGATCAGACTGCTGGCCAACGCGATCCCCTTGAGTTCGTCGCTGAAGGCAAAGTTGCGCAGAACTGTTATGGCGAAGGCACCGTAGACTGCGACCCCGCCGAGCAGAGCCGTGGGCACCCCGTGGGCCTTGCGTCCCGCGGGCAGGTCGATGGCACCAAAGCGATGGGCGGCGGCATACACCAACGGTGTCAGCACATAGGCCAGACCGAAGGACAGCAACAGCAGGTAGGCCCACCGCAGGCCGGACTGATTCAGCAATTGCTGTGCTTCTGCGCTGGCCAGGAACAGGACAAACAACAGGACCACGACGCGATCGACGGCGAAGAGGGGCAACTTCTCCTGCGGGTTCACGCCTCGCCTCCTCCGAGAGTCGGATCGACTAACGCATCACAGACATGGCGCAACTGTGCATCGGTCATCGACGGATAGATCGGGATGGACATGGACTGCTCCCACAATCTGGCGGACACGGGATATCGCTCGTCTTCCATTTTGAGCCAGCGGTGTAATGGCCGATCGATCGGCCGGTGACAACTCACGCCGGCTGACCGCATGCGATCCAGGACACCCGGCAGTCGCCATCCTTCGGGCAGACCGAGGACAAAACGATAGTGATTCGCAGCCGGTTGATCAGGTGGTAGCTTGAATCGCGTCGATGCCAGCGCCGTACGGTAGGCATCGGCCAGGTGACGGCGCGCCGCCACGAATTCATCCAATCGCCTCAGTTGAATGCGACCGACTGCAGCGGCGACGTCGGTGAGTTTTGCATTCCAGCGCAGAACGCCAGGATCCTGGCCGTCATATTCGCGCCGAGAACGGACCTCACGTGCCAGGCCTGCGTCGTCTGTCACGACCATCCCCCCTTCACCAGCGCTGGTGATCACCTTCGTCGCATAGAACGAACAGACCGCCGCGATGCCCTCTCCGCCAACGTCCCGTGTGCCCAGGGCCATGGCCAGATCTTCGATCACGGGCACGCCCGCTCCGGCAATCGCTGCAACTGGAGCGGGTTGGCCAAACAGGTGAGGCACGATGATCGCACGCAACGGCTCGCTGACAGCGGTCGTGGCGGCAAGATTGCCGTCGTCGGCCACGTCGGCCAGTGCTGGCTGGGCACCCGCCTGCCGTGTGGCATGCAACAGCGCGCTGCACACATAGGAGGGCATCAATACGCGCCCTTCTGCCACATTCAATGCGCTCAGGGTCAGGCCAAGTGCCACCGTCCCCGAAGAGACAGCCACCGCGTGGGTCCGCCCCAACCTTTCGGCCACCTCCGCCTCAAAGGCTTCGACTTCACGCCCCTGGGCGACGTGCCCGGACTGCACGACGCGTGCCGCAGCGCGCGCCTCCTCTTCGCCGAGCGTGGGACAGGAATGCGGGATCATTCTGGCAGTACGTGGCTGCGTGCGCCCCGAGCGAACCGCTCAGGAACCGAAGTGATGGCGAACCGCCTCGATCACCTGATCAACGCGATCGTCTTCAAGTTCCGGGAAGATCGGCAACGACAGAATCTCACGGCAGGCCTTCTCCGTCACGGGCAGATCACCAACAGCTGCGCCACAGTCGGCAAAAGCCGGTGTCGAATGCAGCGGATGTGGATACTGAATCGCCGTAGAGACGCCCTTCTCCTTCAGTGATGCTGCAAGCCCCTCGCGGTCGTCTGTGCGCACCACATACAGGTGATAGACGGGCACCGCCCAATCGGCCGATGTCGGCAAACGCAGGCCATCGATTCCGGACAGACCCGCCGCATACCGAGCAGCGATCTCCCGACGACGCGCATTCCACGTATCGAGGTGGCCCAGCTTCACGCCGAGAACGGCCCCCTGCAGGCCGTCCATCCGGTGATTGTAGCCAATCTCGCCATAGGTAAACTTCGCTCCACCGGCGACCTGACCGTGATTACGCAATGTGCGAATCCGGGCCACCATCGCTTCATCCGAAGTGGTCACGCCACCCGCATCACCGTAGGCGCCAAGATTCTTGCCGGGATAGAAGCTGAAACAACCTGCCTGCCCGATGGATCCGACGACGCGGTCCTTGTATCTGGCCCCCTGCGCCTGCGCGGCATCCTCGATCACGACGGCGCCACACCCCTTGGCCAGAGACAGCAGCGGATCCATATCGGCGGGATGCCCGTAGATATGCACCGGCAGGATGGCCCGCGTGCGATCCGTGATGCGATCAGCGACACTGGCCGGATCCAGGTTCATGTGGTCGTCTTCCACATCGGCGAATACAATCTTGCCACCCACGTGGGCGATCGCTTCGGCCGTGGCGCCAAAGGTGTGGGGCGTAGTGATCACCTCGTCGCCCGGCTGCAGATCCAGACAACGCAGGGCCAGAACGAGGGCGTCGGTGCCATTGCTGACGCCGATGCAGTGATCGGCACCGCAGTAAGCCGCGTAAGCATCTTCGAAGGCGGAGACGGCCGGGCCGAGGATGAAAGACGTCGTCTGGATGGTCTGTGCCATCACCGCTTCGAGTTCGCCAGCAATCGAGGCATGCTGCATTGATAGATCATTCATCGGCACCGGGACGACCGGTGCATTGACGTTGGATGGTGTGCTCAATGGAAGCTCCTGCCCCGTGAGGGTCTACATGAAATAGCGGAGGGGGACGAAACCTTCGGCATGGGTGACACGTCCCTGGATTCCGCGGAAGTGTGCAGCCGACCGGGCGATGTCGACGATGTTCAGTTGTTCGATATTGGTGCGGCTGATCTGAGAGGCATGGGCCTCGAGGGCGCCGAGTTTCTGGTCGATCACAGCACCGATATCGACAAAAACGCTCGGGTCGAAGTGCTGTGAAGAGAGTCCCTCGAAAAACAGCAGATTGCGGACCGTTCGCGCCGCCGGCACCACGGCACGGGCGATCTGTCGATGATCCTGGTGCGTATCCTCACCGAAGTGGGTATACACGGAATCCGGATTCACCTGGCCGATGACCGATTCGATCGCCGTGATCGACTCCTGATGGCACTCGAACTTCGTATCCGGGTATCCGCCAAAGAAGACATCGCGAGCCCCAACCACTTTGGCCGCCGCCAGCTGCTCTTGTCGGCGTGTCTCAGGATCTCCACCCTGTGCACCGTCGGTGACGATCATGATGTAGACCTCATCCCCCCGCTGCGCGTGGTGGATCAGGGCTCCAGCGCAGCCGTATTCGACATCGTCGGGATGGGCACCGATCGCGAGGATCTTCATGGATTTTCTGTCTCGTCTCCGGGAGTGACTACGTCAATATCGGACGCCGACCACGGCGCACGATATCGGCGCTCGCATGGCCGTGATTGAGGACCAGATCGAGGCAGGAGAGGTGGGAGATAAACCCGCCGAACAACTGTTCATACTCGGGGTGTTCATAGGAGTGAAAGATAACATCGATCCCCTGAGCGGTAAATCGCGAAACGTCCAGATACTTCTCGCCATCCGGTCCTGACAGATAGGTCGTGGCCTCGTGTTGGAGACACAGATCAATCAGACGTTGCGTTGGATCATCGCTCGACTGTGACTGTGATGCCAGGCTCATCGGTGTCTGAATGCCCAGCCGCGACTTGATCCACTCGATGCTGGCCACATTGATGTCGACCAGGCGGGTGTATTGTTCGCCCAACAGGGCCTCGATGGAATCGGCATTCTCCTCCCATGCCCCAGCGGGCGTGTAGTTGGTGATCAATGCCTGCCATAGCTTGTTGCGCCAGTTCACTGCCCCACTGGTAGCGACCTCGTCGATGCGCGCCGGAAACTGATAACTCACGGGAACCGTCAACCACTGTGCCCCCTGAGACGTTTTGATCCGATTCCGGTTCTGCCACTCGTTCTTCTTGAATTGCACATTGTCGAGCAGAACGAAATGATCGGCTTGGTCCATCTTGTCGAAGTATCCCAGCCACGGCATGAACTGGGGTTGATGGATCGTGACAATCATCTACCGTTCCGCAGCGTGAGAGACGAAGATGGGATTGGAGGTCAGCATCGAGGTCCGCGTTCGGGCCATGAGTCGATAGTAGCGCTGTTGACCATCGGCTACTGCATCCACATGGCTCAACTGCAACGGTGTTTCGCCCTCAATGTGGGCCACGACCTGCGCCCCTGATGCATCACCGGCAATCAGCCGCAATTCCACCACCTCGCCAGTCCCATTCACCTTGTCCAGATCGGCACGAATGCGGAAATCGCCAGTGGTGATCAGTCTCTCTCCTGAGCTGGCACTGGTGCGCGCCGTGGAGCCCACGAAATTCTGCAACCGCAGTCGTTCATCTCCCCCACGTACGGCGTAGGAATTTCCCTGTCGAAGTGCCTCCAACACGTGCCCTCGTGTACGGCTCCTAGACCAGATCACGGTCAGGATGTCGTGCAGACGATTTCCTTTGACATCCTCGTGATAATCGATCTCACCCGATCCCCATACAGGCCGGCCCCGATCTCCGCGAAGGTAGTCACCCAATACGCGGTCCCATTCGTGGCCGGGCTCTGTGGCGGTGATGTGATCCGCATACAATGCGGCGAAACCCGTGTAGTTCCGGGTGTCGACCAGATCCCGCGCATGGGCAGCTGTCTGGCTCATTACTTCTACCGCCCCGCCCAGGTAACGGGCAGGCTCAATCGTAGAAGCCCCTTCGGGGTGGGCCCAGTAGCTGAGCCCCCCTGCCTCCTCTACGGCATCCACGTAAGACTGATAAGCTTCGGTCTCAAGCGTCGGATTGTAGGGGGTCACATGCTGCAGACGCAGACCGCTCAGGGCGCTGTCGGCAAGAAACAGCGTACAGATGACGACGACGGGCCACCGAATCCATCGACGCCGCGGCCCCATCATGGCCGCCCAGACGAGGCCGGCCACAGGCCACAACAGCAGCCAGTGACGCTGGGCCTGCCAGTTGCCTTCGCCCCCTAGTATGGGCAGTTGCGAATAACTGCGTTCGTCATCCAGCCCGATGGCGAGCAGGTGCTTGTTCCAGCCACGGACCGTGAGACGCCTCTGCGTCGGATCAACATCCCAGTGGTAGTAGGGCGCTGACTCCACACCATCGATGACGACGATGTCCTCATGGGACGCATCGAGGCGACGAATCTGAGCCAGATAGTCTCCCAACGTGCCCTCGCCCAACAGTGATCGGTGTGATCTCCCAAGACTCATCAGCTGACGCCATGGGGGCAGACCGTAGGTCACTTCGAGCAGATCGTCGTCGGTGATGACGACGACATCCAGTCCCAGATCGCGAGCATCCTCCACGACCCGTTCCAGGGCGTCACTGCCCGTACTGTATTGTGTGTGGATGTGTATGGCAGCATCCAGGGCAACCCGCCCGTCGTCTGCTGTGGCGTCGAAGGCATCGGCGGCGGCCGAGCCGGCACTCGCGCATAGCGCGGCCATGCCGAGTACGACCTGCCATCTCCTCCATCTCGCCATGCGCCGATTCACAATTCTACCGTGTCCCCTTCGGCGAGAAGCTCGCGATACATGGCCTCGATCCTCTTCATCATGGAGTCGACTCCAAAGTCACAGGACCGTTGCCTGGCCTCTTCGACCAATCGCGAACTGAGTCCCGGTTCGTCCTGCAGACGTCGCAACGCCTGCGCCAGCCTCTCAGGAGACCGGGCCGGCACCAGCAGACCGTGGACATCATCTGTGATCAATTGTGGCACCCCCCCCACTGCCGTGGCGACGATGGGCCGCTGCAGATACATCGCCTCGACCAGCGCCTTACCCATCCCCTCATTCAACGAGGAAAATGCAAACAGATCGATCGATCGAAGCATATCACCCGTGTCACTGCGCCAGCCGGAGAAGACAACACGCTCGGCGATCCCCAACTGCGCGGCCAGGGCCCGCAGCGCCTCTTCTTCTTCACCATCACCGACCATCAGCAACCAGACCGAAGCATCCAGCTGCGCCACGGCGCGCAGGAGATCAGACTGCCCCTTGATGGCGGTCAGACGACCAACCGTGCCAACGAGACAGACATCCTCGGGAATCTGCAGTGCCTGCCGAACCTGTGCCCGAGTGTGATTGCTCTGATCCAGAGCCTGTAGATCCACGCCCGAATGAATGACGATGAACTGTGTTGCGGGCGCCACGGCGAAGTCGAGATGGTCACTCAGGTCTGCGTCGGTGAGAGCGACGATGCGATCGCACCAGTGGGCGGCCCACCGCTCCAATTGAACAAACACATGGGTCACCAACGACGAGTAGTAGCCATAGAACACATGCCCATGAGGCGTGTGCACGACACGGCGCACACGGGCCAACCGAGCCGCCAGGCGGCCGAGGATTCCGGCCTTCGACGTGTGCGTGTGCACCAGGTCGAAACCTCGACTCAGGCGCCACAGGCTGATCAGCGCACTCAGATCGTGCCAGGGACTGGGCGAGCGGATCAGGTGGGGAATATCGACGACACGGACCCCCCGCTTGCGCGCCAGATCCAGGGTCGGTGACATGGGGCCCCGGCTTGGTCCGCAAGCGAGAGTGACCTCATACACATCAGGATCCAGATGAGCCACGGTGAGAAGTGTATTCTCCGCTGATCCACCGCGATCCAGACGAGTAATCACGTGCAGGACACGATGGCGTTGGGGCGTGCCAGAGGCGCGCTCAGGCATCAGGCGCCTCACGAACCCGCTCTTCGTCGAGTCTGGCGGCGCTGACGACGAGACCTGCCGTCAGCCAAAATGGCTCCATGATGCGCACGATAATGAACGTGTTGGCACCCACGGCATGGACGAGCAATCCAGTCAGTCCAGCGATCAACCCCATCGACAAGCCGCGATACAGGGGATCTACCGTGGATCGGTACAGATGAAACCCCTGACGATACAGGGCCAATATGAGCCAACCGAAGGTGAACACGCCGATCATACCCGTCTCGGCCAGTGTTCGTGGATATTGAGCATCCAGGAAGGTGTAGCCCGTCACGCCGTATCCCCAGATCGGGCTGGCTGCCACGTCGGTGATCGCCTCCTGCCAACTCTGGATCCTGGCTGAGGTCGAGCTGTCGAGTGTGACATCGCCAATCTTCGCCTGGTAGTGTGAGGTCGCTCCCTGATTGAACGTGTAGGTGATCCGGTCCTTCACCGTCTGGGGCATGGCGGCCACGCCGAAGGCCGTGATGAGAAACATGGCGGCGATCATGGGAAACTTGTTGCCGCGCTTCAGGCCGGTCAGCGCGAGATAGACGAATGGCAGCCCCAGATACGATCCACGTGACAGTGTCATCAGGAATGGCACGATGGCAAACACGAGCAGAACCGTCAGATATCCCCGCACACGACGCTCCTGAATCGTCAACAGCAGTCCCCCGGCGACGGCCCCAGTGAACAGGAGATAGCCCCCGAGGGTGTTCGGTTCACCGTGGTCTCCTTCGAAGGGAGCAGACACACGCCCCCCAAGCGGCACCTGGGCCATAGCGACGACACTGACGATGAACATGGTGACAAGCATGGCGATCGTGAAACGGCGAACCTGATCACGGTCGTGGATGTTGTTGGCCATGATGAAGTAGATGACGAAATACTCGACATACTTGAGGACGAAGAAGATCCCCGTCATCCCGTTGACGTAGCCGAAGATCAGACCCATACCTGTGGCTAGCAGACAGGCGAAGGTATACCAGGCGATCGGTCGGTTGAGTGCCGTCGCGCGAACCAGACCCAGCTCTTTGTGCACGGCCATGCGTGTCAGCCAGGCAAAACACATCACGACCAGGAGGAGATCCTCCGTGCGAATCGTGACGCCACGCCCGCCCGTCGTCGAACTGGGTCCAGCCAGCGCCCCCATCCCGAATTCCGGTGACAGGAGCATGGAGAAGATGAGTACGTAGAGACTCGCCTCAGTAGAGACGAAGCAGATGATGAAGATGGAGATGCCGAGGGCGACGGCCCCGCCGACCAATGCCGGTGCCAGTCCCAGTACCGCTGCCAGGGCCACGCAGATGCAGGTGATCACCACCAGCATCGGCACAGTGGAACCGCCGGCGGATGGTGGTTGGAAGGAAGAAGTCAAACTACCCCTCGCGGCGAGTCAGGGGGAATCGGTATTGGCCTGCCCGCAAGATCCCAGATCGATGTGTCTCAGATCGCTGGATGCCAGACCGCGGGATGTCAGACCGCTGGATTACCGCGGCCATACATCCGGATCTGCCACGAATCGCTCGGCCTCAGCAACGGTAGCGAAAGCACCGGCAAGAAGAGGTGCATCGGTCGTGTAATCGGTGGGCCGCACACCATCGCCCCGAACCGCATAGGGCAACCGCAGGACGGTGAATTCCTCGATCAGAGATCGACTACGCAGATCCTGCGCATAACCGAAGGCACTGTCCCAATCGGAGAAACGCCCGACCAGCAGACGCAGGTATCTTTCACCCTTGACATGGACAGGACTGACGAAGGCCGGCTCGCCCTCCGAGACAAGTGCTTGAAGACTCCGATCGGCCCAGACCGAACCTGGCGGATAAGCCGCCACGCGTATGACGAACGCATCTGTCGCCTCAACAACCTCGAACAGTGGCGCATCGGCCAGGGGCGTGGCGATCGGTGGCGCGCCATTCTGGCGGACCTCGTCACTGGCAGGCGAAATGGCCACGGTCGGATTCAGATCCGCCTGCGTCGGGACAGGTTGTGCCACGCGTGGCATCCGCCGAGCGATCGATTCATCCCGAAGGGCGGTCGCCGGTAGCATCACATCGACAGACGGTGAGTCCGGCGTGTCGCCGGATGGCATCAGATTCGTCAGGATGCCACTCTGCCAGGACAGTCCCACGGCGGCCACGGCCAGTGCCAGATATCCCACCAGACGGCGCCACAGCCTGCTGCCGTCCTCCTCTTCGAAGTCGATGTCGGAGTACGCCTGGGAAGGCTCTTCGAGGTGGTCCTCCTCCGGGTCCTCGACATCTTCGCCCAGCGCCTCGATCGCTGGCGCACGCAGTTCCTCCTGGTCGTCGCCGAGTCCAAGCTTCTTACGCCAGCGGCGATTCAAGTCCTTGTATTTCTGCTCGAATGTCCGCTCTGGCGCCGCCACATCCGAGCCGTAGGCGTAGTAGGCATTGTAGCCGAGATCCTGATACTCGGAGCTCAGATCCGCTCGAATCCCATTGATCACAACGCCCAACAGCTCAACACCCACACCAAGCAAGAGCGACGTGGAACGCTTCAGCGACGTGCGGGCTACGTCGCCGGCCTTGTACACCATCAACGCCCCGTCCACCTTCTTGCCGAGAATGGCGGCGTCCGTCACGTGCAGGACAGGTGGTGTGTCGATGAGGACAACATCGTATTCGTCGCGCAATTCCTGCAGGAACTCATCCATCCGCCTGGAATTGAGCAGCTCTGCCGGATTCGGCGGAATGGCACCACTGGTGATGATGTTAAGATTGCTGATGCCCTGGGTCTGCAGGACATCTTCCATGCCCATGCCGCCCGTGACGATATCGGTCACCGTGCGCACAACATCCTGCCACTTGTAGTTGCCGACGATGACCTCCGTCACCCCTGGCTCCTTATCGAGTCCGAAGAGTCGTGCCGTCGATGGTTTGCGCAGATCGCAATCGACCAGGACCGTTCGCTTGCCCAACTGGGCCATCGTCATGGCGAGGTTGGCGATCGTCGTCGACTTCCCTTCGTGATGCATGGAACTGGTGATCATCATGCATCGCACACCTTTTTCCACACTGACGAATTCGATATTCGTGCGCAGGGTGCGGTAGGTCTCGGCCAGCGTCGACATGGGATCGAAATAGGCTACCAACTGGGCTTTGCGCTGCACCGTTCGATCATCTGATACATCCACGCCACGGCGTGCCAATGACGCGCGCACATCGTCCACATTGATGTAGGGAACGATCCCGACGACTTGAGTGCCAGTGTATTCCTGAACATCCTCAATGGTGCCGATCGACGTATCGAGCGTTTCGGCCACCACCGCGAATACGACACCGAGTACGAGTCCGAGCAGGACGCCCATCACGGCGCGGCGCAATGGATGGTGAGGATTGATCGGCACCGATGGGGTCAGAGCCCACTCCAGGACGCTCACCTCTTCGACTTTGTCGGCCTCGCGGATCAGCGCCTCCTGGTAGGACTCCTCCAGGACCGTGACAACTTCCTGACGCATCGCCACTTCGCGCAGCAGTCGACTCAGTTCCAGTCCTCTGGAGGGCAACAGATTGTATTGCTCCCGCAGTTCCAGCAGGCGCGCTTCCTCGCTGTTCAGGTCCAGGCGCATCGCCTCACGCCGGTGACGCAATTCGCCACTCAGGTCCCGCGTGATCTGATCGATCTTCACCTGTACGCGTCGCACATTTGGGTGGTCGGCTGTCAGCTGAACGAGCAGGGCTTCACGCTGTTGGCGCTGTACGTTGAGATTCCGGCTCAGGGTCATGAAGGTCTCGCCGACACGACGCACCGAATTGCCCTGCATAGTACGCTCGGACAGGCCGCCGGAGGACTCCATCTCTGAGACCATCGTGGTGATGGCATTGAGATCCTGCCGCAGTCTCTGGACTTCTCGCTCGGAGGTGGTAATCCCCTGCAGATTGACACTCGCCTGGCTTTCGAGCGAGATCAGTTCGCTGTCTTCGCGATAGGAACGGACCGCCTCTTCCGCTTGTGCCAGCACGGTACGAGCATTGGCCCGCTGCCGTTCGACGAATTCACGGTGGCGGACAGCCTGTATGTTCTTCAGTTCATGATTGTAGTCGCGATAGACACGGCACAACGTGTTGGCCATGTCCCGGGCGCGCTCCGGAGCCGGGTGCTTCGCCGACACCGTGATGATGTTGGTGAAGCCCTCCTGGGAGGTGGTAATGATACGCTGCAGGTCCTGCAGGACCTGGGCCGAATCCGCCCCCGTCTTCGTCCAGTCCATCAGGTTCAGTTCCGTCCCCGTGCGACGCAACACCGGCTGACTGGTAATGATGGTCTGCTGTGTTTCGATCTGATCGCCCGAATTGTAGGCGATCGTCTGCAGGTAGAGGCCGGTCAGATTCTGGTGGAAATTGATCTGAACCTTCGCCGTCGCCTGAAACAGGGGCTGCGGTTTCCAGACTGAGGCCAGCAGGAAGCTGAAGAAGCCCAGAAGAAAGGCGGTAAAGACGACGATCCCCTTGCGCCGGCGCAGGATGCGCCAGTAATCGCGAAGAGTGACTTCGTATTGGGCCATAGTGGCTGGGTATCGTCGGTGGGAGGGGTGATCTCTTAGCGGTTCACACGCGTCGCCCCCCGAATGGGCGCGACGCGTGTGAGCAATCTTCTAGCGGCGTCCGGTATCTGGGCGCGCCCGGCGACCAAAGGTCATCTCTTCCGGCTTGGGATCGACACGCTGTGTTGCCTCGCCGCTGACCGACGAACCCCGTTCACCGCTGCGGGCAGGACGATCACTTCGCTCGGAGCGGCCTGGGGGCCGTTCGGAGCGCGAGCCACCTGCCCGGTTTCCACTCTCTCTATTTCCACTTTCCCTGCCACGCCCCGGACGACGGGGTCCGCGACGAGGCCGGTCTTCGCCATCTTCGTCTTCGCGTCGTGGTGGCACCCCTTCGACGACGGTCACTTCGCCCACGAACTTGGCGTCGATGGTCCGCGTCAGGACCACCTCACCCCGCGACCAGAATTGGGCGCCATCGGCTGCGGCATCCGCAGCGCGAACCTCAACCAGTGTCGGGTCATCGACCGATCCGGCACGCGATTCGGCTGACTCCCGACTCGCAGACAAATGCAGATAGAAACGATCCTCGGGAGCAATCCCCTCGTCCTTCATCGTTGCCGATGCATCGGCAGTGGCAATCATGTACAAACTCTCTGGCGGCTCCATTGGCTCGCCATCCATCTCGACAAAGAAACTGTGAGCGTAGAGGGCTCGGATCCCCTTCTCCGTGATCTCGAAGCGTCGCTGCCGTGACGTCTCGACGAGATCGCGAATGTCAGCCTCTTCCACGGCAGAATAGCGCTGCTGGACGGCTTCCACGACTTCATCGAGAGGAATGAAACCGAACTCATCCATCGTGAGGCCGAATTCGTCAGGCCGGTGACGCAGGATGAGGGATAGCAGCTTTGAGATACGTCTACGGTCAGGCACGTCAGCAGGGTCCTTGTAGAGAGTCACACGTCCAGCGGCGGGCGATGTCGCGGTACCGCCGCGATGATGGGTGCATTTGGCGAATTACTGATTCCACTTGTCACGATATCGAGTCAACGCCTTGGCAACCGCCGCATCCTGCAATGCCAGGATCTGGGCGGCCAGGACGGCTGCATTGCGGCTGTTGTCGATACCGACGGTGGCCACAGGCACACCGGGTGGCATCTGTACGATGCTGTAGAGAGAGTCGACACCGTTGAGTGCCCCCGAGGCAATCGGGACGCCGATGACGGGCAGTGCCGTATGTGCAGCGACAACGCCCGGCAGAGCAGCAGCCAGACCCGCGCCGGCGATAATCACCTTGATACCGCGATCGGCCGCCTCTTTTGCCCAGGTGGCAGTCCGTTCGGGATTGCGATGCGCCGATGACACCATTTTCTCGTGCGCGATTCCCAACTCATCCAGAATGGCGACGGCCTTCTCCATCACCCCCTCATCGGAGGTACTGCCCATGATGATCCCAACAACGGCGCTCACGTATTCATCCTTGGTAGATACACTGTGAATGCCTGCCCGGGACCAAGTCGTCCCAACAGATGTAACCATACGGCAGACAAAGAGTTACAACCGGTCAAATATCACTACGTCGGCCCGGGCGCGCAATCACAGGAAGCCTCTCCTGCCCCGATGCGGCCCGTGTCCTATCCCATCTTGCGGCGGAGGATGGCGGGGTAATCCAGATCTTCAGTGAACTGCGCTTCGCCATTGGCCTTGATCGGTTCTTCCAGTGGCTGACGAGGGGGGAGTCCACCGCGAGGCGGCCGCTTCCCCACAGGCGTGGGCGCTGGCGCGGGCTCTTCGGGGCGTGCCTGTGACTGCATCTGTGACTGAGGAACGAACTTGCCCTCCTTGTTCAGATGGAAACCGGTGGCGATGACGGTCACCCGGAGTTCGTCGCCCATCGATTCATCGATGACGGTACCGAAAATGATATTGGCCTCGCTGCCAGCCGACTCCTGGATGATCGAAGCCGCCTCATTTGCCTCGTAGAGCGTCAGATTGGCGTCTGCTGAGATATTGATCAGGGCGCCCTTGGCGCCGTCGATGGAGATCTCTTCAATCAGAGGACTCTTGATCGCCCGCTTGGCTGCCTCCGTCGCCCGCCCCTCACCCCGGTGTGAGCCGACGCCGATGATCGCGTCGCCACCCTCAGTGATGACCGTACGCACATCGTTGAAGTCGAGGTTGATCATGCCGGGAATCGTGATCAGATCGGCAATGCCTCTCGTCGCCTGCAACAGGACCTCGTCAGCCTTGGCAAAGGCTTCTTCGAGCGTCGTATCGCGGGAGCACACCTGCAGCAGCCGCTGATTCTTGATGACGATCAACGTATCGACGTGCTCCTGCAGTTCGGCAATACCCGCCTGCGCATTTCGCATGCGCGGGAAGCCCTCAAACTGAAATGGCTCCGTGACGATGCCAACGGTGAGAGCGCCCTGCTCCTTGGCGATCTGGGCCACGACCGGCGCGGCCCCAGTCCCGGTGCCACCACCCATGCCAGCCGTGATGAAGACCAGGTCTGTATCGGCGAGTCTTTCGGCCACCTTGTCACGATCTTCTTCGATCGACTGGCGGCCGATCTCCGGCTTGGCCCCGGCGCCCAGACCGCGGGTCACACTCTCGCCGATGCAGAGACAGTGATCGGCGGCGGAAACTTCCAGATCCTGATTGTCCGTGTTCACGGCGATGAACTCGACGCCATGCATCCCGGACTGCACCATCCGGTTAATCGCATTGCCGCCGGCACCGCCAACACCGACGACCTTGATGCTGGCGCAAGACTCGAAATCGATGATCTGAAAACTCATATAGTGGCCTCCCCCGAGGTGGTGATAGATCGCTGTGGTCTTGGTTGAGTCAGGAACATCAGAGCAGATTCTCCAGCCACGAGCGCATGCGTCCGGCGGCTGAGTCGAAGCGTGTAGTCAATTCGGATGATTCGGCGGTGCGTGTATCATTGGCACTGAGCACCAGTCCCATGGCAGTTGCCCACTCCGGCTGGGCCAGCGTGTCGCCAACGCCCGGTCGGGCGACGGGAGTGGCGATCCGTGTCGCGGTCCCAAGTGTCTCTTCGGCAACCGTGGCAATCGACGGCAATTGGCAACTGCCACCCGTAAGGACAAAACCGGCACGCGGACGTGTGCTGTCGGTCAGTTCGAGACGCGCGGTCACGTGTTCGAAGATCTCTTCGAGACGGGCGCTGGTGATCTCACCTACGTCAGCGTTCGAAACGCGCTCCGGCGTTCGCCCGGCAATGCTGGCAACCTGCAGGACGTCCTCAACACTTGCGGCGTATTGACGCTTGAGGGTTTCAGCGTGACTCCAGGTTGTGCGCAGACAGACCGCAAGATCCCCGGTCACCTGCTGGCCGCCGAGGGGCACCACGCAACTACGCATGATGGCACCGTCCTCAAAGCAGACCACATCCGTCGTGCCACCGCCGATGTCGATGAGACCGACACCCATATCCAGTTCATCTTCGGTCAGACAGGCCTTGGCAGATGCCAGGGGGCTGAAGACCAGATCGGCGACGCGAAATCCACTGCGCTCGACGCAGGCAACCAGATTCCGGACCGCCGTCACACCGCCGGTCACGATGTGGACACGAGCGCCCAATCTCACACCGGTCATACCGGTGGGATTGTGAATCCGCCGCTGTTCATCGACCTGAAAGTCCCTCGGCAGGACATGCAGGATCTCACGCTCAAAGGGAATCGCCACGGTGCGGGCTGCATCGACCGCACGCTGGCGATCGACAGAGGTGACGGTAGCGTCGCGACCTTCCACAGCCACGGCACCCTGACTCTGCAGGGCATCCACGTGCTCACCGGAAATCGACACGGTGACGTCCTGGATCTCCACGCCCGACGCCATCCTCGCCCCCTCCACGGCCTGCCGCAGCGCCGAACCGAGTCGATCCGCATCCACCACGACGCCGTGTCGGACACCGAGACTGGGGGCGGATCCCACGCCGATGACATCCAGTTCTGGACCCGCCACTTCAGCTAGGACCACCCGCACCATCGTCGACCCGATATCGACACCTGCCAGCAAGGGGCGTGACTCAACCATGGGAGGAGACCTCTCGCATGCGGGCCGGTAACGGGGAGCGAACAGGCAAGGTCGTCTTGCTCGTCCCCACGACGGCTTGTCCGCGATACCGCAGATCGACATACACCGCATCGGGCACATCGTGGTAGACGCGTTGCAATACCCCCAGCAGAGCGCGCAAACATTCGTCGTCAGCCAGAGGCAGGCGCACTTCCAGATCGTCGGCGACCAGGCGAAGCTGGAGTGATTCCTCATCGAGGGGGAGGATCTCCGACACTTCCGGAACGAGCCCCGGCGCCTGTGTGCGTACACGAAGCCACCATCCCAGCAGCGACCTCACTTCGTGAGATGCCGGTAGAGACTCGCCGACCATCGGTGACCAGGGCTCAGTCCCCTCTTCGGTTTCATCCACCGAGACCGTCTGTCCATCATGGGGCCGGATGACGGGAAGATCCAGGTCACCGACACCTTCGGTCGTCAGTCGGCCACGTGGCAGAATGACTCCCGATGCGTCCAGGCCGAATAGATCGCCCTGCCAGTCGAGCCAGGCTGTTCGCCGGCGTTCCTGCAGCGTAACGACGAGACGGTCCGGCGGGCGGCGCTCGACGCGCGCCATTTCCACCCAGACCAGGTCACCGATCCGCTGGGCCACTTCATCCAGGTCGGCACTGAAGATGCTGTCTCCGGGGCGCAGTCCACTGGCCTCGAGGATCTCCTCGCCTGTCAGCAGTCGCAGCCCATGGACCTCAAGGGCGACCAGCCGATAGCCGGACGCTTCGCCCAGCGCGCTTTTTGCCAGTGCAGCACCCCCGGCAAGGCCGCCGACGAGGATGGTCAGGCAGATCCCAATCAGAATGCGACGCCGACGCGGTGTGGCCGGTGAAGTCGATGTCAGTGATTGTCGTTTTCGCTGTGCCATCTTAGACAGCCTCCGCCACACAATGCGAAGCCAGCACCTCACCGAGTCGATCGCTGATATCACCGGCACCCATGGCCAGCAGGAGATCATCTTCGCCACATCCCTGCAGGGCAGCCTCGATCGCCACGCCAGGATCTGTCACGTCCTGTGCCTCAAGACCCTGTGCCTGCAGCATCGACGTCAGCAACCTCGAACTCACGCCGGGGATCGGCTCCTCACGGGCGGCATAGATTCCGCAGATCCAGACCTCATCTGCCAGGCTCAGTGCAGCACAGAATTCGCGGGCCAGATGTTGTGTTCGTGAATACAGATGAGGCTGGAAGACGGCCACGACACGTCGTGAAGTCGATCGAGCCCAATTGATGGCAGCCGTCACCTCCGTGGGGTGATGGGCATAATCATCAATGACGAGCGTCCCATCGATCTGCCCCCTCGACTGCAAGCGGCGATCCACACCACCAAATTGCGCCAGCCCGTGGCTCACGGCATCCCAATCCCACCCCATTCGCTCAGCGACGCCGACCACCGTCATCGCATTGTCGACATTGTGCCGCCCTCGGGCCGCCAACTGAAGCGGCGGCCGCGTGACACCGTCGACGCGTACCTGCAGCCGACAGTGGGAGGCCTCAATCGTCACATCCTCAAGCTGCACTGTTGCATTTGGGTTCAGGCCGCACAGATCCACTGCTGCCGAGATCCCCTCTGTCGCACGAAGACACCGGGCATTGTCGTGCGTGACGACCCATTGCTGCGTCTGCCCGAGAAATGTGGCAAAGGCGCCATCGATGGCCGCATCATTCGCGTAGGTGTCGTGATGGTCCGCCTCGATATTCGTCACCACAGCGCCCAGAGGGTGCAGGTGGAGAAAACTTCGATCGAACTCATCTGCTTCGGCCACCAGCAGTTCGTCTGTTCCTGTTGCGGCCTGACTCCCACCAGCCTGCCAGCCCCCGATCACGACGCCGGGCTCCTCGCCTGCTGCCCGCGCCACGGAAACGATCATGCTCGACGTCGTCGTCTTGCCATGTGTGCCAGCCACGGCGATCATCGGACGCTGACGACTGAACCAACCCAGCAGTTCGGCCCGGGTACATGCCGGCACGCACATGCCATGGGCCGCCTTCAGCTCCGGATTGGTGCCATCCACGGCAGCACTGAACACAACCAGTTCGGCTCCGGAAACACGCTCAGCATCATGCGAACCGGTCCAGACCTGGATGCCTCGATCCCCCAGTGATCGAATGGCAGAACCATCATTCAGGTCCGATCCCTGCACATCGTGCCCCGCCTGCTGCAACAGGCAAGCCAGTGGCTCCATGCCAGCGCCGGCGATGCCGATCATGTGGATCCGACGTGGACGACCCAGATTCAGGTCCAGTGGTGAGGTCGAACTATTCATCGTGTCGGACATCTTAGCGGTTCCCCAACCCGAGGGGACGCAGCGCACGCCAACCTCGGCGACGGCTACGGCCCGCCACGGTTGCACCCGTTGGCCGCCGCGTTACCGGTGAAAGGGCCGCCCGAACGTCGTCCCCCTGTACCTGCTCACGAGCGACCGCCGCCAGAATGCCGAGACCGCACAGATTCCACAGCAACGACGAACCGCCGTAACTGATGAAGGGCAGCGGCAGTCCAGTCGTGGGGGCCAATCCTGTGGCGACGGCAACATTCAGCAACGCGTAGACCCCGACCATCATGGAGATCCCCGCAGCCGTGTAGAATCCGAATTGCGAACGTGCACCGGCCGCAATACGGAAGCCGTGCAAGGCGAGCGCGGCGAACAGAGCGATGATGCTCAAGGTCCCGAACAGCCCCAATTCTTCACCGGCAAAGGCGAAGACGAAGTCCGTGTGGGGTTCGGGGAGGAAATGCTTCTGCATGCTGTTGCCCAGACCGACACCAATCAGGCCGCCGCTACCCAGGGCCAATTTGGCCTGCGCCACCTGGAAACCGGCGCCCTGCGGGTCAGACTCGCCGAAGAAAGTCAGCAACCGCTGCAACTGATAGGGTGATGTGAAGACGGACAGCACAACTCCGGGAATGCCGGCCAGGCCGACACAGGCCAGATGCGTTGGGCGAGCGCCCCCAATCCACAGCATGAGCAGCGCGATGGTGCCCACGGCGAGGGCCGTTCCCAGATCGGGCTGCAACACGATCAGGCCAAGGACGATGGCGATGATGACCAGGCGAGGCAGCAGCCCCAGTTGCCAGTCGGCCATCACCTCCCGATGGCGCACCATGACATCAGCCAGATACAGGACGAGGGCCAGTTTGGCGAATTCGGAGGGTTGGAATGTCAGTTGTGCCAGCGGCAGTCTGAAAGGCAGCCAGCGCTGTGCGCCCTTGCCTTCCCCGAACAGGAGCACAAGTACCAGCAGGCCGATTGCGACAATGAGCAGTGGCCGCGCCAGCGTTCGCCACCATCCCAGAGGTACACGGGAGATGGCGAACATGATCAACAAGCCAAGCGCTGCCCGCACCAACTGGCGATACAGGAAGAAGCTGGCATCGTCGAAACGTGTCCCGGCCAGAGCGGAGCTCGAACTGTACACCATGACCACGCCGATACCGACGAGGACCACGGCGATCAACAGCACTTGTCGAGCCGCCCGTTCAGCAGGTGAACTGGTGGACAATCAAGCAGACCGATCGCGCAGGACAGGGCGACCAAGCAATGCTGGCCAGGAGAGATGTGGGCGCACGACTCATCTGACAAGGCGTGCAGATGTCAGTGACGTGCTTTGAGGGGGAGGAGACAACCGGTGGATCAGAGACAACCCGCCAACCGGGGGGACCGGTGACGGGATCATGCTTGGGATCAGATTTTCTCGGTCAACAGCCCTTCTGCAACGTGCTCAAGACCAACGCCTCGGGAGGCCTTGATCAGGACCGTATCACCGTCGTGCACACGATCCCGGGCCTGGTCAACAAGATCAGCCTGGCTCGAGAAATGCAATGCATCCGTAGGCGCCAACCCGGCACTGCGTGCTGCCGCGATCAGCTCTTCGCTTTCGGGGCCGATAGCCAGCAATGCATCGACGCGACCGGCCAGATATCGGCCAGCCTCAGCGTGCAACTCGCCTGATCTGGCGCCCAACTCCAGCATATCGCCAACGATAGCAATCCGCCGCCCCTCCACATCGACATCGACGAGGAGATCTACGGCGGCCCGAAGTGACTCGGGGTTGGCATTGTAACAGTCATTGATAACACGGATCCCACGATTCCGCAAGAATTCCGACCGCATCTCGACGGGAGCGAAATCTGCCAGGGCGGCAGCGCATTCGACGAGCGGAATTGAGCACTCAACACCGACGGCAATCGCCGCCAGTGCGTTGTAGACGTTATGGCGTCCGGGAACCTTCAGATGGAATGAGGTATGCTGTAGAGAGAAATGACCGCAACCCTCCTGGTCGAGAACGAGTCCCTCCCCACTAAAATGGCCTTCACGTTTCAGACCGAAGCCAAGGAGTCTCCCCTTTGTCCTCTTAGCCTCCCTGGCAATGACACAGTCGTCTACGTTGACGAAGGCCACACAAGACTCGTCCCGGATATAATCCAGGAGCTCCCCTTTGGCCTTGGCCACTCTCTCTACAGACTTAAATACCTCCAGATGTGCAGTGCCGATGTTCAGCAGCACACCGATCGTCGGCTGCACAACATCGGCGAGATAGGCGATATCGCCAACGTGTCGTGCAGCAAGTTCAAAAACGGCGGCCTCATGCACCTCGGTGAGTCCGAGAACAGATCGCGGCACGCCTACTTCGTTGTTCTCATTCGCCGGTGTCTTGTGCACACGAAAGCGACGCGCAAGCACAGCGGCAATCATTTCTTTGGCCGTCGTCTTCCCGGCAGAGCCGGTAATGCCAACGACGGGGCCGGTGAAATCTCGCCGGTGGTGGCGGGCCATCCGACCCAGCGCCAGAAGCGGGTCGTCCACAGCCAACAACGGCGCCGATCTCAAACCACCGGCCGTAAGATCGTTCAGACGGTCGTGCCGCACCAGTGCTGCCACGGCGCCACGCTGCAATGCATCTTTGACAAACCGATGACCGTCGAATCTCTCGCCATCAATGGCCACAAAGATCTCGCCATCAGCGACGGTTCGACTATCCGTCGACACGCCGGTCAAGACGTGGGCCGCATCGACTGACCCCCGCCTCAGGGCGCGACACACGACAGCTGCCTCGCCTACCGTCAACTTGCCCTGCCGCAGCTCACTCATCTGCAAGCCTGCCGCAGTGCCACTCGTGCCACTTCACGATCATCGAAATCGATCGCGCCGTGGGCCAGGAGTTGATACGGTTCGTCGCCCTTGCCTGCAATGACGACGAGGTCACCTGGACTCGCCTCACTCAACGCCGCCTCGATCGTTGCCTGGCGGTCAACATCAGTACGGATACCGGCAGTATCAGTCATTCCCCGGGCGATCTCATCGAGAATCAGCTCGGGGGCCTCACTACGCGGATTGTCTGACGTGAGAAAGACGAGATCGGCCAGATCCTCAGCGATCTTCCCCATGAGCGGACGCTTGCCAGCGTCGCGATCGCCGCCACAGCCAAAAACGCATATCAATCGCCCCTGCGTCAACTCCCGTGCCGCCTCCAATACGGTCTGCAGACCGGCCGGGGTGTGAGCGTAGTCAACAATGACGCCAAATGGCTGTCCTTCATCGACCCGCTCGAAACGTCCCGGTACACGCGCCGCCTGTGCGATCCCCTCGCGCAGTACGTCTACGTCAACACCGAGGGCAATTCCTCCTGCCAAGGCGGCCACGATGTTAGCCCAATTGAAACGCCCCGTCAATGGCGAAACCACCTCGAATTCACCTGCAGGCGATGTCATGACCATTCGGGTCTGCGACATGGATGCATCCACGCACACAGGGCGGACGTGAGCAAACTCACTGGTGAGAGAAAATGTCAGAACCTGTGCCGCCGTACAGTCCGCCATCGCCTCCCACGCGGCATCATCCCGATTCAGCACGGCTGTCGCCCTGGGGGCCAGTCCCTCGAAGAGCGTCGCCTTGGCAGCAAGATACTGAGCGAGGGAGCCGTGGAAATCGAGATGGTCGCGCGTCAGATTGGTGAAGATGGCGACATCAAATTCGATGCCGTCCGTTCGATGCAGACTCAGCGCATGCGACGAGACCTCCATCGCCATCGACTGACACCCGATCGACCTGGCCTGCTGCAACAGCGCATGCAGAGCTGGTGCTTCGGGAGTGGTATTGGGCACGACCTGCATTTCCAGAGATCCAGCCTGGAAACCCAGCGTTCCCAGATAGGCACTGTCGCCGGACGCCTGCTGAAGGATGTTGTGTAGAAGCCATGCCGTCGTCGTCTTGCCATTGGTGCCAGTCACACCGACACACCGCAGGTGCCGGGCCGGCTCACCCTGCAGTCGACTGGCCAGGTGCGGCAGGAGTCGTCGCGCATCCTCAACAAGGATCCGAGTCGCGGGGCCACAGTCCAGCGCGTCCTCCACGACGACCGCTGCGGCGCCGCGCTGGATGGCATCAGCCACGAAGTCGTGACGATCAGCCTCCTGCCCGCCACGAATCGCCGCAAACAATGTCGATGGCCCGGCCTCGCGTGAATCGCATACGATGCGATCGATGTCACGATCCAGGCGGCCTTCCAGTTCAACCTGGTGGCCTGCGAGCAACTCTTCTAAGTGCATCAGTGACCGAGAGCAGCCAGATGGCGTTCGCGCGACAATTTCTGCAACAGAACCGATTGCCGCCGGGGTGCGGTCATCGACGCAGGAGAAGCGATGTCTTCCGCTTCACCGAGCCAGCAAACGACAACTCCAGTCTGCGCTTGCGTCCGTGGCGACGGTTCCTGCGAGACGACGAGCGAACCAGCCCCTTCGAATCGAACCGCCAACCCGCGGCGAGTGGCCTGCTGGCGTGCGTGGCTGGCAACCAGACCACGCAGATCCGGAATCGGCAAGCCCATGCCGTCCGCCACCGACGCGTCGATGGCAACGCCAGCCCCATCCAGCGAACCATCCAGTTTCAGGACGCGTTCCATCGTTCGACGGAAGGCCGGTGCGGCCACCAGACCGCCATAGTGACCATTGCGTGGATTCTCAATGACGATAAAGCACAGGTAGCGTGGTGACTCGGCGGGGATGAAACCGACGAAAGAGGCGACGTATTCGTCCTCTGCGTAGCCAGCCCCATCCGACAGCGCCCGCTGCGCCGTTCCCGTCTTCCCTGCCACCGTAACGCCGGCAATTGCCGCTTCCTTGCCCGTACCATCGGTGACAGCACCGGCGAGCATCCGACGCAGGCGTGAGGCGGTATGAGCCGACACGACTCGTCGCACCTTCTGCACGGGCGTGACATGCCGGTCACCGTCGACAATCACCTCATCGACTACCCGCGGCGTCATCAGGACGCCGCCATTGGCGATTGCACCAAATGCCTGAACCAGCTGCAGAGCAGTCACACTGACTTCCTGGCCAATGGCGATCGTCTCCAGCGAGCGGTCAGACCACTCCGCCGCATGGCGCAACAATCCTGAGCTCTCGGCCGGCAGGCCAATGCCGGTGCGGGTGCCAAATCCGAACCGACGCAGGTAGTCGTAGAAGTCGATGCGAGGCAATTCACCGGCCAGTTTGATCATGCCAATGTTGCTCGAACGCTGCAATACCTGCGATGTCGTCAGCCACCCATGGGGTGACGAATCGCGGATCGTGTCACCTGTGGCCAGCACGTAGGCCCCATTTTCACAGAAGACCTGCGCGCCTGAGCGCGTGCGCCCCTCCTCCAGCACGGCAGCCAGTGTGATCGGCTTGAATGTCGAGCCGGGCTCGAAAGGATCGGTGATCATGCGATTGCGGCGGTGGGCCGCCGGTGACGCCCCAGGGTCATTCGCGTCAAACACCGGTACGCTGGCCAGAGCGAGCAGATCGCCGGTCTGTGGATCGGCGATGATTCCCATCGCACTCTCAGCTGCAGTCTCGGCGACTGCGCGCACGAGTTCCTCTTCGAGGATGCCCTGCATGACGGCATCGATCGTCAGCTGAACACTGGCACCATTGCGAGCCGGCTGATGCGCGTGGCGACGATCGGCCAGCGCCCGACCCCGGCTGTCCACATAGGACAGGGCCACTCCCGTCGATTCGGCCAGACGGTAGTCGAGGGCCAGTTCGAGCCCTTCGCGACCATCGTTGTCGATCCCCGTAAAGCCAAGCAGTTGGGCGCCGAGATGGTCATAGGGATAGAACCGGCGGACCTCTTCCTGCTCGAACACCCCTGCGAAGTCGTGATTCCGAATCGCCGCCAGCTGTGCGTCATCTGCCTGGCGAAGCAGATATGCGAATGGCCGACGCTTGTCCATGAGTTCCAGGACATTCTCGACAGGTACACCACGAAAATGGGCGAAGTGCGCGGCGACCCCGTCAGGATCTTTGATCAGCTCAGGGCGACAGTAGAATGAGACGGATCGCACATCCATGGCCAGTTCGCGCCCATGGCGATCCAGTATCGGGCCACGACGTGCGCTCAACTGAATCTGGCGCTGATGCTGCATCCGAGCCTGTTGTGTGAATTCCTCGTGGCGCAGCCCCTGCACGTCGATGAGGCGGCCAATGACGACCAGCCAGAGGCACCCGAACAGTGCCAGGACCAGGCGGAATCGGTTGTGCCCGGGATGAACCTGTTGCCTGCGGCCCGTCATTCGACGACCACACGCGACGGTGAGTCAGGCGCCACCATATGCAGATCCCTCAGGGCACGCTGGCGCAGAACGCCGGGTAACTTGGTGCGCTCGACTGCGGCGAAGAGTTTTGAGCGCTCTTCATCCAAAATGGCCAGACGCTCGTGTGCGATGTCGATGCGCTGCGCCACACCACTGGATTCGACCTTGCTCCACACGTAGATCGTCGTCATACCGACCACTGAGGCGACGGCAACAACGCGACTGATATATCCGAGGCGTCCATCCATCAGAGGGCCAGCTTCTCATAGATTCGCAATTTGGCGCTGCGGGAACGGGGATTGTCAGCGATTTCCTCAGGTCCCGCCGTTTGCATCCGACCACAGGCGGCAAAGGTCGGCACCTGCCCACACGCACACGCTGGCAGACGGGGCGGACAGACACAGCCCTTCACTCGCGGTGCCATTCGGGTTTTCACGATGCGATCTTCCAGTGAGTGATAGGCGATGACAGCCAGCCGGCCTCCGGGCAACAGCAGATCTGCACAGGTGTCGATGAATTCGCCAAGCTCACCCAGTTCGTCATTGACCGCGATACGTATGGCCTGAAATACTCGTGCGAGTGTCTTGTTTGGCATCTGAGGTGACGTCGAAACAACCGCATTGCGCAGGTCTGCCGTCGACGTCAGTTCTCCTTCATCCCGACGGCGACAGATGGCGGCGGCAATCGACTTTGCGCGACGCTCCTCACCGTAGTCACGGATCAGTTTCACCAGGTCGGCCTGCCCGATCTCGTGCAGAAGGTCGATGGCAGGCACCCCAGCGCTGCCATCCATCCGCATATCGAGCGGGCCGTCCTGGTGGTAACTAAAGCCACGGGATGCCTCGTCGATCTGGTGAGATGAAACCCCCAGATCGGCGAGAATCCCGATGACGCCGGCCGCCTCGAGCCGGCGCAGTTGTGGGGCCACCGACTGAGCGAGGGAGGAAAACGCGCACTGGAGAAAGCTCACCCGCCCGCTGTGCGGGCGCAGTCGGCGGCCCGCCTCGTTCAGTGCCGCCGGGTCGCGATCGCAAGCGATCAGGTGACCTGTCTCTCCTAATACGCGAAGGACGGCTTCGCCGTGTCCTCCACCACCAATGGTGGCGTCCACATACACCCCTTCAAGGTCTGTCATCAGCCCGGATGTGACGGCTTCCACCATAACCGGTACGTGGTAGACCACATCGTCATCCATTGCCGTGGGACGCTCCACTATTACAGATCGAGTGTCTCAGCGACCTCTTCCAACGTCGCTTCGGCCTGGGTCAGATACTGCTTCCAGGCATCTGGTTGCCAGAACTCGAGTCGATCGAGGGCACCAATCACGATCATGCGCTCCGTGATCCCGGCGCGCTCCAAGAGCTTGCGGGGAATCGGTGCCCTGCCCTGCCGGTCCAGCTTGACCTCCGCCGCTTGCGACAGCACGCCACGGTAATACTGCCGGACCTTCTGTTCAGTCTGAGGCAGGCGCAGCATCTTGGCAGCAATCTGCGCCCACAGGTGTTTGGGATGGGCCGTAAGACAGCCATCGAGGCCACGGACTATCACCAGGGCGTCATCAGCTTCCGGCTCGAGATTCCGGCGCAGCTCGGCTGGCAGGAAGATCCTCCCCTTCTCATCAACGGGGACCTCGAATTCACCAAGAAACTGTGTTGCCATGGTCGGGTCGCTCACACCTCGATATTACACTTCTACACCCCTCGACACCACTTTCCACCACGGTTTAGTATAACCGCACCCCACGGGAGGTGTCAAGACAAAACAGCAGGGAATCTCCACAATTATTCGGTAAATCTTAACCTGATGTATTTACAATACTTTAAGACTCATTGTTAGATTCCTGCACACGGAACCCCATCCTCAAGACCACTCCTTCTCAAACAGACAGAACACCACACCTGACGGATGATCTCCGTCGTTCGAAGTGCGACGTACCAGAGGGAAAGTGAAAGAAAGTGGTGGAAAGGGGTGTATCTGAATCGATCCGCCGGATCGATATGTGTATTGAATCAGCCTGGGGCGACTAATTCGCGTCGATTCGCTTGGGATGACCGACCGGAATCAGACCTTCTCCAGCACGCGACGATGGATGGGCCGACCGTCCGTCACGTATTTGATTTCGAAATTCGTGGGGGCCCCGGTCCAGGCCGCCTCAACCGGGATCAGTCGGTCAGCAAAGGGGCCGAGGGCCTCCAGCATGGCCTCGAAATAGTCGGCATGATCAGTCTTCAGCCAGACTCGCCCACCGGGCACCAGCACCCTCAGGACCTGCTCGACGAACCCACCAACGACCAGACGACGCTTGTGGTGGCGTTTCTTCGGCCAGGGGTCGGGAAAATAGATATGAAAGGCGTGGATCGATGCGGTGGGAATGAAGAATTCGATGAATTCATGGGCATCACCGTGCACAAATCGCAAGTTCTCAAGCCCTCGACGATCAGCACGGTCGTGGGCCAGCCTCAGGTATTTTGCCGCAACTTCGATCCCGATGTAGTTCACGTCCTGATGCGTCCAGGCAGAATCAAGCAGAAACCGTCCTTTGCCGATGCCCACCTCGATCTCGACCCGCTGGTCGTTCCCGAATACGGTGGCCAGATCCATGGTAGGATCGTCCAGACCGCCGTCGAGAGACAACATCAGCTTTCTGGCTGTCGTCTCGGCCATGACTTTCGCAACATCATCCACAACGACCTCGTCCATCCCGGTATCAGACACACTGACTTCTAAAGGACTCCCGACATCTCCATACAAGCGGAACGGACGCTGGCCATCAATCGACCAGCGTCCGCCGCACTTCTCGTCCACCGCCTGCCTTGTGGCAGCGATGGTGATGATCGATCGGCGTTAGCCGGCCGCCTCGTTATGACCGGGCAGACCACAAAATTGCTCGTAGTCGATCAACTTCGTCACAGTGGGCGCATCGCCACAGACGGGACACTCGGCATTGCGACGCAATTTCAATTCACGGTACTTCATGTCGAGGGCATCGTAGAGGAGCATGCGTCCCACCAGCGGCTCCCCCTTGCCGATGATGAGCTTGATCACCTCTGTCGCCTGGATCATGCCAATCGTGCCCGGCAGAACACCCAGAACACCACCCTCAGCACATGAAGGGACTTCGCCAGGAGGCGGCGGCTCCGGATACAGGCAACGATAACACGGGCCACCCTCAGCCGAATTGTAGACCGTCGCCTGCCCCTCGAAGCGGAAGATGCTGCCATCCACAACCGGCTTGCCACTCAGAACAGCCGCGTCATTGACGAGATAGCGCGTCGGGAAATTATCGCAGCCATTGACGATGATATCGTAACCATCCATCAACTGCATCGCGTTGGCCGAGGTGATCAGTTCGAAGTGCGGCACCACATTGATACCCGGATTCAGGCTCAGCAGTCGCTCGCGCGCCGCCTCGACCTTCGGCTTGCCGATCATGTCCTCGCTGAACAGCACCTGACGCTGCAGATTGCTTCTGTCGACAACATCGGCATCCACCAACCCGATGGTGCCCACACCTGCAGCAGCCAGATACAGGGCCGTCGGGCACCCGAGACCACCGGCGCCGATCAGCAATACCTTGCCCTTCAGCAACTGCTGCTGGCCTGGCTCGCCGACCTCAGGCAGGATGATATGCCGGGAGTATCGTTGCAGATCGTCATCTGAGAGCAAACCGTCCTGCTCGATGCTCAGGCCTGCGTCCTTCCAACCTTTGATCCCGCCAATCATCGAACTGACGTTCGTATACCCCATAGCGATCAGATCGCGAGCGGCAAGGGCTGAACGATTCCCCCCTGCGCAGTAGAGGACGATGGCCTCGTCGCGCTCCATCGTGACGTCTTCTTCGACGTTCAACTCAAGGAAGCCACGTGGAATCAGATGAGCACCGGGGATGTATCCATCCATGACTTCGTCGCGCTCTCTCACGTCGACGACATGCTGGATCTCCCCTGCCTGGACGCCGCGTTTCACTTCACCGGCGGTTACTTCCGTGATCGACTGCTTCACCTGCGCAAGCAGCTGGCTCGAAGTCAGAGCCATGTCGGTGTTCTCCTATCTCGCAAGCCCACAGCGTGTGGGCGCATTGTCGAATTGACAGTTGAAGCTATAGACGATTATTCAACTCGCAAGAGGCGCGCCCTGCCGGCACGCTTTCACGACACAATCTGCAGCCGTGTCGATCTGCTCCTGCGTTGTGGTGCGTCCCAGCCCGAATCGCAGTGTCGAGGCCGCGTCCTCATCGGAGTGTCCCATGGCGCGCAGTACATGTGACGGGCCATCGTGCCCGGCAGAACAGGCTGCACCGGCCGACAACGCAATGCTGTTCTGAAGGCGCAGCATGAGATCCCGCCCGTCAGTCCCGGAGAAACACACACTCAAGCAGCCGGGCAGGTGCTGATCAGGGTGGCCATTCACCCGCACCGACGAGAGCGATTCCTGGAGTTGCTGCACCAGCCGTTCACGTAGGGCCAGCAGCCGCTGAATCTCCTCTGTCATTTCGGACTCAGCCAGTTCACAGGCGACACCGAGCCCGACGATACCGGGTACGTTCAGCGTGCCGGATCGAAGCCCGCGCTCCTGGCCACCACCTTCCTGCATGGGCCTCAGACGAATCGCGGGACGTCGCCGGCGAACGAAGAGCGCGCCCTGCCCTTTCGGACCGTACAGTTTGTGGGCGGACATCGACAGAAGATCGATGCCCAAAGCGTCGACATCGATGGGAATCTTGCCAATCGCCTGAGCAGCATCACAGTGCCACAAGGCCGGATGCCGGGCCACGACGGCGCCGATCTCCTGCAGTCGATGGATCGTGCCGACCTCGTTGTTGGCTGCCATGACTGAGACCAGAAATGTGTCATCGCGCAGGTTCTGTCTGATCTGTTCCGGATCGACCTGCCCGTGAGCGTCGACGGGCAGTCGCGTGATCTCAATGCCCTCACCGCCGACGGACGCACACACATCCAGGATGGCGGGATGCTCTGTGGCGACCGTGATGATGTGGCCCTGTGCATGCCGCGCAGCCAGTCCCCGTATGGCCAGATTGTTGGCCTCGGTCGCCCCCGAGGTAAAAACGATCTCTCGTGCGGATGCCCCGACCAGCCGACCTACCGACGCGCGTGCGGCTTCAACGGCCTCCTTCGCTCGCCAACCGAAGGGATGGGAAGAGGAGGGATTGCCAAAGTCGGTCGTGTAGAAGGGCACCATCGCCTCAAGGACTCTTGGGTCCATGGGCGTCGTTGCTAAGTGATCGAGATATATTGGGAGGACGTCGGCCACCTCGCTTGGAGGTCCCGACTCAGTGACAGACACGCGTGATGGCCGGCTCAGACGCTGAACGACTCGCCGCAGCCACAGGTCGTGCGAGCATTCGGGTTCACGACCTGGAATCCGGATCCCATCAGTCCGTCCTCAAAAATGAGGCTCACGCCGTTGAGATAGAGACTGCTCTTGGGATCGACAAAAACCCGCACGCCATTCGACTCGACGATCTGGTCCATGTCACCCGGCCCCTCGGCAAACTCCAGCTTATAGGAGAAGCCTGAACAACCGCCTCCCATGACGGCCATACGCAGCCCCTTTTGCGTGCTCTCGGCTGCTCCCCCATCGGACTCGATGAGACTGCGAATCTTCGCGGCCGCTTCGTCGGAGACCGTCACCATCTGCGGTGCCTGGTCAACGTCTGCCTCATTACTGTTCGCCTGAATATCGTTCGTCTGCGTCGTCATCTCTTGCCGTTAGTGCCCGAAGATGGCACACTCCACGAGGTCGGGCACTTCCTCGTGGCGCTGATACACTTCACAATTGTGACAATCGCGCTCGGTCACACGAACATCGCAGGACTGACAATCCTGCAGCACCGTTATGCCGCGGGCCGTCCGTTCACGTAACTCGACGTATTGCTGAATCTTGGCATCGATCGCTTCCTGCTGTCCCTGCAGGATGGCGGTCATCTGGTGAGCAAGCTCACCGCCAGTCTCGGCGTCGTTGCGTAGCGTAAACAGTTGTCGGATCTGCTCAAGTTCGAAGCCGAGACACTTGAGGCCTTGAATCATCTGCAGGCGGCGCAACTGATCATCGCAATAACGACGGAAGCCACCACTGCTCCGCTCCTCCGGTCCCAGGATCCCGAGTTCTTCGTAGTAGCGGATGGTACGAGTGGAAACGCCGGCGCGCTCGGCCAGGTCGCCGATTTGCATACAACATCGTTCTGACAATTCGGCGTATCTCCCTATTTTGCAGGCGAATGTAACCAGGCACCTGGGGATAGTCAACGAGTGGTCCCCAGCTAAAAAAAGGAGTGGTTGTGGCTGATTTCGACGGGATTCGCACAATGTGTCAACGGGCGATTGACGACGGCGTCATGCCTGGGTTGGCCCTGTCGATTGCCCATCGCGGCGACGAGCCCATGCGCTGTTTCCTGGGTTCTGCCGCCCTGGAACCGGTGCCACGACCATTGACTCCTTCCACACGGTTCGACCTGGCTTCGCTGACCAAGTGTCTGGCTACAACCTGGTTACTCATGAGAAAGTGGGAGGAGGGCCTTGATCTGGATGCCCCACTTGAGCGCCTCTTGCCCGGCTACTACCCGCCTGACAAACAACAGCTGACGATCCGCTTACTGATGGCCCACGCTGCAGGTCTGGCGTCGGGCCTTCGACTCCTCGACAGGTTCACAGCGGCAGACGCTCTTATCGATGGGACCCGGCGACGGGCAATCGAATGTTTCCTGGCGGCTGAGCCGAGAGAGGAGCCGATGCGAGATGCACTGTACAGCGATATCGGCCCGATCCTCGTGGCCGACCTGCTGGAACAACTCGGTGAAGAACGCCTCGACCATCAGTGTCAACGAGAGCTCTACACGCCCACCTTGATGCACGACACCATTTTCAGACATCTCACTGACCCGCTGCCGTCCCCCTTGCCTTCACCTCAGGAGTGCGCTGCCACCGAGCGATGCCCATGGCGCGAGCGCGTCGTATGCGGTCAGGTCCACGACGAAAACGCCTATCTCCTTGGCGGCGTGGCGGGTCATGCCGGTCTGTTTGCCCCTCTGGCGGATCTGGAACGAGTGGCGGCGGTGCTGTTGGATCCCCCAACGACCGGGCCGTTGACGGCCAGAGCCTTGGGCGAATTCACTCGCAAACAGGACATCGTAGAGGGCTCTTCACGGGCCATTGGCTGGGACACGGCCCGCAACGGTTGCCCCGGTGGCGATCGACTCTCGGCGAACGCCTTCGGCCATACAGGTTTCACCGGAACATCCATCTGGATCGATCCAGAGCTGGAACTCTCAGTCGTCATGCTGGCCAACCGAGTCCACCCAACCCGGGACAATTCGGCCTTCGTCGGATTCCGGCCACGCCTTCACAACGCGATCGTCGACTCGCTCAGAGGATGATCTGCAACGATTTGTGCACTCGGGACGTCTAATGGCCACACGATTCCAAGAAACCTGCTACCTGGACCTGCTATGACCCTTCACGGCGCCGGCCGTCTCTGTCTGATCATCCTCCTTTTCCTGGTCTGCCAGACTCGAGCTTCGACTGTCGAGCACCTCAGTGTCGAACAACTCACAGAGCGTGCCGATCACATCTACCTCGCGACGGTCATCGGCACACCACAGTCGACCAACGACACCGATGATCCATCCACCCGATTGCATCTGTCCCTCAGTCGAGTCCTCAAATCAGGTACACCTGTTGAGTCTCCGAGTGGCACCATCGAAGTACTCCTGCCAGGAGGAACGATCGATGGGATCCGTCACCAGATTGCAGGGATGCCGCACTTCGCCGCTGGCCAGGAGATCGTCCTGTTCCTGTCGAAGCCGGATGCATCTGGACGTCGGTGGCCGATCGGCCTGGCCCAGGCCAAGTTCGATGTCCAGCGACAGGCCGGGCGTCCGGCGCAGGTCACGCGTTCACTCGATGGACTTCACCGCCTAGAACCTGGAGGCGCGGCTCGACGGGTTGGTGGGTCTGCAGTCTTGACTGACACCGACGATCCGTCTTCGGAGGCGATGTCTCTGGTGGAGTTGCTCGGGCGCATCCAGACGCGCCTGGGCACGCGGGGCCAGCAGCGGGGTCGCGACTGATGCACAACACACGGATGCAATGCTGGATCCGACTCTCAGCAATCCTGATGAGTCTCATCTTCAGTGCCCCCTGTCTCGCCTTCCTCATCCAGAGCTACGAGGGCGATGATGGTCCGGTGGGACTGCGGTGGAAGACGGATCGTGTCACGTACTTCCTCAACGGTGTGGGGTCAGAGGACATGGAGCCGGAAACAGCATTCGGCGCCATTCGCCAGTCCTTCGGAATCTGGGCAGCAGTGGAATCATCACGCCTGCAGTTTGCCGAGGGCGGAGTGGACGCCAATGCAACAGCGAATCGGCGCGACCGGCGCAATGTCATCATTTTCGACGAAACAGGTCAGACCCTCCAGGCGCCGGAAGGGACCGGCATCATCGCGGTCACACGACTCAATTCGGATGTGAGTACGGGCACCATCCTTGATGCCGATATCATCTACAACGGACGTGACTTCACATTTTCGGTCACCCCCAGGGGTGGCCAGATCGATCTGATCGATGTCACCGTGCATGAGATCGGTCATTTCGTCGGCCTTGATCACACGCCCCTGACCGGTTCACCCAGCGCGCAGCCGACGATGAACCCTTTCTATTCGGGATCTCCCGGCGAAGCAGCCAGCCTCGCCCCCGATGACATCGCCGGAATCAGTCATCTGTATCCGACCAGCAACCACGTAAGCACGACCGGCACGATATCGGGTATCATCACCAACCCGGATGGCGAAGCCGTCTTCGGCGCTCACGTTGTGGCTGAGGCGGCCGATGGCTCACTCGTCAGTACCCTGTCAGGTGCCGAAATGGGACCTGAAGCCCCCGGCAACTACACATTGCGGGGCCTGCCCTTCGGCGACTACACCATTCGTATTGAACCCTTCGCCCACGGGATTACGGAGGATAGCTTCTCGGGGATTTTCACGAATCTTGCAACAGATATTCCGGCAGAGTACTACGACAATGTGACACGACAGGACCTGGCCCAAACGATCACGATCCCCGCCGGCGCCCTGCGCAATGTGCGCGGCATCGACTTCGTTACGGGGCTGTCCCTGCCTGGTTATCCCTTTGTGAGCTCCCTGCTCGAACCGGCCAACACACCTGATGCGAACGGGCCATATGAGGTGCGGGCACGGATAACGGGCGCACAGCATGTCGCCCTGCTCGTCGAGACGACCTACAACGACGGCTCTCGCACGACAACGACGATCCCGATGACGACGACTGTTCCCGCCGAATACCGGGCGCAGATCCTCGGCCGGCCAGTGGGGAGTCAGATCCAATATCGCATTGCAGCCACCGGCGAAGAGGATCGCGTCAGCTACTTCCCCGGCCAACAGACCTGGCTCAGCTTCGGCGTCATCCCTCTGACGGGCGCGCCATTGGCCTTCGCCGTGGTTCGTAGCGCCGGTGCGGTTCGCATCTTCGACACAGGCAGTGATCTCGAGATCTCAAGAGTCAGCGTGGGTGAAGATCCGATCCAGATGGTCTCATCCCTGGATGGGCGCCTGCTCTTTGTCGCGGACCTGGCTGCCTCGCAGATTGCTGTGCTTGATCGGGCAACATTCCAGGTCGTGGCGCGCATCGACGTGGCAGCCGCTCCGCTGGACATGACGGTCTCGGCCGATGGCGCCACACTCTACGTGACCAACTCTGACGCTGGTCGGCTTTCAGCCATCGACATCGACAGCCTCACGCTGAGCAGCAGCTGGCTCGTGGGGCAGACGACGGCCGGTCCCTATGGTGTGGCCACGGGAGCAAGTGGTCGCATCTACGTGACCGACCTGAATGCGGACGAACTGATCATCATCGAAGAAGGTCAAGTCATACAGCGCCTGGCTGGGCCCTCACAGCCACGCGCCCTGGCACGCAGCGCCGATGGCAGGACGCTTTTCGTGTCCAGCTTTGACACTGGAATCATTGGACGAATCAGCGACGAGGACGGATCCGTGACGGCCGTCGATCTGGGCGTACAGGGAACTTTCGCCGTCCTCGCCCACCCGTCCCTGGATCGTGTCTATCTCACCGCCCATCTCGATGACATGCTCCTCGTGATGGAAGCATCCTCGGGACGAATTCTGGAACGGGTCGATGTCGGCAACGATCCACGGGGACTGTCGCTGTCGCCGGATGGCCACCGGTTGTATGTGACATCGGCCACGTCGGACGAAATCCACATCCTCGACACGCAGACGACCGCCACAGTTGGGATCTATGTCGCTGCGGGAGGACCACGGGGTATCGCTGTCGTTGAATCGCCCGACACCCGATCCACGGCCATCGACGCATCGACACAACCGGGGCAGTGGTCGCTGTCCCATCTCTTCCCCAACCCATTCAATCCGGACACACAACTGCGGATCTCTGTAGGGGCTGAGGGCGGGACGGCAAACGTGCAGGTCTACAACGCGCTGGGTCAGAGGGTTCGGACCCTCCTGTCAGCCAATCAATTGGTATCGGGACAGGAATTGAGCCTGCCGTGGGACGGTCGGGATGGCAAAGGCAGGAATGTCGCCTCGGGCGTCTATCTCTTCGTGCTCAATACGCCGTCAGGACGTCTGGTAAGGAAGGGGTTGTTGGTGCGGTAGGACCGCGGGGGCCGACAACGTGTACAATGTCCGACCGGCAGACCGGTCTCAGGCGGTGACATCATCGTCGATGAAGCCACCCACGCTGAAGTACCTGAATCCGGTATCACACAGGATGGTGACGACAGTGCCCGTCAGGTTGTCACGTTCGATCAGGCGCAGAGCCGCGGCGACATTTGCACCAGCCGACGGCCCTACGAGCAGGCCTTCTTCGCGAGCCAGACGACGCGTCGTGGAGAAAGCCTCTTCTTCGTCGACAACCAACACCTCATCGATGAGTTCTCGATCCAGAACGTCGGGTATGAAGCCTGCACCGATCCCCTGGATCCCGTGCACACCCGGCTGACCACCTGACAGCACGGCAGATTTCGAGGGCTCGACTGCCACAATTCGCGTATCGGGCCGTTGTTCGCGCAGGACGTGGCCAACGCCGGTTATCGTGCCCCCTGTTCCCACACCAGCGACAAATGCATCGAATCGCGCCTCTCCCACCGCATCCAGGATTTCGGGTGCCGTCGTATCGCGATGCACCTGCGGGTTGGCGGAATTGCTGAACTGCTGGGGCATGAAATGCAGCGCCGGATCCTGTGCAACGATCTCCTGCGCTGCCCGGATGGCACCATCCATGTCCTGTTCGGCCGGTGTCAGGACGATGCGGGCCCCATAGGCGGCCATCACCGATACGCGTTCCTGGCTCATGTGGGATGGCATCGTCAGCACCAGCGGGTACCGTAATGCGGCGGCGGCCATGGCCAGCGCGATCCCCGTGTTGCCACTTGTTGGCTCCACGATCGTCATCCCCGGCCTCAAGTGACCTGCGTCGATGGCGGCCCGGATCATGCTGACACCGATTCGATCTTTGACACTGCCGCCCGGATTCAACGATTCAAGCTTGCCCAACAGCTGGACGTGTGGGGGAGCAATTCGACGCAACGACAGACACGGCGTCCGACCGATGGCATCAAGGATACTACCGGCGAGAGCCGGCTCAGTCATCCTCGTTGCTCCCATCGCCGGCAGGTTTGGCAGTGCCGGGTAAGGTCCGGGTGAAATCGACACCAGCGGCCGGATCACCCGTATCCACCCGCAGCCCGCCACCGGTCGTGTAGAGATCGCGATAGCTGGCCGGCAGGAGCAACACCGTTAGGAGGGGCTCGATTCGAGTGATCACGTCATTCACATCACCGAGGAAGCTGCGCGGCACGTAGATGATATCATCGTTGCGCAACGCCACATTCTGACGGTAGTCGCCACGCGTCGCCAGACGCTCGAAATTGATCCCATACATCCGCGGCTCACCATCTTCCACGCGAATGAGGCGGATGTCATCCCGCACGGCATCCTCCGTCAGGCCACCCGCCTGACTCAGCGCTTCCATCACGCGTGCATCTTCCGGGAACATGTAGACACTCGGCCGCAGGACCTCGCCAAGGAGGATGACCTTCTTGCTGCGTAGACTCGCGCCCTGAACGATCACAATGTCCCCGCCTTGCAGGACGGCATTCTCTCTCGGGTCGCCCGTGCGCAATACCTTCTGAAGGTCTACACGGTAGGAGGTGCCATCGCGCACGAGTGTGACATTGTCCAGTTGCGCATCTGGCGTGGCACCGCCGGCATTGAGGATCAGATCGAGTATCGTCGTCTTCCCCTTGAGGGGGTACCGTCCCTGCCCCATGCGCGTATCGGCCCGGTCGGTCACCGAGATCGCCCCCAGCAGGGAGACCATCTTGCTGTGATGTTCAGTGACTTCGACATCGATCTTCGGCGACCGCAGGAATTGCGACAGAGCCATGGTAAGGGCCTCGTCGAGTTCGGTCGGCGTCAGACCACCGGCCCGCACATTCTCAAGCATAGAGAACGAAACATTGCCATCGGGACGGACAGTGACTTCTTCACGGTTCACATCAATGTCGCGCAGTGTCAGGTCCATGACATCGCCCACACCGATGATGTATTCTGGGAAACCGAGTCGTTCGGTGAAGGACCGCCGAGCCGGATCCATCGGGATCTCCCGTGACTCAGGCAGTGGCGGCGTCTCGGCCACATTTGTCACGGGAGGCACTGATGAGCCACACCCGATGGCGACGATCGACCAGAAACACCCCAGCACCTGAATCAGGCGGCCAGATCGGAACAATCCTGTCATGATTCTCCTCAGCGTCGAAGCGCAGCCAGGGCGAACTCGGCCACACCACGCCAGACGATCTGCAAGAGCCGCAGGGGATAGGCCAAGGGGGCCAGAACATGCGGAAGGCGGGGAAAGACCTGAAGCAGAACAGCCCGTCCGGGGAAGACGAACTCTGCCAACAGGCGAAAACGATCACTGATACGCCGGCACGTCCAGCAACCAAGTATCTCGCCGGCGACGGTCTCCCGGCGATGGCGATGGATCCACAGCAGCGCCGTACTTACCAATGTACCTGGTTCCTGCTGAATGCACCATCGTACCGCCCATGGTGGCAGGGCAACATCTGCGGTATTGAGCAGGACCAGCGCATACGTGAGCGGCTTGTCCAGAGCCGTCGCCATGGCGTGGGACCCAAGATGCTCAGCGTCGATGCCAGGCTGGCGCAACTGCAGACCAAGATCGACGAGCCAGATCAAACGCCGGTAACTATGCCGTAGCGCGTGAGCGGTCGTGATCAGTAGTTCATCTTCGTCGCTGAGCGTAAGAAATGAGAATCCGGCCACGTCTCGCCGCCGTCGACGCGACCACGCCAAGCCGGGATCGATCCAACCAGCCCTTCGGCGTGCTGAGAGACGATCGCCGTTGAGCAGATCCGTGTGCAGGTCGATGGTGCAGCCATCGGACCGAGTGAACAGATTCGGATGCCGGGGCGGGGCCTCCCAACCATGGGCGACCAGGGCCTGAACCACCTGTTCGCGTTTGCCCGGCGGCGCCAGCAGATCGATGTCGTCCATGGGGCGGCAACCCAAATCCGGATACAGGCGCAGGAGAGCCGCGCCGGGAAGAACCAAGGGTTCGGCGCCGGTGGCTGACAGATCGTCGCAGATCCGGGCCACTGCACACAGGTGCCGGAGATTGTCGGCCGCCGTCTGCAGATGGATGGCCGCGTAACACGCGTCACCATGCCCCTGGGCGTACAACAGGCCACCCAGATCATCTGCATCAAGTGGTGCGACCGCTCCGGGTGGCACTTGCCCATCAAGAAGCGCCACCAGGAGCCTGCCGTCGGCCGCCCTCATCGCAACGCTCCGGCAACACTCAGCTCCAGCACGATGGCAGCCACATCCTGGTCTGCCTGTTCGGGCGTCACCTCATAGGCGGCACACACGTAGCCCACCAATTCCTCCATCGTGGCCCCCTGCCGACAGGCCTCCCACACACATGCTGCAGTGTCATTGAGATGGTGCACCTTACCACCGGTCTCATCGTAGAGAATCCCCCCACCGACGAGGGGGCGATGGATCACACCTTCCTGCATATGCCACCGGTGGGAACGATCGGTGGTCTCACCTGAATCCGACACGGTGTCAGCCCCGCATGCTATTCAGCAACCGAGCGTCATTGAGCTCGGACTCTGCCGCCGCCAGGTCCGCTTCTGCCTGCGCACATTTCGCCCCGGTTCGCTCAAAGGCCGTGTTGGCCGCCATCAGCTGCTGTGACAGATGCAA
>JABHDC010000061.1 GCA_018673255.1 Gemmatimonadota bacterium
CAGACTGAGCCGCGACGATTGAGAAACGCCAGGTATCGATAGCTACGCTCAAGTTGTGGACGTCAGCCCACAGCCCGTCGCATCGGTGAAAGCACCTTCGCTCAGACACGGCGCGGCCTCGCAACGTCTGGGCGCACGAGTGGGATGCGACCAGGGCTCAGTGGCTTCGCGACCTGCCTGAGACGTTGACCATCGAAACAACCCCTCCGAGACGCTGAGGCACGAAGTCTCCATCGAGTTTTCCGCGACCATTTGTAATCGGCGTCTGACAGTGACTGCCGGTGAACGTGCGAAGGTGGGCTGGCCCTGCTCTTCGCTGTGTGGTCTGTGAACGGCATGGACATCACCCGCGAGTAGGCCCAACGACTCAGCCACTCCCTCGGCCAGTTAGGCTCATGCGAGACTCAGTCCAACAGGCTCGCCGTGTTGCTGTCGGATTAGCAGATCGCACGCACACCGCGGCCTTCATCTGGCTACTCAGTCGACAATCAAGTTGTCTTCCGACTTGAGCCACCACCGTATGCCTCTTCCAGCGAATGGTTCGCCAGCAAATCGCGGAATTACGTGCATGTGGACGTGCATAACGGTCTGCCCTCCGACCGTGCCGTTGTTCCAGCCAACGTTGTAGCCATCGGGCTTGAACCTCTTATCCACAGCAGCTTTCACCTCGAGGAGCAATGTCTGCGTGGCGGCCCATTCCTGAGGAGTGAGGTCAAACACGGTTTCCCGGTGCTCTCGAGGGATGATGAAGCCAATGCGTGATCGCAGCGTTCGCGCTTGACGAGGGCCCGCCAGACTCGGGATAGTGAACCTACATACACGTACCCCATCACCCTGGCGACAAACACCCGGTAAAGGAGATCATGGTGAGTGCAAATCTTCCCGTCGACATTCAAGACCCACTTACACGAGACGAGGTGATTTCAGTCGTCGAGGGACGTTCCACAGCGAGGCGTGTACCGATCCAGATTCATTTCTGGATACACCCCGAGTCCTTCGCAGAACGTAAGTCAGCGGTGCTTGAGATCATGAACCGATATCCCGCGGATTTGCAGATCTGCGGACTTCACGTGCCCGACGTTTTCGATGCACCCGACGATGACCCCGAATACCGCTGGGTGCCCTTTGCTGACCCGTATAGGGGTAAGAACGTCGCCCTTGACGAGCAGATCGCCATCACCGACTGGGCGCAGCTTGACGAAGTGTTGACTCACTTCCCTAGCGCTGACTATCCCGGTCTGCTACGTGATGTCCCCGCCGCGGATGGACGTTATCGTCTTGGCCACTGGTGGTACTGCCTCTTCGAACGCCATTGGACGCTGCGTGGCATGACCAACTCCCTGACGGACTACTACCAATACCCCGATCAGGTCCACCGCCTCTACCGCGCGCTGACCGACTTCTATCTGGGGATCATGGAGCGCGGTAGCAAAGAGCAGAACTTCGACGGCATCTTCGTCTCCGATGATCTGGGAACTCAGACTCAGCCCTTCTTTTCCCCCGAGATCTTCCGCGAGTTCTTCAAGCCCTATTACAGGGAACTATTCGACAAGGCCCACGAACTCGGCATGCATTTCTGGTTGCATACTTGCGGCGACGTCGAGGAATTCATCCCCGACTGGATCGAGATTGGCCTGGATGTACTACATCCCATCCAGAAGCACACGATGGATGAACGCCGTGTGGCTGAGAGATTTGGCGACCAGATCACCATCTGGGCCGGCCTGGATGTGCAGCAGGTCATCCCCTGGGGAACCCCCGAGCAGGTGCGTGCCGAGGTGCGCTACCTCCTCGACACCTACTGGCGCCACGGTGAGGGACGACTGATTCTCACGGCCGGCAACGGCATCAACGAAGATTGCACGCTGGAAAGCCTTGAGGCATTCTTCAGCGAGGCCGTGTCCTACGGTTCAAAGCTGGTCGTGGGCTCGGACGAGGAGGCGGCAGGGTGATCTCCCGAGCAGCAGCCGGTGTTGTGGATGGTGTGATCTTCGACGGTGCACTCGATCAGGTCAGTCGTTGTGCTGCCTGTAAACAAGCTGTTCATACGGTCGCTCAGTTCTGAACCCAAGTTTTCTGGCTATCGCCATTGAGCCGGCATTGTCTTCGTCACAGGTCCAGGTTGTGGCGCATCCCAGCGACTCACAGGACCGGGCAAGATGCTCACACGTCGAGGCACCGTATCCCATTCGGCGATGCCGCACAGGAGTAACGACGCCGATTTCAACGATCCGATTACCCCACCAGGCGGCGTATGCTTCACAGAGGATATCGTCGCCGCGCATGAGGCAGATCCCCGGGCTTCTATCGTAGAATGCCGCCGGCGCATTGCAGGTGTCGTTGAACTCGTCCCCCCACTCACATCGCTCCAGCAACTCGCTTGTGATCGGCATGAACTCACATCCTGATGGCACTGAGGGCTGAACGGATCCCAGGACGTCACGGTCGAGAAACTCAAGTCTCTTGATTCGCTTGTCGACGTTCGCAGGCGGCTCCACATCTGCCCCAGCCTGTGATGCGATCATGACCAGATCACCGATCTGTCTCAGAACGCTGATCGCCTCTGAAAGAAATGCAGGGTCTTGTGTCGCGTAGAAAGTGAACCCAAAGACACTCGTCCTGAGCAGGCACGAGCAGGGATTCTCCGCATCGTCAACGACGACCACGGCCCGGTTCTGACCCTCAAGGACAGAGTAGAGCAGTGCTCGATTGGGCGTATCCGGCTTGAATAGGGGAAGCAGCCGCTCGACACCAACGACAGTCACATCAACTGGGTCCAACCTGTCATCCTCCTGGGGAGTAGGATGGCAGCATGGCACTCAGAAACGGAGTTGGGTAGCAGAAGGAGAGCATCCCGTTCCCCCCATCCCACGCCATTCCGATCTTGGCTACCACTACTGCATCGTCTGACACGCCGAGCATGATAGTTCTGGGGTAGGTCCTCAGAGCAATGTCGGTTATGCATCGATTGCCCGTGCCTGCAACAGATCCCCATGCACCTTCCAAGTCTTCGATGAACTGCCTCATGGTCGGAGCGACCTTCTTGTAGTTCTCGTCGCCATCTATCAGGGGCCAGTCGCTGATCGTGCTTACACCCAGCAAGGCGGCGACCAGTGGCATGTCGAAGTCAAAGAAGGCGACGCCATGCTTTCCACACGCCGCCTCTCTCTCCTCGTCCCATCGCTCCCATATGACGTATCTCCAGACGAAGGAGGCTTCAGGTAGGGAATCAGCGAACTCCGGCAAGGCGGAACTGCTGACAGAAACCAACTCTCCTGCTACGTCACGCCCCATCGCCCGTGAGAATGTGCCGCTCACGTTCTGCGAGATGTCTTGGTGCACTGAGGCCATATCAGATTGGTAATCCACGAGGATCTCCCTGGTCAGGCAGTGACCCGCACCACGACACACGTCATATCGTCCGCCTCGATGTAGCGTTCACCGAAGGCGATATAAGAGAATTGCAGAGATTCAGGACCCATGTCCATCAACTCTGACCGCAGGTACGTAAGTAAAAGCGGAGGTCGATCGGCAATCAGCAGGCCCCGCACCGGGGAGGGCGTACGAATCCGCACGCACGATGGCCTTCGGCGTCGTCACTCCCTCGACATATTGGCCACTGCCTCTTCCAACTCGGCAACCGCCTGTGCTTCCAGCGTCGATATGCCTTCGACCATCGCAGTGTACTCCGAGCGCACGCTTTGCTCGTCATCGCCGTTCTTCACGCGATGGTACGGCAAGTCCACCCTTGTCGCCTCCTCCACGATACGCTGATAGACATCGGCAGCAGCAGAGATGTGTGTTGCTGTCGCGCCTTCGTGCCGTGTCACCATATCGCGTAAATAGGAGACTGCGCTACGCCTGTTGTAGCGCAGATGGATCAGCATATTGTTGTCACACGCGGATCCAGATCGCAGCAGGCGTAGCCACTCTACCCACGCCCGTTGCCCGGAAAACCGAGTCTTGGGAGCGTCCGTCTCCTGTGCTTGTTCATTGAACAGGGCGATGATGTGATGCAGGGATGCCAGATCCACGTCCCTGGTGCTGCCGGTTGGTATCTCGTCCCCCAGGACATACAGATGCCATGGATGGCGCCCGATGCGTGTTTGCTGTTGGCCATACTGTGTCGATTTCTCTCTGGTTCCGTAGCCAAGCAGAGGCGGGCTTTGTTGGTCGGTGGCCGTGCCGACGAATCCATAGGCCAGAACCGGCTTGCCCTCGCGGAGTGATCTGTTGATGACGGCGGAGAATACCCGGTCATATTCCGCCGCCGGGTCCGCCCGGTATGCCTCCATGTTGGCAGAGAGCTTGCTGATCTCCCATCCCGCGGCCTTTGTCAGCACAGGCAAGCCAACCTCGAAGCCCCAGTCATCGTTGGGCCACCAGGCGACATCCAGTTCATGCCCCGGCAGGTAGGGTCCGCTCGTATCCACTTGCAGAATGAAGGCCACACCAGACAGGCCCATGATCCGATCGTAGCTGAGATCTGTACCGAGATGCGACAGGATCGCTGACATGCCGTGAGCATAGATGTTGCCTGACTCGTCACTTGGGGCCTGCATGCTGATATCCGGCATGGGTTTCTCCTGTTGTGCCTCATCCGTTCCAGCATCGGCCCCCGTGGCCAATGCGACCTGTAGATTGGCTCGCTCCTCGTCCGTGGCCAATCGTACTACGCGTACATCGATCGGCTCTGGCTCCGCGACACTCGCTTCACGAGCCCAGATGACGCCAAGGAGCCCGACGATGAGGACAGTACCTCCAATTGACATCAGTAACTCCTTCGTGGTCAGTCCAAGGATTGTGGCCGCCGCCGAGGGGCGGGGCGCGACCAGGGGTATGGCAGCCATGACTGCCCGGGTCAGGCGCTGGTCTCTCTTCCTCGGGCAGCGCATCGATTGCCGACCAGACTGTGGCAGCCACTTCGAGCCGCTCAAGCTCTTCATCTGGCCGGGTAGGTCCTGCATCGAACAGCGTGGAGCTGTCTATCGTGACGGCTGCCATCCTTTCCGCCTCCGAGCGTGAATTTCTGAGCCAGCGCTGCGTGATATGGCGAGCGATCCCAAACAGCCACGACCGAAATCCCTCCGGATCACGCAGAGTGGCCAGATTCCTGTAGGCCTCGACCAGGGCCTCTTGAGCCAGGTCCTCAACGGGTTCGCGATCACGCAGTCGGCTGCACAGAAAGGCTACCAAGGCGTCCTGGTGCCGTGCCACGAGGCCGGCATAGGCGGACCGATCGCCGCTCAGAACGCGGGCAACAAGGTCCTCGTCTGTCCCCTGCGCGGCGGCATCGATGTCATTGTCTACAGCCATGGCTTCCCATCCTACCCGTGTAGTGCCAGCAACGAGCAGATTCGTCCGAAGACTCCTTCTCGGAAAGCAAACGCCTTCTGGCTCCCGAGCGTGGGCTGCCTCAGCCTAACAGAGTCTGGGGTCAGAGGTTGTCAGTCACCTCCAGGAACAGCTTGTGTGGGTCAGCGACATCTTGGCGCTCGGCAGCCATCGCTACCACGAAAACCCCGCGCCCTCGGGCACATTCACAAACCCGTCTTCATCCAATTCCATCGGCGATCCGGCCGGAATCATCCCGGTCTCCAGGTACATCGCATTCGGCAGACAGGCCATCACATTCAGTTGTACGGGCCCGCCACCGTGTGATGCATACGGTCTCCGAAACGCATCCGCCATGTGACCAATCTGCAGGAGGGCCGTCGGTCCTCCCCCTCGCCTGAGATCGGGCTGCACGATATCAACCGCTTCCCTCTTCAGAAACCGACCAAAATCTGCCAACCTGTAGAGATTCTCCCCCGTTGCAATGGGGATATCAAGAGAATGTGTCAGTTGTGCGTAGCCATCGATATCATCAGCCGCTATCGGCTCTTCCCACCACACACATCCCATGTCCTGGAATGCACGTCCGCGTCGTACAGCTTCGGCCGCCGTGAGTGACTGATTCGCATCGACCATGATCCCCACTTCATCACCCACAGCCTCCCGAACCAGGTCAACTCGCGCGATATCTTCCTTCAGCGTCTCGAAACCCACTTTGATCTTGACCGCCCTGAACCCCTGCCCGACGGCACGTGCGCAAACCTCCTGCACCTCGCTGTCGCCGAAGTTCAGCCATCCCACCATTGCATACGCCCGGATCCGATGATTCACCCGCCCCCACAGCTGCCAGCACGGAACGCCGAGTGATTTCCCCAGGCAATCCCACAGGGCTGTATCAATCGCCGCAATCCCGAACATCGCAAGCCCAGCCGACCCGTGATATTCTGTTTCCCTGAGCATCGCCCCGTGCGTGCCGCGGACATACCGGACATCACTGCCTACAACCATCGGCTTCAATTCGTGATCGATCAGAGCCTTCAACGCGGCCGGTCCACCCGCGATCCGGCCAAACGAAGCCCCGCCTTCGCCAACGGAACCATCCTCTGCTTCTACTCGTACCGTTACTCCCCCAGATCCCGGCAACGCCTGCAGCGCATCCCGTTGAGGATTCGGGTTCGGCTCTACCGTCCGAGTTTCGATCGACAGCTTTACAACCTTCATAGACTCCACCTCTTCCTTATGTCCTGTGCGGGCCGCTTGGCGCTCGGCGATCTCGCACGTTCTCCTTGCAGGTCTCCTTGTCACTATAGCAGACTCCGAGCCATCTTGCTCACCAGATATCTCAACGACGAGGCAGGAATGACTCAGGATCAGGAAAGCGAACTCGCGGCATCGCCCTGACGGCGAGCGCCTTTGAGGAAGACCGCGACAGGGTGCTACAGGCCGGCTGTGACGACTTCGTGCGCAAGCCCTTTTCCGAGGCAGAGATCCTGGATCGCATGCGTACTCACCTCGGCGTCGAGTATGTCTATGACGAGAAGCAGCCCTCTAAGGCGCCACGCCCCGACCGCCTGAAGCTGAACCTTGCCCCCTTGCCTCAAGAGCTCATCGCCCAGCTGCACCAATCGGCGCGCAACGCGGACGATGATCGCATCCGCCAGCTGCTCCAGGAAGTGGCGACGGAGCATGCAGATCTCGCCGCCGAGCTCATTCAGATGGCAGAGAAGTTTCGTTTCCAGGAGATGATTCTCTTGACGCTATCACCTCCTTCTTAGCGAATCCAACGGCAGATCAATCGGCATAGATAGAGAGGGCGAGCAACTCTTGAACGAAGCTCGCTCGGCCCCACCGTGAGGAGGCGTTGTCGGACCCATCAGGCCGTGCGGTCTTGGCGCACGGATTGCGGTCGTCTATCGTTCCACCTCCCTACCAGCCCTTCAGAGGACCTTGAACGATGGCATCTGTAAAGAAACCCGTCTGCCCCGGCAGCCAACAGCGCATGTCGCGGCGGGAATTTGTCAGGATGGTTGGAGGTGCCACTCTGGCCGCCGGCGTCCTACCGATGGCCGTCGCGCCGAGGCCCGCTGTCGCGGCTTCGAGCCTCTTGGGTGTGACCGAAACCACGGTCAGTCGATTCTACGACACCCTGACCCAGGGGCAGCGGCAGGTCATCTGCCTCCCCTTCGAGCATGAACTCCGTCACAAGATCAGCAACCACTGGGCGGTGACCGAGCCTACGATTGGCGAGTTCTTCAACCTCGAGCAGCAGACCCTCATCGACGAGATCTTCCGCAGCGTGTCCAGCGACGACGGATACGAACGCTTCCAGAAACAGATGAGCGACGACGCGGGCGGCATCGGCAACTACCACGTTGCCCTGTTCGGCCAGCCAGGCTCGGGCCAGTTCCAGTTTGAGATGACCGGGCAGCACCTGACGATCCGTGCCGACGGCAACCACGAGGACAAGGCGGCCTTCGGCGGCCCCATCGTCTACGGACATGGCGCCGGCGATTCCCAACCCGGATTGCCGGGGAATGTCTTCTACCACCAGACCCAGAGGGTCAACGAGGTGTTTGCCGCGCTGGACGGCAAGCAACGCGACAAGGCCTTGCTCACCACACCGCCTTTTGAAGGCGAAGTGCCAGTTCAGGGTCCATCCGGCAGATTTCCCGGCATCGCCGTCGGTGATCTTGCTTCCGATCAGAGGGATCTCGTCGAGGAAGTCAGCAAGGTCATCCTCGCTCCATACCGGGAAGAGCACGTAGACGAGGCCCTTGCCGTGATGAAGGCCGGTGGTGGTCTCGATCGGTTGCACATGGCCTTCTACAAATCGAACGACCTGGGTTATGACCTGGAATGGGACATCTGGCGCATTGAAGGACCGACGTTTGTGTGGCACTTCCGTGGCGCACCACACGTGCACGCCTACGTCAACATCGCCGGGAAGGCCTAAACCTATGTCCAGATATGCTGCCGTCATCCTCTTGCTGGCGACGCTGGCCTCAGGAACTCAGGCCGATTCCGCGACTGAAGTGGAGCAACCGGTCGAGGGATTCGCCCGTGGTATCTCGGCAGATCGCCAGGCCCCCTATTGGAGCAATCGCGGCTACGAGGTCATCAGCTCCTACGAGTACGCACGCGACGGGACACAGAGCGTGGTGTGGGAGTCTGCCGCGGTGCCCACTGAATACGTCGAGGGATTTGTGACCTTCGTGTGGTCCTGTGGCATGGCACGTCAGGAAGACACCCACCATCTCTACCTGAATGATGAGATGGTACTGGACTTCAACACCGGCGTGATCACCGAACCGACAAGCTGGGAGAGGCGCGACGTCTCGCTCGATTTCCTGCCAATCATGAAGGATGGAAACGGCGAGGTCCATGGCGTCATGTATCTGCGTGTGCCGGCTGCACGGGTAACCCCCGGAGAACCGGTCCGGATCAAGGTGCGCGGATCGGAAGGCGATGGGTCGTGGTTCATGCTGCACCACTTCGATGACACCTATGCAAAGGCCACCCTCCTCGAGTTGCCCACCGGCCGACGAATGGTGGTGGCACCAACGAGGTCCGCATACCGCGCGGCGGGTCGGATCTCGTGGCACGGTTTTCTCACGCTGGGAGAGGAAGACAACCTCCCGGCGGAGACCGTTCAACTGCAGGCCCGACTCAAGACGAACACAGACGAATTGACCCTCGAGCAAGAGATTCACATCGAGCCGGATCAACGCCATGTGAAGCTGACGTTGTGGTCGGGTGCTCAGGTGCCGGCGGGAGAATGGCCTGTCGACCTGACCTTCAGCCAGGACGGTGTGGCTCTGCAGAGTTGGCAGGGCAGGATCTCGATAGTGGATCTGCATGAACTCGACATCAGGGCCGACTGGCCAGCTGGCAGCCTGGCCGGGAGCCTGGGCCCCGCCCTGAAGGTCGCGGGAATCGACTGGTCCCGCGATTACGTGAGGGGCTTTCTCGGCTCGGCCTTCTCCTTCAGCATGAAGAAGGATGGCAAGCTGCTGTGGCAGGACAGCAGAGACGAGCAATTCCTGTCTCCCCAGGTGACGGAGTATCTGGACCACACGACGATCGACGTCACGCGGTTCGAGTCCAAGTCAGCAGCAGAGGCTGAGGCCTGGGACAAGGTCCGTGGTGCGATTGATGAGGGTTATCCCGCCGTCGTCAGGATGAGG
>JABHDC010000062.1 GCA_018673255.1 Gemmatimonadota bacterium
ATGGATTGGTACCCACCTGAGTGTTGGCATTGAACTGACGATTGAGTTCGTCCACCGACATGGGCCGTACGGTGATCTCAAGACGATCTTTTTCCAGTACGACCGATCCATCATCGAGGACGGTCCGATGTTCGCCCTGTTCAGCTTCCCCGAGTGGTTTGAGATCGTCTGCGTAGTACCGATGGGCACACCCCGTCGCAACAAGAATTCCCATCACAAGAATTCCCGTCCCGAGTGCCGTGATGATGGCTCGACCGACTCGCATGATTCCTCGCTCCATTGCCTCGCTCTCTTCTCTGCTTGATCCCATGTCGTTGATCTGGAACGTCTCAGTAGACCACGGCGATCGTACCGGTGCGGTCACTTACCTCATCATCGTCTGCTGCCGTCAGGCGATACAGGTAGATCCCTGGCGGCACAAGGTTACCCTCATTATCCGTCCCATCCCACTCGATGGGTATACGACCGGCCACACCTGTCGGTGCTTCGAGCGATCTGATGGCACGTCCCGAGAGATCGTGAATCTCGACACGAATATCAATCGATTCAGTGACGAGGAACAAATCGAAGGTGATAAAGGCCGAGTCATTCTCTCCGTCCCGATTGGGCGAAAAGGGATTAGGCTCGACGGTAACATCCGACATCAAATGGGTAATCTCGTCGACAACGACAGTATAGCCATCTGTGCTCAGTTCACCGGTGGCGTCACCGGGGCGAGTCGGCTGAGGGATGAACGTTCCTCCTGCCGCAACGCCGACATCGTTCCATACTGAACTGGAAAACTCCGCTGCACCCCGAAACAATGAGGTAGTGAATTCGATTTCGACGCTGCCGTCGAGTCCCGGTTTAAATCCCGACACCGTGGTCGGATTCATCTGGGGCAACTTGAGACGCAGCGTGTGCCTCCCTGTGGCCGCGTCGGTGACCACGGCCTGAGCGAACTCACCTGTCGCATCGGTGAACTGCGGATCGAGGAGGCTGAGTGGATCAGGTGAAGTCAGATCCGCACCGATGATCTCCGGCCAGGGATTCTGATCGACCTTCACGGCCGTTACTCGGGTCTCGGGAGACGGAACGACGATATCGATGCGATTGAAGCCCTCAGTTCCTCCTGAGCCGAAGGACGGAGTGATGAAATACCGGAAGTCTTCCGGCTCGCCAAGTTTGGCGATGGCAGGAAAGACTTCGGCCACGAGGCCCTTGCTCACGAGCGGCACGTCATACTCAAACTCGATCCAATCCAGAGCGACTGCACCGTGCTGGTCGCTGTCGAAATAGATCTGGAACTGGACGTAGCGTGTCTGGGCGGGTATGCCCAGCAGGATGCCCTGCTCATCCAGGGGTTTGGACTCATCTACGAGGCCCTCTTCGAAAAGCAGGGGAGCAGACCAGAAGCTCCAACCGAGGAGGCCGTCGTCGCCGAGATCCTTACCGAGTTCGTTGAAGGGTAGAAACTCGATACCTGCCCGGCGGACAGGATCCTTGGCCCAGGCGAAGGCTTCCAGGAGATTGCCATTGGCATCGCGATCATCGAAAACCCCAGGCCCCAGCTGCCTCAGGTAGACATGCGTATCGAGGGTATTTCCGGTACGGAACTGAATGCGAATATCACCGTCATCATTCCCCAACCGCCTGCCACGCCAGCGAACCCGGCCCCAGGTGACGGCGTCGCCGGCGGCATTCTCGTCAAACTGATCGTTGAGAATGCCCGCGTCGGCGTCGGACGCCTTGTAGACGTCCCACTGCTGTTCGTAACGACGAACTTGCGGTGTCTCGGGACCGACATCAATGATCTCCGAGGAATAGTACCCGTCCTGAGCATATCCATCGCCGAACATGTTCACCTCGGCGATCTCCCAGCGATCCGCATTTACTCTTGTATGCTGCACCTGGAACCACACGCCCGCCTGTAGCAGAGGCGGGTCAAAGGAGTAGTCCTTGATCTCGTTTACGGCGTCACCGCTGGTTGCGGGTACGAGAATAGAATTCGTCCGCTGGCTGTTGCCAGCCACCTGGTCCGGCGTGCCGTAGTAGACGGTGAATGTGTGCGGTGTATCGTCACCGAATGTTGGTCTGGGACGCGCCATGTACCTCGTCAGATAGTAGTAGCCGAAGGGGCGAACCGCGACACCGCCTGGCCCTTCCTTGCTTGCCCAGGCTGTGAAGAGATCACCGTCAAAGGCCTGGCCGTAGGACACGAAGGCCGCGCGACCGATTCCGCCCTGACGGACATCGTTGAATGTGTTAGGAATCTCGCGCCGCAGCGGACCTTCCGTCGGCGCAACCGTGGTGCCCACGCCGAACTCTGCACGCCGCAAGCGGCCGGCCAGGAGCTTGACCAACTCACGATTTTCGGTCAGGCCGATCGGTGCCAGCCACGAGGAGATCCCCTCTCGCTCACTTGCGAGGCGATCCTCATCCACGGCACCATCGCCATCGTTGTCGATGCCATCGGCGAGGTCTTCATTCGCAATAGATGGTGAGGTCCCACCATTACACTTGGACAGATCGAACTGATTGTCCTCCAACCTCAGACAATCGTCGTCGAAATCCGTCATGAGACCATAGCGATCTTCGTCGACCAACCCATCGCCATCGTTGTCGACACCGTCGGCCCAGTCTTCGTTGTACTGGCCGTCCATGTCGTCATCACCGTGGGTCCAGAGACCATCCTCGCCGGTCAGCCCATCTCCATCATTGTCGATCTGTTCGTCAGGGCCATCTTCGTCGAAAAGTCCGTCCAGATCGTTATCCACCGACTCTGGCGGATCTTCATCGATCTCTCCGTCCCCGTCGTCATCGACACCATTCAGGCGATCTTCACCCGTGACGCCGTCCCCATCATTGTCGATCTGCACTTCCGGCGGATCTTCGTTGAAGAGGCCATCGTTGTCGTTATCGACGATCTCGACGGGATCCTCATCGATACTGCCATCCTGGTCTTCATCCATCAGAACCTCGACCGACCAACCTTGTCCCCAGTTGATCAGACCACTGACGGGACTCAGTCGCCACGGATGTTCGGCATCTCCGACGCGATAGACCTTGACCTCTGCCTCTGATGGCTCACACAAGCCCGACACCAGCGCTGCGACCAGCACCGCACCCGGCAGGTATTTGAGCGAACGGACCCGATTCATCACTTCAAATCCTCCAAGATCGATCACCCAGCCGGTTCTTATTCACCGAAGCCGGCGTAGACTGTGATGAACATGCGAGTCTCAGTACGGGCTCTCTCAGCCGAATCGCGATCGATTCGGCTTACCCGGAAGCCAAGCTGTGTCCACAGATCGTAACCCAGATAAGCGACATTGTTCGTCATCTGAATCGCGCCAACCAACTCGGTACGATCGGAGAGCAGGGCATCATCCTTGAGAGCATCACGATACTGATTCACGAGGAGATACTCGACACCGGATTGAATCGTCGTTCGTGACAGGAATGGAACTCTGACCATGAACGACAACATCTGCTGCAGTTCTGTCGTGGAGACCCGAACCTGGTCGCTGGGATTGCTGGGCCGCTGGCGCTGAAATTCGCTCTTCCATCGCGGCTGCAATTGGATCTGCCCCAGGGTGATCGTGTAGTCGAGCTTGTTGATCATCCCCAGGAAGGAGGATGTCTCCCGAATATTCTGCTCGGACAGATCACGGTCGTCGAAATCGAGTTGATGAACAAACTCATACTTCAGGCGATTACGAAACCGGAGTCGATCGGTGCTGTAGTTATAACCCATGTATGACGTATTCGCCCAGGCGTCCCGCATCGGCAGTGGATCGGTATAGGGAACGAAGGCACCACGAGAACCTTCGACGATGACCCACTCGATCACATTGTCGCGAATATCATCCTGGACACGGCGCAGGTTGTTGTAGATCTGCAGCTGCCCCAGCCGGGGGAAATTCCGGTCGTACGTCGCAAGAACGTAGTTGCTCACCGCCGCGCGATCGTCAGCCAGCTGGCGCTCGTCCAGGCGTCCCACGGTCACCCGTGCTTCGGGGCCCACGTTGGCGCCGGCGTAGAGATTGTAGCCTCGCCGATCCCGCTTGTACGGATAGTCGGGGAGGTTGTCGTTCTCGAAGCGATCAACAATCCCGTTGTTGTTCATGTCGACGCCGAAGAGAAACTCGGGACGATCGGAATTAAAGCGTAGGAATGGCTCTTCGTAGTCAGGTGAGCTGTTCTCGCGCCGCTCATTGTCGTTCTGGTTGAAGTCAGCGGTGAAATCGTTGTTCTCGTCCCAACCAGGGAAGATCTCCGTATCCCGGGTGGAGTTGCGCCTCAACCAGTCTGGGCTGCGATCCTGATCGTCGTTGTCGTCGACGAACTCGTAGACGAATTGCTCTTCATCGTCATACTCGAATTCGCCAAGGTCATTGGCCGTTCCCGCGATGTAGGTGGACGTCGAGTAGTTGTCGTCCATGCTGTACGCCTCGCCGAACAGGAAGTACGGATAGGCGCGCTTGTAGATATTGACGAACCACGCATCAGCCTCGGTAATCGAAGCTTCGTGCGCCGTCGGATCCGTCGTGCGGCGTCGCGGGTAGCGATGATGCTGGCGATTGCGATCCCATTCGCCCGACAGGTAGAAGCCATTCAGGTCGGTCACATCGAGGGTCAGGCCGAAGATCTCGTTCGCAACGGGCAGACCGTATTCAATGCTGACGAAGCGCTGATTGGAACCGTCTTTGACGTTGCCGGGGGCGCGGATCGTCCGCTCAGGAATACCTTCGGACAGGGCCACTGACTGATCGTTGCGATTCAGCTGTCGATTCGACGTGACATCGATGCGGAAGTCGTTGGCCACGAGCAGGACGAACTCGATGTCGGTAATCTGATCCGTCGGGGGACCGAAGGCATTTACGTAGTCGGGGCCCTCCAGGTCGTAGACGAGGGTGATCACCTCGCTACCATCTGCGGAGAGGAATCCCTCCTTGCGAAAACCACCCTGAGTGGACGGGAAGAAACGTAGGATCGGATTGTCACCCAGAGGCCGCCTGTTACTGAATTTCTGACCATCGGCAGTGGTGATGATGATCTCTTCCTGGAAGAAGGCCGCACCGGCCTGACTGTCCCCAGGAGAATCATCACTCAGACGAACCTCGACGCGAGTTACATCCTGATTCTGCCCCTCCGTCAACGTACCACGAAAGGGATTGCCTTCGAAAGCCTGGTTCTTCGTCTGCGCATTGAAGGCACTCACATACTGAGCGCCGATCTTGACGAAGTCTCCCAGTTGCAGAGTGCCTCGACCGCCCAGCAGGTTGGTATCGTTCGATCGCTGACGGGCAGAGCCAGAGATCTGGTCACCGATCTCGCCCGGTGCGCTGGGCCTAGAAGCGAGCAATGTCAGCTCGTACTTGTCGGTGGCGAGATCAAACTGGATACCGGTGTAGCGCGGCTTCGAGAAGGTCATCGGCGTCAGGGTGGTGCGGATATCATCACCGATGGTCAGCGCGTAGTGATACTGGCCCTTGGCGTCCGAAGCGATCACGAGTCGAGAGAACCAACCCGAATACCGATCGCCCTTGAACAGATTGCTGCCGGCTGCCTGAGGTGCCGCCACGCGCCAGTCATAGACGAGCACGCCGCGCGTGACATAATTGCCGTAGAGGTCGTAGAAGTAGTCACCCTCGAGGGCGATGTTGACGTATCGCTGATATTGATTGCGGGCGTAGTTGGAGTATTCCCACTGCCGCCACTGATACTCGTTGAACAATTCCTGCGGCACGTACCACTTCTTCACCGCCGGGTCGAGGGCATCGAAGAGGACACCGGGACCGGTCGGGGCGTACGAAACTTCGCCGCCGCGCCGGACACCCAACCGTGATCCGAAGCCTTGTGCCTCGGTGGCCTGTGTCACGAACATGGCCGCCAACAGCAGGCCGATAGCAAACTTGGGGATCAAGTCTCGCTGGTTCACGTGTCCCCTCCCTAAGGGTTTGACGTGTCTCTTAAGTCTATGATCTGCGGTGCTGCATCCGTCAACGCTGCACTTGAGCCAACACTGCACTCAACTCAACACTGTCGGATCAATTCAGTACACGACACTCACGGTCCGCAATGCGTCGCCGTATTCCTTGTCGGCATCGATGCGGATGCGCATCACGTAGATACCGGGTGCGACGAGGTTGCCCTCGTCATCACGAGCGTCCCACGTGAACTCCACTCTGCCAGACGTACCGGTGAAGAGCACGGGGCCTGCATCGGCCCCTTCATCCGCCTCTTCGACGACATCCGTATCGTCGACCGGCGCAATCTCAACGAAATCCTCCAGGTCTTCCATACGGCGGACCTGACGTCCATTGAGGTCGAAGACTGTCACCTCAATGGGCACATCATTTAAAACGCGCAACAGCGTGAAGGCCACAACCAGTTCGTCGTTATGGAGATCACCATTTGGCGTCACGTAAGGTATCATCTCCACGTCGTGAATCAATCCACCCGAGTTGTTGTCGAGACGAACCAAGGCACTGTTGCTCTCCACCAACTCGCTGGCGTCACGATTGTCGATATCGACACGCTGGAAGAAATCGTCTCCCGTGGTCCGGACAAAGCTCTCGAATTCGGTGCCCTCTCGATAGGTGGGCGCACGGAAACGAATCTCGACGATTCCCTGTGTATCTCCGGTCAACCCCCGGTTCAGAGATTGCGGCAGACGGAACAGAAGTGAATCTTCACCGGCGGGCAGGACGGTGAGAGAATCTGTGCCGTCAGCACTACGGAAGACACCATCCGGGCCGGCCAAGTAGTTCTCGGTGAACGTGGTCGCCATCGCCTGAGTACCATCGACATCAACCGTACCCGTGCGCACCCCAAGCAATTCGGCCGGCTCGCGTGTGCGAATGAGGATTTCATTGAAGCCATTGCGGACCTGGAATTGCGTCGGATCCGGGCCAGCGGCACGGATGAAATACGAGAAGGTCTGCGGCGTCAACGGACTCACATCGATGGGCGGCAGATAGTCGTCCCGAATCGGTGCCTCACTCAGATCGCGAAGGGCGCCGATCTCGGTCAGCACGGCCAACTCACCAGCCATGGCCTGCGACAGGGGGCGCACAAGCTCAACGCGTATTTCGCTGATTTTCGCCGTCTTGTGAGGATCATCAGAGCGCAGATTCACTCGGATCTGCAGGAATTTGCGCGGGCTGGGTGAGGTTACCAGGGCTTCATTGACCCCATCTGTCGGCTTGTAGGCCGCGCTCCAGGAACTCCAACCGGAGAACTCGAGGACGGCCTCGAGGGTGGCCTCCTCCTTGGGAACGTCACGTCCAGGACGGACCCGGGTCCAGTCCTCGTCGATGAGTCCGTCGCCATCGTTGTCGATGCCGTCGAACCAGTCCTCGTGCTTCTGGCCGTCGCCATCTTCATCCTTCGATTTGCGATGATGAGCAGTATCCAGGTTGTTGTCGACGACGTAGTTGTAGATCGCCCATTTCTGGATCAGGTCGTCGTACTCCTGCTGGCTCACTTCCTTGGCAATACCACCGGCCGTGGCGTAGTAGGTGTAGGAGGTGTCCGTCGTCTGACTTGTGCGCGTCTGGATCTCGAGGCTGACCTCAGGATGGTCGACCAGCGACTCCAACGTCTCGGTCAACTCGCCGGTGAGAGGATCCCGTGTAGTGATGACGGCTTCTCCGACCCAGCTGATCTTGGACAACGTCGTCTGCTGTACGGCGGACAGGTCATCAGTATCGTTGAGGAGAATGGGCGGTGAATTGAGGAAGACACTGACCGGATATCCCTCACCATAGAGGACGAGTTCTGACAGGTTCCCAGGATCGACGTAGGCGCCTTCCCACTCGCCTCCGGTGGGATCGACATTGCGGGCCATTACGTAGCGCACCTTGCGCAACGGAAAGGACTCCTCGAACATCCGAACCTTCTGATCCAGATTGTCGAATTTCACCTTGGGGATGATGTTGTCCCACTGCACACCCGTCTCAAGCTGTCCGAAGTCCTCGACGCCCTGCAGATTGATGGGACTCACCAGCGAACCATCGGAGAGCCAGAAGCCATTGCCCATGAAGGAGCCCTTTGTACGCCCGGACGTCCACTTGAGGATCATGGCGGTTCGATCGACCCAGAATGTGGCACCAAGATCAATCCACAAGGTGCCACGATTTACAAACTGAGACCAGACATTGGCCGTCCACCACGTCTGCAGGGCACCGTCCGTCGCATTGCAGGCGGTTGATCCCAGGCCGCACCAGCCGCCCTGTTCGAAGGAGGCGCCGGCGCGCAACTCTGGCGAATGAGCGATGTTGTCGCCCTTGCCCCAGACTTGAAACTCCAGCAGACGTGGGACCTCCGGTATGTAGTACCGGATCGGGCCTTGCTCTTCAGCATTCAGGACCGACTCGTAGATCTCCTGGCTCACCGGTGTCAGCAGTCCACCTGCTGTCACACGCTGGTACACACGGTCACCCTGGCGAGTGGAGGAGAGGCCCTCGTATTCCAGGCGGGCCTCTTCACCATCTCCGATGAAGGTCTTGCGACCCAGCGCCGACCCGGTCACCTTGATGCGGAAGTAGTGGACCATGGAGCCGGACATGTCCGGTGCGCCGTCCTCGTCGAAGTCAGCGTCATCCAGAGGGATCAGCGAAGCCGTGTAGGTCAGGTATTCATCGTCGTCAGTGGCGACCAGATCCGCATCCGTGGCCCGCGCAATAAAGTCGAACTGCAAGATCTTGCTGTCCGTCTGGCCCTGGCGCCCCCCGGATCTTTCACCGGTCCCGGCGAAGAGGGCGAAATTCTTGATGGGATCGCCGGCATCTTCCTCACCATCCACACCAATGACGCCAGGGGGAAAGACGAGGGTTACGCTGTCGACGTGGACCAGCCGGCCCAGGTCGATCTCGATCTCCCAGTCTCGCAGACCGTCGGAGTTGAAATCGGCACGAGAGGGTTCCCAGTACGTGCTCAGATCCGCATCCGCGACCCTTCGTGCCCGTGACGAATTCGACTGAGCCGTCATCCCGCCCGTTGCATCACGCCCCGTGCGAACGGCGTCGAAATAGGTAAATTCGCCGGCGTCCAGGGCCGCATTGATCTGCGATCGCATGTAGCGGGTTCGAACGCCCTGATCAATGGTGAAGATCGAAGCTGAGTCGAGGCGGGTTGCCAGGCTGATGACACGATTGTTCTGCAGGGCCCAATGGCTCCACAGATCATCTCTGTCGATGACAATGGCACTACCACTCCGAGTGAGGCGATAGGCGTCCTGGGCCTGGAGGCCGCCGGCGACTAGGCTTGCGGCCAGTACTGCTGTGGCAATGACACGCTTCCTCATGTCAGACCGACCTCCTGGGAATCTGTGGGATTCCGTTGTCTATCATCGTAGATCGCACCTGTCGGATAGGCTGTTGGTTCGCCACGACACTCAGTAGACCACATAAACAACGTGTGTCTGCGTTGAATTCCGGTCGTCCGCATCGACACTCAGTCTCAGCAGATAGATACCCGGCGGTACGAGATTGTCCTCATCATCACGCCCCGTCCACTGGACCGAATACCCACCCGAGGTCAGCTCTGCATCCTGCAGCACGGCCAACCGACGCCCGCTCAAGTCATGTACTTCGACGGTTACGGTTCCGGGAGAGATGAGGCGCAGCACATCATAGCTGATGTTCAGCGCGTCGTTCACACCATCCGTATTCGGCGAGAATGGATTGGGCTGCAACCCGACGTTGTCAACCAGTTCGCGGCCCTGCCCACTGATGTCGGCGGTAACGCTCAAGGAGTTGCGGTCCTCCAGCTGATTCTCGGCTGCGAAGTCTACAACACTCTCGCCCGATTCAGGTGCCGAGGCCCCCTGAGGCAGGACGAGCCCCAACGTGTCGGGGTCGCCGGTTGCGTTGTCCTGCAACGCGAGCAAGCCATTGGCGGAATACTGCGTGCGATCGCGGGGACCGAGCGTATCCAGGAAGACATCGGCTTTGAACGTGGTATTGAAATCGATGACTCGCCCCTGGAACTGCAGACGCAGAAGCGCGGAGTCGTCGCCTGCATCTTCAGCCGTGACCCGGGGCACGGATACGACGAAGAAGTTGTCGTCGATGATGTCTTCCTTGAACTGCCCCGCCCCGAGTTCTCTTGCATCACCGAGGGGGATTCGCTCCAGCGTCTGAACCTGACCATCCCCGAAGTCGATGGAGACGGCGTCTACCTGACTGATGCGGGCCGGCGTGCCGATCTGGATCCGATTGAAGCCGCGCGAGATGTCGTCGAACTCGGCCCGAATGGCCACATTGAATGTCGTGTCTCGACCGGCCACGATGTTGACAGCCGGGGCCACTTCACCGACGAGTTTGCTGGCAGCCCGTTGTGTATCGTATTCGAAGCGGAGATTGCGCACAACGCGACCAGCAGAGGGATCGTCACTATACAGATCCACGCGGATCTGGAAGAACAACTGTCCTCCCGGCGCGGGCATCACCTGGCCATTCTTGGCCGGCTGTACCCCACTCCAAAATACGAGATCTGGCTCCGACTTCGCCCGGGCATTGCCGGGAATGAGGATATACTCATCTCGCGTGATCCGCACAGCGGCACGCTCCTCATTGCTCAGGGCGCTGAAAATGGCGCGGGCGTCGTTACGCAGCTTCTCCTCATTCAGATCCACGGTGGATCCAAATGTCGGCGCATCGCGGCGGCGGTCGATGACCGTCGCGCCATCGGCGCGCCACTCGATCTCATCCTGGAAGTCGTTGAACCGGAAGAAGACGATGGGCTCCGTGTTCCGACCCGTCTGGACCGAGACCACGGCCCGGGATTTCGAAGAATCCCCCACTACATCCTCTTCCCAGAAGATGCGCCCGAGTGTCGCCCGGGCCCCATCGGTCAGGGACAAGGGGCGCGTGATATACGTCGCATCCGGGAGGAAGCCGTCTGCAAATGCCTGGATTTCACTGATCGTGTAGTCGAGATCCGTATCGATATCCAGACGCAGATAGCGCAATCGTCGCGGTGGGTCCAGGGCGACAGTGATCGTGTCCCGGTTGTTCACCGGGGCGCGCTGGAGAATGACAAATTGCGGGAAGGTGTCCGCCACCTTGACAAACTGCGGGAACCCGAGATTCCCGGCACGCGCGTAGCTGAATCCCGCGATGTTCGTTTCAGTATCAGGCACACCATTGTACAGGGTGTATGCCTTGAGATTGAAACCGTCGCCAGGGATGTTGTGAATCCGGACGAGAGAGATCGGGAAGTATCGGAACAAGTCTGCCCAGATGCGGAACTTCTGCAGAACATCTGCATCGGGCGTATCGATGCGTTCGAAGCCCGTCTCGGCGACACCGTCGAACATCTGCGCGGGTTCAAGTTCGAATCGTCGCGCCTTCTTCAGCGGCGTTTCCCAGAAGGCGAGCGTCGTCAGCTGCACATTCTTGTTGAACTTCCGCAGCACCGAGTCCGGGGGAGACGCCGTGGTCGGCTTCGGAAACGAGTCGAGGACATTGACGAGCACGGGAATGTCAGCGACACCGGCCTCGATGATCTCGAGAACGAGATCCGGCCGCTTGGGTAGATCCTGAAGTCGCTCGACCAAGACGTCGCCTGCGACGATGTCCACGCCCGCCACGGATGCATCCTGCTGAGCGATCACGTCGAAGCGGGACACATCACGACCGAAGACGTTGCAACTGTCAAAGAAGGCGGCCAGAGCGCCGATCTGCGCTTCGGTCCAACCCAAATCCGTTCGAGCGTACGTCAACGCGGTGCCGCGGTCTTCCTGCCGCAGCGCAACAACAAATGAGTCTAGACCGACGATGGCAGCGGGTGCAGTTGGAGGCTGCACGATGCGCTGCGGCTGAACCGGGCCAATCCCATCCGGCGCAGTGGTGAAATCGACTGGCTGGAGAAAGAACCTGGGAGACAGCGATGACTCCTGGGCTTCATCCCAAGCCACATCGCCAGGCAGAGAGAATTCCGACACCTCGGCCATCACCGCCGTAGACAGCGGGAGAGCGATCAGGAGTGTAAGAACACGGGATTGCAGGGCACCCATGTGATCAGATCCTGTCGGCGTGAGATTCGAACGGACGTGAATGTTGTGAATGGTCGAAAAAAGGGGGACACAAGGCCCCCCTTTTTTCAAAATTTTCTTTGTCAGAATATCTGTTGGGGCCGCCCCGGAGGACGGCCCCAGATTCAGATACTGTGCCTCAAGCTACGAAGGCGGTCAGGCCAACGAGTTATCCGGTAAGATTACTCGAAGGTGGCCTTGACGCGGCCCCAGGAGCTCTCCTCGACGGCGGTAATGTCGCCACCGACGCCAACAAGGCGGGCATCAGCGAAGCGCTCAGCATAGCGCCACGTAGCGGCCTGACCCGTGACGGTGTGGAAGGCGTGATACGTGCCAGCCACATCCCAGTCGGGAACGGAGATCTGGAAACCGATGGTGTTACCAGCGACGAGGTTCGTCGCTTCCGACGCGGCCGGATCGTTGAAGATCAGGTTGTCGAAGGGCGTCAGATAGAACTCGACGAGCGTCGTTACCGGGCTATCGCCGAAGGCAACGCCGCCACCGAGCGAATAAGGCACAGCATTGACCCAGCTCTGACCGGCGCCGAGATAACCGGCATGGGTGTCATCAGGAGATTCGGCGATGACGAGATACTGCTGAGCCTGACGGTTGTTGACGAGGTTGATTTCCTCTTCCGTGCAGCCTTCGCAGTTACCAGCACCGAAACCATACTCGCCACCAGAGTGGTCACCATCGAGCATGAACTCGATGACAGAATCCCACTTCCAGGTGTCGCCCATGTTGCCGCCGGCATACTCGTTCACATACACGTCATCGGTGCGCTCCATGGCGCCCCAGACGGTGCTGGTCGTGCTGTTCCAGCCGAACCAGATCCGGTAGTCCATGTCCGCCGGATCATAAGGAGCACCGTCACCAACGCCAGGATCGGCGAAGAAGTCAGTGGCGTCCAAAGACGGATCGCCGACGAGGTCGATCCAGTCGTCGAGGCTACCATCGTTGAAATCGATCTCGGAGACGTCTTCGTCTGCGATCTCGAAAAAGAGGTAAACCTCACTACCGATATGGGCGTTTGCCCCGCTGACGAGACCCAAGGTCAGGGTCAGCGCCAGTACTGCAAGAAGCGACTTGCGCATTGTTGCTCACTCCTCCGTGAAGGAAGGTAGGGTTTGCGAATTCTGCCCAGACGGTGTCGATCATCTCCGACCGAGCCGCTTGCTCTACCATGCCAACGTGCAAAAACACGTCATTACGGCAAAGTGCTGCGGTGGCCAGCGGCCGAATGCCGATCACTCCCCTGCCACACCCCTTGTCTCTATTACTCGATCACGTGCTCAATTTGAGCATTCGATCTGAGACGATACTACGAGATGTGCTGTCATCGGACACCGGGATTCCATGGAGATCCCAACGTCGTCAGCTCGTGGCGGAGATGACACATCCTGGACACGAATTTAGCGCTGATATAATACCCCTGCGGTGGAGGAGTGTCAAGGATTTTAACAATAGAGCTGCAGGTGGTCGGAGAGAGGCGGTTGTGTCTGATTTGCTCTCACTTCCGACCTCAAGGAGACGTTGACGGGCCCGGCGATGGCGGCGTGCTCTGATCCTGCTCCCACTCGAGGCGCAATAGCCGGATCTGGTGCAAACCGATGGCAAAAGGAGCGCCACCGGCACTCCCGGTGAAGGCCTCAAAGACGCGCTGTTCGAACAGACGGTCGGTCTCCCCAGGTACCCGGATCGTGCTGGCATCGGCGGTGCCGTGTGCCACCTTGCCACTGCGGAAGGTAATTGCCACCGCCCGGCTCTCAGTCGCCCTCGGCGCCTGGGTGAACTCGATGCGGTCGATACTCGACAGCGCCTTGGTGCGGTGCTTACGCCCCTGGTCGTACAGGAAATCCGTGCGACCCCTGAAGCGAAGCGTCTCCACCTCGAATCGTTTGCCCTCCAGGTCCACGAGGGTGGCTCGCAGGGAGACACTCGCCTGAGCAGCGTCGTCGTGATGGAATCGCAGATCTCTTACATCAATCAACTGGATGGCAACGGGGCCCAGTTCACTTCGGCCAGAGAATCCGCCGCCGGTGGCGGGGCCACTCACAACGGACCGATGGGGGGAGGCGCCACCGGAGGAACCGGCATACATCTGCCCCTCCAGTTTCTGCCCATCACGCAGATCGATGACCACCGGGATTTCACGGTCATTCACATTGCCGCCGAGGACGATCCTGGTGATGTCCCGGAATCGGATCAGTTGCCGACGCCCGCCGCTGTAGACCTCGAATTCGGGTTGCTTCTGATAGGTGAGATTGCGGACCTCGTATCGATCACCACTGCGGTCGATGACCGTCGCAGAAAAGGATGCAGCAGCGGCATCATTTACCGTCAGCAACAACGCCGACAGTACGAGAAGCGTGCCCAGATTACGGCGTCGTCGTGTCACCACTGTCCTCCTCTTCCTGTACCGGTTCACCGATCTGCATCTGCGTGATCCCTCCGAAGCCGACTTCAACCGGTATGATCTCATCCTGTCCGGTGGGTGAATTCTCGATCCGAACCTTGTAGGTCCGTCCCGCCGGTACGAGAAAGTGTTTGACCGCCGATGACGTCATGGCCTTCCCCAATACTGAGCGCATGGGGTAGTCCATGATGATGAAAGGGATCTGTGTGTTCGTCTGCGCCGAACCAGTGAACCGAATGGCAAAACGTCCAACCGGGACGGGCACGAATCTCTCCTCGCCCATTCTGATCTCGACATCTTCGATGAGGACATCGTCTGAGATGTCGGTGTTGATCCTCACCGTATACATCCCCGGTTCCAGATCGACGACGAGATTGCTCACCTCGGTACCGGTGAGATAGCTGGTCGGAGAACTGGCCGACATTCGGGGTGTATCGGCGTGCACTTCCTCGTCGGTTTCCTGATCGGTCACGTAGAAATTCAGCTGGGGGATCCCGCCGGCATCCAGCACCAGGCGCCCCCTGCCTTCACTGATCGGCGCCGGGCCATATCCACCAGTGGTGGCGGCACAGCCCATCAGCATACAGGCAGCCAGCGAGGTCAGGATATTGAGCTTCATGCGCGCATCTCCCTCAGGTTAGTTGCTTGTGCTAGAGTATCTTGCGAGCCTGATACGTGTCAAACCCAGGCTGAACCATGGCCCGATCCGACTGACCTGTATTCCTGGTCCTGATTCGGCCTGTTTTTCTACAGGATTCGGCGTATCACCGGACCCATCGGGCCTCGATCAGGGTTAGTCGATCGGCCCCAGTGCGACGACGATGAAGTGCCGATTCTCACCCGATTCAGCTCGAGCCTGATGGAGCCATCCCTTGTGCGTGTGGACCCGCCGAGGGTAGGCCCCAGGCGTCGACACGCCGCGGCGCAGCAATTCCTGCCAGAATGCGGGAGATTGCTGAGCAAACTGCGTTGCAGTCAAGAAGTGGGTCGCTCCCCGAGTCTGCAGCAGGTCGAGTAGGTCCACACTGAACTGAGACGGGGTGATCTGCCAGCCCTTCCTGTGAGTGTAGTAGAGAAGACTGGGATTCTGCGCTCGATGGGGCGCAGCCGCATTCTCGTCCAGGTCACCCACCACCAACCGCGCAGAGGCCGGCAGCGCACGATCCAGCACGCTACCAGCAGCCAGACAACTCCGGTAGTACTCGTAGACGTTGTTCTCGGGGTGGTGGTATTCCGCCACGACTGATGTTGCACAGGCTGTAATAGACAGGATCGCCGCCACCACCGCCCCCTGACGCCATCGCTGCGAGCCCGGCCCGTGGCGGAGCCAGTTCACCAGGGTGACTGCCATCATCAGAGCCAATACCGGTGTGAAAGGCAGTTGGTAATAGTGCAGCTTCCGATTCCCCTCAGGCACGAGAAACAGGTAGAGCACGAGGGCGCCGATCCACCAGAGCACGTAGGCGGCCTGGGGCGCCTGCAGCCGCTGGCGGAAGAGCAGCCAGGTACCGGCCAGCGCCAGCAGGAATCCCGGTGGGGTGGCCACAGCCCACACAAACCTGCCAAGCATGGAGGCGTAGAACGGCGCCGTTGTCAGTAGTGTCCGATCCCACTTGTCGTAACCGTCTCTCCCCCAGATACCAAAAGTGAGGCCCGTCTCAGCGAAGAGACCCGCTGCGTGTCCGTACCAGGCGAAAGTGGGCGCCAACACGAGGACGGCATACAACCAGAGGGCCGGTTGGCTGAACAATCGCCATCCGTATCGTTGCCAGACGAGCCCGAGGAGCGGGAAACCGAGATACAACGTCGGAATCTTGACCATGAAACACAGGGCAGCCGTCACCACGGCGAGCACGAATCGTGCCTGCCCCCCTCGGTCCAGCCATCGCTGCATCGCCAGGAGGCCCCCCAGACTCAGTGCCATCATCAGAGCCTCGGGCATGAAGGCCCGGCCAAAGAACCAGCTCAGGGGCAGCATCGCATACAGAAGAGAGGCGAGTCGAGCCGTCGTGTGATCGAAGGCGCGTGCCACCAGCAGGTAAAGGAACCCCACCGATAGCGTGGAACAGATCGCTGCCAGAAGGCGACCGATCCACTCGTGCGACTCCCCGGCCACGCCGTAGACCAGGGCCGTCAGATATGGAAACAGGGGGAAATTCATCTCCACGTAGCCGGCCGTATCACCTCGCCAGTCGACGCGTGGATGGAAGAGTTCGTAACCCTCTTCGGAGAAATTGCGGGCGATGGCCGCCGTGTCGGTCTGACGCCACGCCTGCTGATCGATCAGTGGCTCGTTCAATCCGATCAACCGCAGAAGGATAGCGAAGGCGAGGATCGCCCACAGCCAGCGATCGCGGCTGACAACAGACATCACCTGCCTCCCTCGACCGCCCCGGCCTGAACTAGTACGCCAGCCAGCCTAGAATGCCCGCCAACTCGGCGAGACCTCGTCGCGATCATCCGTGTTGGTGAGATTCACAGGGAGAATGGGCTTGCTCACCGCTTCGTCCCAGTCGAAGCCGACACTGGGAACGACGAAGATGTCAAAAGTGCCCATCGGGCGCTTCTTGCCCATAGAGAACTCCTCGATCATCAACTCGCCGTCATCGCCAATCTTCATCTTGCCCTGGTACACCAAGCCCCCACCATCCGGTGACCACTCAGGATCCTGCTCGAAGGTCATCTGAGCAACGGTGATGCGGATCTGATGGCCATTGGCAGGATTGGCAATCATCAGTTCCTGACCGCCGAATCGTTCGGAATTAAAAGCGAGCAAGCGACCATTCGGCGCCCAGGACGGGTACCAGTCGAATCGCTTGTCCTGGGTGATCCGCCGCATGTCGCTGCCATCGGTATTGATGACGTAGATCTCGTCATTTCCCTCGAACTGACCCGATGTGAATGTGATCCTGCGCCCATCCGGTGACCAGGACGGTTGTCGCCCCTGGACCAGCTTGCGCGGTTCGCTGCCATCTGCAGCCATCGTCCAGATGGCGATGTCGCCGTCCCGCTGGGAGACGAAGGCAATCTGCTGACCATCAGGCGACCAGCACGCCTCTTTGTCACTTTCAGGGTGTTGGGTCAAGCGGGTGGCATTCGAGCCATCTGCATTCATCACGCCCACGTCGATATTCGACATGACGTCGCCGATCGTGTAGATGATCCGGCGGCCATCGGGTGACCACTGCGGGTTCTGCTCGAATTCTCTTGTGTCGGTGAGCTGGATGACGTCCCCGCCGGCAGCAGGCACGGTGAACAGGTCCCAGTCACGAACGCGCGTCGGCGTTGAGGCGTAGACGATCGTTCCAGTAGGCTCGAAGCTGGGATTGCCACCCTTCGGCACATCGAATGCCAACTCGAAGGTCTGGACACCCGAAATCGACGGTGAACCAACTTCGATGGTCTTGGTCTCGATGTAGTTGGCCGCCGAGACGGTGACCTCGTACGACCCGCTGCCGATCTCACTGAAGGTGAAGGTACCCGCTTCGACGAGCCGGTTGTACTTCGGCTGAAGTCGCTCGGCTTCCAGTCGGACCAGCCGTCCGTCGCCACCGCGTACTTCGACCTTGACCTCGTTGACCCCACAGGCTGTCGCAGCCAGGCCGACGAAGAACAGGGCCCACCGGTTGATCACCTTCACAGACTACCTCCATTCCTTCAGCCCAGGGCCGTGAACGTGCCGCTGGACGGATGCTTGAATCTTCAAAGCATTTTTGGTTGTTGGCTGCCGACAGCTCAGACAGACAGAATCGGACAATCGCGCCAGGAACACCTCACCATACCGTAGCAGATCGGGAAACTACGGTCCAGTGTTGCTCTTGTGACGACGTTGCTCGTGTGATGGCAGAGAGCTCTAGCGAAAGAGGTCTTTCACCTTCCCCCAGGTACTGAAGTCGATGTCCGTGGTCACGAGAGCGACACCAGCACGGGCCGCGGTGGCCTCGATGCTTCGCCCTTCGCCGTCACTGGCGTAGACCGTTTCAGGTCGCTCCACGCGGAGCGCATCACCCCGCTCTCTCAGGCGTTCAGCTATCCAGCGGCGGGATGCGGCATCAGCAGCCCCCGAGGCCAGATAATGCATCGCCGAGATCGCCCCGATCCCCTCAGGAACTGGCTCTTCACGACTCAACCCGATCAACTCGACACTACCAGCCGATCGTGCCCGGCGCTCAAGTTGCCCAAATCGGGAAACCTGCTCCGGGGAGGACGGCGCAAACAGATACAACACGCGGATGTCGCCGGGTGAAGCCGCAGCCGGCCGCAGATCCTGTACGAGGACACCGGCGACCAGGGCCATAGCAAGGCCGCAGAGAATGGATCGGAAGAAGGAAATTCGAGTGCGATGCACGACTCTACTCTGGTCGGATCGAGTAACCCTTGGCGATCGTTGTGCGACCGTCGAGGATGCGCACCAGCGCCAAGTGATCGCTGAGCACCTGCTCGACCTGCACAACGCCGATTCGCCGAGGGAGGGCGTGGCCGAGGCTCTGTCCAGTTCCCGGATCTCGCAATTCGCGACCAAGATCCCAAACGCCAAACTTGTCGCCATTCTGGATTCCGTCGACCAGACCGACATTAATATACGCGCTCGTGCCATCGACATCTATGATCTTTGGCTCCGAAACGCCACTCATCTGCGGCGGCTTGATCACTTCAGCGATCTGGGCGGCAACACCGACAGCACAAGCGGAGAGGGCCTGACCCACGAGACTCTGATCAAACTCCTCGGTTCCCCAGACCAACTGATGGAGGTAGAAGTACTGCTTGTCCAGGTGCACGTGCGATGCCGGATTGGCGATCCCCGTCCGCTTGCTGTCCACTTCCTCCTCGACGACGATATCCGGCCCCCGACGACCGTCGACAACGTTGTAGAGCACCAGGTGCACGGAGGACAGTCCCTTGTAGCTGCGGTGGCCGCCGATCGGCGCCGTGGCAGTGAACTTGTTCATCGCCAACCCATCGATCCGCCCGAACACGACCCAGTCCGCCGACAGAAACCGTCCGATGGCAAGGGCACGTTCAGTCGAGATCTTGCCTATCTGCTCTTCTTCGGTCAGAAGAACAGCAGCCGAATCGACGGGCAGAACCCGGTAGAAGGGATTGGTGGCGAGGCTGTCGCCGAGCACCCTCGGCACACCGGAGTGGACGGGCCACAACACGAAACGTTTCAGATACCTCGTCCCGTCTTCCAATGGAAGCATGAGAACGACCTGAGACAGTGCATTGGTATCAGCAGGTGCGGCACCGGCCCAGGCCGGTACCTGTTCCGGCCCGCCGGCCCGCGCGGCCGTGCTGTCGTCCTGTGAGGACATGACCAGTGTCTGCAGACCTGGCTCCAGTCCACCCGCACAGGCAGCCAGAGCGCAGAGCCAGAGGAGACTGACAGACCGAACGAGAAAACTCGGCATCATCAGTCTCTGCATCGGGTCAACACATACGGCCCACGGGGTACGGCCACGACCTGGGCGTCGAGGCCGTGACGTTCTCTTGCCGCTGCCAACCCGTCAGCGAGCGAATCAGTGACATCCACATACTTGGTCGCACGGGTGTCGTCGGCGCTGACATCCCCGGACACCAGGCAGACACGTGCCTTGCGAAGAACCTTGCACAACTCCTGCAGCTGCCACTGGTCGATCACAAAGAAATCTGGGTCGGCCAGCCGTGCCTCGAAATCCTCGATGCCCGCGGTCTGATCCAGCAGGTCGGTGAATTCGGGTCCACCCAATCCTTCCGAACACTGAGCCACGAGCAGGATCGTCCCTCCCTCTGCAACGATGGGCAGGACGGCCGTGAGTCCCTTGACGGCCTGGTAGAAGGTCAGATCCAGGGGGAAACCAGCACTCGAAGTCACCACGATGGGCGCAGGCTCTTCGAGCCAGGCACCAGCATGCTCTCCGACAAATTGACATCCCGCAGCATGCGCATCCTCGAGATCTCCGGCGAAGATCCCCGTCACCTCACGCCGGTCATTCATGGCCACACTCAGGGTGAAATCCACACCTGCCATCCGGGCCACTTCCAATGCCTGCTGATGGAATGGATTGCCCTCGATATGGCCTTCACTGGCCAGGGGGTGGGACAGCAACTCGGGGCCATGCAGAACGCGCATCGTGTCGACCCCCATGATGCCGGGACAGATCGCCTTGCGCCCACCGGAGAATCCAGCCATCAGATGGGGCTCGATCAGTGACGTGGCGATTTTCAGGTCCGCCTCGACATAGATCTTGTCGATCCAGATGGGGGCCCCGCAACTGGTCTCACCCAGGTGCAGGAGCGTGTCACGATCACGGGCGAAGTGATTTACTACGTGGTAACCCGAGGCGATCGTCTCTCCCACCAACTGGATGAGCTCGTCCCCCTCATTCGGTCGGTGCAACCCGGTGCCGATCAGAATCGTGATGGCCTCGCGATCGATGCCCGCCGCCTCCAGAGTCGACAGAATCGGCGGCAGGATGAGCGCATTGGGCACAGGGCGGGTGATATCGGAAATCACGACGCAGGCGCTGGTCTTCCCCTGGGCGATTTCGGCCAGGGGAAGACCGCCAATCGGCTGCCGCAATGCATCGTCGAGGCGCTGCTGGATCTGTGTCAGTCCCGGCGTCTCCTGCATCGACAACACCTGCGTGTCGTCGGGCAGATCCGCCTCCAGGCCATCGTGGCCATAGTCGAAGCGCAGTCTTGGCATGTCAGGCTCCGGCCCCCTGGTCAGATCCATCGACCGTTGCCTTGGGCGCGAGAACACCACGCAGATAGGCGGCAAATCCTTCACCGTGCTCCGGGTCGGCGAGGGCAAAATCGGCGAAGGCGCGATAATAGGTCGCGGGTGTGCCGATATCGTAGCGCTCCTCGTCCTGTCGCAGCCGGATACACCGCACTGATTCGCCCCAACTCAGCAGCACGCGGATCGCATCGGTAAGCCACAACTCACCTTTGACGCCAGTCTTGGTCGCTTCAATGGCATCGAAGACACGTGGCGTAAACGCATATCGTGCAGCCACAGCCAGGGTACTGGGCGCTTCATCAGGGTCTGGCTTCTCGACGATATCGTCGATAGCGAAGTCTGCTCCGGCGGCCACATCCTCCCCGGCGGCGGGACGGACAACACCGTATTTCCTTGTCTCTTCCCGAGGCACTTCCCAGACGGCGATTGTGGCTGCCGCGCCGGACGCTTCGTGACTGGCCACGAGTCGGCCCACAACGCCCTGGTCGCCGGAAGAACGAATGATCGTGTCACCAAATCCGACGACGAAAGATTCCTCCCCCACGAACTCCCGGGCGAGACGGACTGCATCGGCATTGCCGAGTGGTCGACGCTGACGGACGAAATAGAATCCAACCCCTGCCGCTTCGTAGTCGACTTCACCGATCGAATCAGTCTGCCCTTTGAGTCGAGCCTCGAGTTCGGGATCATCATCGAAATGATCTTCGATCGAGCGTTTCTTCCGACCCGTAACGAAGAGGAACTTACAGACGCCTTCGTCGATCATCTCCTCAACCACATACTGCACCACCGGCTTGTAGCCGACGGGCAGCATCTCTTTTGGTTGTGATTTCGTCGCAGGCAGTAGTCGAGTACCCATACCGGCAACAGGAAGCACAGCTTTTGTGATGGCCATGGCGTTGTTGAACCCAACGTGGATTTAGCAGGTGTGAAATGGCGTAACTTGCGAAAAATTAAGGTATTACCCAATATCGTCAAGATCAGGATATGCCCTGACTCACCGCCGGCCATGAGGATTCGCACAGGACGATGATATCTCAGGATTCGCATTCTCTCGGAAAACACATGTACCTGCGCGACGGTGTCACTCCACCGCCGCCCGGGCAAATCCAACATGCTCTGTTCGACTTCGATGGCACACTGTCTCTGCTGCGCGCCGGATGGCAGGAGGTGATGACCCAGTATTTCGACGAGGTACTGGCTTCGACGTCTACTTCGGAATCGGCTGCATCACGCCAACAGGTCTGCGTCGACTTCATCACGCGTCTAACCGGTCGTCAGACCATCTTCCAGTGCATGGAACTTGCTGACCAGGTTGAGAAACGGGGGGGGACGGCACAGCCCGCCGAGGACTACAAGGCCGAGTATCTTCGCCGACTCCACATCCATATTGAGCATCGTCGCACAGCGATTCGGCAAGGTGGCGACCCCGGCCCCTATCTGGTTCCTGGGACGCTGGAATTGCTCGATCGGTTGCAGGCTCAGGGCATCCGATGTTATCTGGCCAGTGGTACCGATGTCGCCTACGTTCGCGAAGAGGCGGATCTACTGGGTGTGACGCGGTATTTTGCCGAACCCGGAAAGCCCCCACGTATCTATGGCGCCCTTGAGGACTTCCGAAAATTCTCCAAACGCATGGTGATCGAGCAGATCCTTACCGAGACCCGGTTGGAGGGTAGCGCACTCATCGGATTTGGCGATGGTTATGTCGAGATCGAAGAAACCTTGCGCGCCGGTGGCTGGGCCGTTGGGATCGCCTCGGATGAGACACATGTAGATGGCACAGCCGGCGATGAGGCCGGCACACGGGTGCCCGGAATGGATCCATGGAAACAGGAGCGACTGTGGGAAGTCGGAGCTCACATACTGACACCGAATTGGCTGGAATGCGACGTCCTGTTCGATTGCCTCGGCGTGGGCATCGACTGAGTCAGGTCCTGCCCCGGGCACGCCTGCGATATCTGCTCCACCAGGCAACCCGGCTGCGTGTCGTCGTCCTGGGTGACTTCTTCCTTGATGCCTATTACGACTGCGACCCGCGTCTCAATGAACCATCCATTGAGACGGGACTGACAGCCTACCAGGTCGTGCGTACCCGCCAACAGGCCGGTGCTGCCGGCACGGTGGTTGCCAATCTCGCCGCCTTGGGTTGTGGCCACATCGACACCATTGGGTTTCACGGAGACGATGGCAACGGTTTCGAGTTGCGGCGTGCCCTCGACCTTCTGGGTGCGGATACGACGCACCTGATCCGTACTGATCAGAGGGTGACGCCTACGTATGGGAAGCCCTGCCTGGTGGAGCCAGAAGGTCGAGGTGGCTGGCGTGTGGCCAGAGAACTGGAGCGCCTGGATGTCAAGAATCGGCGCCCGACACCCGTCGCCTTGCAGGCCGAATTGCTCCGACGATTCGATTCGTGCCTGCCGGAGGCAGATGCCGTAATTCTCGTGGATCAGGTTTCGGAGGCCAACTGTGGTGTGCTAACGACTCGCATCCGTCGCGCTGCTGAGACCGCCGCCGGCCGGCGGCCGGACACCGTGTTCCTCGCCGACTCACGGGAAAAGATCGCGCAGTATCGACAGGTCTCCATCAAGCCAAATCTCTCTGAGGCACAGGCGGCCATCGGGGATACGTCAAGAGGATCTGCCACGTCGGGGGCCAGGAGCCTGCGCCAACTGCGCAGTCGCCGCACGCGCCCGTGCTTCTGCACCATGTCCACACATGGTATGCTCGTGTGCGATGAGACCGGTGACTACCACGCCAGCGCATTCCCGGTCACGGGCCCTACCGACCCCGTCGGCGCCGGTGATTCCACGACGGCGGCGCTGGTCTGCATGATGGCGGGCGGAAGCTCTGCAACCGAAGCGGCCCTGGTGGCCAATCTTGTCGCCTCGATCACCGTGCAGCAGATCGGCACGACGGGCACCGCAACTCCACAACAAGTCCTGCGGCGACATCGGGAGATCGACCCAACATGAGCTATCGACAGGCCTCAACGTCACAGGTCCGCGTGCGTTCTGTGCGTGAGCGAAAGAGCAAACACCAGTTCGACGAGATCGCCACCGACACCTCCGCTCCCCTACCGGATCCAGGTCCCCTGGCTGAGCCTGCGCAGCGCCTGGCCAACGCCATCCGCCAGGCACGTGCAGCGGATGCCTCCGTTATGTTGTGTTACGGGGCGCACCTTGTGAAGAATGGACTTGGCCCACTCGTAGCAGAAATGATTCGCGGCGGGTGGATCACCCATCTGGCTACCAATGGTGCGGGCGTCATCCATGATTGGGAATACGCCTTCCAGGGACGATCCGAAGAGGATGTGCGAACCAACATCGCCGATGGCACCTTCGGGGCCTGGGATGAAACCGGGCGCTACACATTGATGGCCAATGCCGTCGGCGCGCTGGATTCCATGGGGTATGGCGAGTCGATCGGTCGCCTCATCTCGGCAGGCGGATGCAACATCCCTTCCGTCGATCAGCTTCAGCAGCAATTGGCCGCATGGGCTCACGCACCGGATGATTCGGAGACCGCCGCCGCTGTGGCCGATCTGCTCGGATGCATCAAGGCGGGAGAGTGGGCCCCGGGCTGGCATGCCATCGAGCATGAACGTGCCAGCGTGTCGCTGGCGGCAGCCGCCTTCGATGCCAGCGTTCCATTGACCGTGCACCCCGGGATCGGCTACGACATCGTCTACGTCCACCCGCAGGCCAGAGCGTCCGTCCTCGGGCGGGCAGCCGGTATCGACTTCCGGGTTCTCTGCGATAGTGTCGACCGACTCTCGACGGCGGGCGTGGTGCTGTCGGTGGGATCAGCTGTGATGGCGCCACAGGTCTTCGAGAAGGCATCCTCCGTGGCCAACAATCTACGCTCTCAACGGTCCCAGACACCGATCTCACCGGCGATCTTCGTCAACGACCTGCAGGCCTCGACCTGGGACTGGACCCAAGGTGAGCCCCCTGCCACGGATCCGGCGTACTATCTGCGCTTTCTCAAGAGCTTCAGTCGGATCTCGCCGAAGCCCCTCAGTTACCTGTCAGGCGACAACCGGGTCGTATTGCGCTATCTGCATCATCTGCTGACCAGCGACGACTGACCTGCGACTGGCGATTCAGTCTGACCCATCAGGCCATCGCCACTTCGATCAACTCGCTGAAGCGGGATACGACCTGCTTGGGCACGACCTTGCGCAGACCGCGAGTCAATGTACCTGTGTCTTCTGACAGAGACTCGGGCAAGACGAGCACATGCACTGGGCGCTCGTGCCCCGGCAGCCCCGCCAGATCAGCCTCTGTCCGCAGTTGTTCACGCAACCTGTCAGCAATGGGCTCGAAGGCACGCAACTGCACCTCGTCTTCGGGAAGATCCGCCAGATCCACCTGCCGCGCGGCTTCTTCGGTGTCGAGACTGGCCAGGATGAGCGGATGGCTCCAGGCCTGCTTGCCCGTGACAATGACGTGCTCGACCAGCGGCGCCCGCGAGTAGACTCGTTCGAGCAACTCAGGGTTGACGAACTCCCCATTGCCGAGTTTGAACTGACGCCCGACCCGTCCACCGAAGGTGAGAAATCCCTCCTCATCCATGGTGAACAGGTCACCGGTGCGATACCAGATCTTGCCGCTCTCTTCATCTTCGACCAGGACCCGTGAGGTCTGTTCGGGATCGTTGAGATATTCCCGCATGACATTTGCCCCACTCACCCACAGTTCGCCAATCTCCGAGTGCCGCCCCTCCATCACCCCACGGTCTGGATCGACATGGGCAACCATGTGACCCTCTTCAGACATGAGCTTCACCTCGAACAGGGCGCGTCCCACCGTATTCACCCGACGACCGCCACGATGGTTGGCCGCGATCAGGGGTGCACACTCAGTTGTCCCATACCCCTCGAAAGTGGTGATTCCCAGTACATCCTGAAAGAAGTCGAGGGCCTCCGGGTCCGCCTTGGCTGAGCCGACGATCAAGACCTCAAGCTGATCTCCCACCCGGCGCGACAGCTGCTGCTTGATCGCAGCCACGACCTTTGCGCCAATGGTGAGATCGACGATGGCATCGGCCAGGCCCCCTTCACCGCGGGCTCGCCGTTGCCGTGCACGCACGGCACGATCCACAAGTTTCCCCTTCAGGCCACCGGCATCGATCTCCTTGCGCACATTGCCATACACCTTGTCCAGAACCAGGGGCACAGTCAGGAAGCCCTGCGGCGCAGAGTGCCTGATGTCGCTGAGCACGCGGTCGGGTGAGCGCGCCAGATCCAGCGTCCACCCCTTGGCGAGGGGGAAATAGATGTTGAGGATGCCCATCGAATGGTAGTCGGGTGCGGACTTGAAGAACCGAAACTCATCAGCCACACTGATCGCGTCCCACACACTCATCACATTGGCGACGATATTGGCGTGCGTCTGAACGACGCCTTTGGGCAGTCCCGATGAACCAGAGGTGAACAGGATCTTCGATTCGTCCTGTGCTGTCAGTTCGACGAAGGGCGGTGATCCTTCGACCTGGGCATCCTCCCAGGAAGTGCCCTCGCCGGCCGCGCCCCGCGTCAACAGAATGCGAGGCGGTTGATGCAGAGCACCGCGGATCGCCACGAATTGCTCCCACCCTCGATCGTCGACGACGAGCATCTCCAGCCCCGCGCGGGATATACTGTGGACGAGGATCTCCGTCGAGGTCTTGTGACAGAGGGGGACAGCCGTCAATCCCAGCAGATCTGCCGCAAGGAAGACGACGATGGGCTCTGTCCCCCCGTCGGTGAGAATGCCGATTCGGTGTCCTTTGCGCAGTCCCATCCGGGCGAGGCCACATGCCAACCGATCGCGACGTTGTCTCAGTTCAGCATACGCGATCGGGTGATACTGGTTGGCGGCATCACCCTCATCGAGAACGCGCAGGGCAGGGCGTTCGGCGTGCTCGTCGAAACTTCTCTCGATGAGATCGCGCAGATTTTCCATCGGATTCTCTCTCTTGGTCGGTGGAACGATGACGAACCAAAGGGTTGAAGATAATCAACTTACGCTCGCCTCCCAAGGTCTCTGGTCGATCTCCTGATCGACTGGCCTGAGCGATCAGATGCAGCCTGATGCAGCATCCCCCTTGAGCTCTAGGGCGTATTGCATTCATTTATTGTTGTGATCCTCCCTAAACTGAGGATCGGCGGTCCCTTCTCCCCGATGACCGACACCATCCCAACGTATCGCAGCGCACAGCCTCCCTGTCGCACGACGACCGAGTAGATGATGGCCGAAGAGCCAGAAGACATATCGACGGACACAGCCGAGGATTCGGCCAACGAGGCACCGGCAGAGGACAGTGGGGCCGACCTTCTCGGCGGCCTCGAGTCGTTGCTGGCAGAGGAGGGCGAAGGGCTCGATCTGCCGGACGATGATCTGTCGGAAAACGATCTGACCGATCTATTCGATGACGACGAGGACGAGGAAGAGTCCGGCGAGGGCGCCGCCCCCGTCGGCCCCCGAGCCGCCGAGAGTTCCCGGGACACGCGTCGACGTGAGCGGTCCGAACGCAATCGCCGGGATCGCGAGGACTACCACAATCTCGAGTCCCACCTGCAGGCCACGCCCCTCGGGCTCGAGATCTCCGAAGACAAGATGACGGCCCGCGTCAACCGTATCACGGCCGAGAGTACGATCGAACAGATCCATGAACTCATCCGGCAACAGAAGATCACCTTCGGCATTGACGAAGAGAACATCCGCAGCGCCATCGCCAAGTCGAGTCGGGGACAGAATCAGTTCGAGGTGACGGTTGCCCGGGGCAAGGCACCCCGTGTGATGCGCAACACCGAAGTTCGGTATCACATGCCGACAGAATTGATCACCGGGACAGAGGATGCCAAGACCGACTTCGAGCGCCTGAAAGTGGCTCTCGAAGGCCCGTATCTTGAGGCGTGCAAGTCATGGAGGGGTCCGGTTCGCATTGTCGGCAAGGGAGATGTGATCTCCGAAATCCTGCCTGCCGAAGTCGCACCTGGTACGAATGTCTTCGGCGAAGAAATGGCAATGGGCCGGGTCGAAGACGTGACACTGGAGGTGGGCGACCATGTCACGCTTTCTGAGGATGGACAGCAGACGGTGGCCGACCTGTATGGCTATGTCGGACTGATTGGCGGCGTCCCAACGGTTCTGTCCCCCATCTGGGTCTCCTCCGATCACATGGAAGCGCGATTCATCTTCCACAAGCCCGCCGAACCGCCCCCGGTTCCGACCGAAGAAGACCTGCACGAACTGCTCGAGATGAAGTGGATCGAGTATGGCGTCATGGAGCGCCAGCTCGAACTGATCACGATTCGCCTCGGTGAGAAGCAAGCCTTGCCGGTGACCGTGCCCATCGCGCAAGGCACACCGGAAATCCAGGGCGAAGACGCGCAGGTGAAGTTCGCCTTCGATCCCTACGAGCTGATGAAATGGAATCAGCTGCAGAGCCTTCTGAGCCTCAAGGCGCCCGAGGCGATCCAACTCGGGCTGACGGACATCTACGAGGGCGGGGCAAGCACAGAAGAGGACGACGAGGATCATAGCGGAATTCGCTTCAAGGCCGTGCGCCCGGGCGAAGTCGTCGTCGAAAAGATCCCCGCCACGACGGGCGTCATTGGCCAGGACATTCAGGGCGAAGAGGTTGTCGCCGACGAGGGCAAGGACCAGCCACTGGAGGTCGGTGAAGGGCTCCAGATCAACGACGAAGAATTGCGGGCCACATCGGCCGCCTTTGGCTACATCGCACTGCGGTGGGACATCGAAGTCAACGTCATCTCGCCCCTCTGGATCTCGCCCGATCGAACGACGGCTTTCTTCCTCAATCTCCCGCAGAGTGGCGCGCCAAAATACCCCAGCGTGGAGGAACTCACATCACTGCTGGAAGGGCTGGAGATCACCCATGGTTTCGTTCCGGAACGTTGGGCCGAGATTCTGGAGGACCTTCGGGCCGGGAAACGCACACGCGAATTCCTCCTCCCCATTGCTCAGGGCACATCTCCGGTCGGTGGCCGAGACGCTCAGTTTGAGTGGTCGGTACAGATCGACAACGACAAGCCAGGCAAGATCATGGAAGATGGTTCCATCGACTTCCGCGATCGCAACATGACCACTGTCGCCCAGGAAGGCGATCTGCTCGGCAAGCTGATCCCGCCGAAGCCTGGCAAGGGCGGTATGGATATCTATGGCAACGAACTCAAGCCACCGCAGCCACTGAATATCGAGGTCGTCACCGACTCCAGAATCTATGCGGAGCCCGAAGAAGATGGCTCAATGGCCTTCTTCTGCGAAACCGGTGGTGGAATCTCATCTGATGAGGAATTGAAGACCGTCAAAGGTCGCCGCCATATGCGCATCAATATCGGCGTCTACCCCATCACGAATATCGAGGGGGATGTCGACTACTCCACTGGCAATATCGACTTCAATGGCGACGTCGTGATCGGTGGTTCGGTCCAGTCACAGTTCTCGGTCAAGGCCACCGGTACGGTCACGATTGGTGGCTACGTCGAAGCCGGTGCCTACGTGACGGCTGGCAAGGACATCCTGATCGCGCGCGGTGTCGTAGGCACGGCGACAGAACTGGTCGCCGGTGGTGACATCATGTCAAAGTTCATCCAGGAAGCGACCGTCCGTGCAACAGGCACGGTGAAGGTCGGCAGCTACATCTTCAACGCCTCTGTCCGTGCCGGTGGTGAAGTGCAGGTTCCGGGCATGGGAGAGGGCAAGTCGCGCGCCCTGGTGGGCGGTCTGATCTGGGGTGCGCAGGGCGTGACCGCCCGCTCCATCGGCTCTCCCTACAACACCAGCACACGACTCGTCGTCGGCGTCGACCCGGACCAGGTCAACCGGGCCGACCAGATCCGCGCCAACATGCACACCTGCGACAACAAACAACGCGCGCTGCTGAAGAAACTCGGCGTCGAGCATCTGGACCTGGATCTCATCAAGCAGAAACTTGCTCGTGTCGCCTCGGCCAAGCAGAAACAGCAGATGCTGATGGCCGTTAAGCGGATTGCCAAGATCGCCGAACTGGAACGCAATCAGCAGGAAGAACTAGAGGAAATTGCCGAGGAGCAGCGCAAGCTCGCGCAACGCACCCAGATCAATGTCCTCAATGACCTGTTCGCCGGTGTCGAGATTCGCATTGGCGAGCATACCGAACTGATTCGTGAAGACGCAGAGAAATGCTCCTTCCGCCTCGTGACAGAGGATGAAGAGCAGAAGATCTTCATGGACGGACTCCGCAACACGCCACGCATGGGGTAAATGACAAATGCCACAACGCCTGCTCACGATCTGTCTGTCCCTGATCAGCATCTGGGCTCTCAACATCTGCGCAGTCGACGCACAGGGCAGCGACGACGGTTTTGGTGGAGATGATCGCAGCAAGACCGGCCCCTCCTATGGCGCCTCCATGGGATCGGTGACCGTTGGCGACACGCAGGTATACCGTCTCAGCATGCGGCCGGAGATCCCCCTCGGCCGCTGGGGCCTGGCTTTCGACGTCGAGCTCTTCATTGACGAGACCGGTGACTTCAGCAGCCGGGGCTGGTCCTTTGGTACGACAGCCGAGACCGTCGACACCATCCTGCGCAAGCTCTACTACGTTCGCTACGGCAAACCGGGTGATGACGTCTTCGTTCGCGTGGGCGCGCTGGATCATGTCACCCTCGGGTACGGCCTGGTGCTGGATGGGTACCGGAACACACTTGAATACCCAGGGATCAAGAAGACGGGCATCCACTTCCAACTGGAAAGTGTGGCGGGCTCGTCGATCGGCCTGGAAGGCATGATCAACAACCTGCAGGATCTGGAGAGTGGTGGCGGCCTGGTCGGCCTGCGGGCCTACACACGGCCCATGGCGAAGCTGGAGATCGGCGTCACCTACGTGGCGGATCTGGATCAGTATGCTGGATTGCTGGACCGGGATGATGATGGTTTCCCCGATGCGGTCGATGCCTTCCCGGAGGATGGCGACCTGGCCCTGGACAATGATGGTGACGGTGTGGCCGACGATTTCGACGGCGACGACGACAATGACGGGATCATCGACACAGATGTCGGCAGTGGCCTGCCGGCCGATGTCATCGCCGGCCTCGATGCGCTGGTGACGCAGTCGAATGGTGCCTTTCAGACCGATACGGATGTTTCTCGGCGCACCCCCTTCAACAGAGACCGCGTCGGCCGCGATCCTTTTGGCATCGCCGGTCTGGATGTGGGTTACCGCCTGATCGATGACAGCAAGATGCGACTCATCCTGTATGGCCAGTTGGCGATGATGGTCGACGATGATGACGCCCTCGATCCGGCAGCGGCCGATTCACAGGGCGTCAATCCCAACAATCGCAAGGCCGAGGGGTTCGGCATCATGGCGCCGGGACTGTGGGCAACTTTTGGCCCCCTCGACGGCAGGATCGAATACCGCTACTTCCAGGATGACTTCGAAGCCGGATACTTCGACAATCTGTACGAGTTGGATCGGGCACGAATTGATGCCGCCAGCGGCCTGGCGACGCCAAAGGATGCGCAGTTGCTGCGTGGCGAAAGCCTCTCAGGAGTCTTTGGCCGTCTCTCCACTGACCTCTGGGGTCTGGTTGAGGCGTCCGCCGACTACCAGCATCTGGTTGGCAGCGACGACCCGCGGCGTCAGATGCATGCCCGGGGCCGCGTCTCGCCTGCCCTGCTGGAATCGATTCCACGTCTGAGTCACGCCTCGGCGTACTATCAGAAGAACCATATCGGTAGCCGTCGTGACGAAGATGGGACACCGGGATCTGAGGATGGATTCTTCGAGTCTACGGAAGACACGTTCTACGGCTATGAAGTTGGCGCCGAGATGGCCAGCGGCGTCTCTGTCGTGTGGGACACGAGATTCCTGTTCGAACGCGCCGCCGACGGCCGTCTGAAGAGACGACGGGTCATGGCGATCGAGACTGTGTTCAATTTCTAGTCGATCCCTGAGACGATTTCACCCGTGTCCATGAGTCCTGTGTCCATGAGTCCTGTGTCCATGAATCATGAGTCCTGTGTCCATGAGTAAGGGGCAGCCGTCCACGCTGATCGTGGACGGCCACCTCGACCTGGCCTACAACGCCCTGTTCCACCGACGCGATCTGACGCAGTCCGTGTCGACCCTGCGCGAACGGGAAGATCCTTACTTCGGACAGAAGGCGGGTGGCCCCCATCCGGACGCGTTGCGCAAGCGTCCGCGGGCAGATGCAGGCCGTGGCAACCCCACCGTCAGCCTGCCGCAGATGCGGGCCGGCCAGGTGGGCATCGTGCTTTCGACGATCATGTCCCGCGTGCAGGTACCCAATTCAGCACTCGTCGACGGCATGCGTACCCAGGCAGCGGCCCACGCCATGGGCCAGGCCCATCTCCACTACTACAAGGCGCTGGAGCGTGAAGGCGAATTGGCCTTCATCCACACCGTGGACGATCTGGATCGCCTCGTCGACGTATGGCACGCACCATCGGCCGATGCACCGATCGGCCTGGTGCTGAGTATGGAGAGCGCCGATCCGATCCTCGGCCCCGACGATGTGGAGGCCTGGGTGGCCGCCGGCCTGCGCTCGGTAAGCCTCACGCACTTCGGCATCAACACCTGGGGGCACGGCACGGGCACGAAGGGCGGACTCTACCCCTGTGCCTATCCACTACTTGAAGCCCTGCAGGCTGCCGGCGTCGCACTGGATGTCACCCATGCGGCTGATGTCGCATTCTGGCAGTTGCTGGATGCCTGGGATGGTCCAGTCCACGCCAGCCACTGCAATTGCCGCGCCCTGGTCCCGGGCCAGCGTCACCTGTCGGACGAAATGATCAAGGCGATCCTCGACAGGGATGGTGTCATCGGCGTCGTGTTCGCTGAACCCATGCTGAATCCATCGTGGAATTTCGATGATCCAGCCAGCTTCCCCCCTACCGCGCAACGTCCCATGGCAGCCGTCGTGGATCACATCGACCACATCTGTCAGCTGGCAGGCAATGCCGATCATGTGGCGTTCGGTACTGATCTGGATGGTGGGTTCGGACGCGAGTGGGCTCCGACGGACTACGACACGATCACTGACCTGCAGCGCTTCCTGCAGATCCTCGAGGTCCGTGGCTACGACCCATCCCAGGTCGAGGCTATCGCCCACGGGAACATGCTCCGCTTTCTGCGACGGGTATTGCCGGGTCAGGGGACCACATCGTGAGCCGCCACTTGATCCTCGACAGCCATCTCGACCTCGGCTTCAGCGCACTTCAGATCAATCGCGACCTGACGCAGCCGGCAACGACAATCCGCACTCACGACCCACTCGATGTTCTGGACAATTTCGGTTCGTGCACCGTCTCCCTGCCTGAACTGCGACGAGGCGGTGTCGGCATCGTCTGCGCCACCGTGATGTCGCGACTCGATCCGGGCGATCGAGCGACGCGGACCGGCATGTATACACAGGCCCAGACACACGGCGTCGGCCGCGGACACCTGGCCTACTACCAGGCACTGGAACGTCTCGGACACGTCGAGATGATTCACACATCGCAGCAACTGGATGACGTCGAGACGCGCTGGCGTGAGGCACTGAACCGCGACGAGTGTCCGGGCAACCCGATCGGCATCATCCTCTCCATGGAAAGCGCCGACCCGATTCTGGGACCTGACCAGGTGCCTGAGTGGCATGCACTGGGCCTGCGAATGGTCAGCCTCTCCCATTATGGCACCAGCACGTATTCTCATGGAACCGCCACCGAGGGGGGCCTGCTGCCTCCGGCTCGGCCTCTGCTGCGGGCCCTGGCTGAGGCAGGAATCATCGTCGACGTCACACATCTGACCGATGCAGCCCACTGGGAGTTGCTCGATTGCTACGATGGCCCCATCTGCGCCAGTCACCACAACTGCAGGACACTGACCCCCGGCCAACGTCAGCTGACGGATGACATGATTCGATCGATTGCCGAACGCGATGGTGTGATCGGCACCGCCTTCGATGCCTGGATGCTCGACCCGGATTGGCGACGTGATCTGCGGTCCGGTGATCAGCAGACGGCGGCAACACTTCAGACCGTCGTCGACCACATCGACCACACGGCTCAGCTGATGGGGTCGAGTCGGTTCTGTGGCATCGGCACCGATCTGGACGGGGGCTTCGGCACGGAGCAGTCACCCCGGGATCTGAATACGATCGCCGACCTACCCCAGTTGGTCTGTCTGCTGTCAGATCGCGGCTACAGTGACCAGGACATTGATGGCATCCTCTGTGCCAACTGGTTGCGTCTACTGAAGAAAACCTGGCAGGATCCGGTCTGAGCCCCAGACAATCCCCGGATAGAGGACGATTCCTGCTGAAGTTGACCCCATTTTTCGACCTTCTCACGCGAACAGATCCATATCGGTCCCCAAATGGCGTCCCTTGCTGATCAAGGAGCGCCATTATCGTATGTATTCCATGTAAATCAACACGTTTCCAACTAAACACTTGCAGATTACGCCCGTCGAGATTACACTACACACAGTAGGGTAACATAAATTCTCAGAAATGGACCCCGGTGATATCTAACAGTCGGGATCAGTTCAGCATCTGATTCATCCAGGAGAAGAGCTCGATGCGTGGCGCTGACGCCGTCATCCAGGCGCTCGAACGACAGGGCGTGAAATACATCTTCGGCCACCCCGGCGGAGCCGCGATGCCAATCTTCGATGCTCTCGTCGATTCGGAGCAGTTGCAATTCATCCTCACCCGGCACGAGCAGGGCGCCACCCACATGGCCGATGGTTATGCTCGGGCAACGGGCAAGGTGGGTGTTGTCCTGGTCACCTCGGGCCCTGGGGCGACCAACACCATCACCGGTCTGTTGACGGCTCAGATGGACTCGGTCCCCATGGTGGTGCTCACGGGGCAGACGATCTCCCCCATGCTGGGCAAGGATGCCTTCCAGGAGGCCGACGTGTTCGGCATCTCCATTCCCGTCGTCAAGCATTCCTATCTGGTGAAGGATGCGGCCGATATTCCACGGGTGATGATGGAGGCATTCCACATTGCCAACACGGGTCGCAAGGGGCCCGTTCTGGTGGATCTGCCCAAGGATGTGACGTCAGCTGAATGTCACGGAGACATCCCGGATCGGATCTATCTGCCCGGTTACACAGTTCAGTCGAAGCCTGATCCGGTTCCCCTGCAGGAGACGGCCGATCTGATCAACGCCAGTCGTCGGCCCCTGCTCTACCTCGGTGGCGGCGCCGTCTCTTCGGGTGCGCATGAGATCGCTCGCGCCTTTGCCGAGAAGGTGCAGATGCCGGTCACCAATACACTGCTGGGCAAGGGTAGCTTCCCCGAACAACATGATCTGTCCGTCGGCATGCTCGGGATGCACGGGACAGCCTATGCGAACAAGGCCGTCATCGGCTGCGATCTTATCATGTGTGTCGGTGCCCGATGGGATGATCGCATTACCGGGAAGCTGGAGGCCTTCTGTCCTGACGCCAAGAAGATCCACCTCGATATCGACCCGGCCGAATTCGCCAAAATTGTGATGCCCGATGTCTTCCTGCAGGGCGACGTGAAGCAGGTCCTGGAGGAACTGCTGCCTCTGGTCAATCGACTCGAGACGGAGCCGTGGCTGGCACAGATCCAGGAGTGGAAGCTGAAGTATCCCCTCAAATACGGAAAGCGAGGCGGCCTCAAGATGCAGGCCGTCATCGACCGGATGTATGAGCTGACGAAGGGAGAAGCCATCGTCACCACCGACGTTGGCCAGCACCAGATGTGGGCCGCTCAGTTCTACCGAACAGCCCACCATCGCCAGTGGCTATCATCCGGTGGAGCCGGTACCATGGGATACGGCTTCCCCGCCGCCATCGGTGCTCAATTCGGCCGCCCGGGTGAGACCGTCGTGACCATCGTCGGCGACGGCGGATTCCAGATGACGCTGGCCGAACTGGCGACTGCGGCCATTCACAAGCTGCCCGTCAAGGTTCTGATCCTCGACAACAAGTATCTGGGGATGGTTCGCCAGTGGCAGAACCTGTTTTTCGATAACCGTCTGTCGGGTGTGGACCTGGAAGGCAATCCGGATTTCGTCAAGCTCGCCGATGCGTACGGCATCCAGGGATTCCACATCCGCCGGACCGCGGATATCGACAAGATCCTGACGCGCACCCTTGAGCACGATGGCCCGGTTGTCGTGCACTGTCACTGCGAAAAGGAAGACAACGTCTTCCCCATGATTCCCGCCGGAGCCGCTCTGCACGAGATGTTGACCGAGCCGCCTCGCCGCAAACTGGCCAAGCCCACTGGCAGCACCTGATCGATACGAGAGCAAAAACCGATGATCGAATCTACAAGTGAACAGCGCGCCGACGGCCACACTGATGATCAGGCGCGTCGTGATGCAGTACGAGCCTACGAACGTTACGGTAGTGATGGTCGCACGACCCGGCGGACCACCATTGGCCTGCTGGTAAATGACCGACCAGGGGTCCTGATGCGAGTGAGTCAGACCTTCAGCCGTCGCGGCTACAACATCGAATCTCTCGTCGTGTCACCGGCCCATACCCTCCCTGACACGTCGCGAATGACGATCACTTGTTCAGGCCCCGGTGACGTGTTGCACCAGATCATCCTGCAACTGGACAAACTGATCGACGTCATCCATGCCAGAGATCACGCGGAGGACGAAGCCGTCATCCGCGAACTGGCCATGTTCAAGGTGGTCTGTACCGTAAGTCAGCGCAGCGAACTGCTGCAGATCGCCGAGATCTTCCGCGCCAAGACCGTTGACATCTCCGATGAAACCATCACCCTGGAGGCGACGGGGACGACGGAGAAGATGGATGCTCTCGAGAAGCTGCTGAGCAAATTCGACCTGCGAGAGATGGTCCGCACAGGCAAGGTCGTGATGGCGAGAGGAACCGACATCACCTGACTCACTGCATCGGCGCCACAGTGGGCCGACGATGATCCAAGCAATAAAGAAGGGGAGAGAGCCTGTGGGCCCTCTCCCCTTTCTCATGTCCGGAAGCAGAGGTCCGGAATCCTCCAGGTTACCACCTTCATGGAGATCCGGGGGCATCCGGATATAGGTGCTCCTTCATGGAGTTTTCCGGCCAGCAGTACCGGCCGGCAAACTCCCAAGAGATCGGAGATCGAAGGGCCCTACCCTTCGATCTTCGATCTCAGAAGTCCAACCCAAGTTGGGCGTAGATCAGTCGTCCCACCTCCGGTGCACCAACGAACGCGCGATATCCACTGTCGAGGGCATTGTCGACGTTGAGCAGCAGGTTCAGCCCCTCAAAGGGCAGCTCATAACGAGCCTGCAGGTCCAGCACCGTGTAGGCGTCGACATCTCCTACGTAGACACCCGAGTTCATGGGAAAACTGCCATTGTGTCGGACACTGACACCGGTGCGCAGGCCCAGATCTGGAATGTCGTAGGACGTGCCCACCTTGAACTTGTGCTGCGGTGCATTCAGGGCCACATCGTCCACATTGGACAGATTCGGCCAGTAGTCGTCACTCACGAAGGAATAGCTGCCCGTGAGTGTCCAGTCATCGGTCGGATAATAGCCCAGCGACAGGTCGACACCGTAGAGGGTGACGTCACCGAAGTTCCGATAGGTCAGCAGCACGGCCGTCGGATCGTAGGCTTGCTCCGGTGACACCGTACCGTACGGAATACGCGCCGCACCGCCGGCAAAGATCGCCGTCAGTTCGTCGGCTGCAGTGCCGTTGTTGTTGCCCGTCACGACGCCCGGAATCGACGTCTGGTCGAGAGCTGCCAGGACGGAAGCGACCTGTGCATTGTCGGGATCATCCAGGACGGCCTGCATGGCGGGGCCAAGTGCCTGAACCAATGAGGCTGGATCGAGGAATACATTCGGCGTCTCCACCTGAAGGGGGCCACCGAAGTCTTCGATCTCCGAGCGATACAGGTCAGCGGCAACCACGACATTCCCGCCGATGATGCCCTTGTAGCCCAACTCGATCGTCTGTGTGATCGTCGACTTCGCCCGCGGCACATCGATCGCATCCGCCACCGGATCGAAGGCGAAGGTCTGCAGATTCAACTCAGCCATCGTGTTGCGCAGCCCGGGCAGCTGCGAAGGGATCAGCGAGGGCAGTGCTGCCACAACGGCGGCCGCTGTCGCTTCGCCCTGTGCCTGTGCCGTGACAGCATCCAGACCGGCTGCGATCAGCTGCTGGGCGATGAGACCAGGTGCGAGTTGCCCGAGAGCCGGACCAAATTGCTGCAGCGTCGCGGCGGCGCCGATGTTCCACTGAACATTGGTGGCGATCGGATCGTGCAGGGCGATGAAACCATCACCATCCAGCGAGTAGCCCGGGGAACCCGGCGTCAGCCCGATCGCCGCCAACTGCCCCTGCAGGACTGGTGAGAAGGAGGACCGATACATGGGAGCGCCATCGTCGGCACGGCGGAATGTGAAGCCGTCATCAAACCCGCCGCGGTAGGTTCCCTGGGCCCGGACATCGACGGCCGGCGAAAAACCGAGGCTGGATTCGAATGCTCCCAGACCGAATGGATCCGGACCCGTGAGGAGATCCAGATAGAGATTGTTCGTCGACGGCGTTGAGAAGGCGCGGTTATACGTCACGCGGAGGGTCTGCGACTCCTTTGGCTTGAAGAGCAGGGCGGCACGCGGCGAGATCTCAGCGTCGTCGAGCCGATTGTGGTCGTCGTATCGCAGAGCGAGGACGAGGTCCAGATTCGACGTCAGCTCCGTCTCGCTCTGCAGATAGGCGCCAAACTCATTGATGTCGTCGTCATCCTCATTCTGCCCGGTGATGGTGCCCTTCGTATCCGGACGTGTGAAGAGGGCATCGGCGCCATAGGTGAACTTGTGGCGTGTGCCGAGAAAGGCCGAATGCTGGATCTGGAAAACATCCAGTGTCGACTTGTCGACGACAGGTTGCCCGGTCTGGAAGAGGAACGTATCGCCGGCGTCGCTCCAGTTGTGGTAGTACTGAGCAAACCAGTCCTGATAGATGAATCGGGTCTGCAGATAGTTGTATGCCCAATCCTTGGCCTGTCCGGCACCCAGACCCGTCAGCTCGATATTGTTGCCCTTGCTGTAGCCGTAGGAAAGCACAGCCGTCATCTCATCGAAGGGCCGGTAGTCGAGGCGCGCTTCCAGGCTCTGCCGCTCCAGGTCAAAGTCACGAATCGTATGCAGCGTCGTATCGCGACCCGTGATCACCTCGTAGCCGGTCACCTGGCGCCCTCGCTCCGGATGGGCAGCGGCATAGGCACTCTCCTGCCGGTCGTAACCGATCCAGTCTTCACCCGTGTAGTATTGGGCCGACAACTTCACAGCCAGTTTCGGTGTGAGGGTGGCCGCATGGCGTACGAGGCCCTTGCGCAGGGATCGCTCCCCCAGCCCCAACTGGACAGTCGTGCCCCCGGATGTGAAGGGTGATCTCGTGATCAGGTGCATGACACCGTTGGCACTGTTCGGGCCATACAGGGCGGCACCGGGGCCGAGGACGACCTCGATGCGCTCGATATCCGCGCCATTGGACGGGATGAAGTTGTAGGCATTGAGACGCAGGGAGGGTACTCGAGCAATACGATTGTCCGTGAGCACAAGCATGGCGCCAGAGAAAATGTTGTTGAACCCTCTCACCACGACATTGCTCTGGACCAGGCCGGTCTTGGCAAAATCGACACCGGGCTGATCCCGGATGTGTTCAGAGACGGACAATGCTGCCCGCGTCTCGATCTCGGCCCGCTCGATCACGGCGACGGAAGCTGGGGCGTCGAGGGCCTTCTCCTGTGAACGCGAAGCCGTGACGATGCTCTGCTCAAGATCGATGACGGATAGTTCGAGACTGACGTCGTAGCGTGTGACCCGCCCGTCTACGACCACGCCCCTGAAGGTCGAAGTGCGATAGCCGATATACGTGACGCGGATCGTGTAGTTTCCGGCAGCCAGATTGAGGACGGAATACGTACCGTCCAGACTTGAGACGGAGCCGGCTGGTTCTTCTCCGGGAACCAGCACAGTAATGTTGGCTCCCGGCAGCGGCGTCCCGTCAACATCGGATATCCTGCCCATAAGATCGGCGGCGTGAGACGCGCCGCTGCAGGCCAGGATCAGGGTGAGCACCTTGAGCGATCGGATCATCAGATTCCTCCGTGTCGGTGGATGGCTGGCGCAAATATAGAAACTCGGAGGAAAGGAGCGAAGAGGTTTCCCTTAACACCTGGCGCTCGGCCCGTCATCCACCCTCAACTGGTCTTGCTGGTCACCTGAGGACAGGGTATATTCACCAGCTGTTCCCAGGGCGCCGATCACCCCACCCATCCCTCAGCAGATTGGTCGCCGGCGAACACCTGAATACGTCCATACACCGACCCTTCGCGATGCGTGTCCACCGGCACCATCCGATGTGCCGGCCCCTAATGCTCGGTGGCGAGGCAGCGGTTGGGTTTCACTCATATAAAGGCTGAAGCAGAGCGACATGGCCAAGCAGAAGTGTGTCTACATCTTCGGCGCCCACAAGACCGAGGGCGACGCCAGCCAGAAAGAACTTCTTGGCGGCAAGGGTGCGAACCTCGCTGAGATGTCGAAGTTGGGCCTGCCGGTACCGGCAGGTTTCACGATCTCGACTGAGGTTTGCACATACTACTACGAGCACGGACAGAAGTATCCTGCACAACTGCGCAAGCAGGTGCTGGATGCAATCAAGGCAGTGGAAAAGAAGATGGGGGCGAAGTTCGGCGACCCGTCCAATCCACTCCTGTTGTCTGTGCGTTCAGGTGCCCGTGTATCGATGCCGGGCATGATGGAGACCGTCCTCAATCTGGGGCTCAACGATGAGATCGTTGAGGGTCTGATCAAGTTGAGCGGCGATGCCCGTTTCGCTTACGACGTCTATCGCCGTTTCATCCAGATGTATGGCGACGTCGTCATGGGCCTGCGCCCCGAAGGCAAGGAAATCGATCCCTTCGAGGCCCTGCTGGAGAAGAAGAAGGATCAGCGTGGCGTCGAAGTCGACAACGAGTTGTCCGCCGACGACCTGAAGGACTTGTGCAAGCAGTTCAAGGCTGTCATCAAGAAGCGTCTGAAGCGAGAATTCCCTGAGGATCCCGAAGAGCAGTTGTGGGGTTCAGTGGGTGCAGTCTTCGGCTCATGGCAAGGCGCGCGCGCGATTCGCTACCGCGAATTGGAGGGCATCCCTCACAACTGGGGAACCGCCGTCAATGTGCAATCGATGGTCTACGGCAACATGGGCGAGGACTGCGCGACCGGTGTCGCCTTCACTCGTGATCCTTCCACAGGTGAAAACAAGCTCTACGGCGAGTTTCTCATCAACGCCCAGGGCGAAGACGTCGTCGCCGGTATCCGCACGCCAGAGCCTGTAATCCGTCTCAAGAAGACGCAGGCCAAGGCCTACGCCGAATTCGAGAAGGTCTGCACCAAGCTTGAACGGCACTACAAGGACATGCAGGACCTCGAGTTCACTATCCAGAAGGGCAAACTCTGGATGCTGCAGACTCGATCCGGCAAGCGGACCGCCGCGGCGGCAGTGAAGATCGCCGTCGACATGGCGCGCGAGAAATTGATCACGCAAAAAGAGGCTTTGTTGCGAGTCAAGCCGGCCGATCTGGATCAGCTCCTGCATCCCTCCTTTGACCCGAAGGCCAAGCGCGACGTCGTCGGCACCGGCCTGCCAGCGTCCCCGGGCGCAGCAAGTGGCAAGGTCGTGTTCAACGCCGAAGAGGCTGAAGCTGCCGCCGACAAGGGCGAGAAGGTGATCCTCGTCCGCATCGAGACCTCACCTGAGGATATCGGTGGTATGCATGCCGCCCAGGGCATTCTGACGCAGCGTGGTGGCATGACCTCTCACGCCGCCGTTGTTGCTCGTGGCATGGGCAAGTGCTGCGTCGCTGGCTGCGGCACTCTGGCGATCGACTATGGCAAGGACCTGCTCAAAGCCGGCAAGCGCACCATCAAACGTGGTGAGTGGATCTCCATCGACGGTTCCAGTGGCGAAGTTATGATGGGGCAGGTGGCGACGCAGGATGCAACCTTCACCAAGGAATTCGCCGAATTGATGAAGTGGGCTGATCGTCAACGCCGTCTCAAAGTGCGCACGAATGCCGATTCGCCCCACGACTCGGAAGTAGCCCGCAAGTTCGGCGCCGAAGGCATCGGCCTGTGCCGCACTGAGCACATGTTCTTTGAAGGTGATCGCATCGACGCCGTGCGAGAGATGATCCTTGCCGATGACGAAGCCGGTCGACGCAAGGCACTGAGGAAGCTGAAGCCGATGCAGCGCAAGGATTTCGAGGGCATCTTCAAGGCCATGAATGGCCTGCCGGTGACGATCCGCCTCCTCGACCCGCCTCTGCACGAGTTCCTGCCGCACGAGGCGCCGCAGCAGAAGGAGATGGCGCAGAAGATGGGCATACCGGTGCAGAAGGTGCGCCAGCTCGTCGACTCACTGCATGAATTCAACCCCATGCTCGGTCATCGTGGCTGCCGTCTCGGAATCACCTTCCCTGAGATCTACGAGATGCAGGTGGAGGCGATCATCGAAGCAGCGATAAATGTCACGAAGAAGCGTATCAAGGCATTGCCGGAGATCATGATCCCCCTCGTCGGAACCGTCGCTGAGTTCACTCAGTTGAAGGCGATGACGGATCGGATTGCTACCGAAGTGCAGGCGAAGAAGAAGAAGAAGATCGCCTACATGGTCGGCACGATGATCGAGATTCCACGTGCAGCCCTGATTGCCGACAAGATCGCCGAAGAGGCAGAATTCTTCAGCTTCGGCACCAATGACCTGACCCAACTGACCTTCGGCTACAGCCGCGATGATGCAGGCAAGTTCTTGCCCGTCTATGTAGATCAGGGCATTCTCCCCGACGATCCCTTCCAGGCTCTGGATCAGGAGGGGACGGGGCAGTTGCTCGAGATGGGCGCCGAACGCGGTCGCAAGACGCGGAAGGATTTGAAAGTCGGCATCTGCGGTGAACACGGCGGCGACCCCTCGTCTGTCGAGTTCTGTCATCGTGTCGGATTTGACTACGTTTCCTGCTCGCCTTTCCGTGTACCTATCGCACGTCTGGCCGCCGCGCAGGCAACACTGAGGTAGTCGGAATCATTACTGATCTGAAGTCGCTATACCGAAGTTGCTGACTACATGCCCGCCGGGACCGTTGGTCCCGGCGGGTCATTCTCCTCCCTCCCCCTCCCAGAGGTGATCAGTGGAATGACCGAGACCATCGGTGCCCCCACTGTTTCTGAGACGACGATTGCGCCGTCTCAGCATGCCATTATTGCCGTCGCCAATCAAAAAGGCGGAGTCGGCAAGACGACGACAGCCGTGAATCTGGCTGCTTGTCTCGCCGTGGCTGAGAAACGGACCCTGCTTGTCGACATGGACCCTCAGGCCAACGCCACCAGTGGCTGCGGTATCGAGGCCGCCCAGGTCGAAGACGGGAACGTCTACCATGCACTGCTCGGACACGCGCAGATGCAGGACATCATCCAGACCACGCAGATTCCCCATCTGTCTCTTGCCCCCAGTCATATCAATCTGACAGGAGCCGAGGTAGAGATGGTGGGTCTGATCGCCAGGGAGCAGAAGCTGCAGACCTGCCTGGCCCAGGTGTCTGAGGAGTACGACTATGTCATCCTTGATTGTCCGCCGTCTCTCGGCCTTTTGACCCTCAACTCACTCACTGCTGCCGATTCAGTTCTGATCCCGATTCAGTGCGAGTACTATGCGCTGGAAGGTTTGGGAAAATTGCTGAACACGATCCGGCTGATTCAGCGGCACCTCAACAAACAGTTGCAGATTGCCGGCGTGCTGCTGACGATGTTCGACCAGCGCCTCAATCTCTCACGTCAGGTTGCGGACGAAGTGCGCTCTTACTTCGGTGGCAAGGTTTACAAGACCTGTATCACTCGGAATGTGCGACTGGCGGAAGCGCCTGGGCACGGTCAGCCGATCGTTCTGTATGACATCGTCTCCCCCGGCGCGCAGAACTACATGAGTCTGGCGGGAGAGATCATCAAGCATGGCTAGGCGTCAAGTCCTCGGCAAAGGCATCCATGCGCTGATCGCCGAACATCCTCAGGGTGAAGAAGCATCCGGGCAGAAGGTCCTCGACCTCCCCGTGGATTCGATCGCCCCGAATCCGCACCAGCCCCGTACAGAATTTGACGATGATCGTCTCCAGGAATTGGCCGGTTCAATTCGGGAGAAGGGCCTGCTGCAACCGATCGTCGTCAACCGGACGGCACCCGACACGTATCACCTGATTGCGGGTGAGCGCCGACTGCGCGCCTCCAAGCTGGCCGGGCTCGAAGAGATTCCCGCCCTGGTTCATGAGATTGAGTCAGCCCAGGAGTTGATGGAACTGGCCCTGGTGGAGAACCTGCAGCGTGAGGATCTGAGCCCCATTGAGGAGGCGGAAGCCTACCGGGCCCTCATGTCGACCTGCATGCTCAGCCAGGATGATATCGCCGTCCGGGTCGGCAAGGATCGCTCGACAGTCGCCAACACACTACGCCTGCTGAAACTCCCCGCATCGATCCAGCAATTGCTCCGCGATGGGGCAATTCAGATGGGCCATGCCCGCGCGCTGATCGGCCTGGATGAAGGTCCGTCACTTGACCTGGCTACTCGTGCCATGGAAGAGGGCTGGACAGTCCGCGATTTGGAGAAATCTGTCCGGGCCCACGGCAAGGGACGCAAGCGCCGCGCCGACAATGGCAAGGGGGCTGCCCGCACGCCATCCGGCGACCCGATCATCCAGTCCTTCGAGGAGAAACTGCGGCTTCGCTACGCGACAGCCGTTGGGATCCATCGTGGCGGCAAGAAGGGGCGGATCGAACTTGAGTTCTATGACGACGACGACCTCGAACGGATTCTGGAGATCCTCCTCGACACATGATCTCCCCTGACATCGTCTCGTGCGCAACGTCCAGGGCCTCGTGCCCAATGTCCAGGCGCACGGGCCCCTTCAGATCGGCGGGATCCCGTCACCGGGTCAGTGCGTCTCACATGGCGTTCGCCCCAGCGAAGTCCACGCACGTCCTATTCTTCTTCGAGTCCTGATGCTCAGACCCCTCAACCGCCTGTTGTGCTTCTCGGCAGTGCTGCTGTGCGTGTTACTGCCTGGGTTACTATCTGGCTGCAGCCTATTCACTCAGGAGTTGCCGAACGAGCCCCCGCAACTCGAGGTGAGTACCGCCGATACCTTGCGAGTGGTACGGGAAGGCAGAGTCAGCCTTGAGGTCTCCGCTTCGGATGAGGATGATGATCCGCTCGGTTATCACTGGTCTGCCCTTGGCGCCGGTAGCTTCACCGACACTGCCGCAAACATCACGGTCTGGACAGCGCCGGACCGAATTGAGGGGGCATCCGAATTCTTCCTGGTCACCGTCACAATCACCGACCATCAGCCGGACACCGAGGACATTGTCGAGAGCTTTGCCGTCGAAGTCATCCAACGGCGCCCATCTCTGATCGCGCCGGCCGACACGGCCATCTCCTTCCGCGAATCGCAGCTCGTGCTGGAGGCAACCGGAAGTGATGAAGATGGAGACAGGCTCACATTCAACTGGGAGATCCTGGAGGGCGAGCGAGTGACTCTGGACGTGAGGCAACCTGAGACCGGTCGATCTCAGGCAACCATCGCGTCATTGGTGCCCACCGATCTTCGTCTCCTGCTCTCTCTCACAGACGAGGCCGATACTTTGTTCCAGGAGATCCTCATCGCCATCGAGGCGTCCGAAATGCCGGAAACCGGGACGGTCACTCTCCAGCGGCCTGTCGATGACGGTGGCGAAGTGAGTTATGAGATGGATGTGTACGAGTACCCCAATCAGCGGGGCGAACTCCCACGGCATGCGGCCAGCTGGTTCGAGGCAAACTCGCTGTGTGCGGCACGTGGCATGCGGCTATGCTCTTCTGCCGAGTGGCTCAATGCCTGCCAGGGTCCGCAGATTCTGGAGTATTCGTCGTCTGATGATCCGGCGACCCTACCGGCTGCCTTCGGCTTGCGATTCTGCAATACGGAAGGATCTGACATTGCCGGAGAGAGTCCGGATTTTTCCGCAGTCGGCCCATCCGGGAGCTTCCCGAATTGTACCAGCCCCGAGACCGGGGTCTACGACCTGACGGGAAATGCCTTCGAATGGGTGATGGACGTCGAGACGATTGGCGACACACTGGGCCAGCGCGTCGGCGGCTTCCAGCAGAGCGGCGCATTCTCAGCGCCCTGTAACTCGTTTCGGCAAATGCCGGCGCTACCGCCGGCAGCCGATCTGGATCTGGGTGACCCGGCGGTCGTGGATTCTCTTCTCAGCGAATCGAACTTTGCCGGCTACGGTCAGTCAAGCTTTGGCTTCCGCTGCTGTCGCTGAGACGCGATCTGACAGATGCGTCTCCACCGACGGGCGCAGACCCTCTGGTGTCCACTCCGGCGGGGTCTCGGGCTCGAATTCGGGCTCAACAGCGATAGAGACCTGCACGGGTTGACGGACGCGCTCCAGTTCTGTCGCCATGATCTGCCTGCGAGTCCCCGCCCACCGACGTTGCTCGGTCACCTGATGCGTTGCTCGGCGAGTGATCAACTCCTCGTGCCGCAGTCCCTTCAGGTGGGCGAGCATGATCTCGACCGCTCTCTCGCGCTCACGCAGTTGGTCCTGCAGCGACCGCATTCCGAAGGCGGTCACGTAGCGGGCAGAGATGGGGATGGCGAGAAGCAGCGCAGCAAGGAATATGGACTCCACACCCATGACGTTTGGGACCTCCAGCGGTGGTTGAGACGATGTGCCCGTGAGTTGTCCTCACAAGGATAGCAACGCTTGTGCCGGAAGAGCGCCATGGATCCATTTGTCTGTTTTTAATACACTTAGATAAATTCACCTCTCTGGGTTCGGGAGCGGATTTGGGAAACGATTGCCCCCTGAGATGGCGTGAGAGTTCCCCCGTGCGCAGATTAGGAATTCCTCAAACGAATCGAATGTGATGGATACGAATCGACTCGCCGACCTGCTCCAGGCCGTTTCTGCCGGTGACCTGGCGCCAGACGATGCGCTGGCACAGTTGCGATCCCTGCCATTTGAAGATCTGGGTTTTGCTCACGTCGATCACCACCGGGCCATCAGAACGGGATATCCTGAGACGATCTTCTGCCAGGGTAAGACGCCAGGGCAGGTTGTAGCGATCGCCGAACGTCTCGCCGCAGCCGAATCGATCGTACTGGCGACGCGCGTCGAGGCCGATACAGCGGCAGCGGTGTTGGCGCGATTCCCCGAGGCCGATCATGACGAAGTAGCCCGAACCGTCGTCATTCGACCAGTATCCGATCAGGCTGCCGAACGCGCCGATCAGGAGCCAGATCACCAGTCCGGCGGGCGCGGACTGGTTCTCGTCGTCAGTGCCGGCACCTCCGATCTGCCCGTGGCACAGGAAGCCATTGTCACCTCGAGGACGATGGGTGCCCGCACAGAAGGGATCTTCGACGTTGGCGTCGCCGGCATCCATCGACTGCTGGCCTACCGTGAACGTCTGGGCGAAGCCAGAGCGATCGTCGTCGTTGCCGGTATGGAGGGCGCTCTGGCCTCAGTCGTGGGCGGCCTCGTCGATGCACCAGTCGTCGCCGTTCCAACCAGTGTCGGATATGGAGCAAGTTTCGGCGGTCTGGCTGCCCTGCTCACGATGCTTAATTCCTGCGCATCAGGGGTGCTGACCTGCAATATCGACAACGGCTACGGTGCCGGGTATGCGGCGGCCCTCATCAACAATCGAAGTGTGGACGGTCGCTGAACCCGTGCGATCTGCCCTGCCGTTGGCTCAGCAGCGTGTAGCCCGTGTGACATGAGCTACTCATCTGCCTGTGGCATCGCGATCCTGGCCGGTGGGCGCAGTCGACGCATGGATGGCCCACCGAAGGCCTGCCTCCAGGTCGGTGATCATTCACTGCTGCAGCGCGTCCTGGATGCGAGCACACCACTTCAGCTACCCATCTGGCTGATCCGAGCAGCTGATCCCGCCCCCGACCTTCAGGTGCATCTGCAACAGACCCGTGTGCCACAGCTGGTCGATCAGTGGCCTGATGCGGGACCACTCGGCGGGTTGGCCACGGCAATGACACAGACCTCCTGCCAGCGAGTTCTGTTGCTGGCATGCGATCTCCCTTTTCTCACCACGCAATTTCTGGAGTGGCTGATGGCGCAGGCGACAGATGCATCGGCCGTGGTTCCAGCCGATGGTGATCGTCTCCACCCTCTGTGCGCGGTGTACGACCGCCGATGCGACCCATCATTGCAGGATCGGGTCGCGCAGGGAAGACTGCGGGCCCACGACTTCCTTCACGATCTGGAGGATGCCGAAGTCCTGCCGCGAATGGTCTGGGATCGATTTGACGAGAGTGATCGACTGCTGACCAACATCAATACCGCCGAGGACCTCGAAGAGGCGCGGCGTTGGGTGGAAGCAGGCTGAACAGCAGATGGGTGCGGAGAGTGCCCTGTTAAGGAATCAGCATGATGGAATAAGGATCATTCCTCACGCGGGGCACTATAGACTCACGTCGATGACGGTCAGCAGGAATAACAGGGGTAGATAGATGACGGACGCGCGTAGCAGGCGCCGTGCCTGGTATTGATCACGGACGCGGACAAGTGATACGCTGGCAGCCAGCATCCCCAGGCCAAGCAGGATCGCGCCGACCGTATAGACGATACCGGAGATCCCCAGATACGCCGGCAGCATGGACGCGACCAGCAGCAGGATCGAGAAGCCGATGATCTGCCGACACGTGCGCGGGTACCCCTCTTCTTCAACACACGGGAGCATCTGGAAACCGGCACTGCGATAGTCATCACGGAAGAGCCAGGCGATGGCGAAGAAATGCGGGTGTTGCCATGTGAAGAGGATGGCAAACAGAGCCCAGGCACCCCACTCGAGCTCACCTGAAGCGGCAGTCCAGCCACCGACCGGCGGCAACGCCCCGGGAATGGCGCCCATGGACGTATTGAGCCACGTCATGCGCTTCATGGGAGTGTAGATGACGACGTAGAGGAAGGCCGTCAGCAAGGCCAGCCAGGCTGTGAGAAGATTCGTGCCGACGACAAGTACGACCTGCCCCACGATGATCAGTCCGAAGCCGAAAGACAGGGTTGGACCGGCGCGCAGACCCCCTGTTGGCAGAGGTCGTGTCTGGGTTCGACGCATCATCGCATCGACGTCACGCTCGAGATAGTGATTGAGCGTGCCCGCACCACCTGCTGCAAGGGCGGTCCCCACCAGCGTCCACAGCATCCGCCAGAGCGACAACTCGCCGGGCGAGCCAAGAAAGAATCCAAGGGCTGTCGTCACCAGAATCATGGTGATGATCCGCGGCTTGGTCAGCTCGAGATAGAGGCCCAGTTGAGACATATATTCGCAGGGTGGACGTGTTTGGAGGGCGCGAGTGCCCTGTTAAGGAGTCAGCCTTGTGACATTCGGGCGTATGAGATCCGCAGGATCTCCGGCGCCTGGCTCACAAGGCGCGCGACCGATGTGGGTCAGTGGACCCAGCGAGGGAGCGCAACGCGGTGAGCCAGGATGGATCGGCGCCCGAATACAGGGATTACTCCTTAACAGGGCACTATATGCAGATTGGGGAATATAGTCCCTTCTCTACCCTTGAGCCATGTGTGATTTCACCGATTGACAGGGCCCGGCTGGCCGGACAGATTCGCCTCCATGACAACAGATGAGACGACACCCGATGGAACGACACCCACACAAGGGACACGAGACCAGGCTCAATTGACACGAGACCAGGCCGAACGCCGCATCCTCGAACTGGCAGAACAACTCGAGGAGCACAACTACCGCTACCACGTCCTGGCTGATCCGCAGATATCGGACCGCGAATACGATCAACTTCTCGAGATCCTCATCGATCTGGAGGAACAATACCCCGACTTGCGTCTGCCCGAGTCCCCATCCCAGCGGGTCGGGGGTCAGCCCAGTTCCGAGTTCCCCACGGTTGAGCATGTCACACCGATGCTGAGTCTCGACAACAGCTACTCGCGCCAGGACGTGGAGGCCTTTGACGGTCGAGTCCGTGGTGCCTTGCCAGAGGAGGAGATCAGCTACGTCACGGAACTGAAGATTGATGGCGTCGCCCTGAGCCTGGTCTACGAAGACAGTCGACTCGTGCGGGCCGTGACGCGTGGCAATGGCATCGCCGGCGATGAAGTCACGGCCAATGCCCGAACCATCCGCAGCATCCCGCTGCGGCTCCGGCAGGATGGGGTCTCCTGCGAAGTACGTGGTGAAGTCTATATGACGGGAAAGGACTTCGCCGCGCTGAACGAGCGCCAGCAGGAACAGGGCCTGCCACCTTTTGCCAATCCGCGCAACTCCACGGCGGGCACCCTCAAACAACAAGATCCGAAGGCGGTCGCCCGCCGCCCACTGCACTTCTTCGCCTACTGGTTCGATGGTGGATCTGAGACCGAAGTGACCCGATCTGCCGGTGACGTGCCCGATACCCACTTCGACCGACTTCAGAGGCTGCGCGCCCTCGGGCTGCCCGTGAATCGGGAGACGCAACTGTGTACCAGCCTGGAGGAGGTGTTCTCTTTCTACGACCGCTTTGGGCTGGCGCGTCCCGATCTAGGCTACGAGATCGATGGCGTCGTACTCAAGGTCAACGATCTGGACCAACAACAGCGCCTGGGATTCACCTCCAAGAGTCCTCGCAGTGCCATGGCCTACAAGTTTGATGCCGAACAGGCTCAGGCCCGATTACTCGATATCCGCCTGCAGGTCGGGCGCACCGGCATCATCGCCCCCGTCGCCGTGCTGGAACCGGTCTTCGTCGCCGGCAGCACCGTGCAGAGGGCCACACTCCACAATGCCGATGAAATCGAGCGGAAAGATGTCCGGATCGGCGATCTGGTCATCCTTGAAAAAGGGGGAGATGTCATCCCCAAGGTCGTCGGCGTTGTTGCAGCTGAGCGCCCCGCCGAGGCTGTTCGATTCCTCTTTCCTGATCACTGTCCAGCTTGTGATGAAAAGACGGTGCGCGCCGAAGGCGAGATTGCCGTGCGCTGCCTCAACCCGGCCTGTGTGGGACAACTGAAGCGCCGCATCGAGCACTTCTGTGCGCGCAATGCGATGGACATTGAGGGGCTAGGCACCGCCGTGGTTGAGCAACTTGTCGACAGTGCCCTGGTGAAGGACGTGGGCGACCTCTACGATCTCGACGCATCGACCCTGACCGCACTCGATCGCCTGGGTGATAAGTCAGCGGCAAATCTCGTCGAGGCCCTTGCCGAGAGTCGTGGCCGCCCCTTCGACCGCGTGTTATTCGCCGTCGGGATTCTACATGTGGGCTCTACCGTAGCCCGCACACTGGCGCGCCACTTCCCCTCGCTGGAGAGACTGACTGCCGCGACAGCTGAGGAACTCGAGGCAGTCGACGAGATCGGACCCACCATCGCCGCCTCGGTCAACGAATTCTTCCACGCCGAGGCAGCCCAGTCTCTGATGGCGAAACTCCGAGAAGCAGGTCTGCAGTTGGAAGCGGACGTGGCGTCCGAGGCGCCCGATCGACCGAACCGGATGTCAGGCAAGACGATCGTGCTCACCGGCTCGCTCGAGGTGCTGTCGCGGGATCAGGCGCGGGATCTGCTGGAACAACTGGGCGCCAAGGTCGCCTCCAGTGTCAGCAGCAAGACAGATCTCGTCGTGGCCGGTGACAAGGCCGGATCCAAGCTGACCAAGGCACAGGAGTTGGGGATCGAGGTCTGGTCCCAGGAGGATCTGCGGCAAGCCCTGGTTGAGGCCGGTCTCCTGGAGCCATCCTGATGGCCTAGCAGGCTGTCACAGGGAGTCCATTGAGGTCGGCTACCGCGTCGTGGATCACGTCCAGGGCGAAACCCACGTTGGCTGCAGAAACACATTCGTCGTGGCCATGGCACAACTCGAAAAAGGTCCCTACGCCCTCTTCGTGTCGCATGGGCACGAAGCCATAGACCGTCAGATCAAGGTCTGCCAGGAAGCGCGCATCCGTGCCCCCTGTCTGCATGTAGGGCGCCAGGCAGGCACCAGCCTCATGACGTTGCAGGGCCCTCTCGAGGACACCCAACAGTGGCGCGGCGTGATCGAATGACACACCAGCGCGAAAATTCCCCAGTTCCAACCGCGCCGATGCAGCCCCGGGGTCGGCGAGCAGCGCCTCGATCTCGATTCTCATCTCCTGCGCCGAGACACCTGGCAGGGGCCGGCCGCTCAGACACGCCGCGGCGCTGGACGGAATGACATTCCGTTTCACACCTGCCTCCAGCATGGTGGGCGTGCAGGTATTGCGCAGCATGGCATCGAACATGAATCGTACCGGCTCGGCAACCGGCAGCAGCGACAGGGCCTCGTCGCAACGAGTCGGATCCAGCAGGGCTCTCAGATGTTCGGCTACCTCAGGCCGAGCCGCCTGTGCTGCACGCTCGAAGAAGGCGCCCACGGCCGGAATCACACGATGGGGGAGTTTCCCCCCAAGACCGGCAAGCACCGGTGCGAGATGGACGATGGGATTGCTCTGGTGGGGCACCGAACTGTGTCCGGGGCGCCCACCAACGATGACATCGAAGTCCGCCCCGCCCTTCTCGGCCGCCTGACACGTATAGACAGGTTGGCCATCCACGAGGACGGCAAATCCACCCGCTTCGTTCAGACCGAATTCGGCATCGAAGAGATCCGGGCGTTCGCGCGCCAGGTATTCCATCCCGTGGTGTCCCCCAAATTCCTCGTCTGCCGCTGCGATGAGGACCAGGTCTCTCGTCAGCGTCACCCCCGCACGGTGGAGCATCAACAGCACCTGCAGATGCACGGCTGCCGTCAGTTTGGAGTCGATGGCTCCACGGCCGTAGACAAATCCGTCGACGAGATCTCCGCCAAATGGCGGATGCTGCCAGTGCTCCGCTTCCACGGGGACCACGTCCAGATGTGACATCAGCAGCAGGGGACGCTGTGACCCATCGCCGCGCACACGCACGGCGAGGCTGGCTCGACCGGGCTGCGACTCGATGACCTCCACACCGGGTACACCTGCATCACGCAGCTCAGCGGCAAGCATCTGGGTGAGAGGCTTCTCATTGCCGGGAGGATTCACCGTGTCGATGCGAATCATCCGCCGCAGGCGTTCGACGGTTTCTGTGTGGTTCTGATCTGTCATGCGGGGTCCCTGCGGCTTGAGTGATGCGGGATGTAGAGGCGTCGAGCGGGAGGGATGCACCAGCGCTCGTATGCTTCAAGTTTGGGCCGAAGAGTTCTATGACCGACCAGAGGGTTCTATTGATCGGCCAAGAGATTCTACAGGCTGTCGAAGCGCCAATCGGCCAGTGGAATCATGCTGGTTGTATCAACCGTGTCGGTACCGATCCCGAGCCCCGGCACCTGCAGACCGGTGACATCGATTCGACCGTTGCACACGGCAAGGTGGCTCATGCCCGTCGTGTTTCGCGTGTAGAGATCACCGTGTTCGCTCAGACAGGCCTCGCACTCGGACGGTGTCAGGTGATCGAGTCCCCGCACGTAGTGGTGACCATTACGCTCGGCATGATCAAGACCCAGAGCGGCAATGTGTGTGAGATCCTGTTGCAGTGGGACGACGGGCAGATTCATCAAGTCTTCTGCCGTCAGAAAGAGCGTTGCCCCATCGCGACTGCGCTGCTGCGCCAGGGCCGTGTTGGCCAGGGCTTTGAGCACACCCTTGCAGTTCTTCGTCGACACGCCGCGGTATCCCAGATCAATGGCCTGGCGGAATGTATCCAGATCCCCGTCGGATTCGTCGACGACCATCGCCTTCTTCTCGCTGATGCCTCGGATGCTGTCGCCTTGTGAAGGGTCTAGAGCGACTGAACGTTCGAGGGGCTGCTCGATATAGGTGATAGCTTCATAGAACGACGGCAATTCACTTTCAACACGACCCAACAGTGACTCGAAGGTCGACAGATCGGTGTATTGCTCGTTGCCGTCCAGAGAGATCACAGCCCCTTCGACATCCTGATCCACAAGGGCTGCGATCTGCCGCAGCCGCTCCAGGTCATGATCGGCATCCCCCTGGATCTTCACCTTGAAGTGGGTCAGTCCCTGGGCCCGGATGTAGGCTTGCAGTGACTGGGGCAGCGTGTCATTCAGGACATCTTCGGCTGGGATATCAGCATCCTCGATGGGATCTGTCAGGCCCACCGTATGGCGCACGGCGATCGATGCCGAAGGCGTGGCCGCGACCACGTCCGCCACGTCGATCCCAGCCAGCGATGGCTGGATCTGACTCAAATCGATCCCGAGGGGATTCTCAGCGGCTCTCAACAGTTGATGGTAGCTGCGCTGTGTGCCACGACCAACGGCATCGATGAGTGCCCGCTCCATCAGTGTGCATCCATGGGAGGCCGTCAGATGGTTCAGTCCTCGACCGTCGCCGGCTGCCAGTGTTGCGTCGTAGACCTGTCGCCACAGGGCAAACACACTACCAGGCTGCTGACCGGTCTCGCACAGAGCTTCTGCGGCGGCACGCGCAACAAACAGAAGATCGTCGACATTGTCCGCGTAGTCTTTGGCAGGATCTTTGTCGAACCATTTCGGCGGGAGGATGTCCGCAGCGTAACCCGTGGCGATGCCACCGGCAGCAAGTTCAGCTGTGAGCGTCACGTGCAGAATCGGTACCGAAGTCAGCGTCGCGACGCCATAACGAAATGGCATGCGCGTGCGCACGTTGCGCATATGGAAGGCCACATCCCGAACTGCCACTGCGATAGCCATCGTGATCCCCTATGCTCCTAGCCGTCCTGCCCGGCACGTGCCACCGGGTCAGGCAATTGACGCTCGATTTCATCGAGGCGGTAGCCGAAACCCGCCCCCCGGATACTGCTCAGATCGAGGCCACCCTCACGACGCCCATAGAGACCGGGATGGATCGCGGCTTCCGCCTTGGATGCCTCGGGATAGAATTGCATGCTGTTCGTCTCGACGCCCATGATCGTGCCTGCGTGAGCGGCCAGTTGCACGTGCGGAATCTGCGCCAGCATGGGATTGGTCAGATCCTGAACCATCAGGCCCATGCCGTGGGCTTTCGCCCAGCACAGACTCAGGATCGCACCCGTCTGGGTCTTGCAGGTCTTGAGCGCGACCCCGTTCCACCCCAGTGATCGCCCGAGGCGGATCAGTTGCCAGTCGTGGGCAGATTCATCCATGTAGAGTGGCTTGCGTGCCGAGACACTGTGCACATCGATGCGGTGTGCTTCCAGATCGTAGGGAAAGGGCTGTTCCACGTAGAGGATCATCCCGTAGATCCGTGGCTCATCACGCACGAGGTGATCGAGGATCTCATTGACGTACGACGGCTCCGTGACGGTGCAGTTGAAGTCCGTCGTGAGCCAGTCGGCGCCACACTGGATCGCGATGTTGCCGACACCGACGAGGCGCTCGTAATCCCACGTTGCGTCATCGCCTCGGAGTTTGACCTTGAGGCAATTGAGTCCATCCCGCTCGATCCAGTCACCCAGCAGGACGGGATATCCGTCATCCGGCTCATCGCCCGTCAGTTCATCGGCCGTGAGGGGATCCAGACCACCCACCAGATGCCAGGCCGGCAGATACTGCCCGGTGGGTTCCACCAGATAGTCGGATGGATAACGCCCACGGAAATCCGCCTCGCCAGCCGGCTCCAGATAGTGGGAGAGATCGGCATTCAGGTGATCGGCGTCGTACGTGTCATAGATGGGTTTACCACACAACTGCCCATACGCATCGTGCAGAGCGACATCGAAGGGCGAATTGCACACCAGCGCGGCCAGATGCGGCATCGGGTGGGCCTGTGACTGGTTGTAGTTATCCATGAGCGCGGGTAGGCGCTGCAGGAAGGCGTGCCCGATCTCAAGAGCATGTCCGCTGACATCGAAATCCGCCCAGGCAGATGTCAGTTCGAGACAGAAGCCCTTGAGGGCCTCGTGACGCACTTCGTAGGCCTCTTGAGAGGGCCACACCCACTGCACACTCAGTGGTGTCTCGCCCCACCCTTCGGCCTGGCGGCCGTCGCTGCCAACGACACGCAGGCCGACCCGGGCGACGGTGACATAGGTCGTGACCTCGGGGCCGAATTTGAGAGGCACCCGCGTCTCCACCGGCAGAAAGTAGAGCCTCGCCCCGATGACACGCACGTCATTCATGTTACTCATCGCTGCCCCCACCGGTGGCGTCCTGCCTTGCCTCGGCCGCAGCCGGCATTGCCTCGGCGGCAGCCGGCATCGCCTCGACAGCAACCAGGATCGCCGCGGCCTGCTCGAGTTGTACCGCCACGGACGCCGGTCCGGTTCCACCGGGCAGATTGCGGCGCTCGAGGCTGGCCCGCAGGTTCAGACAGTCCACCGCATCGGGGCCAAAACGCTCATCGTGGGCATGCAGATCAGCGTGGCTCAGCCCCGTCAGAGTGCCTCCCGAGGCGATCGTTGCGCGTACGAGGTCACCGATCACATGGTGCGCTTCGCGGAAGGGTACCCCCCTGTCGACCAGGTAGTCTGCCAGATCCGTCGCCAGGGCCCCAGCATCGATTGCCTCCTCCATCCGCTGGCCATGGACTGTCATCGTTGCCCATGCGGCAGTGAAGACCTCGAGGCAGTCGGTGACCGTATCGAACGCATCAAAGACCGGTTCCTTGTCTTCCTGCAGATCCTTGCCATAGGTCAGCCCAAGTCCCTTCATCGCCATCAGCAACGACACCAACCCGCCTACGACCCGACCACTCTTGCCCCGTACCAACTCCAGTGAATCAGGGTTCTTTTTCTGCGGCATCATACTTGAGCCGGTACTGTAGGCATCGTCGAGTTCGACGAAGCCAAATTCGGCCGACGACCAGAGAATCAGATCCTCGCAGTAACGACTCAGGTGAATCATCGTCATCGACAACGCCCCGAGGGCTTCGATGAAGTAGTCGCGGTCACTGACGGCATCCAGGCTGTTCGGCGTCACGCGACTGAACCCCAGTTCCCGGGCCATGAAGTCCCGATCCAACGGGAAGGCAGATCCTGCCAGTGCCCCGGATCCCAGGGGCATCGCATCGGCACGCGCGGCGGTGTCGGCCAGTCTGCCCGCGTCCCGTTCCAGGGCCCAGAATAACGACAGTGCATAGTGCGCCAGCAGAATTGGCTGCGCCTGCTGCAGGTGTGTATACCCGGGCAGGATCGTCTCGGTGTGGTGGGTCGCGAAGTCGACGAGCACCCGTTGCAGCGTGCGGATTCTGGCCGCGATCGATGCAATCGCGGCCTTCAGATACAACCGCTCGTCGAGATTGACCTGGTCGTTCCGGCTGCGCCCCGTATGGAGTTTCCCCCCCACGGGGCCGACCAGTTCAGTCAGCCGCGTCTCGACAGCCATATGGATGTCTTCGAGGCGATCGGCGAAATCGTAGGCAGGATCGCTCATCTCATGCTGGACCTGCCCCAGACCATCGATGATCCGGGCACTCTCCTGCTCGGTCAGCAATCCGGCTCTCGCCAGGGCTCTGGCGTAGACGCAACTGCCGGCGATGTCGACTTCCATCAGCCTGCGATCGAAGCCAATGGAGGCATTGAAACGCTCCATGAGTTGCGCGGTGGCCGTGCCAAAGCGGCCACCCCACGGTTTGTCAGACGTCGACATGAGACGCTCAGGCCTAGCTCTGCCGCAGGATCTCGTCGAAGACGTCGACCACTTCGTCGATCTGATCCTTCTCGATCACCAGGGGCGGCAGGAAGCGTACCACGTCTGTGCCACAGGGCGCGACCAGAATATCCCGCTCCCTGAAGGCGGCCAGATACTCGGCCGGTGGCCGATCCGTCACGACGGCGCCCTGAATGAGCCCCCGTCCGCGAATCTCGGAAATCTGCTCGGGCCAGCGTTGCTGCAGCTTGTCGAGCCGTGCCCTGAGATGGTCACCCTTGGCCTGCAGACCCTCAAGGAATCCATCGGCCTGCAGCTTCGCCATGACCGTGAGCGCCACATTGGCGACGACGGGATTGGCGCCGAAGGTGGCCGCATGATCGCCGGGCTGGATCGCGTCGGCCACATGCTGACGCATGAGCGTCGCCCCGATCGGCAGACCGCCGCCCAGTGCCTTGGCGAGAGTCATGATATCCGGCTCGACACCGAACTGCTGGTAGGACCAAAGAGACCCTGTGCGGCCCATCCCGACCTGGATCTCATCGAAGACCAGCAGCATCCCCTTGTCGTCACAGAGCTGGCGCAATCCCTGGAGAAACTCATCGGTGGCGACATGAATGCCGCCTTCGGCCTGAATCGGCTCGACAAGGATGGCGCACGTCTCGTCGGTGACCAGGGCCTCAACCGAAGCCAGGTCATTGAACTTGGCGAAGTCGACGCCGGGCAACAGCGGCTCAAATCCCTGGTGATACTTGGGCTGTCCCGTCGTGGAGATCGAACCGAGCGTGCGCCCGTGGAAGGAGTTTTCCATGGAGATGAAGCGATACTTGCCGCCGGCAACGGTGTTCCCCCACTTGCGGGCAAATTTCAGTGCCGCCTCCCACGACTCCGTGCCGCTGTTGCAGAAGAAGACGCGGTCTGCGAAACAACTCTCCACGAGTGTCCGTGCCAGGCGTGTGGATGGCAACGTGTGATAGAGATTCGACACGTGCATCAGTTGCCCGGCCTGCTCCTCGATGGCCTTGAGAACGTCGTAGTCGCCATAGCCGAAGGCATTGACAGCCAGCCCACTGACGAAGTCGAGATAACGATTGCCTTCCAAGTCGAATAGATACACGCCATTGCCGCGCTCGAGCACGAACTCAGGCCGACCATACGTCTGCAGGATATACTGGCTCTCGAGTTCTATGATCTTGTCGGTCTTCATCACGGTGTCATCCTCTGGTGCAAGCTTGGTGCACGGTGCGCTATTGCACGATTTGCGTACCAACGCCTTCGTCGGTGAAAAATTCCAGCAGCATCGAATGCGGGATGCGGCCATCGATGATATGGGTCTTGTGGACGCCGGCACGAACGGCGTGAACGCCGGCGCGCGTCTTGGGTATCATACCTCCATCGACGACACCGCCCTCGATCAGTTCCTCCACGTCGCGTACGTGCAGTGTCGACAACAGGCTCTCTTCCTCGCCTGGGCGCTCCATGATGCCGGTCACGTCCGTGAGGAAAACGAGCTTCTCCGCGTGCAGTGCGGCGGCGATTTCACCTGCCGCCGTATCGGCATTCACATTGTAGGCTTCACCACCGGGGCCCCGCCCGATCGGGGCCACAACGGGGATGGATTCGGCCTGAAGCAGATCGATCAGGGGTTGAGCGTCGACATTCTCGACATCTCCCACGTAGCCGATATCGACAGGTCCATCCGGCGTATCAGCCATGTGTTTGCTGACCTCGAGGATTCCCGTATCTCGGCCTGACACACCCACGGGCCGCCCACCCAGTTCACGCACGGCCTCGACAATTTCGGCATTCACCTCACCGAAGAGCGTCTCCTCCACGCCTTGCATCGTCTCGTGATCGGTGATCCGCAGACCATTGACCCGCTGCGTCTCGATCTTGCGTGCCTTGAGTTGCCGATCGATGGCCGGCCCGCCACCATGGACGATCACCGGATTGATGCCAACCGACTCCATGAATACGAGATCTTTGAGTACCGTATCGTGCCCCTCACCCTTCATCGTGCTGCCACCATACTTGACCACAAC
>JABHDC010000063.1 GCA_018673255.1 Gemmatimonadota bacterium
ACTCATCCGGTGAGCGACCGGACCGGACCAAGTCGACCATCTGCCGCCGGAACTCCGGCGGATACGGCGTGTGTGTCTTCGGCATGGGACATCCTCCTTACCCAAGTATCGGGATGTCCACCAAACCGGGGGAACTCCAATGTTCGCTCAACAACTGCATAAACTTCGTTCCCTTAACCCTTACCCTTGCCCTGGGGCCTGGCTTGCCCCGTCCTGGAGGCCGGTCGACCTGAAGGAGCTGAGCACTACACACTTCTTGTTCATGTCTTGAGACGGTTGCTTCTTCCGTACTCCGCTCATCGTGAGAGCAAAAGTTGTGCTAAGATGATCTGAGCCTCATCGCCAATTGGATTTCCGCCCCCATCTCACACATTTACAACTTCTTACGTTCCGTCGAACAGATACACGCACAGCATGAGATCCATGGGGTCAGCGACTGAACGACAGATATGAGTTGTGACATGTCCGCCCCACTGGGAGCTGTACGTCCCCTGGGCCCGCCGCAAAACTCGACAATGGCAAGCCAGATCGGGGTCGCAGTGTTCGGCCAGCGTGGTTGTGAGATCGAGTTCGCCCGCCTTTAGCGGGTGAACGGGGTGCGTACGACCACTCGACGGTCAGGAAGATGACAGCAGTGGGACACCCGTGACTCATGATGAAAGGCGTGTCTCTATCGGTGTCGCGGATTCCTACACTGGCAGAGCCAACACGGGTCCTATGGGGGCTGTCAGTCTTCAGCTGGTGTTGCCTGCGCCTGATGTCGCTTGATCTCGGCAGCGATCCGCTGGGCAAGCCGATCAGCAGCGGACTCGACGGGGTGAGATAGTCCACCACCGGCCGCCCGCTGAGCGACCTCGACCCCGAAGAGGGTCAGCTGGTCGGGTAGCGATCCGAGCGCTCTGGACAACTCGATCGCCCGCCGCAGATGGAAAGTGTGTGCCGACTCCATCCCGAAGCCTTCGGGGATCAAGGCCGTGTGCCCATCGAATCGCAGAATGGTACCCGGCGCAGACCCCGCGCGCATGGCATCGATGAGATAGACGACCTCGTAGCCCTCCCACAGCTCGACCAGATTCGTTTCATCCCGGCCCTGGCACCGCGTAACGACTCCGGGAATCTCCTGCACCGCCAGACGGCGCACGACCCCACAGCCAATCCCTTCATCCCCGTGATCGGCATTGCCTACACCGAGAACCAGTACGTCGCGATCAGTAGGTGGCATCCATCCCCGCTTCGTGACCAGGGGATTCGCTAGACCGGCCGGTGGCCGCATCTGTCTTTCCCCTCTCCTCACCCCCACACCCTCAGCCGTCCTCACCGGGACGCCTCGAGTACAAAGAGGCAAGAGACGTGCCACGATCTACGCCGCCTTCCCTCGGGGTAACGCTTGTTCGAGAGGGGTTGAACCGGGACCGGTCACGCTCAACCTGCACGTCCCAGCGGGACGCGGCTGTCGCAGGCTTACGGACGACGTCTGGAGGGTTCCAGACCCCGCTTCAGCAGCCCATCGGCACAGGCAGGGCAGAATCCATGCGCCTTGAGATCGACCTCTTCGGCCACCCGGGACGCTCGCATGACACAGGAGAAATCCTGGCAGTGGATGAGCCCATACGTGTGGCCGATCTCGTGGATCGCCTCCTTCAGAACCCGATCGGAAGCCACGGCTCCATTGCCGACGATGCCATAGGCTTGTGGATGCAGGCGGTGGACGGAGATCACCGCCGCCGTCCCCTCCAGATGGGCCTCACCGAATACGTAGGTGAGGACGGGACTGAACAGATCGGCCATGGTCACACCCAGCACCCGAGACATCTCGAGGGGGCGCATCTCTTCCAGCGCTGCCAGCATGGGCGCCGCCAGATACTGGTCCCGGGCCCGATCGTGGAAGGGCGCAACATCCAGGCTCGTGGGCAGAACGTGAGTGGAACACCCCAGATGATGACCGAGCAGATCGGAAACCGAGTCCAGCCAGCGAGCGGCCCCATCACCGACGGCGACGAGTGCGACCTTCTCCATTACTTCGACGCAGGACGCTGAATGTCGTACTTGCGGATCTTGTTATACAGCGTCACACGATCGATCCCCAGTACGCGGGCCGCCTGACTGATGTTGCCCTTGGTTTCACGCAGGATCCGCTCGATGTGCGTGTGTTCGACCTCTGCCAGGGAGGGTGAAATAGTGGTCCTGGCGATGGCACCTGTCCCTGCTGTTGGCAGCGGCAGATCATCAGCACCGATGTGAGCGCCCTGCTGAAGCACAACCGCCCGCTCCACTGTATTCTCCAGTTCACGCACATTGCCAGGCCAGTCATGCCCTTGTAGAGATGCCATGGCGTCGGCGGTGAAGTCGACGGCAGACCGCCCCATCTTTCGAGCCGAGGCTTCGAGAAAGTGCGCCGCCAGCATGGGGATATCATTACGGCGATCCCGCAGGGGCGGCAACTGAATGTTGAACACATTGAATCGGTAGTAGAGATCCTGGCGGAAGCTGCCATCCTGGACGGCTCGGTCCAGGTCGCGGTGGGTTGCAGCCACAACGCGAAAATCGACGGGCAGGATGCGATTACCGCCCACCCTGGACACCGTCTTTTCCTCCAGCACACGCAGCAGATCGATCTGCGTCTTGGGCGAGATATCGCCGATCTCGTCGAAGAACAGCGTTCCTCCATCAGCCAGTTCAAGCCTTCCCTTGCGCTGATATGTGGCACCGGTGAAGGCGCCTTTCTCGTGGCCGAACAACTCGGATTCGACCAGGCCTTCCGGTAACCCTGCACAGTTGACGGTCACCAGTGGCATATGACGCCTGGGACTGGCCCGGTGGATGGCGCGAGCGACCAATTCCTTGCCCGTGCCGCTTTCTCCCTGGACCAGAACGGTCGCGTCCGTGTCAGCCACCGTCGCGATCAGGCGACGGATCTCGGCCATGGCCGGATCATCGCCGAGGATCTCTGGCATGTCGCCTTCGGCGATCTCTTCGATCCGTTTCTTCAGACGCGCGTTCTCACGTTGCAGGGTCCGCCGTTCGAGCGTGCGAGTCACGGTGTGTGCCAGGTCGTCGGGATCGATCGGTTTGGTCACGTAATCCTGGGCACCGTCCTTGAGCGCCTGCACAGCCGTATCGACGGTGGCATAGGCGGTGATCATGATGATCGCCGCATCCGGCGCCAGTTCACGGGCCTTGTTCTGCACCGTCAGACCGTCCATCCCCGGCATCTTGATGTCGAGCAGGACCACATCCGGCGGCTGCGCCTCCATCTTTTCCAGCGCCTCGCGACCGCAGGTCGCCGTCTCGACCTGATAGCCGTCCTCGGCGAACCAGTCACGCAGTGATTCGCGAACCACCTGTTCGTCATCGACGACTAGCAATCGTGCCGATGTCATGTCAGCCATTGTTGTCCCTCCGTGCTCAATTCAGTGTCCTCCAACGGCCCGTGTCGCGGCAAGTTGAGGGTGAAGCTGGTGCAGCCAGGTCGCGAGTCGACGTCGATCTCGCCACCATGGCGGCCGATGATGCCATGCACCACCGACAGGCCGAGGCCGACACCGTGCAGATCATTCTTCGTCGTAAAGAATGGCTCGAAAATCCGCGGCAGGACGTCGCCCGGAATCCCGGAGCCATCATCCACGACCTGCAGGGCCACCCAGCCATTGCGCTGAGATTCGCTGCAGGATCGGGTGACAACCTGAAGATGCCCGCCATCCGGCATCGCTTCGGTCGCATTCATCAGCACCGCAAGCAGTGCCTGCTGAATCTGTTCAGCATCACAAATCACCGGTGGCAACGATGGGGACCGCTTCACGTCGAGATGGATCTTCTGTAACTCGAGCTTGTGACGAATCAGCATCAACGTGCGTTCGAGGATGTCGTGCAGATCCACCTCACGGGGCGAAACCGGTACCTGACGCGAGAATTCAAGCAGATTGCGCACAATCGCACCGCACCGGGTGGTTTCCCGCTCGATCGTTCGCAGATGTTCCTGCAGTTGCTCTGAATCGTCATACTGCTCATCTCGTTCAAGGTGCCGACGCACCAGCCGGGCATAGGTCAGCACGCCGCTGAGCGGATTGTTGATCTCGTGTGCTACGACGGCGGACAACGTGCCGAGAGAGGCCATCTTCTCACTGTGGATGAGTTTGGCTTGCGCCTGGCGCAGGGTGGCCGTCTTCTCTTCGACGCGATCTTCGAGCGTGCGGGCCCATTCGGTCAGCTGACGATTGGCCACCGACAGATCCAGCGACATGTCGTTGAAGGAGGTGGCCAGTTGGCCGATCTCGTTCTTCGATGTCAGCTTGATGCGGTAGTCGAGTTGGCCGGCGCGCAATCGTTCGGTGCCATGGATGAGGGCCTTGACCGGTATATGCACCCAGCGCCAGACGAACCAGCCGGAGACAGCGGCTACGATGAGCATGAGCGAATACGTCAACAGCAGGAATCTCTCGTTGTCCTTTGAGAGAGAAGCATCGACACCGGCCAGGGACAGCTGCAGGTCGATGACACCGAGAATATTCTGCTGATCCGGACCCGGATGGCAATCGACGCCAGCGCAGGAGGATTCGTTGTAGACCGGCGTGATCAGCCCCAGGACGCGGTGGCCCTCGGCCAGGCGAAAGATGCGCGTCAGCTCTTCTTCCGCCGGTCGGATCACCGGCTGACCACTGTTCACATGGCAGCGGGTGCAGGCTTCTGCTCCCGTGTCCACGACACGGCCGATCTCGACCGAGTCGGTGGAGAAGACGACGGTGCCTTCCTTGTTGTAGATACGGATGCGCTCGATACCGGCCTGATCACCGACCATTTGCAGCGCCCCGTACACATCCTGCTTCCGATTCTGCAGCATCCCAACACGGGTGCTACGCGATAGCGTTTCCGACAGTCGGATCCCGCCTCGGATGGTCGCTTGTTCGAGTTGATCGGTATGAGCGCGCGTCTCCAGCCACCCGAGCCCACCGAGGCCGGCCAGTGAGACGGCGGCGATCAAGGCAAAGATGCGCGAACTGAGGCTCATCACCATGCAACCCGCCTGCGCACACCATCCATCGCCCGCTTCTCTTTCCTCAAGGAGTGCGACGACGACGACCCATCCCTCTCACGGATGCGCCCTCGACGTCGCACTTCCCAGTGTGTGCGGTCAGGACTTGCGGCCCACTCCGGGTCCCCTCACCTCACTCAAGATCCTTCGAAGTGATTGCCGCAATCCCTGTGCCATCATCATCACTCCAGATGGCAGTCTTCACATCCGTCCTCGACGGCGAAGGCGTGCTCGCCGTTGTGACAGCGTCCGCACATTTCGTGGAGCCGATCCTCACCGCGGATCCGCGGCGCCGGTGCCAGGATGTCGGGCACCAGTGGCAGATTGCCATCGTGACAGATCTGACAACTCGGCTCGGCGACCTCGACATGTGTGTCATGGGAAAACTCGACGGGGCCCATGTCGGGCGCCTCATACACGACCAGATCCGGCAGAATCAGCTCGGGTGTCGATGACCGCGAGACGACCGGGGCGATGGATACCGGCGTCTGTGCTGCCGCTTCTCCCTGTTGGAACACGAGCAGGCCATACAGCAGGACGATGGCCAGTCCCCCGACAGAGCCGCGCGTCAGCCACTGCGCCAGCGGCGATGGCCGCATCGGGACCTGTGCCGGCTCCGACTCCACTTCAGGAAAGACCTTCAGGTAGCGGACGGCCATCGAGAAACCGATGAAACCAAAACAGATCAGCATGCCCGTTACGGCCAGCTCAGACCACGCCGGGAAGTAGTCACCTCCTAAGGCACGCTGCATCCCTGTGATGCTGACATTGAGGCGTCCCAGGACGAATCCGAGAACGACCAGCAGCGCCGCCGAGACCAGGCAACTCGCGTCCCGCCGAACGGCGGGCACGAAGAGCAGGATCATCGGCACTACGCCACCGAACACCATTTCAACCAGGAACAGGTATCCTTCCGGGTCACCATTGAGAAGCAGGGGGAACGCATCTCGATGCATCATGTCCTGCACCTTGACCACCAGATACAGAGCCAGGACAACAGGGATGATGCGCGCCACCTCACTCAGAATCGGCAGTTCGAGACGTCGCCCGAAAGCTCTGGCGCTCAGACTGCTCTCGATGATGATCATCGCCAGGCCAGCGGCGATCGCCGAGAGGAAGAAGAAAACCGGCAGGAAGGGCGAATACCACAGGCCATGCAACTTGTTGGGCACGATCACGAAGAGTGTACCCAACGAAGACTGATGCAGCGTGGAGAGCAGGACGCCCAGAATGACGACGGGAATGGTGATCGTTCGAACGGCCCGCAGGGCGCGCTGCCAGCGCAATTTCTCCAGCAGCATGGGGCTGAATTCGAGGAACAGAACTGTCGTGTAGAGCGTGACGCACCAGGCGATCTCGAACATGGCGGAATGACTGTTCCACATGATCAACGGGTGCCAGACACGTTGCGGCTGTCCCAGGTCGAACAGCAGCCCCACGATGACGAGCAGGTAGCCGAAGAAGGCCGTCAGAATCGTTGGCCGCACGATCGGTCGATAACGCTTCAGATCGAACAGGTGAACGGCAGCCGTAATCGTGAAGCCGCCGGCGGCCAGACCCACGCCAACCAGGACATCGAAACCGATCCAGAGTCCCCAGGGAACACTGTCGGACAGGTTGGTCGAGGCGCCCAGGCCTTGACCAAATCGCAGAACCGTCGCCCACAGACCCGCCACGATGACGAGTCCGGCCACGGCACGCCAGAATGTGATACGAACTGTGCCAGCCACCTCAACCCCCCTCCACCTCGTGTAGTTTTCCCCCGCTCAGCTTCTCGCGTCGATTGACGATCCACCAGAGCCCCATCATCATGACGCCACCCGTGCTGACGATATTCGGAATCTTCGAAAGGACATCCCAGGTCAGGCGCGGTAACGCCAGTTCGTCGGTGCCAGTCGGGAATCCGAGTTGGTCGAAAGGGACACTCGACAGATACAGAACAGACGTGCCTCCCGCCTCGGTCAGACCGTAGATGTGATCCACGTAGCGCTCAGGATGTTTGCGAATCCGTTGCCTGGCCTCGGCCAGCAACTCGTCACGGCCGCCGAAGATCGTCGCCTTGGCCGGACAGGCCTCTACACATGCCGGTTCCCCGCCGCCCTTCACACGCTGGTCGTAGCACATGATGCATTTCTGCACTCGAGGTTGGGTACTCGACCACTCGTATTTCGGGACGGAGAAGGGGCAGGCGATCATGCAATACCGGCAGCCCATGCACTTGTCTTCATCGTAGGTCACCGGCCCTTCGTCGGTCTTCTGCAGGGCTCCCACGGGACAGACCGAAACACAGGCTGGTTCGAGACAGTGCATGCACTGACGACGAATCGACTGCCCTTCTACTTCATCCAGACTGGTCCATGTCGATGCACTCAGTCCAGCGACCCCCGTTTCCGGCAGGCCATTGATCTCCTTGCAGGCCTGTTCGCACGCGCCGCATCCCACGCAACGTGTCAGGTCGGTGAGAATACCTACCGCCATCTCACCACCTCCAGTCTGTGCCATTGGGGAGGAAGGTCTTCTCGAAGTCACGCCAGGCATCGCCATCGAGACTGTCGAGTGCACCTTCGATCGGCGCACCACCATCTGGCAGCGTCGGCACCAACTGACCTCGAACCATGGCCCGTTCGGTCAACCACTGGGTCAGTCGGTCGCCCTGCGCCTGCAGCCAACCCGCGGCTGCTTCGGCCACACGCAGATGTTCGATCTCTTCGCCGAGCTGCAGTGGACGCACCGTGTAGGCCCAACCATCCTGATGACGCTCGCCCCACCAACCCGGGTGACGCGTCAATTCTGGATTCACCGCTTCGATCCGGCCACTGATCGGGGCCGGCACCTGTACGTGACGCCCGTCTTTGCCGACGGCCATCATGGGTTGCCCCTGCACGACACGGGCACCGACGGGTCGATGCTGGATCTGATCAGGCGTGCCGATGAGCCCACGTACGAAGTTGTCCACACCAACCTGGACCGTGCCCCCCCGATCGATCTGGAGCCAGCTGTGACCGGGATGCAGGAAGAGGCCATCGGGGAGATGCGGATCGATCGGCTGCGGAGCCACAGCCTGCTCCACATCGCGACGTCGCAGGATCAGTGCATCGATGCCGATCAGGAGGAGGATTGAGAGGATGACGAAAATGGCGACCATGCTGCTTCTCCCGCGCAAGATTGTTGGCGGCGGCGCTCCACTTGAGCCCGCCGCTGCCAATCTCTCTTTGCAAGAGGTATGCCGAGACCGGTAGAACCTCCTTATCTCGTTGGGAGCGTGTGCTTTGTGGCCTTTTTCAACAGTGCGGTGTTTACACACCCGATGTAGGAATAGCCAACACCACTTGCTTCAGAAGAGATCGATTCCTGGCCAATGTCAGATGCGAAACGACTGTGGGGCATGGACTTGCGGTACCCTGATGAAGTCAGTGACGATTCCTTCAACAGCCTGTTGAGGAATGCCGCAACAAAGAGCCTTCCCACGCCGTGAATCTTGCCAGAGGACACCTGTCTCACAGGGGTGATCACCGGGCGCAGGAACGACAGAGCCGCCACCCGGCCCGGGTGGCGGCTCGTTCAAGAAAGACTGCTG
>JABHDC010000064.1 GCA_018673255.1 Gemmatimonadota bacterium
CCAGCGACCCGCTCCGCATAGACACTCAGCGTACCGGTCTGCCGTCGAATCACCTCTTCGATCTGCTGGCCGATTTGTTGCAGGATTTCGATATCCTCACCAGCGATCTTGATCCCGACCGGCGTCTTGATGCCCGTCGACAGCATGTCGATACGCGTCTTGATCGGCATGGTCCAGGCGTTGGTCAGCCCCGGGAACTTCACGGCCGCATCCAACTCGTCAACGAGACGTTCCCGCGTCATGCCATCCCGCCACTGTGATTCCGGCTTCAGGGTGATCGTTGTCTCGATCATCGACAGGGGTGCCGGATCGGTCGCCGTCTCAGCTCGGCCGATCTTGCCGAAGACTTGGTCTACCTCGGGGAAGGTCCGGATGATCCGATCCGTCTGTTGCAGCAGTTGCCTGGCCTTGGTGACCGAAACGCCGGGCAGTGTGGTGGGCATATAGAGGAGATCGCCCTCGTACAAGGCAGGCATGAACTCTGAGCCGATTCGGTCAAGTGGAAAGAGCACCTCGAATCGGGAGAGTGCGCGTTCCAAGCCCCCGTCGACACGCTCCAGGACCCACGACCGATACGGCAGCATCGTGATCAGCAAGGTCAGCAGACTCAGACCGCTGACGAGCCCTTTGTGACGCAGGACCCAGGCGATCATGGGTCGGTAGCCCCACAACAGGAAGCGATTGATGGGGTTGCTTCTCTCCGGCAGAATCCGACCCCGCACGAGATAACCCATCAGCACCGGCACGACGGTGATCGCCAGCAGTGCTGCCGAGGCCATCGCCCAGGTCTTGGTGAAGGCCAGGGGTTTGAACAATCGTCCTTCCTGTGCCTGCAGCGTGAAGACCGGCAGGAAGGACAGCGTGACAATCAGCAGCGAATAGAACAGGGACGGCCCCACCTCTTTGGCAGCGTCAAGAATGATCTCCCAGTGCTCTTTCTTGCCACCATCCCGCTCAATGTGTTTGTGGGCATTCTCCACCATCACCACCGCTGCATCCACCATGACACCGATGGCAATCGCGATCCCGCCAAGAGACATGATGTTGGCATTGATGCCCTGCAGGTGCATCACCAGGAAGGAGATCAGAATGCCGATGGGCAATGTGATGATGGCGACGAAGGCCGATCGCACGTGGAGGAGGAAGATGATGCAGACGAGGGCCACGATGGCGCACTCCTCGATCAGCTTCATCTGCAGATTGTCGACAGCTCGCAGGATCAGTCCGGAGCGATCGTAGGCCGTGTGCACGACGACCCCTTCCGGCAGCCCCTTCTTCAGTTCATCGAGACGGGTGGTGACCCGTTCGATCACGGCCAGGGCATTCTCGCCATACCGCATGATGACGATGCCGCCAACGATCTCTCCTTCTCCATTCCACTCGGCCAGACCGCGCCGCAACTCCGGGCCGAGTTGTACCGTGGCAACATCGCCGACGAGGATCGGCGTCCCCTGTGCGTCGACGCCGACTGCGATCTGCTTGATGTCGTCAATGGAAGCGATGTAGCCACGGCCACGGACCATGAACTCCGACTCCGACAACTCCAGAAGCCGGCCGCCCACGTCGTTGTTCGACCGCTGGATGGCCGATCGCACCCGTTGCAGAGGTATTCCGTAGGCGAGCAGGCGATTCGGTTCAACGGTGACCTGATACTGCTTGACGAATCCACCAATGCTGGCCACCTCAGCCACACCGGGAACGGTGGTCAACTCGTACTTCAGATACCAGTCCTGAATCGAGCGCAACTGGGCCAGGTCGTGAGCGCCCGTCGTATCCTCCAGGACGTACTCGTACACCCAGCCAACCCCTGTGGCATCCGGGCCGAGTCGGGGCTGCACACCTTCCGGCAATCGATCGGCGACGACATTGAGATATTCCAGCACCCGGCTGCGAGCCCAGTAGATGTCAGTACCGTCCTCGAACAGGACGTAGACGAAGGACAGGCCAAAGAAGGAATAGCCCCTCACAACACTGGCGAAGGGTACCGACAGCATGGCCGTGGTCAGAGGATACGTGACCTGATCCTCCACAACCTGCGGCGCCTGACCCGGCACATCCGTCATGATGATGACCTGCACGTCAGACAGATCCGGAATCGCGTCGAGTGGCGTATTGCGGATGGCCCAGACGCCAGCACCGATCACGAAGACGGTCGCCATGATCGTCAGCAGTCGGTTGGCGATACAGATTTCGATGATGCGCTTCAGCATCCTGTCTGCCTCCTATCCACCGTGCGCGCTGTGGTCGACCGCCCCACCAGCGGCTTGCTCTGAGCGCATGTTACTCACCGCCGTCTTCAGATTACTCTCTGAATCGATGAGGAACTGCGCCGACGTGACGATCTCGTCTCCCGCCCTGAGACCTGCGCGGATCTCATAGAAACCATCCACCTCGAATCCGACTTCCACGACACGCGGCTGAAATCGCCCCTCACCGAGAGCGATGATCGCCACGCGACGCTCGCCCGTGTGCAGAATCGCCTGCACGGGAGCCACGACCACCTCCGGCCCCGGCGGCGTGTCGATGGTGACATCGGCATACATCTCGGGCTTCAGCAGCCCGTCCACGTTGTCGAAGCTCAGCCGGGCACGCACCGAGCGTGTGTCTGCATCGAGAAAGGGGAACACGTGGGCCACCGTTCCACGAAGTGTCGCCTGCGAGGTATAGGGCAAGGACACCACCGCGGACTGGCCAACGGCGACCCAGGGCAGATCGCGCTCGAATAGATCGGCATAGATCCACACCTTCGACAGATCCGCAATTCGGTAGAGGTGTTCACCCGGGCGAATGTAGGCGCCCTCAAACACGGCCTTGTGAACGACGACGCCCCGTCGTGGCGCCACGACCGTCACCGTTCGCGACACGGTTCCTTCACGTTCGAGTTGCTCGATTCGCACATCGCTCACATCCAGATACCGCAGACGCTGCGCCGACGCTTTGACCAATTCCTGTGCGCCACCGAGCACCTCTTCACTGACACGCTGCCGCTCGAGTCTGTGCAGGTAGTCGAGGGCCGTGAGGTGTTCTTCCTGCGCCGCCACAAGTTCCGGGCTGTAGATCTCCAGCAATGGCTGGCCACGCTCTACCTGCTGACCGGTGAAATCCACGTGCAGCTTCTCGACCCACCCAGGCACCTTGGTGTTGACGTCGCTCATGCGAGTCTCGTCATAATCGACACGCCCCACGGTGCGCACCGTCCGTTGCAGGACACGCCGATCCACGAGTGCGGTGCGGACACCGATGTTCTGAATCGTCGTCGGATCAATCGACACGGTACCACCCGCCCCAAGTTCATCCGTATAGACGGGGATCAACTGCATACCCATGGGTGAGTTACCGGGTTCGTCCCGCGTGTAGTTCGGATCCATCGGCGCTTGCCAGTAGGCGACCTCGCGTTCAGCATCGTCTGGTTCGGTGCGGGCGGCGGGTGCATCCGAGACCAGGTCCATGCCGCAGATCGGACAACTGCCTTCCATCTCCGCAACCACAGTTGGATGCATGGGACAGCGATAAATGGAGGCCCCTTGCGCGTGCTCAGCATGACCAACCTGTTCGTCGCCCTCGCCCGATTCCGACCACCAGACACCGAGTACGACGCCGAGAATCAGGGGCAGAACGAGACTGAGAATCTTTCGTGTCATCGTTTTCTCTCCGTGGGTGCCATTGACCGTCGCCGGCAGGAAGCGCTCGCCGCCAGGTCATTCAGCTCCGGATATATCGCGCCCTCGGGCGCTGTCATGGTCTCAGTCAGCATCAGAACAACCTCACACCGACGACCGCCTCGAGGCTGGCCAGCGTTCTTTCGTAGTCGATGTGTTGGCGATGCAGATCGATCTCGAATTGCTGCAGGGTGACCTGCGAATCGAGAAGGGTGAGGAAGTCGACATGGTCGACGCGGTAGCCGGCGATCGAGGCCGTCAGCGCCTGTTGTGCCTGCGGCAGAATCGCATCACGCAGCAATTCCATCTCGGCACGATGCAGACCGGCCTTGATCAGCAATTCCTGCAGACGCAACTCGATGTCCAGTTTCGTTGCCGCCAGTTCGCTCGTGGCAGCCGCCTGGCGTTGGCGCGCCGCCGCGGCCTGCTGGTGCTGCCGGCTATTCCGCCACAAGGGCACCTTGACGGCAATGCCGGCTGACACAAAGTCGCTGCCTGCGACCTGATCGGTGTCAAAGCTGCGTTGCCGATAGGCGAGTTGCACGTCGATATCG
>JABHDC010000065.1 GCA_018673255.1 Gemmatimonadota bacterium
CAGCGTTTGGGAACGGATCGTATCGATCTACTCTTCTTCCACTCACCATTCGGCCTGGAGGAGATCGAGGATGATGTCTGGGCCGCCCTCGACGGCTTGCGCACGGCGGGAAAAGTGCGGGCCATCGGCCACTCGATCTCCAAATTCGAGGACACGGCGTCCATGGCCACCACCTGGGCGAAAGAGCGTCGTATCGATGTCATTCAAGTTGTGTTGAGTCTGCTGAATCGGCAGACGCAGGGCCTGATCGACCAGTTGGCTCCGCTCGGGATCGGTGTTCTGGCGCGTGAATCTCTGGCGAATGGATTCCTGTCCGGTACGGTCACAGCGGACACCGTCTTCCCAGAGGGAACCTTGAATGCCCGCTACAGCAGTGAAGAGGTGGCCTCCCGCGTTGCGCAGGTTGAGCGTCTGGCGTTCCTCGTGGGAGGAGCCATTCAGACATTGCCACAGGCAGCCCTGCGATGGGTGTTGGATCAGGAGGGGGTGTCGTGTGTGCTGACCGGGGCTCGAACGCCGGATGAAGTCAGCGATTGTGCAGCGGCAGCGCGCGCACCTGCTTACGAGGCCCAATATCTGGCCAGAGCGAGACAACTCCACGGCCAGGACTTCTCTGCCGCCTGACGTCTCGCGCAAGACCAGCCACGTGACGGCTTACCAGCTGGGGCACAATCCCATCTGCGGATTGCGTTGCTGGCGACTCACGTCATTGATACGGATTCCCTTTTCGCCATAGTTGACGCAGGCGAAATTCTGCTTCCCAACACGGGAGTCGGAAAGATCCACGGTCTTGTGGAGGATCTCTTCCTTGGTGATGACGTTGATGACGATGCAATCGTAGAGGATCTCGATCAGTCGCCGGCGCTGAATCCGTCGTTCATTCGTCTGGTTTTCCTGCGAATACTGCTTGACGACGGTCTTCTGCTCCATGTAGTTGCGATTGAGGCTGGTCGGCAACGCTTCACACGCGACGATAGCCCAATCGAGTTCGGGTGTCTCGCCGACAAAAAATGCCTCGGTTCGATACTTGTTGATCAAGCCAGCCACATTGTCGAACAGTTGCGGATAGTTCCGCACCAGATTCAGCATGTTCGCCTGCACCGCGGCGCCACCTTTGAAGAATCTCGGCAGGCGGGGGACCAGGGCGTATGGGTGTTCCATGGCCTTGTCGTTGGACAGTAGCTGCCGGATGCTCGGATCCCGGACCTTCTGTTGCCAGCGACGATCGAGCTTCTGTCGGTCTTCGGGCAAGACGGACATGCCCAGATACTGCTCGATGTCGTCGAGTGAGATCTGGTGCGTCAATCTGTCCAGATCGAGTTCGTCGGATTCGTCTTCGGGCTCTTCCTCGGCCTGAGGTTGCTGCTGCTGCTTGCGCACGCGCGTGCGCCGCTCTTCGGCGGCCTTCTTCATGCGCTCGGCACGTTCCTCCGGTGACAGGAATCGGCGCGTCTTGTCCTCGCCCTCCTCCTCGGCCTTGCCGCCCTTCTTCGACTTCTTCTTGAGACCGGTCTTTGCCTCCTTGTCGTCGGCGAGGGCCGATTCGTCCTCTGGGTCTCCAGCGGTGAGGCCAGACCTGGCTTTCTTCTTCCGGTTGTCCACCCCCTTGGTGGGCGTGAAGCCGGGGGTCTCTTCGACCTCGTGTCCCTCGGTGGGCATGAAGCCGGGCGTCTCTTTGACGTCATGCCCCTTGGTGGGAGTGAAGCCAGCGGTCTCGCCCTCGTCGGCCTCGTCGCCCTCGGCCAGTGTGAAGCCGGGCGTCTCCTTGACGTCATGCCCCTTGGTGGGTGTGAAGCCAGCGGTCTCGCCTTCGCCACCCTCGTCGCCCTCGGCCAGTGTGAAGCCGGGCGTCTCTTTGACGTCATGCCCCTTGGTGGGTGTGAAGCCGGGTGTCTCTAGGCCCTCGCCGTCCTCGTCGCCCTCGGCCAGTGTGAAACCGGGCGTCTCTTTGACGTCATGCCCCTTGGTGGGCGTGAAGCCTGCGGTCTCGCCCTCGCTGTCCTCGTCGCCCTCAGTGGGTGTGAAACCGGGCGTCTCTCTGACGTCATGCCCCTTGGTGGGTGTGAAGCCAGCGGTCTCATCCTCGCCGTCCTCGTCGCCCTCGGCCAGTGTGAAGCCGGGTGTCTCTTTGACGTCATGCCCCTTGGTGGGTGTGAAGCCAGCGGTCTCGCCCTCGCCGTCCTCGTCGCCCTCGGCCAGTGTGAAGCCGGGCGTCTCTTTGACGTCATGCCCCTTGCTGGGTGTGAAGCCCGCAGTCTCGCCCTCGCCGTCCTCGTCGCCCTCGGCCAGTGTGAAGCCGGGTGTCTCTTCGACGTCATGCCCCTTGCTGGGTGTGAAACCCGCGGTCTCTTCGACCTCATGCCCCTCGGTGGGCGAGAAACCTGGGGTCTCTTCGACGTGATGCCCCTTGGTGGGGGCAAAGCCCGCGGTCTCTTCGATCTCATGCCCCTCCGTGGGGGCAAAACCAGGGGTCTCTTCGACTTCGTGTCCCTCGGTGGGGGAGAAGCCGGGTTTTTCCTCGGCGGCCTCTTCGTCAGCACTTCGGCGAGTGTCGCCTTCGTTGCCGGAATAGATGTCCTGATCGAAGAGTACACCGGCAGACTCATCCTCCTCGGAATCTTCGGCTCTCTTCTTCCCGTCTCGCTTTGGCCTGGCGCCCCTTTTCCTCCGGCTGCCATCCTCTTCGGCAGTGTCAGGATCGATTTCTGCAGACTCTGACTCGGCTGCTTCAGATTCCTCATCGAAGAGGCCGACCTCACCGGCTTCCTCGAACTCTTCGAGATCTTCGGAAAGGTCACCCTCTTCTGAGTGGTCACCGTCTACCGAGTTCTTGCCGTCCGATTCCTCAACGTCATCGATGTCCGTGGTAAGGTCATCCGTGTCGTCAGCCCCATGTTCGTCGTCAGCCCCATCATCGAAGAGGCCCTCACCATCCAGATCGCCAAGATCCTCGCCATTGTCGGTGAGGTCAGGGGTCTGGTCAGCGTCAGCCGTATCGACAGCTGCATCGGCGGCATCTTCATCGACTGCCAGGTCAGCGACTTCGTCGTCGAAGAGACTTGCCGCGTCGGCCGAATCGACGTCGATGGCATCCGACTCCCCGTCGTCGTCCCTGTCCAGGTCTTCGATGCCCAGGTCTGTGGGCTCATCTGGGTCGGTCGCAGCGCCAAGCTCGCGGGTGGAATCCTTGTCAGTGACGTCCTCATCAAGGACATCCTCATCTGTGACATCTTCGCCATCGAGCAGGGCCGCGAAGTCCTCGTCCTCTACGGCTGTGTCGAAGTCCTCTGCCGTCTCCGCCTCGCTGGCGTGACCGTTGCCAGATTCCCGGTGACCGCCATCCTCGGCATCGGTCAGGTGTTCACCCGACTCCTCGTCGTCATCTTCGCGCTCGACATCCTCAACTTCGTAGCCTGCATTTTCGAGGAAGTCACCAACGGTGGTGGCCAGGATCTCACTCACGTAGGCGCGACTCACGAGGAGCGACTCGACAGTGCGATCATCGAGTTCCTCTGCGCCAGCCTCTTCGACGTGCGCCATCAGCATGCTCACATAACGATCCATGAGGAAGCGCTTTTCCTCTTCCTGGATCGTCTTGCGAAGTTGCTCGACGCGTTCGGTTTCAGACATGAGGAGCCCTGCTCAACTCTCGTGGAAGACGAGGCTCGGGTAGACTCCGGGCCAGAGGCGCCGCTTGGCCTTCCAGTGGGGGATACCCACTTTCCCGTGGATCGTGACCTTGTGAACCTTCTGCACAGCGAAGACCAGTCGCTGAGGTCCCTTGCGCCGCACACGGTATTTGGTCGTCGTCAGAGAGTTCACGGTGCGGGCGAAGAGGTTTTCCTCAAGAGCTTCACCAACGACGATCCGGTCGTAGAGGTCTTCGACCAGGCTCTTTTGCAGTCCGCATTCCTCCGGTAGATCCCAGTCCCGGGCATAACCGGCCAGTTTCCGTTCGGGCCGCCGGAGCGTGCAGTTCATGTGCTCTATATCGCACAGCACCCAGTAGGGTGACTTCATCGGCTCACGGTAAAAATCGTGGGCCTCAAACCAGTTTGGTTTCTTGCGCTTCTTATAGAAATAGGTCCCGAATGCATCCCGCAGGCTCTCGACACTGACCGGGACTGCTTCACCGTCAAGGACCAGTTCAGGTGCTCGGAAGAGGAGAACCGTGTTGGCAAACAGTTTCTGCAGGGCGGGAATATCGTTGCGCTCCACGGCCTCAATCGTACGAGGCAACAGCAGGAGATCCTTGATAAAGCGGTCGAAGGCTTCCTGGTATTCGGCGAAGGTCTCCGGCGCCAGGTTCAGGCCGAGGATATCTTCGTGGCGCTCGAGGGGGATATAGCGCTCCATAAAGATCCAGCGTGCCTGATCACCGGGTGGCAGGGTTTCCAGGCGGGGGATCGGCCCCTTGGGCGGGCGTGGTTTCTTGCTCTTCTTACGCTTGCGCTTACCGGAGGATTCCAGGCCTGCGCCGAGTGAGGCAAGCTCGTCCACATACACCTTGACGTGCCCGGCCAGTTCAAAGGCCAACTCGGGGTCGGTGACCTGCTCCTCGACATCGTTCTCGAGGTTCAGGATCGCCTGGACGAGAGCTTCACGGTCCATGATGACAGAGGCGTCGGCGGCGATGGACATCGGCGTTCAGGAGGAAGATGGTCGGTTCCGGGTAAGTCACTAAAGATAAGAGGTTTACGCCGCGATAGACAAACCCGTGAACTGCGAGGATCGCGGTGCTGCCCCCATCGGTTGTTATCGGCACGAAATCCTCATCCATCACTTTTGGCTCCAGTCTGTCCTACCCGTCACAACTGCCGCTGATCATGTTCGGTCGAGGTTATCCAGGGCCAGACTCTGCCCTGCATCCTGTCCCTCTGAGCGAGGTGTGCATGACTGGTTGACAGGGTTTCATGGCCCGGGTAGCTTGGCCAGACCTGACCCTGCAGCAGGTTTTTCGGCAGGTATCTCTAGGAGTGTCGGGCCCTCCAAACCCTCCCACATTGAATGTCGATCTCACCGCCATTGCTCAATCGGGCGATGGGGCGGTGTCACAATGGACGAAATGACTATGAAACGTGCGCAAAACCCGGCTCGCCACTCTGTCTCGGCGCAGTGGTTGTGGCTGGCAGTGGTGCTGGCCGTCGTCATCCTTTCGTCACAGCAACTGCGGGCTCGACGTGTCTATGAGGTGGCCAAACCGACGGAGAATATCCGCTCAACCCCCGAGGGACTACGTCTCGGGGTGCTGGAAAAGGGCACTCAGATCGACGAGGTCGGTCGAGACGGACAGTGGGTGAAGTTCGAGATGGTTGCCTGGATCTGGGGCCCCTCTCTCGAGGGATTTGAGGAGGATTCTCCTGGTATTGACGCCCCTGAGCGCGCCTCGAATGCAGCAACTGAGGCAGCCGGTGTCGAGAAGCGGGCCGCCGGCGGTGCCAGACAACCTCGGCAGGCACTGAATGTCCATCTGAACGAGGTGCGGGATCTGGTCGATGAGGACTTCGGGCGATTCTACGGATTGGGCCTCAATCCAGAATCCGGGTCTGTCACACTGCGATTCCGCGTGCCCGATATTGGCGAGCGAACGCTGTGGCAGCGTCAGATGCGCGCTCAGGCCCGCATCGATAGCATCCTCGCCACTGACGTCGACTACACTCAGGTTCGTATCGAGACCAATCGGCCCGACGGCACCGGATCGGTTGGTCAATACGTTGCTGTTGCCGATACGGCCATGATCCGACGGATCGGGGCACTGAATCTGGATACCTGGCTCGAGTCCGCGCGAAGATCGGATGATGGTGGCGAAACCTGGAAATAGGCACCTGTGCTGGATCTGACAGCAGTCAAGACGCAGGTCGACGTCATGGTCGAGGCGCAGGCTGATGCCCCGGCGCTCTTCGAGCAGCGGTTGCATAGTGCGGTGGATCTGCTGACCACTTGGGGAGGAGACGACCACTGGCACCAACTGCGGAGCCGAGTCGAGGCGGCGCACACGTCCTGGCTTCTGGCGGACATTTTCGGGCCCTTCGCCGCAGGCGTGTCCTGCCCGGCCCGCCCGGATCGTCTGACCGTGGCTGCCACGGACGGGTCACAGATCTTCCCCGATCGCCACGAGATCTCGCCCTGCTATCTGCTCAACATCGGCTATGTGTTGCTGCACTACGGTACCGGCGAGAGGGCCCTGCTGAGCAGCAGGCCTCAATTGTATTGGCGCGACGAAGATCTGTATCAGGAGTGGGGTGGCCGGCGCAGTGGCATCAGCCGGGATATCGTTGGATTCCGCCGATCTCTGCTCGAGTTGACGGAGCTGGCGGAACTGGCCGCCGCGTCCCAGGCTGAAGGGCATCCGACGGTGGCCCTGACGGATGGCACCCTGATCATGTGGTCTCTGGAGGGGCGCCCCGCCGATTTCCGCGATGAGTGTCTGTCCAGTGTCCGCCATGTGTGTGAGCTGTTGGCGGAACGTCGGGTTCCTCTGGCAGGATACATCTCCCGACCAGGGAGCAGCGACGTCGTCAACGCCCTGAGGTTGGCCATGTGTCCCATGGAGATCACCGACTGCAATCGGTGCCCGGGGCTGGCGGCCCCACCGGAGTCATTCGATCCCGCCTCAGAAACGCCGCTCCACCGGAATTCGCCCTGTGATCCACTGGAAGGGATCACGGATGCGGTCCTGATGCGTCGCGTGCTGCAACCCGGTCAGCGTTCTGCCATTTTCGGCAGTCGCTCACGGGTCCTCGACGACTACGGCGGGCATCGCATCCACTTCTTCTACGTGCACGTAGGTAAGGAAGTCGCTCGTATCGAGATTCCATCCTACGTGGCCAGTAATCCAGATCTTCTCGACCGCGTGCATGCCTGTGTCGTGGATCAGGCCCGGAAGGGAATGGGATATCCCGTCAGTCTCGCCGAAGCCCACGAACATGCCGTCGTACGGGGGGCGGACCGCGAAGCCTTCTACCGCTACCTGGAAGAGATGTTCGTCCGCCATGACATCCATGCGCGTGCATCCCTGAAGGGGCTGCGCAAGCGCTCTGCCGCCATATGAAGAATGCACAGGAGGAGATGAAGTCGATGAGCCAGCCGTTGGGCACCCGATCTCTCGACAGCTTCCGCGATCCCCTGCGGCGCGCGCCTGCCGACGTAACGGGTTCGGGCGCAGCCGATGCTCAAGGTGAAGCCGGGCCGCAAGAGAACCAGCCGCCAGCAGGGGGAGGCCTGCACGTGGGCGAGGTGATCGAGAGCAGCACGGCCCAACTGGTGGCTGAATCGGTGCAACTCAATGGGGCGCCGGGTTTTGGGCAGTTCGTGCGAATCGACAGTGTGCCCCAACCGATTCTCGGCGTTGTCCACAACACGCGAACCCAGTCGCTGGAGGCCAACCGGCGCCCGAGTGCCTACGGAAAGTCCGAAGAGGAACTCCGGCTCGAGCAACCGCAGATCTTTGAGTTGCTGCGGACGCATTTCGACGTCTTTGTGCTGGGCTACTTCGATGGGGATCGGCCCGTATTGGTCTATCCGCCGCAGCCTGCCCGGATCCACAGTTTTGTCCACGAATGTGATGCCGCCCAGATTCGGTCGATCACCGACAGTGACCAGTTCATGCGAAGTCTGCTCCATGCACCCGGGTTGCCCACAGACGAGTTGCTGTTGGCGACACTGTGTCGAGCCCTGGATTCCCGTGATACACTGATGCAACAGCCCTATCTGCTGCGCATCGGCAAGGAGTTATCTCGATTGTTGCGCGATGACTACGATCGACTCAGTTCGATCGTGCGTCGGTTGAAGGGGCTGATGAATCCGCAGGTGACGCGATGAGTGTTCGCGCCGATCGATCGGCCGATCTGCCAGAGGATGGCCCAAATGCGGCCAATGGCTCAGGCAATGATTCGGGGCAGGCCCGGTTCGCCGAGGTCCCACGCGATCCGCTAGGTCGTGTCGGTGTGATCACGCGTGGTTCTCTGGTCGAGGGGCTCGAGATGAAACTCGACGCGCAGCGCAATGTGGAGGACATGAAGGCGGGGAAATTCGTCGTCATCGAAGGTGGCAAGAACGACTTCTTCTCCATGGTCACCGACATGCGTCTGGATGCGACGAACAACGAGATCCTCCTGCATCCGCCGGATCGTGACGACGAACTGCTGCGCCAGATACTGTCTGGCACGGGGACCTACAACATCGTGTCCCTGCGCCCGATGCTGATGATGCCGAAGCCCGGCACGCCGGGCTTCGATGACGGCCCACGACCCGTCAAGGCAATCCCCAGTCACTTCTCCGTCGTCCAGGATGCCGAAGAAGGAGACGTCTCGCGAATATTCGGGTCTGAAGGGGATGACCAGGGGCGCTACTTCAGTGTCGGCAGTCCACTCGACATGGAGACGCCCGTGTGTATCGACATGGTGCGCTTTGCCGAGCGATCCAATGGCATCTTCGGAAAGACCGGAACGGGGAAGTCCTTCCTGACGCGCCTGGCCCTGTGCGGTCTGATCCACTACGACCGGGCCGTCAATCTCATCTTCGACATGCACAATGAGTATGGCTGGAAGGCGATGAAGGAAACGGCGGGGTCGAATTCGAGCTTCGTCAAAGGGCTCAAGCAGTTGTTCGGCGAGCGGGTGGCCATCTTCTCCCTCGACCCCAAGTCGACACGGTCCCGTGGAATCCAGCCCGACCACGAGGTCTACATCTCCTACGACCAGATCGCCGTCGAGGATATTGCACCACTGCAGGATGAGCTCAAGCTGAATCCGACGGCTGTCGAGTCGGCGTATCTCGTCTACGCCATCTACAAGGATCGCTGGCTACGGACGCTGCTGAGTCTCGACGGTCCTGATGTGGAAGAATTCGCCAATGAGATCGGCGCCCATCCCGGCTCCTTGGTGGCTCTGCATCGGAAACTCAAGCGGCTGGAGAATTTCCCCTTCATGGTGAAGAAGGCTGAGCACGGCGACTGTGTCGATCGCATCATGCAGAATCTGGATGCCGGCATCAATGTGGTGCTCGAATTTGGCCAGCAGACGAGCATGCTCTGTTATCTGCTGGTAGCGAATATCATCTCTCGCCGTGTTCACGAGATGTATGTGAAGAAGTCCGAACGCTTCTATGCGACCCAGAAGCCGGAAGATCAGCCGCGTCAGTTGATGATCACCATCGAAGAGGCGCACAAATTCCTCAATCCTTCGGCGGCTAAGCAAACGATCTTCGGCACCATCGCGCGGGAGATGCGCAAGTACTACGTCTCCCTGCTCGTGGTGGATCAGCGGCCCTCTGCCATCGATGACGAGGTGTTGTCACAGCTGGGTACGCGCATTACGGCCCTGTTGAATGACGAGAAGGATATCTCCGCCATCCTGACGGGCGTCAGTGGCACGGAGGGGCTGCGCAGCGTGCTGGCGAGCCTGGATTCAAAGCAGCAGGCACTCGTATTGGGGCACGCCGTGCCCATGCCGGTCGTGGTGAAGACGCGCGAATACGGCGAAGACTTCTATCGATTCCTCGGCGCAGCCGACGAGACACCCGAAGTGCGCCGTGCGCGTGTGGCGCGCGAACGAGTCGCGTTGTTCGGCGACGACTGATCGCCCGTCACGCTGGATATACAGAAGGGGCGTCACCCGTAACAGATGACGCCCCTTCTGTGTATCGGGAGCTTGTCCGACTCGTGCAGGCCCGAGTCGGCAGCTGGTCTTACCGAGCGACCTTCGTGGTGAATACCGCGCGGCCAAAAGAGTCGGCGCGATGGAAGTCTGCCCGGTCCGTGGCTGTATCAGACCAGAGGCTGAACTGACCCTTGTAGCCCTTCGTGCGATTCAGATTCCAGCGCCACACATCGCCCTCTTGCGGGGGGATCGTACCGCCCAGGTGCCGGTAGTTGGCGAAGGGAATGGCCATCTCGAGGATCCAGCCCTTGTCGATGTCACTGTGGTCGTTGAGTGTGCCATCGTATGTGGTGGCGATCTGCACGCCTTCGCTCTCCCAGTCAAACTGAATCGACTTCGTCCGGTCTGCGCCGCCCTCTGATGCCATGTAGTCGAGGAAGGCACCGTTGATATTCATCTCGTACCCATAGTAAGAGCTGACCTTGTCGGCACGCGGTGTAGCGAAGATCTCGACGGCGTCTTCTTCATACACCGGGCCGTCGTGATCGGTGACTTCGCTGTCGAGGTAGGGATCGACGCACTCGTAGAGCAGGTAGAGATTCTCGTCATCCCACAACACCCGGGCCACTGTCGACTGCGCACCCTCAGCGGCAACGTCATTCCAGGGGAAGATGAATTCCACCGGCTCCGCCTTCTTCCAGACGGCATCGACTTTGCCGTCGACGGTGATGGGGCCGGGCGCGCGTTCAACGACCATGGAGGGCAACTCGGATGGCGGATCCATGACACGCTGAGCCAGACTCATGCTGGCAGCACAGAGCGTAAGGGCGGCGACGAGGATCGGTAGACGCATGATGAAGATCGGTAGACGCATGATCAGGCCTCCTGCGATTGTTGGGGCCAGCTGCTGGCCGAAAGGCGGCGCGAGGTCGGGTGGTGGGCGCGCGCTATATTAGAGACTCCACCTGATCGCGGACAGCCCTGAAGCGATCCGGATCCGCGGTGACTCAAGAGACTGATGGGCCAGAGCATGACTTGCGAGAATCAACCGATCCACCTGGCACTGATCGATGCGGGCCTCGGCCAGAAGAGCCTGACCAGCGCGCTGTGCCAACACGCGGCCGAGTCGGCCGACGAGTCATCTGTGCAGGTGACCACATTCTGTGCAAATGATCACCACATTCTGCCCTATGGTGAGCCGGGTGTGGAGGGAGCAGAGGACCTTACACAGACGCTCTCGGCGGCGGATGGTGTGATCCTCGTCTTTCCCGTGTACAACTTCAACATGAATGCGACCCTGAAGGCCGTGATCGAACATGGTGGGCCGGCGATGGAGGGCAAGGTTGTCGGTCTGATGGCCAGTGCCGGTGGCCGCTTCGGCTACATGAGTTTTGTGTCGGTGATCCAGGGACTGCTCTTCGATCAGCGGTGCTGGATCGTCCCGAGGCAGGTCTACGCACTGGCAGAGGACTTTTCCGAGGGACGGCTGAGCAATGCGGACGTCCTGCGGCGTGTGCGAGAACTGGTAGAGACGACGGCCGACATGGCCCGGCGTCTGAAGGCTTCAGCCCCATGTTCGTCCTGATCGGCAAGATCTTCGCCCCCATGGTGTATCCCCTGGGCATCGCCACTGCCATGTGGGGTGCCGCTGTCCTGTGTCACTGGCGTGGTCGACGCAATCTGGCACGGCGGCTGATCTGCGCCGGGATCTTCGTCGTGCTCTATTTCTCCCAGCCCTGGGTGGGTGATGGCATGATGCGATCGCTTGAGGACGACTACGTCCAGACCCTGGCAGCCGACATGCCGCAGGCAGATGCCATTCTCGTGCTGGGCGGGTTGACGAGTCCGCCCCTGAAACCACGGGTCGATGTAGATGTGAATGACGCTTTCGACCGTCTGCTCTACGGCGTGAGGTTATGGCGGGCAGGCAAGGCCCAGACCCTCATCCTCAGCGGCGGCGTGATCTCTTCCATCGAGGGGTCACGGATGCCTGAGGCGCAGCGTCTGCGTCAGCTGGCCCTGGAATATGGTGTCGACGATCGGGCGATTTTGACAGAGGAGCGGTCCCGCACCACCGCCGAAAATGCCCTCTACACGGCACCACTGATCCAGCAACGCGGCTGGAAGCGCGTGCTGCTTGTAACGTCTGCCCAGCATATGCGCCGCTCGGTTGGCGTCTTCGAGGCACAGGGCATCGACGTGATTCCCGCGCCAACGGATGCGCAGGCCATCGACAGACCGCTGTCGATTGGCCGATTCCTGCCAGACGTCGATGCCTTGCGGATGTCGCACAAGGCAACGAAGGAATACGTGGGTATCCTCGTCTACAGCGTGCGCGGCTGGCTCTGATCTGTGTAAGGCTTTGGGAATCAGACCTTGGGGGACGATCGCCCAGGGGGCCGGGGGGGTGCGGCGGGAGTTTGGGTCAGGAATCAGGCGTCAAGGAGCTCGACCGTATGCCCTTGTGAGAACCCATGGGCGATCTCGTCACAGCGCTCGTTGCCGGGGTCACCGGCGTGACCCTTGGTGTATTCCCAGCGCACCTTGGGGTTGTTGATCTCGTCGAGGGCCCGCCACAGGTCCTGATTCAGCACTGGCTTCTTGGCCGCCGTCATCCATCCGCGGCGCTTCCAGTTGTGAATCCACTCCGTAATGCCCTTACGCAGGTATTGCGAGTCTGTGATCATCACCACATCGCCTCCGGGCGCCGCTCGCAGGCCTTCCAGGGCGGCCATCAGTTCCATGCGATTGTTCGTGGTGTCCGGCACGGCGCCACCCAGTTCCTGAATGCGGCCATCTGAATGGCGCAGCCGCGCGGCCCAGCCGCCTGGCCCTGGATTGCCCGAGCAGGCGCCATCTGAATGGATGACGGTGGTCTCGTTCGTAGCGAATAGGTCAGATGAAGACACAGCTCTCTCCGGTGAAGGACGGTGAACGGCAGGATCGCGCCTGACGCGTGATCCGTGATGTGAGCGTGGGGAGAGAAGGCTGGCTACATTATCTCTTCGTCGCAGCGCCGTCAACCGCCTCATTGCGTGCCAAAGTGATCATGACAGAACACGATTCTTCATCCTACGATCTCGTCGTCATCGGCAGTGGCCCAGGCGGTTACAGTGGGGCGATTCGCGCCGCGCAGCAGGGATGGCGTGTGGCGCTGGTCGAGAGCGCTGAGCAACTGGGTGGTGTCTGTCTGAACTGGGGTTGCATCCCTACCAAGACACTGTTGCATCAGGCTCATCTCCTGCGCTCTCTGCAGAGTGCCGACCGCCATGGGCTGCGGGTCCGGGGAGAAGTCGGGTTCGATTGGGGACAGGTGATTGCCAGGAGTCGTGAGGTGGCTGATTCGCTGGCCACCGGGGTCGCGGCTCTGATGCGGCGCCACAAAATCGATGTGATTCACGGACGCGGACGGCTTACGGCTGCGGCCCATGTCGAGGTCACCGACGACGCGGGCACCCTGCAGGAACTGGCCTGTGAGCGCGTGCTGATCGCGACCGGTGGTCGCCCTCGTTCGTTGCCCGGCATCGATCTGACTGAACATCCCCGTGTGCTCACCAGCCGCGAGGCGATGGTTCTGGGAGAGTGCCCCCGATCGATCATCATCGTCGGGGCCGGGGCGATCGGCGTGGAATTCGCGCGCTTCTTCAGCGCTTTCGGCACGAAGGTGACCCTGTTGGAGGCGGCCGGACAGGTCCTGCCAACAGAAGACGCCGACGTGGCGGCTGTCGTTCACGCGATGCTCGTCGACGAAGGGATCGAGGTCTACACGGATGTCTCTGTCGAGACGTTGGACGGCGGCCCTCGGCGCCGGACGGCGACTGTCACGTGGCAACCGAATGATGGGGGCGAGGCGATGACCCAACGGGCAGACATTGCCCTGGTCGCCATCGGTGTCACCGGCAACATTGAAGACCTGGGGCTTGAAGCTCTGGGCATCAGAACAGAAACAGGCGCCATCACCGTCGATGCATGCTACCAGACTTCTTCGAGCAAGGTGTGGGCGATCGGGGACGTCATCGGTGGTGCGTGCCTCGCGCATGCCGCCACGGCCGAGGCACTGGCGGCTGTTGGCTTCATGGGCGATCGTCGAAAGACACCCGCCGGGCCCACGGCAATTCCCGCCTGCGTCTACGGGGACCCGGAAGTGGCCAGCGTGGGTATGAGTGAGTCGGATGCCACGGCCCAGGGGTTGGATATCAAGGTGGGCCGGTTTCCCTTCGCTGCCAGCGGGCGTGCCGTAGCGTCAGGCGAATCGACGGGTTTCATCAAACTCATCTTTGGCGCAACATACGGTGAATTGCTTGGCGCCAGCCTGGTCGGGCCGGGTGTTACCGAATTGATCGGCGAGTTGTGTCTCGCCATCCAGCTGGAAGCGACATGGGAGGAGCTGGCCCATACGGTGCACGCCCATCCCACGTTGTCTGAAGGAATCATGGAGGCAGCCGCAGCGGCCTTCGACGAAGCACTCAACATCTGAATCGAACACATTACTTCAATGGAAGCATGATGACTCATCTGACCGATTATCTGCAGCAACTGCGCGATGCCCTCGACGCTCTCGATCTGAAGCAGGTTGAACTGGTGCGTGAACGCTTCGCCGCGGCCCGTGAGCGTGATGCTCAGATCTTTCTCTGTGGCAATGGCGGTAGTGGTGCGACTGCCAGCCACCTGGCCAACGATCTGGGCAAGGGTGCCAGTCTCGGTCAGGGGCGTCGCTTCCGCGTCATCGCGCTCACAGACAACGTTCCCTGGATCTCGGCCTTGGCCAATGACATCAGCTACGACGTCATCTTTGCCGAGCAACTGCGCAATCTGTCCAGGCCTGGTGACGTGCTGCTGGCGATCTCCGGTTCGGGTAACAGTGCCAATATCATCCAGGCCGTGGATGCAGCCCGGGAGCTGGGTGTAGAGAGCATTGGTTGGACCGGATTTGGGGGCGGCAAACTCGCAGAGCTGGCCGATCACTCGATCGTCGTCGATTCGCACCATATGGGGCGTGTTGAGGATGTGCACACCATTCTCATGCACCTGATCTGCTACTACTTCATGGAAGAGGATGTCGCGTGAGCCCTGTAGATCGCTCAATTGCCCGACCCACACCCCCGCCACTGACGGCGGTTCTGCCCGCTGAGCCCCTGTTGCTGATGACAGCTGGCCCCGTGCCGGTGCCGGCGGAGGTCGCCCGGGCCGGCAGCATGGTCATCGACCACGTGGGCGATACGATGGCAATGGTATTGCGTCATATCCGCGAGATGGCGCGATACGTGTTCCAGACGCAGGACGACAAGATCTACGGTGTCTCGGGTCCCGCCTCCGCAGCACTCGAGATGGCTGTCGGCAATCTCCTCTGGCCAGGGCGGCGTGTGCTGGTCCTTCAGTGCGGTCTGTTCTCCGGGCGATTCGCCGAGATGGCCGAAGGTGTGGGGGCCGACGTCACGATCATAGAGTCAGAATCGGGCAAACCCGTCACGGCGCAGATGGTGTCCGACGCATTTGCTCAGGGTAGTTACGACGCGGTGACCATGGTGCAGGGCGAGACCTCTTCGGGGGTGCTGACCTGTGATCTGGAAGAGATCCTCCGGCTCTGCCACGAGCACGGTGCGATCACCATGGTCGACGCCGTGTGTACCCTGAGCACGATGCCGTTGAAGAAAGACGAGTGGGGGATCGATATCCTGGTCACCGGCAGCCAGAAGGGTTTGTCCTCTCTTCCCGGTGTTTCCTTGATCTCTTTCTCAGACCGAGCCTGGGAGGTCGCCAAAGCGCGGCAGGGCCTCAAGCCGCACTGGTGTCTGGATGTTCTGCGGGCCGAGAAATTCTGGGGTGAGGGCAGCTATCACTACACCGCCCCGGTTCCTGGTCTGCTGGCCATGCATGAGGCTCTGCGACTCATCATCGAAGAGACGCTCGAGAGTCGTTTCAAGCGACATCTGCACAGTTCGCTGGCCCTGCAGACGGGGATCACGGCAATGGGGCTCGAGTTGTTCACACCCGGGGCATATCGCCTGAATTCGGTCCTGGCCATCAAGGTTCCCGAGGGCGTCGACGATGCCCGTGCCCGCAAGTACATGGAGAATCGTTTCAAGGTTCTCATTGCTGGAGCCTTCGGTTTCGACATCGTCAGGATCGGACAGATGGGTGAGCAGTGTCGGGCTCCGAATCTGTTCCGCACGCTGCACGCCCTCGGTGTGGCCTTTGCGCGTCAGGATGTACCCGTCGATCCGAGTGCGGGTATGGCCGCCATGGAGGCGCACCTGGCCGAGCATGCAGAAGACGTCCTGTAGAGCAACCTCATCACCTGCTGCATCGGAGTGACATGAGTGACCTGAGTTTTCCGACCTACGAAAACATCGGGCTGCGGCCATTGATCAACTGCCGTGGCACGTACACGATCGTCAGTGGCTCTGTCATGCTGCCGGAGGTCCGCGCTGCCATGGTGGAGGCCTCCAGGCGTTATGTGCATCTGGATGAGTTGCACGACGCGGTCGGGCGCCGGATCGCCGAACTGATGCAGTGTGAATGGGGGATGGTGACCAATGGTTGCGCCGCCGCCCTGTGTCAGATCACGGCTGCGGCAGTGGCCGGGACAGATCCGGAGAAGATGGCCCGCTTGCCGGACACGAGCGGAATGCCTGACGAAGTGATCGTCCAGAAGAGCCATCGTCATGTGTACGACCATGCTGTGCGCATGGTGGGTGTCAAGTTGATCGAAGTCGAGACCCGGGCCGAGATGGAGGCTGCGATCAGTGCTCGAACGGCATTGCTGCTGATCTTCGGTGATGCCGCCGAGCGGGGGAAGGTCAGCGTGGCACAGATGGCTGAGATCGGTAAGACCTACGAGATTCCCACCCTTGTCGATGCAGCCGCCGAGCGACCGGATGTTCCCAACTGGTATCTGGAGGCCGGTGTCGATGCCGTCGGCTACAGTGGCGGAAAGTGTCTTCGAGGGCCGCAATCCTCAGGACTCGTTCTGGGGAACAAACAGCTGTTGCAGGCAGCCTTCCTCAATGGCGCACCGCATCACGCCCTGGCACGACCGATGAAGGCGAGTAAGGAAGAAGTGATGGCCTTGCTCGCGGCAGTCGAAATGTGGGTTCGGCGAGATCACGAGGCAGAGTGGAAAGAGTGGGAGCGTCGTCTGCAGGTCATCGAGGACGCTGTGGCAGATGTCGAGTCGATCACCTTCTCGCGACACGTGCCCGAGCGGTCGAATGTCTCACCGGTGATGCATGTGGATTGGGATGCAGAGAAGGTGGGTCACACCAGTGCCGAGGTGGCTGCGGCACTTTCTGAAGGTGAACCACGCATCGAAGTCTTCCATCACGCGACGGGGGTGTCCTTCAATCCCTACATGATGGAAGAGGGAGACGACAGTCTCGTCGCCCCACGTCTACGCGAAATACTTACAACTCGGTGAGGCGGGGAGGACCAGACATGTCGATCGATGGCAATTGGAGTGTTGAATTGGAGTTTCTGCGTGGCCACGCCCGGCACGCGTTGTGTCTCACGCAGGAAGGCAACGACCTGCGGGGACGCTACAGAACGCAATTTGGCGAGCAGGAGATCACCGGCCATATCGACGGAGATCGCATTGAACTGCGCTCATCCGTCCACTATGAGCACTGCGGTACGGGTTATCAGTTCAGTGGCCGTATCGACGGTGACCGGATGGAAGGCACTCTGGGCCTTGGCGAATACTGGACCGCGACATGGTCTGCCACGCGGCATGAGGCCTGAGACACACGAGCCTGAGTGATGCGGAAATGCTCAGGAAGGCAGACCTGATTGGGCGGCCAGATACGCTGTGATGGCTGCGTCGTAGCGGGACGTCTGACGATAGACTTCGACGGCCAGTCGTTGTCCGTACGTCGAGTCGATATGACCGTCGTCGGCGCGCAATCGTTCGATGGTTTCCGCGTATTGGGCGGGTGAACTCACGACGTAGAGGGCCCGGGAATTCTTTGCCGCTGACCGCAGCATCGTAGGGCCCCCGATGTCGATATTCTCTACGGCCTCTTCGAGTGTGCAACCCGGCTTTGAAATGGTTTGCTCGAAGGGGTAGAGGTTGACGCAGACCAGGTCGATCAGTTCGATGCCATGTTCAGCAATGGTGGCCATGTGCGCTTCGTCGTCGCGTCGCGCCAACAGGCCGCCATGGATGACCGGGTGCAATGTCTTCACACGGCCATCGAGCATCTCCGGGAATCCAGTGACCTCGGCTACATCCGTGACCTCAACACCGGCTTCGCGGATGGCGCGCGCAGTGCCACCCGTGCTCAGGATCTGCACACCCAATTCCTGCAGACCTGAAACGAACGTGTCCAAACCACTCTTGTCCCAGACGCTGACGAGCGCCCGCCTGACCTTGATCTGCTGACTCATGTTCCTCTCTCGCTGTGTGTGTGCCTCCCCGTAGCTAGACCCTCGGCGTGAATCCTGTCAATGGCTGCAGTGAATCCAGAATCTCTCGACCCTCCCGCGGGGTCTCCCTTGGCTGAGTCCACAGGCCGGTCGATCGACCGGTTCATCGACTCAGGTGCCCGTCGTCTGGGCAAGATCTTGCTTGATGCCGGTCACCGTGCCCTGCTGGCCGGAGGTTGTGTTCGCGACCTGATGTTGGGAAGGACACCGAAGGACTGGGATCTGGTCACCGATGCCACCAGTGAGCAGATGACATCGCTCTTCGAGCGCACTGTGGATATCGGTGGCAGGCGTTACGGGATCCTGCAGGTCCACCTGGCAGAAGGGACCTACGAGGTCGCTCGGTTGCGTCGGGAAGAGGACTACAGCGATGGCCGACGTCCGGATGAGGTCGTGTATACACACGACCCGGCAGAGGATGCGATCCGTCGCGATTTCACGGTGAATGGCATGATGTACGATCTGGCCACGAATCAGATCGTCGATGTCGTTGGTGGCCAGGCTGACCTGCGCGATGGGGTGATCCGGGCGATCGGCGATCCGCCTCGCCGCTTCGGTGAGGATCATCTGCGCCTCTTGCGGGCGGTCCGATTCGCTGCCCGCCTCGGATTCGACATCGAACCCATGACCTGGCAGGCGATCATTGATGCTGCTCCACAGATCCAGGTCATCAGTGCGGAACGGGTCCGCGACGAATTGACGCTCATCCTCACCCAGGGCGGGGCAGTGTGTGGGTTCAGCCTGCTTCTGGACAGTGGCCTTCTTCAACACATCCTGCCCGAGGTGGCGGCCCTGAAAGACGTGGCGCAGCCACCCGAACATCATCCGGAGGGTGACGTATGGGAGCACGTCCTGTTGATGCTGGCCGAGGTCGACAAGCAGGCTGATCCAGATGTGGCTCTGGCCTGGAGTGTCCTGCTGCACGACATCGGCAAGCCGCCCACCTTCACGGTCAGCGATCGGATTCGCTTCCACGGGCATGACGCACTGGGCGCCGAGATGGCAGATCGAATCGGTCGTCGTCTACGCATGTCGAATGACCTGCGCCGTCGGATCGTCGAGTTGACCCGGCACCACATGCGATTCCACAATGCACCGAAGATGCGCACAGCCAAGCTACGGCGATTTCTGCTGGAGGCGTATTTCCCACAACTGCTCGAACTACACCGAATCGACTGCGTCGGCTGTCACGGCAAGCTCGACATCTACGACTTCTGCCGGCTTGAGCAGGACGAACTGGCGACACTGGAGGCGGTCGCTTCTCCAGCGCGTCTGATCAATGGGGATGATCTGATCGCTCTGGGATATGCCCCTGGCAGAGCATTCGCCGGCATGCTGGAGTGGGTCGAGGATGAACGGGTGGAGGGCCGTCTGCACGACAGGGCGGCGGCCCTGGCAGCGATCAGGAGGCAGTTTCCGCTGGCCTGACTTCGAGCCCTTCAGCCAGAACGTCGATGATAGGTGCGTGGGACGCCGGTGACATGAGGTAGACGCCGGCCCAGCCATCCGCCCGGATGTGGGCAATCTGTTCGGCTGCCATCTGGCGGCCGATCGCGGCCTGTGTGTCGCGATCTTCGCTGGCCCCGAATCGATCCAGCACCTGCTGTGGCACGACGACCCCCGGTACATCGCGCATGCGCAATGCATGCTCGAGGCTCGTCAGGATGAGGACGCCAATCAGTACCGGTATCTGCTGTCGTATGGAATCCAATGCCTTCAGGGGTTCCCAGCGGAAGGCGGGTTGAGTCAGGATATAGTCCGCTCCGGCTTCGATCTTGCGCTCGAGTTTGGCGATCTCCGCCTGAGGATCGAGGGCCTCCGGCTCGAAGCCGGTACCGATGGTGAAGCGTGTGCGCGGATCGCTGTGTTTGCCGAGGGGGTGGCCGCCGAAGTCGACGCCGGCATTCAGGCCATTGTGGACCAGATGGATCAGGTCGACGGAGGTCAGGTCGAAGACCGCCGTTGATGGCGGGTAGCTCGGTGCCATCTTCGGTGGATCACCGGTCACGAGAATCACATTGTGGATTCCGTTGGCCCAGTAACCGACCAGGCGTGCCTGCAAACCCATCGTATTCACATCACGACTGGTGAAGTGGGGGATGAACTCCAGAGCGTCTTCGCCGGCTCGCCAACCCAGTCTCTGCCGCAAGACATGGACGAAGTCACCCGGTGGCATCAGGGGGATGCCGCGCGATCCATCGGTGATATCCAGTGCATCGGCCAGGCCGCTGGCTGCCAGCTTGCCGACGAAGTCGATCTTGTTCTGCAGCAGTTTCGGCGCCGTGCCCCGGGCCGGCAGGATCTCGACACTGACGGCAAATTCGGCTTCGGCCAGTTTGCGCGAGAATTCACCATTCGTTCGTGTGATCGATGCATCGACCGGTTGCCGCTCGGCCGGACCGCCCACGGCCACGGCTGCCGAATGTGTCGAGTGGCCCGCCAGATAGTTGTGCATCTCCCAGATGTGGCGGGGGTGGATCTCACAGCATCCGCCCACGAGCCGGGCGCCACGCTGGGTCATGGTGCGCGCCCAGCGTCCCATGAATTCGGGATTGACGCGGGTCATGTAGCGATTGCCGATATGCTGGAAACCACCCGCATTCGGCATGGCGGACAACTGGATCTGCGATGACCTGACCGCCTCCAGATCGGCGGCCTGTTCCATGAACTGTTCGGCATCCCACGGCGTGCAGCAGTTCACACCCACGACGGCAGCGCCTCCGGCGAGGGCGGCTTTCACGAGGTCGGCGGGTGTCGTCGACCAGCCCTCGACGCCGTTCTCTATGGCCATCTGGGCAATCACCGGCGGATGCTCAATGTCCTTGAGAATGCCCAGAACATGCCGCAGCGACGTCAGGTCGCGGAAGGTCTCCAACAGGATTGCATCAGCACTGGCGGCGGCTGTCAGTTGTTCGCGGTAGGCATCGCGCGTCGCATCATTGTCGTCCAGTTGGCGAGTGGCCGGTCCGACGGAAGCCAGCACGAATGCCTCTTCGCCTCCTTCGCTGGCCCGATACTCTGCGGCCACCTCGCGGGCAACACGGACTGCCGCCTGATTCAGTTCGACGACACGTTCCGCCATGCCATCCACAGCAAGGCAATCGCGGTTGGCGGCAAAGGTATTCGTCGTCAGGCACTGGCTGCCGGCACGCAGGTAGCCGAGATAGACGTCACGGATGACTTCCGGGCGATCGCTGCTGAAAGACTCGTAGACGTGATTCGGCTCGGACAACCTGCCTGTGAGCTCGAAGATGTACGAACCCATGGCACCGTCGGCGAGCAAAGGACCCGCACTTAGGGCATCGAGAAAGCGACTCATGCAGTGAAGAAGACTTTGTCAGAGGTTTGCAGGGGCGGATGAGTGGTTGCCCACTGCTTGAGGCGAACATAACATTGGCGCCGCTCTCCCACCAATCAATCTGAGGTCTACTCCTCTGACGGAAAGTCAAATCTTGGCGTCGAAGCGACCCCCAAACATTCTGTGGGTGTGCACCGACCAGCAGCGATTCGACACGATCGGTGCTCTAGGTAACCGACACGTATCCACCCCCGTTGTCGATCAACTGGTCGAAAGGGGAACGTGTTTCACTCATGCCTATTGCCAGAGCCCCATCTGCACACCGAGTCGTGCCAGTTTCCTCACCGGCATGTATCCGAGTGCCGTACACGTCATGGGCAATGGCAATGAGTGTTTTCCCGATTCGGCGCCGCCCCTGGTCTCGCGCCTGCTGGCTGATGCCGGATACGACTGTGGTCTGGTCGGGAAATTGCATCTGGCCAGTGCGTTTGGCCGCGTTGAGCCGCGGACCGACGATGGATACGGATTCTGGAAATACAGCCACGCCCCTCGTGATGACTGGCCCGAGGGGCACGACTATGCCGACTGGGTGCGGCAGCAGGGCGCGGATCTTGGTGAACTGACTCGTCACAGCGACGGGGTGCCTGCGCCACTGCACCAGTCGACGTGGTGTGCCGAGATGGCGCGCCAGTTCATGGGCGCGCCGCGGCCAGATGATCAGCCCTGGATGCTGAGCGTGAACATCTACGACCCCCATCCGCCTTTCAATCCACCGGCCGAATACCGCGCGATGTTCGACGCGGCGGCCATGCCGGGACCGCACTTTCGCGACAGCGATCTGGCGCACCAACGCTGGCTCGAGGCAGCGGGGATCGATTTCCAGTCGAAGGTGGCTTCACCGCATGAACTGGATATCAGGAATCCCGTCGTGCCGGCCAGTCCCAGGCAGGGCGGGGGAGAAGAAGATTCGGTGGCCGTGGGCGCGGATGTGGCTCAGAGACGGGATGCCGCGACGTTGCAGGCCGCCTACTACGCAATGATCAAGCTCATCGACGATAGCCTCGGTCAGATGCTGGCGGCGCTGCAACAAAGTGGCCAACGACGGGATACGATTGTCCTGTTCACGAGCGATCACGGTGAGACCCTCGGAGATCACGGGCTGATCGCCAAGGGGTGCCGCTTCTACGAAGGGCTGGTTCGTGTGCCTCTCGTCTTTCATGCACCGGAGCTGGTGCGTCAGGGGGTCGTCGACGACAGCCTCGTCGAACTCACGGATCTGGCCCCGACCCTGCTGGATCTGGCCGGTGTCGATATTCCCCAACACATGCAGGGCCGCAGTCTCGCAACACGATTGGCTCATGAAGGGGAATGCACGCATCGAGATTTCGTTCGTTGTGAATACTACGATGCGCTGGACGAACCGGATGGTACCCTGGCCACGATGTTCCGCGATCGACGCCACAAACTCGTCGTCTACCACGGCAAGAGTGTGGGCGAACTCTATGATCTGGAGCAGGATCCTCATGAGCACGAGAATCTGTGGGATGCCCCCGCCCACCAGCCCCTGAAGTTGGATCTGATGCGACGCAGCTTCGATGCATCCATGGAAGCCATGGACCGTGGTCCTCGACGCATCGGACCCATGTGATGGATACGCCTGATCCTTCCGTCGATCGTCGGCCGATTCATCGACTGACCCCGTCCGGGCAACCGACGGCAATAGATGACGAGATCACCATCGAGGAGCCCCTGGAGATCCGCATAGAGGATGAGCCGATTGCCGTTCTCATGCGGACACCGGGTGACGATCTGGCCCTCACAGCTGGTTTTCTGCTCACAGAAGGATTGCTGGCCGAACCGGATGACCTGGGCACCCTCGGCTACTGCGCGACGGCACAACCGCCGAATGAGAAGAATGTGGTCGAGGCGCGTCTGACCTGTGAATTCGATCGTGGGCGTTTCAAGCGGAACTTCTACGCCACGTCCAGTTGCGGCGTTTGCGGCAAGGCGAGTATCGACCAGCTACGGACCCAGGTGGAACCCATCACCGCACGATTTCAGCTGCCCATGGCGACGCTGTGGAAGATGTCGCAGTCATTGCGTCAGGGGCAGCAGCTGTTCGATCGAACAGGAGCCTTGCATGCGGCGGGGCTCATGGATCTGTCCGGGCGAGTGCTGCATCTGTGCGAGGATGTAGGACGCCACAATGCCGTCGACAAGCTGGTCGGTCGTTACGTTCTGGCTGGACAGCGCCCGGAGCCGCAGACGGCCCTGATGATCAGCGGACGGGCAAGTTTTGAAATTGTACAGAAAGCCTGGATGGCCGGGATCGGCCTCATTGTTGCCGTCTCCGGTCCATCGAGCCTCGCCGTAGATCTGGCCCAGGAGGCCGGCATCACCCTGGTTGGTTTTCTGCGCGAAGGCAGCGCCAATCTGTACACGCATCCCCAGCGGCTCATCTGAGCCGGTCCAACCGTCTGTCCAACTCAACCATCACCCAATCCGGAGATCATCGCATGGCCCGTACCAAGGTCAAACCACGTCTGCGTCTGTGTGCAGCCGCCTGGACACTCACCAACTACCCCTCCGACAAGCGTCAGTGGTCGATGGACACCAAGGTCCGCAAGGCGAAGGAAGCGGGCTTCGAGGGATTCTCTGCCGGTGCAGCGCCCGATATCGTTGCCGCCGTGCGAAAGCACGATATGGCACTTGTGGGTGGTGTCGACGTGGGAGCGGTGAAAGATGCCAAACCGAAGATGCGTGCTTTCGCCGAGGCCGGCGCTATTCATGTGAATGTGCAGTTGTGCGATCACGATACACCGACTGCGAAGGCTGTTCCCGTCGCTCACGCCGTGATGAAGGCCGGCGATGAACTCGGCATCAAACCCGCCATCGAGTGGCATCGTGACACCTGCACTGAGACGCCCGAGAAGGGCTTGGCCCTCGCCTCAGCCTACGAAAAGCGCTACGGGAAGAAACTGCGGACGAACTTCGATCATTCCCATCCGGCCATCGTCAAGCAGGTTCGGCCACCTGACTTCGCCAGTCGCCTGTTGGTTCGCAAGGACCTGCTGCGCATGAGTGACCTCATCCACTTTCGCACGTTCACCGGCAGTCACTGTCAGACGCCGATAACCAATGGTCGCGGAAAACTCGATGGAGACTTCGTTACCTGGCGAGATCACTTCTGTCGGCCCGCACTGGAAGCCTGGCTTTCCGGGGCAAAATCCGGCCGCGAGTTGTGGGCCGTCATCGAGTTGGGTCCGCTGGGGTCAGGTTATGCTCTGGAATGTTTCCCTGACGTGTGGAAAGATGCCTGCCGGGCGCGGGAAGAGATCGAGACCATCTGGCGCAGCTTGCTGCGCAAGTGGAAGGGGTAGGCCCGCAGGAATAACGAAACGCCCCTCTCGAACGTTGTCCCGGGAGGGACTCGGATCGAGAAGGGCGTTTCAGGCGGGTACCACTCAGAGCTGTCTACACTTTAGCAAGGTATGTGCCATAACTTGATACCAAGTAATATGAATTACATAACAGGTTGTGTACATGAAGGTTACAATGAGTATTCATGAAGAGCGATGCGAGCCATCGATCGGAAGTCAGGCTCTCGCTCGGCGGGAAAGTTCCGCCTTTGCGGAAGAATGTGTCGAGCGGAGTTGTCCCGACCCAGAGAATACTTAGCAGGGCGCCGTGGGGATGGTCAAAATTGACATAACCCGTTGAACTCGACTATATTAGCAGCATCTTAGTCTGTGTTTTCGATCGCTGGTTCCGCTCGCACAACTGACCCTGGGTGCCCTGAAACACGACCGACTGATTCGCTGAGATGATCTGGACGATATTTGCCATGATGGCAGTGTTGGCGACGAAGTTCGTCACCTCACTGCGCTTGAAGGACCTGAAAGCCAAGCTTGAGGGGATTCAGCCTCATATTGATGAATTGCGTTCAAGTCTGCACGGGGCTGAGGATGAGTTTGAAAGTCTCAAGCTGAAAGAGGAAGCGACCACGACTCGCCTGACGCACCTGAAGGGTGTCGTGCAGTACCTCGAAAATCAGGTGAAGGCCGCGCCGCAGAATGGTGATCTGCCCGATGAGCGGAGCCAAGTCCTGCAGGCCGCAGAAGCCCTCGAACGCTGATCATCGACCGACACCGATGGTACCCACGTCCTGTTCGCTAAACGGCGAGCGGGACCTTTTTTGTATCTCACGGAGCCCGAAATTCCTTGACCTGTCCGGCATCCACACCCCCTCAGTTGCGTGACTACAAACAGCACTACCGCGTCGATGCAGACTTCATCGAAGATCCGAGTGCGCTGTCGCACGTGCGATCCGCCTCCGAGCGTCGACGCCTGCAGGTCATCGTCGATCGCCTGCAGCTGCGCCCCGGGATGTTCATGCTCGATCTCGGGTGTGGCTCTGGTTGGCTGGCTGACATAAGTGCGGGCCACGGTGCCCGCATCCTCGCCTGCGATCTGGCCCCCTCGGGAGTGGCCGCAGCACGACGGCGTTTCCCGCAGGCTGCCGATTACGTGGCCAGCGATGTCTACGCCGTGGGCCTGGCCGCCGCCAGTTGCGACGTCATCGTCCTTTCCGAGGTCGTCGAGCATCTCGAAGATGTCGTGGCCGGCTTGAGCGAGGCGGCTCGACTGCTGAAACCCGGCGGCCGGCTGATTGTCACCGTGCCGTATCGGGAGACGATCCTTCAGCACCTGTGCATTCACTGCAATCAACCAACACCCGCCAATGCGCACCTGCACAGCTTTGATGAGACGAGTCTCGGGCACGCCCTGCTGGAGGCTGGGTTGCGCCCGACAGTCTCATGTGTGATGGGGAACAAGGCCCTCGAGTTGATGCGTTTTCCGCAGTGGACACGCTGGTGGCCCCAGTGGTTGTGGCGTCTGACCGATGGTCTGTGTAATCGCCTGACTGGCAAGGCCGCCTTCCTTCTCATGGTGTCCGAGAGGGCCTGATTGGGTCTGTCGCGACGGGCGGCCGTCGTTGCCAGCGGGCGTGTCGCGACGACGGCAAGCATTCTGATCGTCAATGCGTTGCTGGCCCGCGCCTGGGCACCAGGTGTCTTCGGGCACTTCAGCGCGATCTGGGTGCTGGGGAACACACTCGTTCCATTCTTTCTGCTGGGCATCCCCGGGGCGCTGCTCTACACCCTTCCACGGCAGGATCCTGACCGCCGCCCGCGTCTGCTTCTGCAGACGAGCCTTGTGCTGGCCTTGTCCGGTATCGTTCTGTGTCTCGCCGTATGGATCGGCACCCCCTACATCGCTCGCCACGTGGAAGATCTGTCGGTCCCGCTGCTACGGGATCAGTTGCTGGCCTTCCTGCCCTACGTCTTCTGCCTGGTCGCTGGTGGACACGCCGAGGCGGCCCTTGTTGCTGCAGGGAGGCACGTGTGGCAAGCCATCGTCGCCTGGTTGGGGGCGGCCGTCGTCATCGGTGGCGCCAGTGCTGCATGGGCGCTCGGGTGGTCGGTTCAGGAAACCTTCCTGGTGTTGTCCGCAGCCGGTGTGGCACGACTCCTGTTCGCCTACGTCGCACTGCTGCGAGTCGGGATGTGTGCGGGCGGTGATTCTGCAGGGCTGACCGGTTTTCTCAGATACGCAGTCACCATCGGCGTGGGCGAGGGGGTAGGCTCTGTTTCACGCTCCGTCGACCGGCTCGTCGTGCTGCTGTTTCTTGATCCGGATCGGCTGGGGATCTACCACCTTGGGGCGATCGAGGTTCCGGTCAGCCTGATCCTGGCCTCACTTGTCACGGTGATGGTACCGGAGGTCAGCCGCCTCATGGCTGCCGAACGCCACGGGCAGGTTGCCGACCTGTTCCGTATGGCCGTGGTCAGACTCAGTTGGCTGATTCTGCCCCTGTTCTTCTTCCTCTTTGTCTTCACCGATGATGTGATGCGCCTGTATCTGCCGGCAGCGTACGCTGACAGTGCCGGTGTCTTCCGTTGTTTCCTGCTCATGTTGCCCTTGAGATGCGCCGTCTACAACCCAATTCTCGTCGGCAGTGGTCGTGCTGGCTGGGCACTGGCAGGATCGGTGGGAGACCTGGTGCTGAATGGACTGATGAGCGTGGGGCTTGTCCTGTGGTTGCGTGAGGCACACCCCGGGTGGAGTATGCTGGGACCTGCTGTCGCGACGGTGGTGGCGACCCATCTACAGGTTGCCGGCCTCCTGCTGGTGATCGCTCACCTGGTGCGGCGACCCTTCTGGCAACTGGTGCCCTGGGGTCATCTTGTGCGTGTCTCCGTTTTTGCACTCATCGCAGCCTTACTCAGCCACTGGGTCATGCAGACTCTGTTCGACATGACGCTGGTGCGAGTCCTCGCCGGCGGCATGTTGACGGCGCTTCTGGCATTCCTCGTGCCCGCATGGCTCTTTGTCGATGATCGACGCCAACTGCGCGAGATCATCGCAGCATTGCGTCAACGTGAGTCGGTCGCATGATGGTGCGTCAACTAATACCATCGCGCTGCCTTCGGCATGCCATTGGGCTGCTCGTGTGGGTCGTCGTGCTTTTCGGTTCGACACTCGACCATGGCTTCCACTACGACGATGCACACTCCATCCTCGACAATCCGCGTCTGCAGGACTGGCGGCAGATCCCCTCCTTCTTCGTTGATCCGGGCGCATTCTCGATTATGCCCCAGGCCCGGATGTATCGGCCGATGCTGCTGAGCAGTTATGCGGTCACCTATGCGCTGGGCGGGGGAGCGGTCGCATTCCATCTGGTGAATCTGGCCTTGCATGCGATCGTCGTCCTGCTTTTCTGGCGGTTGGCGCGTCATCTCGGGTCAGGAGAATCGGTCGCTCTGGCACTGGCCGCGATCTATGCCGCCCATCCGCTGGTAAGTGAACCCGTCAACTATATCAGTAGTCGTTCTTCGTCGTTGTCGACGATGTTCACCCTGGCCGCCGTGCTCTGCGTGGCGGGGTCGCCGTCTCGCTGGCAGGCTCTGCGTCTGGCGGGCTGGACGGCAGCCGCGGTTCTGACGAAGGCGACGGGATTGATGGTCCTGCCCATCTCGATCCTCTATCTGTTGCTGACGCGACAGGCTCACCGATGGCGTCTGGTGGTGGGATCAGGCCTGGTGGTGCTGGCGTATGTCGTGGGCACCCGTGCGATCATCGGCAAGGCACTGGGAGAGCCCGTGCGCGGTCTCATCTCTCAGCTGTCGACGCAGAGCAAGGCGATCGGCTACTACCTGCAGACCCTGATCATGCCCACGGGTCTGAGTGTGGAACCGCAGTTCAGCGTCTCCTCCTCTTTCCTTGAGATCCCGGTCCTGATGACCGTAGTCCTGACGGGCAGCCTGCTCGCCGTGATCTGGGCAGAGCGTGGCCAGAGACGACTGGTGAGTTTCGGTAGTGCCTGGTTCCTGTTGGCACTGGCTCCCACCTTGGTGGTCCCACTGCACGTGCTGGTGAATGATCACCGCCTCTACGCAGCACTGCCGGGCGCATTGCTTGGGCTTGGTGCTGTGGCCTCGAGGCTGCGTGTCCACAGGCAAGTCGTGGTGGTGGGCCTCGCAGGTCTTTTCGCCATTCTGACATTCCAGCGAAATGCCGACTGGTCGTCCCCTGCCCTGATCTGGGAGAAGGCGATCGCCCGGGGCCCACGGATGCCGCGGTCCCACATCAACCTCGGCAAGGTCCACCTCGAGGCTGGAGACTTCGAACAGGCGATCCGGGCGACCCAGTCAGGTTTGCGCCTCGATCCGGGTCTGGCACGGGGCCACTACAATGTGGCCACCGCCTACTTGCATCTGGGACGATACGAGCAGTCCATCGCCGGATTCGAGCGGGCCCTGGAGATCGATCCGGCCATGGCCGAGGCGTGGAACAATCTGGGAAATGTGTACAAGGAACTGGGGCGATCCAACGAGGCGGTCGAGAGTTATCACCGGGCTCTGGATCTCACACCGCAGGGACCGGTCTACCACAATCTCGGCAGCGCCTACCTCGCTGCTGCGGCACACGATTCGGCGGCCCTCTACTTCGAGCAGGCCCTGCGCCGGACACCCGACAAACGTGAGACCCACATCGGAATGGCTCGCGCCCTGCGACGGGCCGGACGATTGCTCGAATCGCAACGCAGTCTGACTGTGGCCCTGAAGCGTTGGCCCATGGATGGTGAGTTCCTGGCGTTACTTGCACATACGCAGGCCGCCCTTGGTCGGGATGAGGTCGCCCTGACCACATTCGGCCGGACCACACGATCACAGGCGGACATTCGATTGCAGCTGGGCAAGGCAGCACTGGGCCGAGGCGACTGGCAGCATGCGACGTCCCACTTTGAGGCCGGTCTGGTGGTGGCCCCCGAGGACGGGCCACTGCACAATGCCCTCGGCGAGGCGCGCTGGCTGTCTGGTGACCAGACAAGGGCCCTGGAACTCTTTCGTCGTGCCGCACGATTGGAGCCGGATCTCAGCGATGCCTATCGGAACATCGGCCTCGTCAATCTTCGCCACGGGCGCCATGTCGAGGCGCTGGCTGCCCTTGAACGGGCATTGCATCTGGAGTCAGAAGCCGGTGATTCTTTTGGACAAGGGCGAACGTGGGAATTGATCGCTCGTGCCCAGGAGGGGCAAAAAGACTGGCCTGCGGCGATTGCCGCTTATACGCGGGCCATCGAGCGTGAGCCGACCCGGGCGATTCTCTATCACAATCTGGGCGTGCTGACCGAACGGGTTGGGAGCCAGCCTCAAGCGGAACGACTCTATCGAGAGGCGCTGGCGCGCGACCCCTCGCTGCACGAGTCTCGTCACAGTCTGGGACACCTTCTGCTCGTGGCCGGTCACGTGGCCGAGGCGGTGAAGCAGATCGAGACACTTCTCGCAGCGCAGCCTGCTCATGCAGAAGCACACATCAATCTGGCCACAGCCCGTGTCGAGCTCGGTGATACGGTGGCGGCGATCTCTGCATACGAGCGATACCTGCAACTCCATCTCGCCGAAGACGCGACCCGCCAGCGTGTGCAGACAGAGATCCGGCGCTTGCGCCGTGCTGGGCCCGAGTGAAATTGTCTCATTGACGATGATCGGTGGCAGAGCGAAATTCGAAAGCTTGCTGAAGAGTGTGCTGCCTGCCCACGCCTGCAGGCGACAATCCGCTATTTATCAGCGGTATTCCCGCCACCCGTGCTCGATCTGCCGAGGCCACTTCAGGCTGACGAGGTCACTTAGCCTGATGAGGTCACTTTGGCTGACGATGTCATGATGGATCTACCCGCCGAGGTCGCACAGGCCGTGGCCCCGGTACTCGACGCGCTGCCCATGACACAGGCCATGGGGAGGCTGGTTGTACCTGAGGCCGCGGCAAGACAGGTTCTGCCTGAGGCCGCGGCACGACAGGTTCTGCCTGAAGACGAGGCGTGGCAGGTCGCCGGCGGCGTGACATCGCCGATCATCGAATGCGTGGAAGCTGCAGTTGCCGATGGAGCGATTGTTTCCCGGCCGGCGCTGGTTTCCGGGCTCTGGCTCTATGTGGATGAGTTGGATCGCAGCCATGTGGTCTCTCAGGGGATCGACGACGCAACTGGTTCGTTCTGGCATGGGATCATGCATCGGCGGGAGGGAGACTTCTCCAACAGTCACTACTGGTTCCGAAAAGTGGGGACGCACCCCGTCATGGTGGATATCGACGGCTACGATCCGCATCAGTTGATTGACGATGTCGAGGCGGCCAGTGATGACGATCACGGTCGTGATTTCGACCAACTCGTGGCGCTGCAACGACGTGAATGGCAGACCCTGTTCGCCTGGTGTGCCCAGGTCGAAAGTTGAGGAAGAGAGAAAACGTGGCAGGAGAACAGATTGGTATTGGCCTCATCGGCATGGGGACCGTCGGTACGGGAGTCGTTCAGATCCTGCAGTCGGCGTCCTCGGCCATGCGGCGAAAGGGCAGCAGCTTCGACATCCGGCGCGTCGCCATCCGAGACCTGAGCAAGGCGAGAGATGTCGATCTGGCCGACGGTGTCATCGGGACGGATCCGGAAGCCGTCATCGGTGACGACAGTGTGCAGGTCGTCGTCGAACTCACCGGCGCAGCCGGTGCGTATGAATGGATCAGGTCCGCCCTGGGCGCCGGCAAAGACGTCGTCACTGCCAACAAGGCTGTCATCGCGGAACATGGCGATGAGTTGTTCGCACTGGCCCTCGACCAGGGCGTGGACCTGTTGTTCGAAGCCAGCGTCGCGGGCGGGATCCCCATCATCCGGTCATTGCGTTCCGGCCTGGTGGCCAACCGAGTTGAGTCCCTGTATGGGATTCTGAATGGCACGACGAACTACATGTTGACGCGGATGAGTCGCGGTGAGGGTGACTACGACGAGATCCTCGCCGAGGCGCAGGCCAAGGGGTATGCAGAGCCTGATCCCACGATGGATGTGTCCGGCATGGATGCGGCGCAGAAACTCGCCATCCTCGGCCGGATCGCCTTCCATGCGACCGGTACTGCCAAAGATCTGTATTGCGAGGGGATCGAAGCGATCGAGTCGAGTGACATCGAATATGCCCGAGAGCTTGGCTACACCATCAAATTGCTGGCCATCGCCAAACACACGGGGACGGGTACGGTCGAGGCGCGCGTACATCCGGCCATGGTGCCCACCGAGTCGCTGCTGGCCAATATCCACGACGAATTCAATGCAATCGAGATCGTAGGCAGCGCCGTGGGCAATCAGGTGTTCTACGGCGCCGGGGCCGGGCAGATGCCGACGGCATCTGCCGTCGTCTCCGACCTGGTGGAGCTGGCTGAACGCAAGCGCACGGGGGCAAGCACAGCGATCGGTGACATGATTCTCGACGATGGTGCCATTCCCTTCGCGGATATCGAAGACAGCCTCATCCGCTACTTCCTGCGCATGCGTGTGGCCGATCGACCTGGCGTCCTGTCGCAGATCACCAACATTCTCGCCCAGGGCGAGATCAGCATCGCATCGGTGATTCAGAAAGAGCGCGACCTCGAAGGGGGGACGGTACCGCTGATCATCGTCACTCACGAGGCGCGCGAACGGGCCATGCGCCAGGCGGTGGCGGCCATCGATGAGCTCGAATTCACCGAAGGGGCCACCCGCCTGATCCGCATGGAGGATCTCTAGTGTCCCGGCGTTATCTGGTTCTGGTCCCCGATGGTGCAGCCGACTACGCTCTCGATGAACTCGACGGTCGCACACCCCTGCAGGCAGCCAGAATACCGCATATGGATCGACTGGCGTGCGAGGGGCAGGGCGGACTCGTGCAGATGATCCCCCCCAGTCGGCACCCGGGCAGCGACGTGGGGAATCTCGAGATCTTTGGCTACGACAGCACCATTCACTACACGGGTCGTGCGCCGCTGGAGGCATCCAGCATGGGGCTGGAGATGGGGCCTGATGATATCGCCTTTCGCTGCAACCTGGTCTACTGCGAGGGCGACACCCTCATCGACTACAGTGCCGGTCACATCGGCAACGATGAGGGCCGTGAACTGATCCAGCTGATCGGCGCTGAACTGGGGACCGAGGAGGTCCGCTTCTTCCCCGGCGTTGGTTACCGACACATCGTCTTGTTCCGCTCGGGGCCCGAGGGTCTCACGTCGTATCCGCCCCACGATATCATGGGCCAGTCCGCCAGTGCCCACCTTCCTCAGGGTCAGGGGATGGAGCCGGTCCGGGAGCTGATGGAACGGGCAGCTGTGATCCTGGCAACGGCGGATGCGAACAAGCGGCGTTCTGACCGCGGCGATCGTCCTGCCAACAGGATCTGGATGTGGGGCGAGGGGCGTCCCCTTGAGTTACCCACGGTTCAGCAGCGGTATGATGTCTCGGCGGGAGTGATCTCAGCCGTCGACCTCGTGCGAGGGATCGGCGTCTGCGCCGGTTATGAGGTCATCGATGTTCCTGGCATCACGGGATATCTCGACACCAACTACGAGGGCAAGGCGCAGTATGCCCTGGATGCCTTCCGGGCCGGCACTGATCTGCTATATGTGCATGTGGAGGCGCCTGATGAAGCCGGCCACAATGGCGATGCATCTGCCAAGGTGCAGGCGCTGGAAGACTTCGATGCCAGGGTCGTAGGACCACTGCTGCAGGGATTGGCACAGGACGGTGTGCCGCTGCGGCTGGTGATGACACCCGATCACCGCACGCCGATCCCCATCCGGACACACACGCGTGAGCCGGTTCCCTTCGTGTTGTGGGGAGACGACGTCACAGCCGATGACATGAAGACATACGACGAGGTGGCCGCCGAGCAGGGGAGTCTGCAACTCGATCACGGACACGAACTGATTCCGATGCTGTTGCAGGCGTAGATTCACTGCCGTCCTGCGCAGGATCATCATCCCACACCACGACAGAGTTCAGCCGATGTCAGCCAAATACAATGTCGCCATCATGGGCGCCACGGGCGCGGTGGGCCAGGTCTTTCTCGAGATCCTGGCCGAGCGCGATTTTCCCATCGACGAGCTGCGTTTGCTCGCATCCAGCCGGTCTGCCGGCAAGACCGTCGACTACCGTGGAAAGACGCTGACGATCCAGGAACTCACGAAGGATTCCTTCGAGGGAATCGACGTGGTCCTCTCCTCCGCGGGGGGATCCATCAGTCGTGAATTTGTTCCCGCCGCCGTCGAAGCAGGTGCTGTCGTGGTCGACAACACGTCCGCCTTCCGGATGGATCCGAGTGTTCCTCTCGTGGTGCCCGAAGTGAATCCCGGCGACCTGGATGATCATGCCGGGATCATCGCCAATCCGAATTGCTCGACGATTATCATGGTTGTCGTCCTCTGGCCACTGTACGAACAGAATCGCGTCGAGCGTGTCGTGGTTTCCACGTATCAGGCGATCAGTGGCGCCGGTGCAGCGGCGATGGCGGAGCTGGAGCAGCAGACCCGTGAGGTCCTGGAAGGCAAGCCGGCACAACCCAGAGAACTGCCATACCAGATCGCCTTCAATCTCTTCTCTCACAACTCGGCCATTGGGCCGGACGGTTATTGTGAGGAGGAGACGAAGATGATTCGCGAGACGAAGAAGATGTTCCATGATGAGTCGATCCGGATCACGCCGACCTGCATTCGCGTGCCCGTCCCCCGAACCCATTCAGAAACGGTGAATATCCAGTTCGCCGAGCCGATGGATGAAGATCGCGTGCGCCAGATTCTCAGCGCCGCGCCGGGGGTCAGTATCACCGACGATCGTGAAGCCAATCATTTCCCGATGCCACTGGAGGCTTCCGGCAAGGACGACATCTTCGTCGGTCGGATCCGTCAGGATCTGTCGCAGCCCGATGGGCGCGGCATCGATCTGTTTCTCAGTGGAGATCAACTGCGTAAGGGTGCGGCCCTGAATGCCGTACAGATCGCTGAGGCCATGATCGAGCGAGGTCTGTTGAAACGGACCGAAGTGACACCGGCGTAGAGTAGCTGCCAGACAGGGCAATGAAAAAAGGGGGAGACACCGTGCAGGTGTCTCCCCCTTTGTACTTCCTGTTTCTTGTGTGGCCGAGTCTCTCTCGATCAGGGCTTGCCCTGTACGCAGACGTGGTCGATGTAGCGGGAATACAACTCCACACCCTTCTTGAGCTGATCGATTTCCACCCACTCATCCACGGTGTGAGCCTGGGCGATATTACCCGGACCGAGGACGACGAGACTCTTCATCATCGTCGTGTAGGCGAGCCCATCCGTGCCATAGGCCACGGTGCCCGCATTGCGGGTGCCGGTCAGTTTGAGAGACGTCTGAACGATCGGTGCATCTGGTGATGTGTAGAGCGGATTTCCCGGCTTGAAGACCTCTACCTTGAGCCCCTGTGCCTTCGCTTTGGCCTTCGCTCGTTCGATCAGAGGTTTGACATCGACCCCCGGCATGGGACGGTAGTTCACCGTGCAGACCGATCGCACCGGTGAGATATTTGTCGCCGTATTGCCGTCGTTGATGCCGATGCTCCACTCGGAGTGGGGTGGATTGAATTCTTCGTTTCTGTATTTCTTCGAAGACAGCACCAGATCGTTGATCTTTGCCATCTCGGCGAGGAAGGGGATCATGGCCAGGTTCGCATTGGTCCCCTTCAGCGAGCTTGTGTGCGCGGCCCGACCACTGGCCGTGACACGCAGGCCGAGCGAACCCTTGTGTGCGTAGACGACCTTCAGGCGCGTCGGCTCGCAGATCAGGCCATATCCACCGGCTGCCTCCTGCAGCAGTTTAGATCGCTTCACCAGTTCCCACGCGCCACGTGCCTGGATCTCTTCATCGGCAGTGACGACGATGAAGAGCGGCGCAGCCTTCAGATCCTTGGCTTTGTAAGTAGCCGCGGCGCACAGGGTGGCCGCCAGGGGGCCCTTCATGTCGCAGACACCACGACCATACAATTTGCCCTTCGCCGTGCGAACCTTGTAGGGATCGGCGGTCCAGCCCTCTTCCTGCTTTGCCGGCACGACGTCGTCGTGACTCATCAGGGTCAATCCGCCGCGACCATTGCCAAGCTTCCCGACGATGCACAGCTTCGGCACGCCATGTACATCATCGTATGCGATCCGCTCGATCTGGAAGCCGATCTTCTCCATCACCGAGGCGACGTGTTCGGTGACTGGAACGTTGGTTGTCAGACTCTCGGAGTTATAGCTTACGAGGTCCTTTGTCAGTTTGACGACGTCGAGTTTCATCTGACCTTGTGATCGGTTGTTGGGTGGGGGACTCCAGCCTCGGAGGTAGGACTCCGGTTTGGTAGCGTCCGGCAAGGTAACCCGGTCCAGCCTAGTTTCGCAAGATCGCCGCCGGATGTAGCCCGTGGAGGGGAAATGAATCAACCGCCAGAGAATTTCGTCATTGTGGTTGAGTCGAGGCTGCTGACCTTTGCGCAGGAGTGCTTCGCCGCCGCCGGTGCGCCGCCGGAGCATGCGAAGATTCTGAGCCGCCTGCTGGTGAACTCAGACCTTCGAGGTGTGCGCTCACACGGTACGCGTCAGGTCGACGGCTACTGCCGCGCCTTCGAGGAAGGCATCCTCAATCCGGATCCACAGGTTCGAGTCATCAGCGACCGTGGCGCCGTCGTCAGTCTCGATGGCGACGGTTCCCTCGGCTACCTGCCCATGGTGCGGGCCACAGAGATCGCCATCGAGCGAGCCCAGGCGTATGGCCTGGGTATGGCAACGGTCCGGTCGATCGGTCACTACGGCGCGGCCGGTCACTACTGCCGTATGTGCATGGAAGCCGGATGTGTGGGCTTTTCCGTGCAGGGGGGGAAGAATCATGGTCAATCTCAGGCCGATCCAAAACCACCCCTGGCTTTTTTTGGCAATCCGCCGATCTGCTTTGCTATTCCAGGCAGAGACAGCCCGGGTGTCGTTCTGGATGCGGCCACGCGGATTCTGGCCGACTACCAGCTTGGCCCCCAATTTGAAGCCCTCATCCCGCAGATTCCCGCTGCCTTCTTCAAGAGTGTCGGGTATACGGCAGTGGCGGCCCTGCTCGGTGGTGGCCTGGCCGGGGTCACCGTCGTCGATGACGAGGTCGCAGCACGGTGGCCGCGGGCCCGGAATGGGGGAATGATCCTGGCCATAGACATCGATGCCGCCGTTGATCTGGATGCATTCCACGACGAGGTCGACCGCATGGTACGGGACGTAGCACAGACGCAGGCGCCCTTCCCCGGGCACGATCGCGCTTTACTGCCTGGTGCGATCGAGGCAGAACACATGGAGCAGTATCGACGTGAAGGCATACCCTTTGGTGAAATGGAACAGGGAGCCGTGCGCAGCGTGAGCGAGCGTCTGGGCATCCGACCCCCTTGGGAAGAGGAGAGCGCGTGATGATTCGGTTTGGTATTGTCGGTGCCGCAGGACGTGGGAACAGCTTTGTACGAGCCATCCGGGCAAATCCGGCGACTGAACTGACGGCATTGTGCGACATCCGTGAAGAGGCTGTCAAAGCCAATGCCCTCGACCTGGGCATCGATCACACGTTCACCGATGCCGAGCAGATGTACGACTCCGGGCAGATCGATGCCGTCGTCATCGGCACACCGATGCAATTTCATGCACCGCAGGCGATCGCTGCTCTGGCGCGAGATCTGCACGTATTGAGTGAAGTGACATCGGGTGTTTCCGTCGAGGAGTGTCGTGATCTGGTGTCTGCCGTGCGGGGCAGTCGCGGCCGCTACATGCTGGCGGAGAATTACACATACACGAAGAACAACGTCCTCGTTCGTGAACTGGCTCGTCTGGGGCTCTTCGGTGAGATCTACTACGGAGAGGGTGCCTACATCCACGAACTGAAGGCACTCAATGAGAAGACCACATGGCGTCGACACTGGCAGACCGGGGTCAATGGATGCACCTATGGCACGCACTCTCTGGGACCGGTTCTACAGTGGTTCTGTGAACCACGACGGCGTCCTGATCGTGTGGTCGCCGTGTCTGCCGTGGGCACGGGGCATCACTACACCGATCCCCGGGGCGACGCATACGAGATGGAGGATTCCGTCACCATGATGTGTCGGATGGCCTCGGGCGGGATGATTCAGATCCGCGTCGACATGTTGTCCAATCGACCCCACCTGATGACACACTACGTGTTGCAGGGGACGGAGGGATCCTACGAATCAGGCGACGGCTTCCGTGGCGAATCAAAGATCTGGCTGCGTTCGCGAAATGACGTGCCAACGTGGGAGCCGCTGGCGGATCTGGAAGAGGAATTTCTGCCCGAATTCTGGAAAAATCCGCCCGAAGAGGCCCTGGCCGCCGGACACGGTGGTGGTGACTACTGGGAGGTGGAAGACTTTGTCCGTGCCATTCGGGATGAGTCCGACCTGGCCATCGGTATCGACGAGTCCATGGACATGACCCTGCCGGGACTCATCAGTCAACAGTCGATCAGTACCGGATCCGCCTGGGTGGCCGTGCCGGACTCCCGCAACTGGACCTGAGGTAGCACATGGGCGCTCCCCGGCTGGCCTTCTTCCATGACTCACGTCATCCGCTGATTTACATGTATGAGACGCCGATGGCACGTGAACAGCACGAGGCAGCTGTCGATGAACTGATCGGCACCCCCGTCGACGCGCTGATGTTCTGCCTGGGGGACGGCCGCACCGTTCTCCACGATACGCAGGTGGGCGAACTGTGGGGGCACAATGTCGAGCACTGGCCCCACATGGTCTTCCGACGCGCCCACCACAATGCGCGCACGACAATCGAACGGGGTGAAGATCCACTGCGCATCGTCAGTGAGCGTGCCCGGGCCAAGGGACTGGCCTTCTATCCGAGCCTGCTGGTTCAGCAGGGCAGGGGGGCGCGCGAGCAGGATGTGCGCTGCTCGGAGTTTCGATTTGACCACGTCCACCTCGAGATTGGTGCCAAGGGGGGGATTGCGACCGAAGAGCCAGCCTTCACGTGTCTGGATTTCATGCACGAAGAGGTCCGGCAGGAGCGTCTCGGTCTCATCCGTGAGGTCATCGAGGGATACGAGATTAATGGCTTCGAACTGCAACTGAATTATGCGCCCCACTACTTCCATCCAGATGATCTTGAGCAGGGGCGGCAAGTGATGACCGGGTGGGTGCGTCAGATCCGGCAGTGCCTGCAGGACAGCGGCCCGGAACGATCTCTTGTGGTGCGTGTGCCTGCCAGTTTCGCAGCCTGTGATACTGCAGGTCTGGCCGTCACCGACTGGATCCAGGAGGGTCTCGTGGATGTCGTCGTCGCCGAGACCTCCAGTGGCCCTGAGCTGGTCGATGTGGGTGCCGATGTGAGCCAGTTCGTCGATGCTGCGGCCGGGTCAAAGGTCGACGTGATGGGCGTCGTACAGAGCCTTGTGGACTCAGATCGTCAATACCAGGGAAGTATCGAGACGATCCGTGCTGCCGCCTGCAATCTCTGGGCCCAGGGCGTCGATGGTCTCTATCTGGGACACTGGTTTGGCAACTGGCCCTATGACGCCACGTTCTACGAGAAATTGCGCGAACTGATCGATCCCGAGGTGATGGCACCGAAGGACAAGCAATACTTCGTCACCACCACCAGCGGACGTTATCCTCAGCGGTCTTCCGGGACCGCCTCGTCGCTGCAGCTGCCCGTCGATCTCGTCGAGGGTCAGTGGCAGCAGGTGTCCTGGCCCACGTCCGATGATCTGCCGCGCTGGCGACAGGCCGAGCGTGTGCACGACGTGTTGCTGCGAGTGCGCCTGCTGGCAGTGACCGAGTCCGACCGGATCCGCTTCCGCTTGAATGGCCAGCCACTGGCATCTGAGAATCTTCGACGGATCGACGAGACGTATCGCATGCGGGCGCCCCGGTATCGAGTCGGTAGTGCCTGTTGGTACGTGTTTCGGCTCAGCCCGGAACAGTGGCCGCCAGCTGGACACCAAATACTTGAGGTGCTCCTCGAACACCGGGCTCCGGACGCAGCACCAGCGGTCACAATCCGCGATGTGGAGTTCGATGTACAGTATCTGATGGGACGGGCTCACCGACGCAGCCACAATGATCCGGATCTAGGCCAGACCACTGAAGGCAATCTATGATGAAGGCAATCTGACACGGGGGGGAACGATGGATTGGGAGATCAAGAAACGTGGACGTGTTACCTACTACCGCAAGCCGACGAACAGACTCTTCTCCGACCTCGTCGTCGAGGAACTCGACAATGGCGATCTGAAGATTCGCTTTGTTGGGATGACGGGGGCGCGGGCGGCGACCAATGAACTGGAACTGGCCGACACGGCTCGTATGGATCCGACGCGGGAGATCCCACGAACCTTCGACACATGGGACTTGTATGTACGCGAAGCCGGGATCTGCGACGGGCTGAAGGATCTGGATTTCCTTGAAGTCCACTCCTTCGGGGCCGCACCCAAGGAACCGAGTCCGATCACCGACCCGGAAGGGTATGCAGCAGAGAAGAAGCGCATCCGTTCCGCGTATTCCGAGGCTTATGCCAGCTACTGGGAGACGAAGCTTCCCGACAATGGTCTGCCGGTTCGTTTCACCGTCTATCTGGAAGAGCTGCCCGATGTGGATGCCTGCTACGAACTGAGTGCCGTCGCTCTTCTCCAGCGTTAGGATTTCCTCTTTCGGGCACGTGGCGTGGAGTCAGATTGCCACCTACAATACATCGCGGAATAGCTGGCGCCCAGGCGCCATAACTGAACGAGGATGACGGGGAGGCATAGAGGGATGGAAACCACCAAGATCGGTATTGTGGGCTGTGGTACGATCAGTGCAGCCTACCTGAGTATCGCCAGAGACTGGCACATCATCGAGGTCGATGCGGTGGCTGATCTGGTGCCAGAACGCGCACGAGAAAAGGCTGAAGAATTTGAGGTCCCGCGCGTCATGACCGTGGACGCACTGCTGGCTGACGACGACATCGACATCGTCGTGAATCTCACGATCCCGAATGCCCACTATGAAGTGGCGCTGGCGGCGTTGGAAGCTGGCAAGGCGGTCTACAACGAGAAGCCCCTTACCATCGAACGGGAGGAGGGGGCAGCCCTGGTCGAGAAGGCCCGCAGTGGCGGCTGCCTTCTGGGCGCCGCGCCTGACACGTTCCTGGGGGCGGGGATCCAGACTTGTCGCAAGCTGATCGATGACGGTTGGATCGGTGAGCCGGTGTCCTGCTCGGCCTTCATGCTGGGTCATGGCCATGAAAGCTGGCATCCAGATCCGGCCTTCTATTACAAGCTCGGTGGTGGTCCCATGTTCGACATGGGTCCCTACTATCTGACGGCCCTCGTCAATCTCATGGGACCGGTACGCCGTGTCACTGGAATGGCGCGCACGACCTTCCCGCAGCGCACGGTCACGAGTGAGCCGAAGTATGGGGAGATTATCGATGTGGAAGTCCCCACACACGTGGCGGGGGTGATGGAGTTTGGTAATGGCGCCGTGGGCACGATCACGACGAGCTTCGACGTGTGGGGGGGCCAGCTCCCATTCATCGAGATCTACGGAACGGAGGGTTCCCTGTCCGTCCCCAATCCGAACACCTTCGGGGGCCCGGTTCTGATCAAGGGAGGTCAGCGCGGTGGCGATTGGCAGGAAGTGCCCCTGTCGCACCCGAATCACGAGAACAGCCGCAGTATCGGCGTTGCGGATATGGCATATGCACAGCGCTCGGGTCGGCCCCATCGGGCCAGTGGACAGCTCTCCTACCACGTCTTGGATCTCATGCATGCTTTCCATGACGCGCAGGAGGCCACCGGTTTCGTGGACCTGGCCAGCACCTGTGAACGCCCTGCCGCCTTGCCCGTGGGATTGCGCCCGGGACACCTGGATCCCTGAGTCGATCCGCGGAGAGAATCGGGTGGCGCCCTCGGTGGGCGCCACCCGCTTGACGGCCTGTCGCAGGGGCGGTAATCTACCGCCCATCTCCACTCCAGAACAGCATTTATGCACCATCACCTGTAGCCATTTTCTGCCACCCGTGCGCCGCGCTCAGGCGCCAGCCGATGAGGTTCGTCCTGCAGTCGTCTCTCTCAGAAAGTCCATCACGGCCATGTAGGGCAGTTGCCCGCAACACAACAGGGTTGGCCACGTGAAAATCGGACTGCCCGACGACTTCCGCAGCTACCTATCGATGCGGGGCGCTTCGGTCACGCGCGAAGAAGAAGCCACCCACCAGCCGCTGACGGCCAGGGCACTGGTGATCGGTGCCTTCCTGTCTTTCTTCCTCGGTGTAGGGGCCAATTACTCGGACACTGTGATCAAGGGCAGCTACATGACCCTCGATTTCAGCACGCCGGGGGCCATCTTCCTCTTTCTCATTCTGGTCGGTGTCCTCAATACGCTCTTCAAGTGGACCGGCCGCCACACCTGGATCAGTGGTGTGGTGACGCTGGCCTTCGCCGTAGCCTGGGTCTGGCACTACGCCCCATACGACAAACTCTATCTGTATTCCCCCGGCGTCCTGTTTTCCACGTTCATCGTTCTCGCCATGGCGGGCAATACGGCGCTTGCGGCGATGGGCAGGAATCTGGCGCTGAATCGCTCTGAATTGATCGTCGTCTACATCATGCTCGTCGTCGTCGCCTCGCTGGCCACGATGGGCCTGTGTGAGACGATCTTGCCTGCCATCACGGGCGTCTTCTACTACGTATCGCCCGAGAACAAGTGGGAGGAAGTGCTCTTTCCCCATCTGTCACAGGCGATCCTGCTCAACGATGGCAATGGCAATCAGCTGTTCTACGAGGGATACGGAACCACGAACTACTCCGTACCCTGGTCGATCTGGGTCCGGCCGATGGCGGTCTGGGGGATCTTTCTGCTGTCCCTGTATGTGACGATGATCAGTATTGCCGTCATCCTGCGCCGACAATGGATGGATCGTGAGCGTCTTTCGTATCCGCTGGTTCAGGCGGCGCAGACGATGATTCGCGGCGAGGACGAGGGGAAGCTGATCAATCCCTTCTTCCGAAGCCGGGCCATGTGGGCCGGTGCGGCCATGCCGATCCTGGTCGGCCTGTTCACCGGACTGAACAAGTATCTGGGCGGTTGGCCGACCATTCCTACAGCGTGGAGTTTCCCCATCGGCTTTGGCCAGTCGATCAACATGACGATCAGCTTTGCCGTCATGGGTTTCTCCTACCTGATCGGCCCCGATATCGCCATGGGGATCTGGGGTTTTGCGCTGATCTCGAAGTTTGAGAAGATGATTCTTGTCGCCAATGGGGTGACGAAGCAGCAGGAAGTCTGGTCCGTACAGGTGAGCGAGTTGCTCAACTACCAGGGACTTGGCGCCCTGCTCGTATTCGTCGGCATTGGGCTCTGGGTGGGGCGTGAGCACCTCAAGCAGGTCTGGCTTCGCTTCCTCGGACGAGATTCCGACCTGAGTGACGATGACGAGATCATGTCCTATCGTGCAGCCGTTTCAGGCGCTCTTATCGGGACGCTGGTGATGATCGGCTGGTTCGTTGCCCTGGGGACACCCCTGTGGGCCAGCGCACTCTTCGTGATTCTGCTGATGGCGATCTTCACGGGTCTGTCGCGGATCGTGGCCGAATCGGGAATCGCGGCGATCATCACCCCTCTGAATGCGCCCGATCTCATGATCTACGGCCTGGGCTCCAAACTTCTTGGGGCGACGGCGGTCACGAACTTCACCTTTGGATACATCTACGCCGCCGATATTCGCGTCTTCCTCATGGGTGTTGTCGCCAATGGGCTCAAGCTGATCGAAGGTATGAGCAAGCCGAGCCGAAGAATCGTCTTCTGGGCGATGCTGGTGGCCATTTTCTTCGGCGTCACGGGTTCTCTCTACACCGTTCTCGAACTGTCCTATAAGGATGGGGGGATCAACTCCAATGGTTGGTTCTTCAACAACATGCCCAATATCATCTACCGCACGGCGGTAAAGGGCATCGAGAACGAGAGCACGTACTGGCCCGGCCTGGCGGCGATCGGGATGGGTGGAGGCGGCATGCTGGCACTGACCTGGTTGCGCCAGCGATTCCTGTGGTGGCCACTGCATCCGATCGGCTTTCCTATCATGTCGAGCTGGTTGGTCGACTGGATGTGGTTCAGCATTTTCTTCGCCTGGCTCATCAAGATGATCGTTCTCAAGTATGGCGGCGCGACGATGTATGCCAAGAGTCGCAATTTCTTCTTGGGGATGATTGCAGGACGTATGTTCATCAGCGGCGGCTGGCTTGTCGTCGATTTCCTCACCGGTACGGTGAGCAACTCGATCTTCTGGATCTGACGTGCGTCGATTGATCCGACATTCCCTCAAGTCTCTGGCGCAAGCCCTGCTCCTTGCAGTGGTCGGCGCACAGCCTTTGCTGGCCCAGCAGCCAGAGACGGTGGCGCGGATCTCTGAGACGGTGCGCGAACTGTCATCGCATGGTTCACGGATGGCCGGTTATCCAGGGGATCGATTTGCCGCTGACTACGTCGAGAAAGAACTGATCGCTGCCGGCGTTTCGGGGGTCAAGCGGGAGCCCTATCAGGTGACCGTTCCCATAGACAAAGGGGCGAGCCTGGAGTTGCTCGACGCTGATGGCCACGTGGTGGATACGATCCCCCTGTTGTCGATGTGGCCCAATCTGGTCCGAACCAACACGCTCGGTCCCGCAGGCCTGACCGGCGAACTCTTCTATGGTGGCAAAGGCGAATACGCCGATTTCAATGGGTTTGAAGTCGAGGACAACATCGTCCTCATGGAGTTCAATACCTGGAAGAATTGGAAGAATGCCGCCGCCTTGGGGGCTCGCGCCATCATCTTTGTCGAGCCGGAAGTCAGCACGTTGTGGGAGGCACGCTACAAGTGGAGCTGGGCTCCGGTGCACGTGCCGCGATTCTGGCTCTCCCGTCAGGCTGCACTGGCCCTGAAGGACCGTCTGGACGGTGGCACGCTCACGGCTCGCCTGGCGGCGAGAATGGACTTTGAGAGTCATACGACGTGGAATTTCTGGGGCACGATTCCGGGGCAGGATCCGGATCTGGCCGACCAGGTCGTCGCCATTCAGGCGTACTATGACGGGATCTCGGTCGTCCCGGCTGACAACCCGGCGGCCGAGTCGACCGGAAGTATTGCAGCTTTGCTCGAACTGGCGCGATATCTGAAGCAGAATCCACCTGGGCGATCTGTCGTATTGATCGCCTCGGGATCGAATTTTCAGGGCCAGCGCGGCTTGTTCGAGTGGTTCGATCTGCACGCCCGCAAAGTGGCACCCTTCCGTGATCGAATGCCGCAGCGATTTATTGCCGATTCCCTCGACGTGGACCGCCTCATCGCCCAGACGGATCGTCGCCGACTGTCACTGGAAACGCTGGGGATTCAGTTGCGCTCAGAGCCAGGGCGCACACCGGTCTTCGAGTCGGTCGATCTGCCGCGCCTGCAGGCGGCACTCAAACTGCGGCGTCTCAAACCGGACAGTCTCGGGATTCGTCTCGAACCTGACAGTCTTGATATCGATCTCTTCATCGCGCTGGATCTGTCATCACAGAGCGATCAGGTCGGCCTCGTGCACAGTGCCCGGCTGGCGGCCCACCGTCGCTACTTTGTGCCCTTCGGGCGCAACTTCACCGCCTATGCTGAGAAGGCGGCGGCAGAACTGGATCGGGATCCGTCATCACTGGTGCAGCTGATCAGTCCGGTGAAGGGACTGTCCGACGACAGTTACCTCGACAGGGATGTCTATCGCGAGTCGGGCGAGCTGGCTGTCGATGTGGGGCTGATGGCGCTGAATCTGGTGACCACTACCGACAAGCGCATGGTGCTGGATACGCCTCTGGATACGCCTGACAAGGTCAATGTCCCGAATCTGGCGAGGCAGTCGGAGTTCCTCAATGTGTCTCTCGGGCACGCCTTGGGCGATCCGGGGCTGTTCGGCGAAGATGCCGAGAATCTGCGAAAGCTCCACAACAAGAACATCAAAGACATCTTCGTCGCCATCAAAGGCCGCCTGCGCCTGCTGCCACGTCGATCGGCAGAACCCAAGGATCCTGTCGGCAATGCGCTGGTCGTTATCGTCAACAGCTTCTACGAAGACATGTGGCGGCCGACGATTTACCTGACTGACAAGCATGGGGAATACAACGCACGCGGGTTGGGAAAGTGGCGCACCCAGACGCGTGGTTACAAGCTCGATCCCGTCACCGGTGACATCATCTTTGCCACCGATCACGGTTTGCGGGCGCAGAAGATCGGCCCGTGGGAGCAGACGCTCAGCAAGGCCGAGACGGTCTGGACGACGATCATGTTCCCCGCACACATGATCGAGATTCACGACCGTGTGCATGCCCATTTTCACTTCACCATGGGTAATGGCTTCAAGAGGATGAAAGTCCTCGATCGTCGCGGTGCGGCGCCACGACAGTATAGCTTTGTCCTGGGCGACTATGACGAGCAGATGATGACGCTTTTCTCCATGCCGGGAGATTCTCTGCGCGTCGTCGACGAATCGATGATCCTGCTCAACAACGAGGGATCCACCGACGAGGTTACCGGACAAGGCGTGGGATTCGACCTCGGCAGCCGGCGCATGGTGCCCCATGCCATGATTCAGTCGACGAAGGACATGTGGCGTCTCGACGAAGCCCGGATCGAGCGGATGCGTGAATTCGCCATCGAGAATCCGCGTATCGATGCGCTCCACCAGCGAGCAGCCCATTCACTGGAGCAAGCCGAGGCCGCCATGGCGCGACTCGACTGGGGTGATTACATCAAATACGCCCGTGAAGCGATCGGGCTGGAATACAATGCCTACCCGGATGTGCGCGGCACGCAGAATGACGTCGTCAATGGTCTCGTCTTCTTCGTCGCCCTCCTGGTTCCAGCCGCCTTCTTTGCGGAGCGGCTGATCTTTGCTGCCACCGATATTCGCAAGCAATTGTCCTGGTTCGCCGGAATCATGCTCTTCATCTGGGTGATTCTGTCCCAGGTGCATCCAGCCTTTGAGCTGGCTCAGCCCATCATTGTGCTACTGGCATTGATGGTGATGGTCATGGCGTTTTTTGTCATCTCCCTCGTCGTCTCGCGTTTTAATGGATTCATGACCGAGCTTCGGCAGGCCCGCTCGGGCACTTCGACGGGGGATATCAGTCGTTCGGGCACAGCGTACGTGGCATTCATGCTCGGCATCTCCAATATGCGCCGCCGGTTGCTGCGTACGAGTCTGACCCTGGTCACCATCACGTTGCTGACCTTCACCGTGTTGTCCTTCACGTCCTTCAAACCACAGATCCAGTTTCTCGGCTTCGCCAAGGACTGGGCCCCGGCCTATCACGGCGTGCTGATGCACGACATCCACTGGTGGTCGTGGGAGCCAACCCACTTCGACTATCTCGAGTCGCATTTTGGGGCTCACGGAACGGTCGTGCAGCGTACGTGGGACGTCATGGGTTTTGAGGAGGATGGTTTCATCCCCATCCGTCGAGAGGGGAGGGAGGCCGACGCACTGGGGGTTCTCGGCTTTGAGCCAGGTGAACCGGCTGTGACGGGGATCGATCAGTCCTTGATCGCAGGTTCGTGGTTCGAGCAGGACAACGAAACCAGTGTGATCCTGTCGGATCAGATCGCTTACAGCCTGGGGATCAGCGTCGAACAAGTGCAGGCGGCCGCCGATGGTGAACCACTGCCACAGGTGTTCCTGTACGGCCGCCACTGGGATGTGCGGGGGATCTTCGACGCAGCCGCCTATGAGGCCATGCACGATCTCAATGACGAACCCATCACACCGGCCAAAGAACGCTTCGAGCAGTTCAATATGCCGGGCATGGACGTCATGTTCATGATGAATGAGATGATGTTCTTCGAGTCCGACGTGGATATCGGCTTCGAGCACCAGCCTGCTGAGCGACTGGCGATCCTGCCTTACAGGCAGCTGGAGAGCATGGGCTCCGAGTTGATGTCGGTGGCGATCCGCTTCGACGACCAGGCCAATGCGGAAGAACTGATCAAGAGTTATCTATCACGGGCCTACTTCCGTCTTTTCGTCGGCATGCCGGATGACGAAGGCGCACTGAAGACCTATGCCTACACCGCCTTTGGCGCCACGAGCATGGAAGGGGTGGGTGCCCTCATCATTCCCATGCTCATCGCAGCTCTGATCGTACTGAATACGATGATGGGCGCCGTCTACGAGCGCTTCCGGGAGATCGGTGTCTACTCGTCCGTTGGTCTGGCGCCGATTCACATCTCCTTCCTCTTTATTGCTGAAGCCTGCGTCTATGGTGTTCTCGGTGTGGTGATCGGCTACCTCATCGGGCAGGTGGGGGCCAAGGTGCTGCTCGCCTTCGACATGCTGTCGGGCATCTCGCTCAATTATTCTTCAACGTCGGCCATTGCCGGGGCGACCCTGGTCATGCTCGTCGTACTGGCCTCTTCGATCTACCCGGCCCGCGTCGCTTCCCAGCTGGCCGTGCCGGATGTGGTCAGACGATGGCAGCTGCCTGATCCGAAGGATGACGTCTGGCAATTCGCTTTCCCCTTCACGGTGAATGTGAATGCAGTGCAGAGCCTGTGCGGATATCTGCACACGCTGTTCACATCCTACAGCCACGAGTCGGTGGGGAAGATGTACACGGAGCGTACGCGTGTGGTGATGCAGCCACACGCTGAGGGCACGCAGTATGCTGTGCAGTTGCTTCTGTGGCTGGCACCTTTCGATATGGGTGTGAGCCAATTTCTGCAGTTTACCATGCGGCCGAGTGAAGAGAATCCTCGCATTTATGAGATCGAGCTGTATATCCAACGGATCAGCGGCCCATTGGCCTTCTGGCAACGGCTGAATCTTGGCTTCATGCTCGATCTGCGGAAACAGTTCCTCGTCTGGCAGACGTTGAAGGGCAATCTGCAGGAAGACCACGCCGAAGCTTGTCGGTCCGTCGCCGTGGACGCCGTGGCGCTGGGCATGCAGGATCAGGATGAGGCGGCCGGATAGCCATGGCTGACGAACGCACCAAGTCCAAGCGGGAGCGGCAGTACGAGGAGATCAATGAGTACCGCGATCTTCTGCAGGCGCCGGACCAGTTTGAAGAAGGGTTCACGCGCAAGACGGTCATAGGCGTCTTTTTCATTGCCTTCATCATGACGCCGGGGCAGTTGTATTTGAGTCTGGTGACTGGACTCGGCATCGGTGATGCTGCCCAGTGGGTGACGGTCATCCTCTTTCTTGAGATTGCCAAGCGCTCCTTCACGACGCTGCGCCGGCAGGAGATCTTCCTGCTCACGTACGTGGCGTCACAGCTCATCGTCCGAGCCCAGACACAGACCTTCCAGGATCTCATCTTTCGCCAGTATTTCGTCGGTTCTCAGGAGGCGGCGCAATTTGGACTGACGGACAAACTGGCGAGTCTGAAGTTCCTCGGCATGGGCTGGTATGCGCCACCCCCTGATTCTCCGGCGATCATTGCGCGCACGTTCTTCCACAGTGACTGGACGCTGCCGATCGGCCTGCTCGTCATCGGCATCATCGTTTCGAAGATCACCTGGTTCACTTCCGGATACGTGCTGTTCCGCCTCGTCTCCGACCGCGAGCAGCTGCCATTTCCCACCGCGCCCCAGGCCGCATTGGGTGCCATGGCCCTGGCCGAAGAGAGTGGCTCGGAAGAGCAGAGCTGGAAGTGGCCCTGTTTCACGATTGGCGGTGCCATCGGTCTTGTCTTCGGTCTCATCTATGTGGCCGTTCCCGCCATGACCGAGGCCTTCGCCGGTACCAAAGTGGTGATCCTGCCCAACCCCTTTGCTGACCTGACACCTGTTCTAGGGCGATTCCTCGGCGGCACGCCGATCGCGATCCCCTTCACTCTGTCACCGATTTTTATCGGCCTGCTGGCCCCATTCTGGGGCATTATGGGCGCTTTCGCTGCTGTCGTCTCCTTCATCGTCATCTCGCCGGCGCTCCATCACTTCGGCATGATGCCTCGGTGGGTGCCTGGCATGGATGCAGTGCAGACGCAGATTACGGCGGGTGTCGACTTCTGGTCTCCCTTCGCCATGGGGGTCACCATGGCGTTGGCCATCATCAGCTTCGTGCAGGTTTTCCGTTCCGGGAAGGAGCGGAAGATCGACAAGGATCATGCGCGTGATCACGGCGAAGACCACTCGACGTGCAAGCACCCAGAGTGCAAGAGTCCTTCCCAGGTGCGTGGCTACTGCCTCAAGCATCTGAATCGAGGCGACTTTCCACTGTGGATCTGCATTGCCCTGTTCTTCGCCGGCGCCGCCTATCCGATCATCCTGGCCAAGACCCTGTTTCCCGTCCTGATCACGACGGGAATGCTTCTGCTCATCATGATCATGGCCTTCGTCTACGCGCCGATGATGTCCTTCGTTTCGGCTCGCCTGGACGGTCTGGTGGGACGCAATATCGTGATCCCGCATCTGCATGAAGCGACGGTTTTTCTCACTGGATATCGCGGCGTGGAGATCTGGTTCGTGCCGCTGGCAGGCTCGGATTTCGGTGGCAATGCGGAGATCTTCCGCGTCATCGAGCTGACGGGCATGAGATTCCGATCTTTGCTCAAGGCCGAATTGGTGATGGTGCCCATCGTACTGGGGGCCAGCCTGCTGTACTGGAGTTTCCTGTGGCGGCTGGCGCCGATTCCGTCCGATGCCTACCCCTACGTGCAGACGTTCTGGCCGGCGCAGGCCTTCAACTATGCCGTGAAGTATTCAGCCACGCAATACAGCCTGACCTATAGAGCGGGTGAAGAGGTCGAGGGGGCGGTACTGCAGGATGGCGAATTCGTGTGGAACCCGGCCAATCTGCAGGACCAGTCGCTCTATTACTGGCGCATGCGGGTCACCGACGAACTGGCTGTCCGCAATCCGGAGCTTCGCAGGTATGGGCCCTGGACGCACAGTGGTTACTTCTACACTGATTTCATCGGTTCGGGAGGAATCCGCCCACCACCACACGTGATGACGAACCAGCAGGACCCCGACGAGTTGCGGGAGGGACTGCCCACGGCATGGATGGTGTGGCCAAATGATGGGGATGTTGTCTCCAGTCCGGATCCGTTGATGCGGGCGGCAATCCCGCCCGAGTGGCAGGGGCGCCTCGAGATCGTTTTTGAACTCGACACGGATCCGCTCTATCTGGGAGACTTCTACCAGGGGTCCTCTGATCGACCCATGTTCTTCAAGATCTACTGGGAGGATCTGGACTATACCGGTGATGGCCGGGATGAGGACCTTGATGGCCTCATCGACGAGGAGTATATCAACCAGAAGGATGATGACGGCGACGGCGCGATCGACGAAGACACGCACCATCCCCTGGGTGGGCGGAAATGGCCGATCATGGCCTTTGGCCTGGGCTTCGCCATCATGCTCTACACGGTGTTGAGCTTCTTCGGCATGCCCATGTTCTTCATCTGGGGCTATATCGGCGGCGTCGCTCAGGTGGGTGTGGCCACGTTCTTCAACCTGTTTACGGAGTTCATCGGCGCCCTGCTGGCGCGGCGTTATTTCTGGAAGAAGTATGGGAAGCAGGAATGGCGTCGCTACGCGATGGTTCTGGCCGTCGGCTACGGCGTCGGTCTGGCACTGGTCGGCATGTTCTGTGCCGCGATTCTGATGATCCGCAAGGCGGTTTCGGCCACCGTTTTCTAGTCTCTGCCGGTGCGTCGACCCTCATCTTCGTCGACGCCAATCAGCACCAATCCGCCGGCGATGAGCAGAGCCACCACGACGGACATCCCGACTCGCTGCGAATCGAAGACATCTGTCAGAATCCCCAGCAGCAGGGGGCCGATGAAGGCCGTCGCCTTGCCCGAAAAGGCGTAGAGACCGAAGAACTCGCTCTCTTTGCCGTGCGGGATGAAGCGCGCCATCAGAGATCGGCTGGCCGCCTGTGCGGGGCCGCTCAGCAAGCCGATACCGATCGCGGCAGCCCAGAATATCTGGATATCTACGGTCGTCACCGCCGCCAGAGAGGCCAAGACCAGACCTGCAACACTGATCTGGATCGTGCGTTTACCGCCAAGGCGATCGTCAAGGAAGCCGAAGGCGAAGGCCCCAATGCCTGCGGCAACGTTGAGGACGAGACCGAAGACCATCAGGTCCTTGAGCGTGAAGCCCAGTGTGCCCGTCGCATAGATCCCACCGAAGGCGAAGACCGTCACCATGCCATCGTTGTAAAGCAGGCGCGCCAGCAACAGACGGGCAATCTGTCGGTATCGCCGAATGTGGGTGATCGTGTCGGCAAGCTCGCCGAAGGCCGCCCTGGCCGCCGCCCCCGGGCTCCGAGTGGAGCTGTTGCTCTTGGGTTCGCGGACCCAGAGGAAGAAGGGAAGGCTGAAAATGGCAAACCAGGCCGCCACCAGCAGATTGACGGCACGTATATGTTCACCGTCGGTGACAAAGCCAAGCCAGGGTGTCTCGGTGTTCACGAAGCCGACCATGGCCAATCCCATGCACAACAGGCCGCCGACGTATCCCACGGCCCAGCCGATCCCCGAGAGTCGGCCCACCCGGTCGATCGACACCAGATGCGGGAGGAAGGCATTGTAGAAGACGCCCCCCAGTTCGAAACAGACGTTGGCGATCACGAACCAGGTCAGAGCCAGTACCACCTGCCCGGGACCCGGGAAATAGAGCCCCACCGTGGCGATGACACACAGCGCGGTTGTGCCGGCCAGGAAGCGCCGCCGACACCCGCACCCGTCGGCGATCGCACCCAGGGCAGGGGAGAGCAGGGCGACGGTGATGCTGCTGATCGCCATGGCCCGGGACCAGTACGTCGTTCCTGACACGACATCGGTGGCGATGCCGCGTGTGAAGTAGGCCGAGTAGATGAAGGTGACGACGAGGGTCGTGAAGGCACTGTTGGCGAAGTCGTACAGCGACCAGCCCCACAGTGCGCGGCGTCCAGCGTCGCTCTCGATGTTCATACAGTTGCTCTCCGGTCTTTGACCAAGGGTAGCCAACGGGGCAACGGTCTGTCTACCATCGATCCTGCTTGCCGGAAGATTTCAGAGACGATTGATTCATCGAGCACTGTGAGCGCATGTGGATGGCACACCGAGGAGGGTCTAGTGTCTGAACGAGAACTGGAAGGCAAGGTTGCCCTGGTGACGGGGGCTACGGGGGGGATCGGTCAGGCCATCTGCCATGAGTTGGCAGCTGCTGGTGCCTCTATTGTCGTGCACGGCCACCGGCAGCGTGAGATCGCCGAGCAGTGTGCGAGCGAACTGGGGCAGGTCACGTCTGCCATATCCCTGTGCAGTGACCTGACGCAGCCGACGGCGGCTGCTGAAGTGGTGGCGGCGGCCGTCGATTCCCTGGGGGGCCTCGATCTGCTGATCAACAATGCCGGTGTCACCCTCGGCGGTCTCGGCGTCGAGGACACATCCATTGAGGACTGGCTTCGTGTAACCGATATCAATCTGCACAGCGTATTCTATCTGTGTCGCGCGGCAATCCCCGCCCTGCGTGAGCGTGGTGGAGGCTGCATCGTCAATGTGGCCTCAAATATCGTCAACAGTCTGCCCGGCGGGGCTGCGGCGTATGCGACGACGAAGGCTGGTGTCGTCGCCCTGACGAAGGTGCTGTCCAAGGAGGTTGCCCACGAGAAGATCCGCGTTAACGCCCTGTCACCGGGGCTGATCGCAGCCGGGATGGGGCAGGGCGCGATCGAGCGCCGCACGCAGGAGCAGATGTCCCGTTTCCTCGAATCGATTCCCACCCGACGGCCGGGCACCGCTGATGAAGTGGCCCACGTCGTCAGATTCCTGTGTTCTCCGGCAGCCAGCTATTTGACGGGACAGAACATCACCGTCAATGGCGGAGATCGCACCGAATCCTATCAGTGATGTCCTGGAAGATCAGACGACGGTGTCGAACTGACGTGAGTTCGGTGACACACCCGGCGAATTCTGCCCGGATTCCTCATCCTCCGGATGCTCGTCCTGATCGCGTTGTTTAGACTGCTCACGGGCCTGCCCTTCAGGATCCCGGTCGACGCGATTCTCGGAAGGGTCGGCGTCATCTGTCGGCTTCGTTCGAGTCTGATCGTGGGCGTGTTCGTCATTCAGGCGCAGAGCCCCCTGGCGCTGCGCCTGATCCGCACTATTCTGCTGGATCTGCTGTGCGCGAGATGCCAACGGCGCTTTGGAGAGATTGTCCTGTAGGTCGATGGGACGCATGGCCATGGCACCTGAGTGTCAGCCGGCTGGGTCGCCGGTCTAGCTGATGTACCCATTCGTGAAGACGTCTGTCAAGTAACAGGCGAAAGATCAGAGGGCGTAACTCCTTCTGTTACCGTCGGTTGCGCAGTATCAAATAGATGATCCCTGCGATCCCGAAGATGTAGAGGGTGTTCCACTCAAATATGTAGAGTGCGGCGATGGCGAGAATCACCCCCATCACACGTTGTTCGCGCGGATTCATCGGCTATTCTCCAGCGGCTGCTGAGAGTTTGTGGTAGACGCGTCGCATAGCCTCGAGTTTTCCCGGGTCCTTGGCGACACTGTCGAGCGTGAACATCATGATACCTGTGCTGCGTCCGCTGCTGCCATCGGTAAGGACGCGGGCAAATTCTTCTGGCTCGATGCGTGGCTCGTCGTGAGCCTGCACAATGGGCCACAGCCGGGGGAAGCCGTCGGCTGGCAGGTTGTATTGTTCGCCGAAGTAGTCGACGTACTCGGCGATGTATTCTGGTGTCTTGCCGGACCTGCCGTGGTAGATCATCGGGCTGTACACGTCGACGTATGGGGCCAGGGCGGTGAAATCGAGTCCGAGACAGCGGCGCCGGACACCGGCGAGATCCTCATCTTTCCAGGCGACCTGATAGTTCCCGACCAGGGCCTGAGGATTGTGTTCCTTGACGATCTCGTGAATCTGTCGGGCCCAGTCGGCCAGTACCGACACACGCCAGTCTTCCCACTGGCGCGCCGCGTGCATGAAGATCCATTCGGACCGTTCTTTGACCTCGCCGTCGGGGACTGTCACACCCGACCACCGCTGGAAGGCGGTCAGACAGCTTGAGTTGAAGCACGTCTTGGCGAAGATCGGGTAGGGGTCCTCGAACTGGGCGTGCCAGTGGAGGTAGTCCATCCACACGCCGTCGATGCTGGGCAACTGAGTGAGAAGATCGCGCAGGGCCTGGAGGCGGTAGGCACGAAAACCGGCATCGGTGGGGCAGGCACCCATGAACCAGGTCGCTGGTTCCACGGGTTTGCCCGCATCATCGATCGGATGCGCCTCGGGATGGGTGGCAACGTAGTCGCCGTAGCCGCCATTCAGGGTCGCGAATTCGGCGAACACGAGGCAGCCCTCGGCACGGGCACGCTCGACGGTGGCCTGATCGAGACTGGCCCCGTGAATGAAGACGGCATTGACGCCGTAGTCATCCAGTCGCAGACCTCGCTCCCAGAACGAGCGAGGATGACCGTAGGTACCGCGGATCATGGACGGGAGATCACGAGCCATGGGCGGTGGGTCCGTGTGAGCTGGCCCGGACTGGCATAGCGCCAATCCGATCAGCGTGAGCGACAGATGCCTGCGCAAGCAGCCGACCGATCTGAAAAGAGTCACATGGCAGGTGCGGCAAGTATGCTACGGCATGTCGCGCCGGGCAAGCGTGATGACACCTGAATGAGAACTGTATGCAGATTGATCACACCGATCTCGAGATCCAGCGCGAACCCTTTGCTCGCCCCTTTGCCTTCAAAGGCGCGGCATTCCATGAGAAGTGGAATCTCGTCGTCCGACTTCGGGATGATGATGGGCGCGAGGCATTTGGTGTCGGTGGGCTGGCCGTGCTCTGGTCGGATGCCCGGGTCTTCGCCCGCCACAGTGAGGTCGGTGGCAATGCCCTGATGGTGGCGATATTGGAGCGGGGTCTGGCCCTGGCACGATCGGCGGGAACGATCGATTCACCGGTCCAGCTGCTGAATACGATTCTCCCTGACGTGGAGAGCTACGCACAATCGGTGACCGGCGTGCCGGACCTGTCGCGCACCTTCATTCTCAATGCCCTGGTTGCCCTCGACAATGCCGCCTGGATGCTGTGGAGTCAGTCCCGGTCGGTCCAGGGCTTCGACGGCCTCATTCCTACAGGCATTCGCCATGCTCTGGGGCATCGACAACGGCAGATCGCTCTGGCGCCGGCGATAGGCTACAACATGCCTGACGAGCAGATTCGCGCGTTGTTGGGTGCCGGGGCCGGTATTCTGAAGGTGAAAATCGGCCACCCCGGCGATGAGGAAGAGATGGTGGCTGGAGATATCGATGGACTGGCCCGTCTGCACCGAATCGTGGGGGACACGGCCTGTGCACTGACCACGGATGGCCGAGTCGCCTACTATCTCGATGCCAATGGCCGTTACCGGCGGCGAGAGGCCCTCGAACGTCTTCTGGAGGCCGTCCACCGGATCGGTCTGCTGGATCGTATCCTCCTGCTGGAAGAACCCTTTGCTGCAGACGTCGTCGAAGATGTCGATGTCCGGGGCCTGCCTGTGCGAGTTGCGGCCGATGAGAGCCTGCACGATCCGGCTGACGTCGAACGTCGGCATGAACTCGGCTACGGCGCGGTGGCGATCAAACCGGCCGGCAAGACCCTGAGTGTGGCCTTTGATATGGTGGCCGAGGCACACAAATCCGGCATGACGGCATTCGTCGCAGACAATGCCTGTGTTCCCTGGCTGCTGGAGTGGAACAAGAATGTTGCCGCTCGATTGCCAGATTTTCCCGGTGTGTGCGGTGGTCTGATCGAGTCGAATGGGGCTGAGAATTACGGTCGTTGGCAGCAGATGCTGGAAGAGCACCCCTGCGCCGGGGCCCCGTGGTTGGCGGCGCGAGAGGGGGCCTATCACCTGGATGACGACTACTGGCAGCAATCGGGTGGGATCTTCCTCGATCCGGCACCCTACAGCCGGTTGCTGCGACCTGCCTGAGCCGGATCGCCCGCTGCGGACCGCCACCAGGTGACAGGACGCACGGTGGCAGGACTCGGGTAGGCGTCAGTCCGCCGGGACCAGGTCCTGCAGGTCGGCGCGGTAGACCCAGCTGTCTTCGCGTACGTAGTGTGTGGCGAAGGCCAGACGGGGGTGATCGGCGGTCTTGTTGGCGTAGGATCCGTGGACGGTCAGACTCGAGAAGAACACGCCGCCGCCGGGGGCGACCTCGAGATGTTCCACATTGTCGGGGCCGTATGCATAGATATCGTGGGATGTCATGGTCTGAGACCACTGCTCCCCATCCGGGCCACGCATCTCGTAGTCCTGCTCCCAGTCGGCGTGCTGATCCGACTCCCGGACGCGACCGGCAGAGAGCAATCCCTCCTTGTGGCTGCCCGGGGCGACGACGAGGCCGCCATTGTCGGGGCCGGTCTGGCTGAAGGCCATCCAGCATGCGGTCAGCGTATTCGGCTCATTGCGGATGTAGTGCGTATCCTGATGGAGTGCAACGCCAGTACCGCCCTCGGGCGGCTTGGCCATGTACATCGTCTGCACGACCCGCGGGGCCCCGCCCACCAATTGCCGGATCTTGCCCACAACGGATGCATGCCGTGCGATGGCGGTATAACTTTCATGGGTCTGGTGATTCTGCAGCCCTGCCGGGCGTGCCTCACCGAACTCGCGATCACGGGCGAGGAAGGCCTCCACATCCTCGACAGGCAGCAGATCGGGGACCACGACATAGCCGTGCTCTGTGAAATGGCGCAGCTGTGCGTCACTGAGCAGCACGCTCATCGGTAACTCCAGACGGGTGAGGGATAGGGCGGCCGGCGCGTGGTCGGCCAGTTCAGAATACCAGTTCAGGATATCATTGAGACACGGGGTCGGCAAGCCAATGGCCCCGACGGCATCAAGACACAGAGAAAAGGCGACGGGTGAGCGAGCAGAGACAGCGACCAGACCGGGACGAATACTATATGCGTATTGCCATGGCTGTGCGGTCTCGTGCCGATTGCCTTGGCAACCGTGTGGGGGCGGTCCTGGTGCTCGATGACCGTATCATTTCCACCGGGTACAATGGCACCCCGGCGAATATGACCAATTGTACCGACGGTGGATGCCTGCGTTGCTCGCAACGTGACCGTTTTGCTTCCGGCAAGGCATATGATCTGTGCATCTGTGTGCATGCCGAACAGAATGCATTGCTGGCTGCAGCCCGATTCGGCATTGCCACGGAAGGTGCAGGGATCTTCTCCACGATGCAGCCCTGTTTCGGTTGCACGAAAGAGCTCCTGCAGGCAGGTGTACACCGGGTTCACTACCTGCATGAGTGGGTCTATCCGGATGAGGAAATGCAGCAGACCTACAAGTTGCTGCAGGACCACTTCAAGGGTGGTGTACACGCCGTTGAGGTGGAGGATGACGATGCACAGTGGGCCGTTTCGCTCAAGCGGAAGAAGAATTAGCTTTGTTTTTGTCGTGTTTGGCGTTTTTGTAATGTTCTTACTTGTTTATCATTCACGCTGAATCCGTATGCCGACTGAATCCGACAACCAACCCAGCTTCTCGACGCCAGATCTCCACGTGAGACTTGGTGCCAGTGGGATGCTCGACAGTCTCGATGACGTCTGTCGGAGTGTCGTCGACAGTGTTCCTGACATCGTCTATCGCCTCGATCGTGAGGGGAACATCGTCTACATCAGCGAGGCGATTCGCAAATACGGCCACGATCCGATCGCCCTGGTCGGGTGCAGCATCTTCGATCTCGTGCATCCGCAGGACCGAGCGCGCGCCCGATTCCGCATCAATGAGCGACGCACGGGCGATCGCAGCACCAAGTCTCTGCAGGTGCGGCTGCTGACCGCAGAGGATGGGGCCATACCCTTCGAGCTGCGCGATCAAGCCTCCGAACTGGTCGATCACACCCCCGAGATCCTCGTCAATGCACAGGGCATCTACGACGGTGACCAAGTGCGGTCTGAGGCTTTCCTCTACACGCACGGCGTGGCGCGAGATATCAGCGAGCGTTTTCGCCTCGAAGCCAGTCTTGTAGAGGCCCGTGCCCGATTTGAGGAACGCCTCGATACGTACGCCATCCAACTGCGGCAAGCGCATGATCGCCTGCAGGCCAAGGCCGCCCAGCAGGAACTGGAGACACTGCAACGCCAATGGCTGCAACAGATGCGCGATGCGGTCTGGCGCATGGCCGGCCCCGACGGCGTCAGCCAACTCCTGCGGGTCCTGCACGAGGGCCTGGTCGCTCTCGGCGTCGAGCACTACGGCCTGGCAATCATTCATGTGGGTGATCGCGACACTTGTGAGCGTGCCATCCACTCTTATCTCTGGCCCAGCGAAGAGATGCGCCGATCGGTATCGGATGCCAATCGGCACGATGACTTGATCTGCAGCATCATCGATCAGGGGCAGCCTCACTACCGTCCCGATCTGGATCTCGACGATCCACACGGCGAGCGCGAGCACATCCAGGCAGCCTGGGAGGGCCCTGTGCGATGTGTTCTGGATGTGCCATTCAGCACCGGCACGATTGCCCTCAATAGCCTCAAGCCGGACGCCTTCGACCAGGACCTGCGGCAGTTTCTCGTCGAAGTGGCCAACGTCGTCGAGGAGGGGTATCATCGGGCCGCTGATCTGGAAGCCTTGCAGGACCGCCGACAGGCGGCAGAGACCAGTGCGCTGGAGCGTGAACGTGCCTTCGAGCGTCTCGAGCATTCCCAGCAGAGTTACCGCGGGCTTGTAGAAGACCTCCCCGTCGGCATCGCCCACAGCACCCCGGATGGCCAGATCCTCTATGCCAATCCGCAGGTGCGCGAGATGTTCGGTTACACTGATGACCAGTGGCAGCGCCTGCGCCTTGAAGACCTGTATGAGAATGCTGCCGACCTGGCCGACTGGACCCGGGATCTGCAACGTGATGGCGTGACGAGTTTCGAAACCTCCATGCGCCGCCAGAACGGGGAGCGCATCTGGGTTCGCGGTACCTCGCGGCGGGTTCACAACCCCGTGACATCACAGGAAGAATACCACGGCGTACTGGAGGACATCACCGAGCGTCGAAAGCTAGAGGATGAACGTCGCCGTCTCGAGGACCAGCTGCGTCAGGCGCAGCGAATGGAGGCGGTGGGCCAACTGACGGCCGGGATCTCCCACAATTTCAACAACATGCTGCAGGGGATTTCTGGAAATCTACAGCTGGCTCTGCTCGATGCGCCTGATGGACTGAAGTCGATGTTGACCGATGCGGATCGAGTGACGCATCGTGCCGCCGAGATGGTGCAGCAGCTGGTCGTCTTCTCACGACAGGGCTCACGCGGGGATATTCATCGGCAGCATCTGCGTCCCATCCTGCTCAGTGCGCTGGAGATCTGCCGGCGCACATTTGATCGCCGCATCCGGCTGACCGATGCGATCGCTGATGACCTCGAAGTGCTCGGTGATGCGGCCCTGTTGCAGCAGGCGGTGCTCAACATGATGATCAATGCGCGCGACGCGGTTGAGGAGAAGGACCAGCTCGAACCCACGATCCACCTGCAGGCTCTCCCGCATCGCGTGGCCCCGGGCGACAGCGCCAGACCACCTGGTGCCTACGTCTGCATCGCCATCGGCGACAATGGGATCGGCATGGATTCCAACACCCAGAGACGCATCTACGAGCCATTCTTTACGACCAAACCGGTCGATCGTGGCACAGGTCTCGGCCTGGCCACCGTGTATGGGATCGTCACCCAGCACGCAGGATGGCTCGAATGTGACAGTAAGCCAGACGAGGGCACGACATTCCGGCTGTTCCTGCCGACTCAAGAGCCGCCATCGGCAGCCACCCTGACCGCCGGTCCTGTGCAAGTAACCGGGGCGGCGAGTCGTGGCACGTTGCTGATCATCGACGATGAAGACCTGGTTCGTGACTCGACGGCCCGATTGCTTGAGCGTGCCGGGTATCAGATCCTGACGGCAGCCTCCGGAGAACGGGGTCTGGAAATCTTCGCCGACCGTGGTCAGGACATCGATATGATCCTCCTCGACCTGTCGATGCCGACCATGTCGGGGCACGAAGTCCTGATGCGAATGCGCAAGCAGGACGCAGATGTCCGGGTCCTCATCCTCACCGGATATGCGATCGGGGATGTAGACTTCGATACGATGGTGCTGCGCAAACCATTCACCATTGCCGAGCTCGAAGCCAAGGTGAATGAGGTCCTGCGCTGATTCGCAGTGGTCGTGCGATGACAGATCTGCCGCGCCTTCATCAGTTGCTGCAGACAGCCATCGACGCCGGTGCCTGCCGCGGCGCCCAGGTGGCGATCAGTCTGCGCGGCCAGGATCTGGATCTGTGTCTCGGCGAAGCGGCCCCCGGCGTACCGATGACCCGGGGCCATCTGCAGCCCTGGCTTTCCGCTGGCAAGCCACTGACGGCAATCGCCTGGGCTCAGCTGTGGGAACAGGGGCTGGTCGGCCTCGACGAACCTATCGTGACACAGCTTCCGGGATTTGGCCAGCGGGGCAAGGAGGCGATCACCTATCGGCACGTGCTCACGCATACGGGAGGCTTCCGTTGTCTCGTCGATGTCGACGGTGCGTCAGCCGATTGGGATGCCAACCTGCATCGGGTCTGCCAGGCGCGGCTTGAACGCAAGTGGATCCCCGGTCAGCGTGCCGGCTATCAAACGCGAGGCAGTTGGTATGTCCTGGGTGAGGTCGTGCAGCGGCTGTCCGGTCGCCCCCTGGCCGAACTCATCCGGGAGCGTATCTGTGGACCGGCGGGCATGGCCGACAGCTGGCTGGCGCTGACGCCGCAGCAATTTGACGCCTACGGCCCACGGATGGCCGAGCTCTATGATACGAGCCAGAGCACCACGGCGGATGCGCCGGTGGAGGCTGACATCTGTGGTCGTGATGCGGCGGCGGTGAGTGTGCCGGGGACCAGTGTCCGTGGCCCCATGCGCGATCTGTGTCGTCTCTACTCGACGTTGCTGCGCTCAGATGGCACGCTGCTGCGTCCGCCGACCCTGGAGGCCATGGTGGCTCGGCAGCGGTCGGGGCTGTTCGATGAGACCTTCCGTCATCATCTCGACTGGGGCCTCGGATTCGTTGTGGATTCCAATCACCACGGGGTCGAGACCATCCCTTACGGCTATGGTCGATCTGCATCCCGACGCACATTCGGACACGCCGGTGCACGGTGTGTGACAGGATTCGCTGATCCTGAAAATGGCCTCTGCGTGGCCCTCGGCGTAAATGGCAGATTGGCGTCAGCTGCTCACGTGAACCAATTTCGGGAGTTCCTGAGTGCCGTCTACCTTGATCTCGACACAGAAAATACGAAGGTGGTTGAATGAAGGCGTCTGATCTGTTCATCAAGGCCCTGGAGGCTGAAGGGGTGGAATTCATCCTCGGGATCCCCGGCGAGGAGAATCTGGATTTCCTCGACTCCATGCGCGGATCCTCGATCAAACTCATCCTTACGCGCCACGAACAGGCCGCCGGATTCATGGCCGCCACCTACGGACGCCTGACCGGCAAGGTCGGTGTCTGTCTGTCGACACTGGGGCCCGGCGCGACCAACTTCGTTACCGCCGCCGGTTACGCTCAGCTGGGCGCCATGCCGATGCTGATGATCACCGGCCAGAAGCCAATCAAGACCAGCAAGCAGGGCCGCTTCCAGATCGTCGACATCGTCGAGATGATGAAGCCCCTCACCAAATACACGCACCAGATCGTCAGCGGCGAGAACATTCCTTCACGTGTCCGTGAAGCCTTCCGTCTCGCTGAAGAAGAGCGCCCGGGTGCCGTGCACCTGGAACTCCCGGAAGATATCGCGGCCGAGGCGGTGTCAGATCCCCGGTTGTTTCCCAAGGACCGGGTTCGACGACCGATCGCTGAGGAGAAGGCGATCTTCAAGGCCGTGGAGATGATCGAACAGGCCCAGCGCCCGCTGCTGGTCGTGGGAGCCGGTGCCAATCGGAAACGATCGTCGCGGATCCTGAGCCAGTTCGTCGACCACAGTGGCATCCCCTTCATCAGTACCCAGATGGGGAAGGGGGTCGTCGATGAGCGTCACGATCTCTACATGGGCAATGCTGCCCTTTCTGCGAATGATCATCTGCACTGTGCCGTGGAACGTTCGGATCTGATCATCAACGTGGGCCACGATGTGGTGGAGAAGCCGCCATTCTTCATGGAGCATGATGGCTTCAGTGTTATCCATGTGAATTTCAACTCAGCCGAGGTCGATCCGGTCTATTTCCCACAGCTTGAGGTGATCGGCGATGTGGGCAACTCGGTGTGGCAGATCATGCAGCACCTGGAGCCCCAGGATCACTGGGATTTTGATTATTTCATGCGTGTGAAGGCATGGGTTGCAGAGCGCTCCCAAGAGGGGGATGATTCGGACAGCTTTCCCGTCATTCCGCAGCGCCTGGTCAAATCGGTCCGACAGGTGATGCCCTCCAGTGGCATCATCGCCCTGGACAACGGGGTCTACAAGATCTGGTTTGCCCTGAACTATCCGGCCCATGAACCCAACACCGTTCTGCTCGACAACGCCCTGGCCACGATGGGGGCCGGTCTGCCATCGGCGATGGGTGCCCGGCTCTGCTCGGATGAGAAGATCGTCGCCATCTGCGGTGACGGTGGCTTCATGATGAATTCGCAGGAACTGGAAACGGCGGTTCGCCTGAAGATGAATCTTGTCGTCCTCGTCCTGCGGGACAACGCCTACGGCATGATCAAGTGGAAGCAGGCCGGCATGGGGTTGGAGGATTTTGGTCTGGATATCGGGAATCCGGATTTCGTCCTCTATGCTCAGAGCTATGGAGCCAATGGGTATCGGCTCGAGAAGACGCAGGATCTGGAGCCGTTGTTGCAGCGATGCCTGGATACGGATGGTGTGCATCTGATCGAGGTGCCCATGGACTATTCGGGCAATGGGAAGCTTCTCGACAGCGACCTGGTATGCCCACTGTGAGTGATGTCTGGCGAATGCAGCTCCTGTCCGACACTCGTTCGGCTTCAGCAGCCAGGGTGATTGGCTGACTCGTGTATCGTTTCCACGTGGCGGGTAATACCGTCTTCGATCTGCGAATCTCCGACTGGCCGGCGCCTGATGCTGAAGGAGCCGATGGCTGGACCACGAGCAATGTCGTGCTGGCCCACGAACCGCCGACGCCGATGCTCGGAGGCTGCGGGGCGGCACCGGCTTACGCGCTGGGACGGTTGCTGCACGGTCTGCACCCGGTCGATCTGAATACATGTCTCGGCGCAGACCTGTTTGGCGATCTCGTCCATCACTGGTTACTCGACGCCGGGGTGACGCCGCTGGACCCCCCGGAGCCGGGCGTGTCCACCTCCACTCACGTAATCCATGCCGATGGCGCGCAGCGCCGGTCTGCCTTCTACCGCGGGCAGCGCATCGACTGGTCCCGATCTCTGCAGGCCCTGCGGCCTGACTGGTATCTGGCGGCCGGGTACGGTCTCGTGGAAGCGAGCGATGCGGTTGAGCTCACCGAAGTGTGCCGCCAGTTGAGAACAGGCGGTACACGGGTCGTCGTCGATCCAGGGCCATGGTTCGCGCAGCGGGCGACACCTGAGCAGATGGCTCCCCTCTGGCCACATGTGGACTACTTGGTCGGCACGGTTGAAGAACTGCGCCCCTATGCCCCCGAGGGCGCCGGAGATGAATCAGCCGATGCCCTGGCCGTGGCCCTGCTCGATCTGGGCGTCACGACGGCGATCCTCAAGCGAGGGCCGGAAGGTGCCAGTTGGGCTCAGGCAGGCGACCAGGGCCACGCGAACACACACGCCATCGAGTCTGCCTACAGCGTGGGAGCGGGAGACACCTTTAATGCGCGCTTGCTCTTCGGGCTGGCCCGTGGCGATGACCTGTCTGACGCGGTTCGTGCCGCATCCGGACTGGCGACGCGTGTTGTCGCCGAAGGACGTGGCGTCCTGGGTGCATTCGGTGACGAGCCGGCCGTTGAAGGCCTCGTCGATGCCTTGACATGAATCGAAAGGCACGGCTATACTTCGAAGTCTGGATCACCCCAACTTATTCCCGGAGTGTTAGTTGGATGTCACAGTGCCTGCGTGATCGGGTCGGCGGACCGTCAGTGTTTTCTGCATCCGACCCCTCTACCCATCGACCCACTACGTGGCCTGCTCGAGCAGGTCAGTTCTTGCCTACGGCAGGTAAGGCGATGGTGGCAGGCTGAGTGTACGTCCGAAGTGTCAGAGCGCGAGCAGCTGCGTGAGCCCAGGTAGTTGAGTCTGGACACGTAAGCGCATACAGCCGCTCAGATGCATCCGTATGAGCTGACACCCATCGTCGACACGATCGACGGTGGGTTTTTCATTGAGATTCGGCGAATCACCGCCAGGCCTTGCTAAAGATGCCGGCCAGCCGGGATTCGGCGACACATGAGCAGGAGTTAGAGACGTGAAGATTTCGATCCGTGCAGGAGAAGTGCTTGAACACGACGGGTCAGCGACGCTTAAAGAAGTCCTGATCGAGCATGACAAGTCGCTGCTGAAAGAGTTCATCGTTGCCCGTGGCGCCGATGATGAGCACATCGACTTTCATACGACCTTGCCCGAAGATGCCGAGGTCGAACTGATCCCATGGGACGCTGAGGAAGCGAAGTGGATCTATCGGCACAGTCTGTCGCATGTCATGGCACAGGCTGTGAGGAAACTGTTTCCAGAGGCAAAGCTGGCGATCGGTCCGGCCATCGATGACGGCTTCTACTACGATTTTGATACACCTGAGCCATTCACGAATGAGGACCTGAAAAGCATCGAAAAGGAAATGAAGCGTGTGGTGAAACAGAACCACCGCTTCGAGCGCGAAGAGGCGTCGCGTGAGGAGGCGCGCCAGCTGCTGGCTGATGAGCCTTACAAACTGGAGATCATCGACGACCTCGAAGATGACCAGTCGCTGACATTCTATCGCGATGGGGACTTCGTCGACCTGTGCCGTGGCCCGCACATGCTCAGTACGGGTCAGGTCAAGCATTACAAGCTGTTGAGCGTAGCCGCTGCATACTGGCGTGGCGACGAGAGTCGCAAGATGCTGCAGAGGATCTACGGCACTGCCTTTGCGACGCGCGAGGCACTCGACGAGCACATGAAGATGCTGGAGGAGGCGAAGAAGCGGGATCACCGCCGCCTCGGACAGGAGCTGGACCTGTTCTTCTTTGATGACGAGGTCGGTCCAGGATTGCCCATGTGGCAACCGAAGGGAACCGTTCTCATCGACGAACTCGAATCACTGGCGAAGGAGACGGAGGCGGTAGCCGGGTACAATCGGGTGCGCACGCCCCACATCTGCAAGGAGTCCATGTATCACACCAGTGGGCACCTGCCGTATTACAAGGACTCCATGTTTCCTCCCATGGAGTTGGATGGCACGACGTACTACCTGAAGCCGATGAACTGCCCGCACCATCACAAGATTTTCGGCTCACTGCCCAGGTCCTACCGCGATATGCCTCTGCGTCTGGCCGAATATGGCACGTGTTATCGCTACGAGCAGTCGGGCGAGCTGTTTGGTCTGATGCGTGTGCGGTCCATGCAGATGAATGATGCCCACATCTACTGTCGCCTGGATCAGTTCGAGCAGGAATTCCTCGCAGTCTGCCAGATGTATCTGGACTACTTCGAGCTCTTCGGAATCGAGAAATACGTCATGCGTTTCAGCACGCACGATGCGGAAGGTCTCGGCAAGAAGTATGTTGATGCGCCCGAGATGTGGAAGAAGACGGAAGACATGGTGCGTCGCACGTTGGAGAATGGCGGCATCAACTTCGTCGAGGTCTCCGGCGAAGCAGCCTTCTACGGTCCAAAGATCGATGTTGAAATCTGGAGTGCTATCGGACGCGAATTCACGATGGCGACGAACCAGGTCGACTTCGCCGTGCCAGAGAAATTCGGGCTGTCCTATGTGAATTCGGAAGGGGCCCAGGAAGTGCCTCTGTGCATCCATCGGGCGCCACTGGGCACACACGAGCGTACGGTCGGATTCCTGATCGAGCACTACGCCGGTGCCTTCCCCGTGTGGTTGGCGCCGGTACAGGCGATCGTGTTGCCCATCGCCGAGCGTCATGCTGAGTATGGCAATCAGGTGCTGGCCGCCCTGCGCCAGGTGGGTGTACGAGCCGAGATCCATGCTGATCAGACGCTCAACTATCGCATCCGGGCGGCGCAGAAGCAGAAGGTGCCCTACATGATGATTCTCGGTGACCGTGAGGTTGAGGAGTCTCAGGTGTCGATCCGGCTTCGTTCCGGGGATAATCTGGATCCCATGTCTCTCGACGCGGTCGTGGGCATGGTGGAGGAAAAGATCCGGACCCGCAGCGGCGAATTGCAGTAGGAAGACCAGGATAACCCGGCGATATCGTGGGTAAATCACGTTCGCGATGGCAGCGAATCCGCCACGGTGCCAGCATTGCGTGGCGCTTTCGTTACCATTTGCTGTGTGCGGTCCTCGCTCTCGTGTTCTGGGAGTCTGTCCTGATCAAACCCTTCCGCGTGTTCGTGGTGATGATCCACGAGGTCTGTCACGCGGCAGCGGCCCTGATCACGGGTGGCGACGTGCTCGAGATCCGCACCGCCTGGGAAGAGTCCGGACATACGATCACCGAAGGGGGATGGATCCCCGTGATCTGCTCAGCCGGCTATCTGGGATCTGCCCTGCTGGGTGCTGTGTTGATCTGGGCAGGGGCACTGCCGCAGCTGCAGCGTGTCCTTCTGCTCATCGTCGGCGCCACGACGATGGGGATGACGATGTCGTATACGCCGGTAGGGCAGCTTGATTTCTATCTTGGCATCTTCGGCGGACTTGCCTTGATGGCGATGGCCATGCATTCAGGACGTACCGGTGAGGCGGGCGCCGTCTGGCTGGGCGTGATGTTGTGCCTCTATAGCTTGTTCGATTTTATGACGGATCTCTGGCTCTTCGCCGAATTCACCGACGCCGGGATCCTCGCTCGTCACTGGGGGCACCCGTGGCTGGCGTATCCGATTGCCATCACCTGGTCGGTTGTGTCGATCTGGGTGATGTTAGGGGCCATGTCCGCTCTTGTTCGTCACGAGCGATCGCGGTAACAGGTGGCCAGGAAACGACGCGGACGCATCACAGGATGCGCTCGACCACAACAACAGGAGATGACCTTACCATGCGCATGAGCAGGCTCTTCAGCCAGACCCTGCGGGAGGCACCGGCAGACGCCGAAGTCGCCAGCCATATCCTTCTGATGCGTGCCGGCTTTCTCAAGCAACTGGCCAGCGGCATCTTCAGCTATCTCCCCCTGGGACTGCGCAGCATGCGCAAGATCGAGCAGATCATTCGCCTGGAGATGGAGGCCATCGGCGGGCAGGAGATCACGATGCCTGTCGTGCATCCGGCAGATCTATGGAAGGAGACCGGTCGGTACTATGACATCGACGCTGAGTTGAGTCGATTCCGCGATCGAAATGATCGCGAGATGGTGTTGGCCATGACGCACGAAGAGGTCGTGGCCGATCTGGTGCGAAACCAGATCAAGTCCTATCGCCAGCTGCCGCAGCTGCCCTATCAGATTCAGACGAAGTGGCGTGATGACCCGCGGCCTCGATCCGGACTGATCCGTGTGCGGGAATTCACGATGAAGGATTCCTACTCTCTGGATGCGACGCAGGAGGGTCTTGAGCAGCAGTATCGTGCTCATTACCAGACCTACTTCAATATCTACAATCGGTGCGGTATCCCCACGATTGCTGTCCTGGCTGATTCAGGCATGATGGGTGGGAAGATCTCACACGAATACATGTATCTGACACCCGTCGGTGAGGATACGCTGGTTCTGTGCCCGGGTTGTGGCTATTCGGCGAATCGTCAGATCGCGGTCGCCACCAAGACGGCGCCCGTCGAAGCTGAGCCGGCAGCGACCGAGCGAGTCGAGACACCGGACACGACCACCATCGATGGCCTGGCCGAATTGCTCGGTATTGAGACCCGCCAGACGGCCAAGGCTGTGTTCCTCGTGGGACGATTCAAGAAAGAGGACGATCCGGAGAACGGGGAAGAAGAGAAACTGATCTTCGTCGTGATTCGGGGTGACCTGGAAGTCAATGAGACGAAGGTCGCCAACGCCGTGAAGGCACTGTCTCTGCGGCCTGCGCAGGAAGCGGAGATTGCGGCTGTCGGCGCTGTCGCCGGCTACGCCTCGCCCATCGGTCTGACGGGGCCGATCATCGTTGCCGACGACTCGATCCCGGCCGCTGTGAATCTCGTGGCCGGTGCCAATGAAGAGGGTGTTCACCTGCGCAACGTGAACTACGGCCGCGATTGGGAAGCGACCATCGTTGAGGATATCGCCGCCGTGTCCGAGGGTGATCACTGCGCCAGCTGCGGCGGCGCTCTGACACTCTCACGGGGTGTTGAGGTGGGGAACATCTTTCAGTTGGGGACCCGCTATACTGACTCCCTCGGGGCCACCTTCCTCGACGAGAATGGCAGGGCGCAGTCGGTGATCATGGGATCCTACGGGATCGGTGTCGGTCGCCTGCTCGCCTGCGTCGCCGAGGAGCACAACGACGAGGCGGGGCTCCGCTGGCCGATCTCGATCGCGCCCTTCGAGGTCCACATCGTGTCTCTGGCCAAGGGCGAATCAGAAGCGGCCACGGTAGCACAGGGGCTCTACGAGGAGTTGCAGAAGTCTGGCGTGGATGTGCTGCTCGACGATCGCCGGGAGAATCCGGGGGTGAAATTCAACGATGCTGACCTGATCGGTTGCCCGCTCCGCGTGACGGTGGGTGATCGGGGACTCAAGAAGGGGATCATCGAATTGAAGCCACGAGACGCCGGAGAATCCCAGGACGTCCCTGTCGATCAGGCGGTGGCGGAGATTCTGGCAGCGCGCAAGGCCTTGTTCGAAGCCATCGAGACGACCGTAGTTGAGGTGCCATACGCCGAGTAGGTGATTCGCGGCATCCCTGGCCCCAGTGACCTGGCCCCAGTGACCTGGCCGCTGCGTCCAGGTGCCACTGTCAGGGTGCCTGGAGCCAGCCGGATACGGAAGGGGGGGCGGCTGATCAATCAGCCGCCCCCCCTTCTGTCTGCCCTCTACCACGTGTGATCAGGCTATTCTCGATCTGCCACCGGCACGTGGGACACCTGCTTCGGCTCGTAGCCAATCGCCTCTTTCGCCTGTTCCATATCGTAGAGAGGCCAGTCGCTGGCGGAGACGCCAAAGACGATCTCATAACGCAGGTCGGGCTGGAGGATGGCCCGCTCGAAAAGCTCGACGGCATCCCCATGGCCCAGTTGGTGCGGGTGTTCCGGCTCAGGACGGTCGGGCTTGAAGTTGCCGATGCGGATCGACACGAATTGCAGATCGTGACGGTGGGCATACATGTGTCCGAGACCTTCGCCGAAGACCTTGCTGATCGAGTAGTAGCTCTCCGGCAGGGGAACCATGGCATTGGTGCGCTGCCGCTGACGCCCATAGGGTCCCAGGAGGCCGGCGCGACTTGCATAGACGAATCGCGACACGCCGGCGGCGCGCGCTGCCTCGATCATGTAGTAGGTGCCGTCGAAGTTGCAGGTGAGAACTTCATCGAATGGTGCACCACCGGAGGGAACGCCGGCAAGATGGATGACGGCATCGATCCCTTCCATCGCACGGTGGCAGACCTCCGGATCGGCGACGTCCCCCACGATATGATCGGCCAGATCAGGCATGGGGCAGCGGTCGAGGCCACGAATCTGATAGCGGCCTGACAGACCGGCTGCCACCACGCTGCCGATCTTGCCACCGGCTCCGGTGACCAGCACGCGCTCGGGGCGGCGCCAGGGCAATGGCTCAGTCTGATCAACCAACTGAGTATCGCGGTTCGCCTCGGCAACGTGGGACATGTCCTGTGGATGGTAACCGATGACCCGTCGACCGTGATCGAGGTCGTACAGTGGCCAGTCCGAATCCGAAACCCCGAAGACTGCTTCGTAGCCGACACCTGGGTGTGTGATGGCCGCCGTGAAGACGCGAACACAGTCTGAGTGACTGAGTTGATGCGGGTGCTCTGGCTGGTCTCGTTCGGGGTTGAAGTTGCCGATCCGGACAGAGACGACCTCCATGTCGAAACGCGCCCAATACATGTAACCCAGAGCTTCACCGAAGATCTTGCTGTTGTCGTAGAGACCATTCGGTCGTGGGAGCATGTCGATGGTGCGTCGCAGTCCTCCCGGATAACTCGACAACAGTCCGGCGCGACTGGAAAACGCAATTCGACGTACGCCCAGTTCCCGCGCCGCCTCGAAGACGTTGTAGCAACCGACGTAGTTGTTGTTGCGTATCTCGGGCCACGGTTTCTCTCCCGGGTTGCCACCGAGATGGACGATGGCTTCAACGCCCTCGACGGCGCGTCGCACGAAGTCGTAATCTCCGAGATCTCCGACCATGGTCTCGTCAAGATCGGGGACGGTGACGATATCACTTCCCCGTACGAGGTGTCCCTGCTGTCGCAGGCCTGCGGCGACAAAGCGACCCACTTTCCCGGCCGCGCCGGTGACCAGGACATGCATCAGATTTCCTGACGTTTGGACGGTTGTCTGGCCCACAACCACAGGGCCAGCAGTAGGACGGCACCAATCAGCATCCAGATCCCGCCCTGCCACTGCAGCGACTCGCTGCTCTGCTGCAGAAGATGGTAGGCGCCCTGAGCCGTTTCGTTGACATACACTGCCAGGCAGTAGGCCAGCAGGTTGTCGCGGAAGAAGAAAACCAGCGCGATGGCATAGATCGCCGCCATCAAGGTGGAGCGACCCAGGGAGATGAAGAATTCCGGTGGCGTGTAGGCACTGGCGCCGGCGCTGGCTGCGAAAAAGACAAGCAGGGCCACGATGATGAGCGAAGGGCGTCGAATGACGCGGGTTGCGTAGTAGACGATGAGGGCAATCATCAGTGGTGCCTGCAAGCCGCCGCTGATTGCTGCGGTGATGCCCGACAGAACGGGAACCACATCTGCCAGATGTCCGGGAAGTGACGGTCCGCTCAGTGGCACACTGTCCGGCAGGATACCGGCGAGCCAGAGTGACCATCGATCCCCGACCACGCGCGCAACCGTCGACAGAACAGCCAGCCCCATCGCGTCCGGCAACCAGGTGCGCACCGTCGACCGGCTGACCGAGTCGAGTGTGGCCGGGAACAGTGACGCCAGCAGGCCGATCACCGTTACCAGGGCCAGGCCCATGAAGAGGGTGGCCATGATCGCGACGACGCCCTGGATGATGGTGAACATCCCCATCGGAATCTGCGTCGGATAGAATACGAGGAACGCGGGCAGACCGTTGACGAAACTCAGCAGGAACAGCCCTGCACCGATCCCCCCATACCACAGCGGCCGCTTCCACTGGATCGACCCGCCGCGGATGCTGCCGATCAGGATCCACAGCAGATGCAGAATGACGGCAGTTCCGAAGGCGCGAGGGATCCAACGCAGGACCGTTCGCCACAGTGAACTCTCACGTCGATCGCGTAACCATTCTTCTGGCAACTTGATCGAGCGCTCGAGATCCATGACAGCATCACCGGCAATGTGGAGCTCATATCTGAGTCGGGATTCGTCTATACTGCGAGGGTGATCCTCTGGTGTTTCCCACGTGAACCAGTGATCGGTGCGCGCGTCGAGTTTCTCCGACATGACGTCCTTCAACTCGAGCGCCGAAGGCTCGAGGCCGAAATCCGTCAGATGCCGCACGGCGATGGCCAGTGCGTTTTCTTCCGAAAGGTCCTGGCCGGCCGTCTCCTCTGCCAGCACATGTCTGATTCGGTAGAGTGTGGCGTCGTCGATCAGCCACGAGAGGGTCCACTCCTCTTTCTCACCTGGCTCGAAGAATCGTACAGACCACACGGCAATGGCCAGTTCATCGCCAAATGGCGCCAGAGCCGAGGCCAGGTCGGCGTGATCCGCACGATACTCAACCGCCAGTGCATCCCATTCCTTCTCGGCGTAGGAGACACTCGTGAAACGGTCGGTCTCGACGCCCTGCTCCTGCAGCCAGTTGATGCTGGCCATCTCTGCCTCGTCACCCGTCATGCCCACATCGATCTGCTTCAGTGCCGGATCGAGATCCGCAACGTAGACGACGCACGCCAGACAGACGCTGATGATGGCCCAGATCCAGCGGCGTCGGGTAACGGGGTGGTAGACTCGTGTCGGATCACCAGAGTCGAGGATCTGCGCTTCGGGACTCAGCGGTGCAGATGCGGCTGGATGCGGCGACGGGGGGACAAGGGCGGCATCTTCGCTGTTGAGAAGCGAACCCGGATCGATGAAATACTGCCGGCGGGCATAGAGGATGATGGCTACGATCAGGGGCAGCAGCATGAGCCCCACAGAGAGGGCCGCCGAGAAAACGTAGTACGTGTTGCTCGAGCGCAGCAGAATCAGGGCTGTGTAAAGGGCATCGATCGTGTAGTGCCAGACCAGCGCTGGCAGCAATCCCCAGCGCAGGACGACATATCCCACGGCGATTCCTGCAAGGCTGACTTCGACGCCACGGATCCAGAAAGGCTGCTGTGGATAACCGGCGTGGGCGAATCCCCAGATGATGGCAGAGAGGAAGACGGCCAGCCAGCGGCGCTTCAGCAGCCCCTGAAGGAAGGGAATGCTGAAGGCTCTGGAGGTGAACTCCTCCGACACGGCGGGAAGCCATCCGATGAGCAGAACCACAACCCAGGGGATGTGAGTGTTGACCATCTCCCGGTAGGGGATGTCTGCCGGACCCCAGGCGCCGAAGCGTTCGGCGACCAGGTAGAAGACGACCTGATAGGCAACGAAGGCAGCCGTCATCGTGAGACCGATGATCGTACCGATGAGGAATCGCTTCGTGCGGATTCCATCCGGCAGGAACTGCTCGCTCAGACTGATCTGGTCAACAAAGTGTTCGCGGTAGAGGGGTTCGGCGCCCGCCGTGAGGAAACCGATAAACAGGGCCTGGGCCAGGGCCCCGGCGAAGGCGAGCAGAACGCTTTCGGTGACAAAGCTCGAGAACGTGTCGGTCGTGTCGAAACCAAAAATCGTAACAGGTAGGTTGTTGAGCTGAGCCAGGAACGTCAGTACGAAAGTGATGCCGGCGAACACGAAGACCAGACGCCAGCGCACATCCTGCCACCTGATTCGCCTGACCAGCAGAACGGCCATGGCGACGAAGGTGAACACGAGGAACAGGGCCGCGACGATGCCTGTCGCCTGATTGTGCGACCGCATCTCCTGGAAGTCGTCCTGCCACGCTTCAGGAATCTTTAGGAATTCGTCGTAGCCACCGACCAGATCGCCCTGAATCAGAACGCGGTAGCGGTAGGTCGCATCGGATACACCGTCCGTTTCGACCTGGAAATCGGACAGCTTCCACGTGAAGGTGTGATCGCTGCGCTCTGGACGCTGCGTGGTGCGGGCCTCGATGAACTCCAGGTGGGCCAGGTCATGGCCCATGGCATGGGTGAGGAACTGCTCTGCCTGGGATCGGGCCTGAGAAGGATCGAGGCGGGCGCCAGCTGCTTCCTCCGGCAACTCGTGACGGAAGCCGACCAGATCACCGGTTGTGGTCACCTCAACGCGGAGCTCTTCCTTCTGTAGTTCACGGAACCATCGGTGAGACCAGCGCCACAGCCTCACGGGATCGTCGATCAGCTCTGAAGTGCCTTCCAGCCCGAGTTCGAACTCGAGGAAGGTCTTGGCGCCGTCGTCGAAATTGAAGACGGCGGCGTGGTGGTAGCCACCCAGATCGAAGCCGCGCTGCTCGAGGAAAGAGGCGGCCTGGGATCGAGCCTCCTCCCGGGTCAGCCGAAAATCGATGGTTGCTTCGGGGAAGGCCTGGTAGAAATAGTGCGTTCCGATTCCGAGGCTGACGACGGTGATCGCCAGGCAGATGAGAATCAGACGTGCATCACCGCGGTCGAGTCGTTGTTCCATGGAGTCCCGTCATGGCTTTCGGCAGTGGACTTAGGATAGATCGACTGCGTCCGACGGGTCAAACCGCTTTGTCCATCGACTCGAGCCTTGTTACAATAGAGCAGGCCTGTCACGGTTCTCATACTTCCGGAAATCCATACCCTCATGCGAAACTCGCTCTTGCGAGGTGTCCAGCTCGGACTGCTGCTCGCCGTATTCCTGTGCGCTGGATGGCAGGCCGCATCGGCCCAGTACACGCCGCCGCGGATCCTTTACGTGTTGAATCCGCCCAGCACGGGTTCGGCCCCCGACAGTGAGATGGCTGACCGTCGCTACTACATCGACAGCGGCCTGGAGCTGAGCATCGGCAAGGGCGACATCCTGAATGTGTATCGGGAGAAGCGAATCAGTCCCGTCATCCCCACCATCCGCATGTTCATCGGTACCATGGAGATCACCGACGCCAAGCAAGGCTCCTCGGTGGGTCGGTTCCATCCGAGCCCCGTCTCCATGGCCCACCCGATGATTCGCTATAAGACGGCCATGGTTACCGACATCGTTGTGCCGCGCCTGGTGATCGACTCGGGTGTGCTCTTTGATCCCGGTGCTGCAGGCTTGAAACCGGGTGCAGCCGCCGAATTCGACAAGGTAGCGGAATTCATCCGGCTCTTCACACCATCCAAGCTGATTATTGAGGGGCACACGGATGCCGATGGAGATGCAGATGCCAACCTGGCGCTGTCGGAAGGCCGGGCGCAGAGCGTCGTCGAGTATCTCATCAACGGGTATCCCTTTATTACCGCTGGCATGGTCGAGGCCCGCGGCTATGGCGAAGACCAGCCGATCGCGCCGAATGACACGCCCGAGAACAAGCAGCTGAATCGACGCATCGAAGCGCTCATCTGGGAGTAGGGATGGCGACGCAGGGGAGGGTGCCACCGGAAGAGGGCGCAGATCACGGGCGATTGGAGCGCGAGGCGCACTTTCACGACCACGTAATCGCCGAGGATGCCCGTCAGGCAGCGGGGCGCTTCTATGCCGTAGCCCAACGCAGCAAGCGGTTGTATCGTGAGCGTGTGTTGCGCGGGGGCGACGGCCTGGATGTTCTCGAATACGGTTGCGGGCCCGGCAGTTGTGCCTTCGATCTGGCTCGAGCCGGGGCGCGGGTCACGGGGATTGATATCTCGCCCGGTGCAATCGAACTGGCAAAGGCGCAGGCTGAAGCGGAGGGACTTTCAGAAGCACTCAGCTCGGGAAGGTTGCGCTTTGAGGTGATGAATGCCGAAGCGCTGTCAGTGGCGGATGATTCCTTCGACAGGATATGCGGCAGCGGGATCCTGCATCATCTGGATCTGTCACGTGCGCTGCCTGAGATCACCCGCATCCTGCGTCCGACGGGAGACGCAGTGTTCTTTGAGCCTCTCGGGCACAATCTTCTCATCAATTGGTATCGTCGACGTACACCTTCGATGCGCACCATTGATGAGCACCCGCTGCTGGCCGCCGATCTTGCTCGCCTGGACACGCATTTTGAGCACACCCGATACGGCTACCACCATCTGACCGCCCTGGCGGCGTCCGTATGGTCGGGCCGAATCGGATTCGCCCTGTTGTTAGGGGTGCTGGATACTGTGGACAGAATTCTTCTGCGTGTGCCTGGGATCAGGCGGCAGGCGTGGATCGTGATCGCCGAATTGCGGAACCCCAGGTCCCTTCAGGCACCCGGACAGAGACTATAAACAGGCCCCGGGCAGAGCCTGGATTCAGACCCCAGGGGGAGCCTCGATTCAGGCGACGACGTCGATCAGTTGGCCGGCACCCCCTCCTGAGGGGGCGGGCAGGGCTGCCAGCAGGCTCAGGGCCTGCTGGGCCGAAGCGTCGAGGGCCTTGTCGAGAAGCTTGACATTCATCTCGTTGTGCAGCTTCTGTGCGCTCAGGGCGCTGGCTGTATCGACAATGCTGGCTGTGAGTGAATCCATGGTGGCCCAGACATGATAAGCCTGCCTGGTGAACCAGGCAGGGAAGGTCGAAAATCGATGGCAGGGGGTAACAGTGCGCTGCCCCCATCTTCTCTCACGATACCATTCGACCCCATGGTGCGCAACCATCCACGGGTCGATACCACAACCCCACCAGGAGACTCCCTAGAATGGGCCACATGACCCCCCTGGACTATGGCCGCAGTTTCCTCATCGGCAGGGCACCGAGCAACGAGGTGAGATTCTGGGTAGAGTCGCGGACCCGGTTGATCGACATCGAGCATGGCACGAGTGAGGACTATCTCCAGGTCGGGTCGTGCAAGAGTGAAGCGACCTTCGCCGATCGAGATCTATTCATCGAGGATAACTACGATTTTCTCCCCGTCTTTGGCCCGAAATGGACCGTCGTCTTCCGTCGCAAGTCCCGTGTCACCGACGCCTATCGGGAGACCAAACCCTCTGATCAGTGGTGGGATGGTCAGGATCTGCATCTGGTCGAGTCGAGCGACGCCAGGATTCTGGAGACGAATGCTGCCGCCCGTGAAGCCACCTACGGGGAAGAACCGCTGGTGGCTCAGGTGGAGATCGGCGACGCCATCTCAGGTCTGCAGGCGATCATCGAGTTCCCGATCAAGACCATGAATACCCGGCGCGGAGACGACATGTATCAGGTGGACAGTGGGCCCGTCGCCCTGCCTGATCTGCAAAGACACGCGTGCACGGCAGATGGCCTGCGACTGGCCTATGTCGCCTTCAACACAGGTGACTTTGCCGATTTCGTCGTGGAGGTCCCGACCTCCATCGACCCCGGGGCGCAGGTCTACCATTTCTCCGAGCGGCTGAGTCTACCTTCGAGCAATCGGCTGCTGGCGATTCCCGTCTGACATGGCCCGGCGGCGAACCCCAGGTCTGACGCCCCGCGAGGCCCAAATTCTGCACCTGTTGTGGACTCAGGGATCGTTGACGGTGGGGCAGATTCAACGCGCCCTCCCTGACCCACCGACGCCCAATACGGTGCGCAAGCTCCTGAGCATCATGGGACAGCGGCAGTTGGTGGTCGACGACGGGCGTGGCTACGGCAAGTGTTACACCGCCGCCATCGAGGCCCGCGATTCGAGGGGGGAGGCGCTTCGCATCCTGGTAGAAACATTGTACGATGGCCAGGGAGGGGATGTGGTTGGTGATCTGCTGACGGCAGGTCTGCTGACGAAGGAGCAGCTGCGGGCGCTGGCCAGCACGCGTACCAGGGGCGTTCGTGGTTGACGCTCGGTGTGGCCGAAACCACCTTGCATGTGAACCGGTGTGGTGATGGATGTGGACACGCCCCACCGGCCTCTCTTGGTCCGACGGACCCGCGCTGACCCATCGAGACCCGCGCGTGACTCTTTCACCCGCTACCGGCTGATTCGCCATGCCCATTCCCCGATCCGAGCACCCCCGTCCTCAGTTTCGCCGCGCTGATTGGTTGAGCCTCAATGGCATCTGGGAGTTCCAGTTTGATCATGGTTGCAGTGGGCGAGAGGCCGGCCTGCCCTCGGCTGATCATCTGAATGGGCAGATCAATGTCCCTTTCTGTCCCGAGAGTAACCTGTCGGGGATCGGTCACACCGATTTTCTCAAGGCCGTGTGGTATCGCCGGACCCTTGAGATACCACGCCAGTGGGGAGGCGCCAGACTCCGACTGCACTTTGGTGCTGTTGACTTCGAGTGCCGCGCCTGGATCAATGGGACCCCAGTCGGACGCCATCTGGGTGGGGCCAGCTCTTTCTACTTCGACATCACTGACGCTGTGAACGACGTCGGCGAGAATGTCCTCATCGTCGAGGCTCGTGACGAGGCCCGAAGCGGCGTGCAACCGCTGGGCAAGCAGAGCACCCAACTGCACTCGCACGGTTGTCACTACACTCGCACAACCGGAATCTGGCAGAGCGTCTGGCTTGAGGCCGTACCCACCACCGCGATCGAGAACGTGCGCATCGTGCCTGACCTGGACAGCGAACGTCTGATCCTGACGCCGAGTTTCACATCCTGCCAACGTGGACTGATTTTCAGAGCATCCTTGCTGGATGTGGATGGGGGAGATCAGGAGTTGGCGCGCTCACAGGCGCCGGCCGCATCTGGTGCATCGCTGGCGATCAAAGTGCCTGAGCCACGAGCCTGGTCACTGACCGATCCGCACCTCTATGGCCTGAGATTCGAGTTAATCGATGGAGAGGAAGTCCTGGATCGGGTGGAGTCCTATGCGGGACTGCGCAAGTTCCACATCGAAGGCAACCGGTTCTTTCTCAACAACGAACCAATCTTCCTGCGCCTGGTTCTCGACCAGGGATTCTATCCAGAGGGTATCTGGACGGCGCCAGCGGATGATGCGCTCAAGGGTGACATCGAGCGGGCCCAGGCCGTCGGCTTCAATGGGGCCCGTCTGCATCAGAAGATTTTCGAGGAACGCTTCCACTATTGGGCAGATCGTCTCGGGTATCTGACGTGGGGCGAATTCTGTGACTGGGGAATCGACTTTTCATCTCCTGAGGCGATCCATCACCATCAGCGGGACTGGGCGTCGATCGTGCAGCGCGATGCCAACCATCCATCCATCGTGGCCTGGACGCCATTCAATGAGACCATCGGTGCGGCCCGGACTCATTTCGATGTGCATGAACAGGCATTGCGTGAGACGATCGCCCTGACCAGGGCGCTGGATCCCACGCGTCCAGTGCACGACACCTCTGGTTATGTCCACGTGGAAGGATCAGATATTTTTACGGTTCACAACTACGAGCAAGATCCAACCATCTTTGCCGAAACCTACGCGGGCGTGCATCCCGATAACCCGGACAAGACCTCTGTTTGCTTCGAGGAGTTGTCGGCCCCGTACCGCGGTCAACCCTATGTGGTGGACGAGTACGGGGGCACGTGGTGGAGTGACAGGGTGACCGATGGCGTCGATCGTGGCCAGAGCTGGGGATATGGCAATCGGCCAGCTGACATCGAAGAGGTCTACCGACGGATTGGCGAACTGACGCGCGTCCTGACCGAACACCCGCAGATCTCCGGATACTGCTACACGCAGCTGACCGACGTGGAGCAGGAGGAGAATGGGATCTACACGTACGACCGGCGGCTGAAGTTCGATGCTGATCGCCTGCGTGAGGCTTTTGCCGCTCCCGCTGCAATCGAGGGGTGAGCGTGGTCGATCTTTATGTGGGCACCAGTGGTTACAACTACAAGGAGTGGAAGGGACCCTTCTACCCGGAGAAGATCGCCGACAAGCAGATGCTCGATTTCTATGGTGCGCAGTTTCGTTCGGTCGAGATCAACAACTCCTTCTACCGGGTCCCCAAGCCAGACGTCGTGCAGGGGTGGGCCGAATGTGTCCCGCCATCCTTCCGTTTCGTCTTGAAGGCGACGCGGCGCATCACCCATCTCAAACGTCTCAAGGATGTCGAGGAGGAAGTCGCCTACTTCACCGGCATCGCCAACGAACTGCGTGATCGCCTCGGTGCGGTCCTGTTTCAATTACCACCGAACTTCAAGAAAGACATGGATCGATTGCAGGCCTTCGTCGATCTGCTGCCACCACGACTGCCGGTGGCGCTGGAGTTCCGTCACGACAGTTGGTTCGATGTGGAAGTGCAGGAGTGTCTATCCCGTCGAAATGTCGCGCTCTGCTTTGCCCATGAAGACGATGACACCGACGAAGATGTGGCACAACGTTTTGCCAGCACGGCAGACTGGGGTTATCTGCGACTGCGGGGGACCCAATATGACGAGGCCCAGATGAAGGCCTGGCGCCAGCGGGTATCAGGGCAGCCATGGGCGAGAGCCTTCGTCTTTTTCAAGCATGAGGATGAGGGATTGGGACCACAGTTGGCCCGAGGCTTTCTGGCAGCGGCCGAAGACTGATCCGGAAGATCCGATACAGTGATGCACAACCAATGCCCGTCCGCACACGATCGTCCGCTGCTCGGATGGCCAGCACGATCGGCCGCACGATGGCTTGATTCGGCGATCACACAAGCAAATCCAACGCCTGAGGAACTAAGATGGTCTCACAGCAATCAAGGGTGGCTCTCGTCACTGGCGGCAAGCGCCGGATCGGACGTGGCATCGCCCTGACCCTGGCTGCAGCCGGCTATGATGTCGTGATCAATGATCTGGCTCACGACGAAGACGCCGATGAGACGGTCCGGCAGATCCAGGCTCTGGGACGGCGAAGTCACTTCCACGAGGCTGATATCTCGGACGCAGCCCAGGTGGAAGCGATGGTGGAGCAGACGTGCGCGCAGATGGGTGCCACCATCAACGTGCTGGTGAACAACCCCTTCTGGGCCGATCACAAGCCCTTCCTCGAAATCGAGGAGGCGGATTGGGATCGAACCATGGATGTCTGTCTGAAGGGATTCTTCCTCTGCAGCCAGGCTGTGGCCCGGAAGATGGTCGATTCAGGTGGAGGAACGATCGTGTCGATCTCGTCCATACACGCACAGGCTGTCTGGTCGGGAGACACAGTCTACGGCGTGGCCAAGGAGGCGATCCTGCGCCTGACGCGCTCCATGGCTGTGGAGTTGGGACGCCACGGGATTCGCGCCAATGTCATCCTGCCCGGTTACATGGATACGGAGCACGTCTTCGGGACCGAACCACCCTCTGCCAAGGTGGTCGATCACCCCTCGCGGGGATTCACGCCCACCTTCCGCTCCAGCACACCCGAGGACATCGGTCGGGCGGTGGTGTTCCTGGCCTCGGCAGGCGGCGCCAATATCAATGGTGTCGCACTGCCCGTGGATGGAGGGTTCCTGGCGACTTGAGTTGCGCCGGGGCGCTGACCAAACCGCGTGGTCAGTCCTCGTTGGCGAGCCAGTCCAGGGCCAGTTCACGAGTGCGCACGACGGTCAGGGTGCGAGATGAGCGATCATCGACCTGTCGGTAGCTCTGATACATGCGGGAGAGGCCAAAGGTCATCTCGCTGGCAGCGACAATCGCGATGCGTCCTTCGGCGTGTTGCGTGTCCGTGTCGGCTGCCAGGCTGGCCAGACGCTGCATCTGCTCGGCAGACTCGTAGGCGATACTTTCGACCCGTGTCAGGTCGATGAGTGCATCGAATCCGGTCAGCTCTGCATGGTCTCGCCGCCAGGCCGCCTTTAGAAATCCCGCCACATCGTTCTCGTCAAGCGTACCATGTCCCGTGGCGTACACAATGCGCCGTTCGTGGTCGATTTCGATATCAATGGGCATGAGCGGTCTGTCTGCGACGGGTTGTCAGGGGCATCTCAGCCGAGATGGAGTTCATCGGCCTCGCCGAATCGCCAAACCGGTACGGGACCGGGCTGTAACTGTGTGCCATCGGACAATCCGTCTTCACGATCCTTCAGTTGCTCGACCATGCGCTGCCGCCAGGCAGGCAACGGCTCAGCCCCGTCGGGGGCACGATCGTGGCACTCGTGCGGATCGTCGTCCAGGTGGAACAACTGCTCCTGCCCCGTGATCGGATTCCAGATGTACTTCCAGTGGCCATCGGTTAGGTACTGGTTTGCATTCTCCGGGTGGTAGCAGGGAGAGTGTTCACCGTGGTAGTAGGGGCGCCAGTGGTCGGTCTGGCCGCGCAGCAAAGGCAGGACACTGGCGCCGTCCACCGTTTCAGGGATCTTCAGACCCGCCGCTTCGAGGAAGGTGGGCATGATGTCTTCCCAGCCGACGGTGACCGGGGCGCCCATTTCCGTGTTGCGGACGGCATCCGTCATCGAATTGGGCGGGCGGACGATGAAGGGGACACGGGCAGAAGCTTCATAGGCGTAGGTCTTGCGCCACAGATGGTGATCACCCAGCATCTCGCCGTGGTCTGAAGTGAACACCGTCATCGTGTCACCGAGCAAACCGGATCGATTCATCGTTTCCACGAGGCGCCCGATCTGGGCGTCGAGGAAGGCCAGATAGGCAAAGTAACTGGCGCGGGCACGGTGCATGACGTGATCCGGGACCTGCCCACGCCACTGATTCACATCCATCGGTGAATCTGCTTCTTGCGAATGCACACGCGCCCAGTCGCCGATCGCCGCTTCGGGCATGGTGCGATCGATGAACTGGTCGTAGTAGACCTGAGGCGGACACCAGGGCGGATGTGGGCCATTGAACGAGAGACAGAGGAAGAAGGGCCGCGTCGGATCGCGATGCTGGAGGAAGTCGAGGGCGCGGGTGACGAACCACGTTTCTTCGATCTGGTGTTCGGGCAGGTGATTCGGTCGGCCCAGCCAGGAGTTGGCGGGCACGCCATGGGCGAACTTCTCGACACCACTCATGCCCTGCTGCTGTTCGAGCCACTCCTGGTAGTCCTGGCTTGTGGTCAGTTGTTCAAAGCCCAGGTGCAGACGCGTCGGGTGGAAGTGCGTCTTGCCGATGTTGACGGTCTGATAACCGCCGTCGCGCAGTGTGCCGGCCAGCGTATGCTCGTAGTCCCACGGCTTGCCGTCCTGATAACCGACCATGCCTTGGTTGTAGGGCTTCATGCCCGTCATCAGGGACCGTCGGGCGGCGATGCAGGAAGGGCAGGGGGTGTAGGCCCGGGTGAATGTGGTCCCGCCCCTCGAAAGAGAGTCCAGATGGGGCGTGTCGGCCACGGGATGGCCCAGGCGTCCAAGGCTGTCGCCACGCCAGTGGTCGGTTGAGATTAGCAGAAGATTCGGTTGATCGCTCACGGCTCGCTCCTTTTCTCACTCTCCAACGTAGTCGGCATCCTGAGCCAATGCCAACGTCATTTGTTCGGCCCTTCAGCGATGATGCGAAGGATGTGGGTGCTGTATTTCTCCACCTTCGCCGGGCCGATGCCGTGGCACAGGAGCAACTCGTCCTGATCGGCCGGTCTCAACGTGGCGATGTCACGCAACGTCCGATCACTGGCCACCACATAGGGTGGTTTGCCTTCGCCTGAGGCGGTCTCCAGGCGCCAGGCCCGCAACGTATCGAAAAGATTCCGACCTGCCTCGTCGAGGTCGGCCGCAGCTGCGGCGGCCTGCCGGCGTCGCTTACCCGTGCCTCCCCCTTTGACGGGGGCGACCTGCTTGGAGGGCAACAGCAGACGAACCGGCCGACGTCCGTGGATGACATCGTACCCCTCATCGGTGACGTAGACGACCCGATGCTCGCCGAATTGCAGCCATCCGGCGGTGACACAGCGGGAGAGGAGTCGCACGAGCCAGTCTTCATCACGATCGGACAGGATACCGAAGGTCGAGGTGTCAGCCAGGCCGGCACGTTGCAGACGCAAGTCCTCGCCGCCACGCAGCAGGCGTGCTGCGGCACCCAGACCGAAGCGGCCGTGAACTCGAGCCGCACCGCACAGCGCCTTGCGCACGATGTCGCTCACCTCCAGTTCAGTACCGGGATCCTCGTCATCATCGAGGCGCAGACAATTGTCGCACCGGCCACATCCTGAGAGGACCTCTTCTTCATCCCCGAAGTATCGCAGGATGGCATCGTGGCGGCAGGCGCCCCCTTCGGCATAACGCATCAGCTCGAGGAACATATTCCAGCGGTGTTCGACCGTTTCCGGATCGGGTACGCGGCCTTCCACATCCATCTCGATCAGACGTCGTCGCAGGGGCATGTCCCCGGGGGATACCAGCAACAGGCATGTTGCTGCCTCGCCATCGCGTCCGGCACGTCCGGCCTCCTGGTAGTAGGCCTCCACCGATCCGGGCGGTCCCAGATGCCCGATGCATCGCACGTCCGATCGGTCGATCCCCATGCCGAAGGCATTGGTGGCGACGACGATCTCCTGCTGCCCTTGAGCGAAGGCAGTCTGCACGCGGGCACGAAGCTCACCAGCCAGGCCGGCATGGTAGGCGGCGGCGCCCCAACCGGTCTCCCGCAGACGTTCGGCTTCCTCTTCGGTCGCCTTGCGTGTCGGCGCATAGATGATCGCCGTCCCACGGCCATTGCCCGGCGACGTCAGGGCATCGCGCAGAAGCTCATCGATGGCGCTGACCCGCTGCGCCTTGACCTGGGTCTCCAGAACGCGGAAGGCGAGATTGGGTCGGGCGAATCCGTGGACATGCTGAGGCGTCGTAGCCGGCAGGCCGAGGCGCTCGAGGATCTCATCGCGCACGATGGGCGTTGCCGTCGCCGTGCAGGCCAGGACCCGCGCCTCGGGCAGTTGCTGCAGGACCTGTCCGATCTGCATGTATTCGGGCCGGAAATCATGGCCCCACTCACTGATGCAGTGGGCCTCGTCCACCGCGATGAGTGGGCACTCCAGACGGGAAAGCAGGTCTCGGAATCCGTCGAAGACGAGACGCTCCGGGGCGACGTAGACGAGTTTGAACTCGCCTCGGGCAATCTGGCCGAGTCGCAGTCGGGCTTCCTCTGCATCGAGGGTGCCTGCCAGGTAAGTCGCCGGCAGACCGCGTTCGTTCAATGCCGTCACCTGATCGTGCATCAGGGCGATCAGTGGCGAGATGACGAGCGTTGTGCCTGGCAGCATCGCCGCAGGCAGCTGGTAGGTGAGACTCTTGCCGCCGCCCGTAGGGGCCACCAGCAACAGACGTCCCGTGTCCAGAAGGACTTCGACGGCCTCGCGCTGACCGGAACGGAAGCCGTCGTATCCGAGTCGACGCAGGCCGGCGTCGAGATCGACGGCCGTCGTGCCCCCAGCTGAATCGGTCACACGTTCGTCCCTTGCAGGTATTCGCGATAGCGTTCGAATAGCTGATGCGCCGCCGGCCAGCTTGAGTGGGGGCTCATGAAGTGGGAGAACTCGAAAGTGATCAGCTTCTCGACGCCCGCCTTCTCGGCGGCCTGCATCTTCCACCACAACTTCCGCCAGTCGATGGGTGGGAAGTTGAAGGGCATGTCGCGGTCGAAACTCTCCACATTCGACCACGCCCGCATGCCGTGCCGCGCGATCAACTCGTGATTGGCGGCCAGGAAATCCGGCAGTTCGTCGTAACCGACCTGGCCGTCCTGGAATGCGACGATGTCGACAGCGTCCACAAGACTGGCAAGAATTTCGTCCCAATCCGCGTGGTGCTGCTCCAGGGAGATTGGGTCATCGACGAGTTTCCCGCCGTGCACATAGGGCGAGATCAGCGTCGGCAGCTGCGGCGAAAGCGTCTTGACGTGGGATCCGAGATGGCGAAGGCATTCCACTCGGCGACGCTCCAGACGGCCGAGTTCGAAGGTCAGATACCATCCCTTGAAGGCGGTACGATGACCATACCTCTGCCAGACCTCGTCGCAGAATGCCCGGCCCAGGTCGAGTTCCTGCTCGAGTGAGCGTTCGCGCGTGGGCCACGTGGCTGAATCGTAGGTGCCGAACCAGAAGTCGAGGCTGTGTTTCTCTGCCAGGTCGAGGAACATGTGGACGAGATCCTCGTAGACGGGGTAGATGTCTGCCTGCTCGGACAGCACCTTCGACGGGCAGGCCGCCGTGCGTCCCACGCCGGCCCGGATCATGATGACCGTGTCGATGCCGATCTGCCGCATACAGGCGAATTCGTCATCCCACTGCTGCCGTCCCCAGTTGTTGGAAGGGATGTCGTGGGTGATCTCGTCGAGGAAGGTCCCCGTCAACTTCAACGGTGTTGCTCCACGTCGACACCCAGATCGTTCATGAGTCCCGTTTCCATATCGTAGATCCAGCCATGTACGAACAGCTGCTGATCTCGATCCCAGGCACGGTTGACGATCTCGGTCTCTGCCAGCGCCCGCACTTGCGCCGCTGCATTCAACTCACAGAGCCGACGCAATCGCGTCTCGCCCTCGAATTGCTCCAATTCCACAGCGTGGCGGCGCCGTACGGCGGCCACATGATCGAGCCACAGCCCGAGTGGCCCGGGTTGCGGGGGACCGAGGCTGGCCCTGACGCCGCCGCAGCCGTAATGCCCGCAGACGATGATATGCTCGACCTTCAATTCATCGACGGCATACTGGAGAACAGAGAGCACATTGCCGTCTCCCTGAGACACGACGTTGGCAATATTCCGGTGAACGAAGACCTCTCCGGGCTCAAGGCCGACGATGAGATTGGGGGGGACACGACTGTCGGCGCAGCCGATCCAGAGATAGTTCGGATGTTGCGATTCGGCGATGCGATCGAAGTAGGTAGGGTCCGTCTCGTGCAGGTGGCGGGCCCACTGCTGATTGTGTTCGAATAGTTCGGGTGTGTATCTCAAACCGAGGATTCCGAGAGGGATGTGAACATGGATGGGTCTCCCGTGCTGAGGGCACGTTGACTGGTCGCCGGGGATCACCCGACGGCGGCCTTCACCCGAGTCGCTAAGGTGACGAGGTCCCCACACCGGCGCAAGATCCCGTCGTGGAATCCTGGTTGACTCTCAGGCCAGATGAGCCGGATTAGATCAGCCAGAGCAGATCAGGAGGATCGATCAATCACGCCAGGGCAACAGCAGATCCGGTGCCTCCCGATCCAGGCAGGCACCGGTCGGGCGTTCACCCATGGGACGCACGGGCAGGTGATCGTAGGATTCGTAGGCGATATTGAGCCAGGGGGTCTCGAGTCGCCGGTGATCTTCGTGGCGGGAGGTCATGGCCGCATCGATGACGCCCGTCGTCAGCAAGGTGCGAGATGGGGGATAGGGAGCCATACCGGTGACGAAGAAATCCTGAATATTGCGACCCAGGTAGCCGAAGCTGGCACCAGGACCATCCGGCTGCAGGAAGAACTCGGTCGCCACGACCTGACCATCGATCCGGGCCGCGTAGGCCCAGTCATTGAGATAACCGTCCAGCATCAGCGCCGCCGAGCGAAGCCCGTCCGCGTGTTCGAGGAGGAAGACGGCTGGTTTCTGGCAAACGTCCTCCATCCGGCCTTCGCGACGCGTACCGGCCGTCGCGCCGGCCGCCTCGGCCAGATCCGCATCGAACAGGCCGCGGTCGCGGGCATCCCAGACATCGCCACCCTCGAGGCACTGCACTGCAACCACACCCGTCTCGCCCGATCCCCGGCGTTCGATCATGCACTGCAGGGTCTCAAGCGTGTGGTATCCGTAGGCCTCGATGCCTCCGTAGCCGACGGCCAGGGCCGCTTCGATCCGGGTGCCCTTGTCGTGTTCCAGCCAGGGGCGCCGCCATGAGAGGGGCAGGCAGGAGCCGGCCATCAGTGGAATCTGCAACTCGGCCGCCCGGTCCCACATCCACTTCGCGTCAGTGAAGTCGTAGGCGAAGTGTTTGTCGTTGAAGACGGGGACCGATCTGCCACTCTCGGCGAAGACACCGGCGATCTGCTCGAAGAAATAGCGGCGCGGATACATGTGCCGGCCCCGCTCATTCCACGGGTAGTCGCCGTGTTCACCGATCAGCAGGACCGCATCCACACCCAGTTCATTGCCCCCGGCGTGAAGGGCCCGACGAATACTGGGATAGAGGGGGATCGAACATTCCTCCGCCAGGCCGACACCCACATCGTTCTCCAGAATGTGATCGATGTAGATGGAGACGATGTCAACTTCCGGTGGAAAGAAACCCTCGTCCGTGGACATGCCCTTGAGAAACTTGGTGACGATGGCGTCGGCGTGAGACCAGGCGTGGTAGATCGTGCAGATCGCGGCGACGCGGAGTCTGTCCGTGCTTTGTACCGGGCTCATGGGTGCATCCTCGGAAGGCAACGTTCGGCCCGTGCGCATCGGCAATGCCGACGGGCCGCCCTGGCAATGGAATGAGGCAGGTGATCAGGCTGGCAATCAGCCTACCAATTCTGATATGCGATGAATGACACGATCCGGCTTGATGTCAAGATCCGGTTGCATCCCTTTCCCGTGGACGTCGACCCAGATGGCCCAGATGCCCAGCTGCTGGGCGGGCAGAATCTCCCACTCGGCCCGATCGCCGACCATCCACGTATGCCTCGCCTCCACGTTGAGTTCGGCCAGGGCGTGTTGGAAGACTCGGGGATCAGGCTTGCCCGCACCGAACTCACCTTCAATGATGATGCAGGAGAAATAGGGGGCCAGTTCGAAGCGCTCGATCTTGGCCCGTTGCCCGGCACTGTCGCCATTGGTGAGCAACGCCATTGGCACGCCGGCAGCCTGGAAGTGGTCGAGCGTGTCCAGCGCCCCGGGGAACAGGCGCAAGCCCTCGAAACGGCGGCGCTCAAATTCATCCACGATCCGGCCCACCAACGCAGCATCGTGGATGTCCAGCGACTCCAGTGACTCGGACACAGTCATTCGACGTGTGTTGCCCAGATCCAGACGTCCCTGTCGATGACGATCCGGATCCGACCACCAGGCGGTGGAGACGGCATCAATCCGCTGCTGTACCTGTGCGGGAGTAGAGGGGTGGAGATCGGCCGCCACGGACTCCAGTGTCGCCGCCCAGGCCGGGGCCGCCAGAGCATGGAATTCGAGGATGGTGTCATCGAGGTCAAAGAGGATGGCTTGGGGCAGATCTGACATGTGTCATCCAGGAAGAGTTGTGTCAGCCCAGTCGAATGCGATGGACCGCATGCCGTGGCCAACGGTTACGTTGCACGATGCAGAGCATCTGACCTAAGAGATTTCGCCCGCCAGGATCAGCGGGTCAGCAACTGCCGGCGGTGCGGGCCGACTGATATCATGCCGATCGGTGTCTCGAGGCACGCTTCGATGCGCTCCGCATAGTTCCGGGCCGCTGTCGGAAGATCAGACCAGCAACTGACGTCACCAATCTGCTCACTCCAGCCTGGCATCATTTCGTAGACCGGTCGGCAGCGATCCAGCTGGTGTGCCAGCGGGAAGTCGGTCAGCTCCTCACCTTCCAGTTCATAGGCGACGCAGATCGGAATCTCGTCACCGGTGCCCAACACGTCGAGGTTGGTGAGGGCCACACGGGTGGCGCCCTGCACGCGGCACCCATAACGAGCCGCCACGGCATCGAATGGACCGACCCGCCGCGGACGCCCCGTCGTGGCGCCGTATTCTCCCCGGTCGCCACCACGATCGCGCAGGCTCTGGGCCTGCTCACCCTCCCATTCGGTCACGAAGGGCCCGGCGCCGACACAACTGGAGTAGGCCTTGGCGACGACGACGATATCCGTGATCGCCCACGGCGGCAGCCCCGCGCCGACGGCAGCATGACCGGCCAGGGGAGAGGAGGAGGTCGAGTAGGGATAGATCCCATGGTCAACATCCCGCAGGGCGCCGAGTTGACCCTCCAGCAGGATTCGATCCCCTTTGGCGAGGCTCTCATGCAGCAGTTTCGACGAGTCCACAAGGAGGGGGAGGATCCGTTCTCGAATCGGCGCGAGAGAGTCCAGGAGGGGTTCGATCTCGACGCGAGGACGCCCATACAGATGCTCGAAGAGGGTGTTGCGGGGGGCCAGTTGACGTGTCAGGCGCTCACGGAGCCAGTCCATGTCGAGGAGATCTCCCACCTGCACGCCGATCTTCATCGCCTTGTCCGCATAGAAGGGGGCGATCCCGGCCCGGGTGGAGCCGAAAGCGGCGCCACCAAGTCGCTCCTCCTCGTATTGATCGTGGAGCACGTGTGGTTCCAGGGCCAGTTGCGCCCGACTGGCGATGCAGATCTTCGGCGCCGGGACACCGGCTGCAGTCAGTTCATCGAGCTCGGCGAAGAAGGCGGGTGCATCGAAGGCAACGCCGGGGCCGATGAGATTGGTGGTCTGCGGATTGAAGACCCCTGACGGGAGCAGGTGGAGGGCAAAGCGGCCCTGTTCGTTGATGATGGTGTGGCCGGCGTTGCGGCCACCCTGAAAACGGACGACGAGGTCGGCTTCGGCGGCGAGGGCGTCGGTGATCTTGCCCTTGCCTTCGTCTCCCCAACTGGCACCGACGATGGCGGTGACGGTCATGATCTGTCTCCTGTGTAGTTGCCGCATGCGAGTGGTTCCGACGCACAGGATACAGAGCCACATTGGATAAGTGAAACGAGTAGTACTCATCCATTATATTAGATATGCTTATGTCTCGATAGAGATCGTCACGCCCGAGATCATGTCTGTGCGGGGTCTGGTTTATGCCCTGCGGGATCCGGTTCGTGCCCTGCGGGATCAGGAGGACAAGATGGAACTGCAGCAATTGAGAGGACTGTGTGAGGTCGCCAGAGAAGGCAGTTTCACACGGGCGGCGCGGCACCTGTTCGTAACTCAATCGGCGGTGAGTCAACAGATTCGGGCACTGGAAGAGGAGGTCGGTCAGCGCCTGGTTGAACGCACGCGGGGTGGCGCCCGTCTCACCGCGGCCGGGCAGATCCTGTGTAGGCGGGCGCGGGTCGTGTTCGAGGAACTTCGACTGGCGCGTGACGAGATCGACGGGCAGGTGGGTGCCATCTCGGGACGTGTGGTGCTGGCCACCAGCGATACCAACTGCACCTACGTCCTGCCGCCGGTGCTGCGTGTCTTCAGAGAACAGTTTCCGGAGGTTGAGGTCGACATTCGCAACAAGATGTCGTCGGAGATCGCGCCCCTCGTACTGGAGGATGAGATCGACTTTGGGCTGGCGACGCTGCCACTTCAGCATCCGCGTCTGGTTTGCGAATCCCTGTTCGAGCGACGTGATGTGTGGATCTGTGCCGCCGATCATGTCTTGGCGCACCGTCGACGGGTGGCTGCCACCACCGTGGCCGAAGGGCCTCTGCTGGCGTTGGAGAGAGGGAGTCAGAGCCGGGTATTGTTCGACGAATTCTTTGAGCGTGCCCGTGTGGCGCCACGGATTGCCATGGAACTGGGGAGCATCGAAGTGCTCAAGCGCTTCGCCGAGATCGGCTTTGGCATGGCCATGGTGCCGGCCGTGGCTGTGGAGGATGAAGTCGCCGCCGGGCGTCTGGTGAGCATCACGCCGACCGGTGCGCCGAAGCGGTGGGTCGGACTGGTGCAGCATCAATCACGCGTGCCGTCCACTGCGACGGCAGCCTTGATCGAACGTATGCGATCACACGTCTGGCAGGTGCCGTCCCGGTGATTCAGGCCGTGCGATTCAAGGCCGTCAGCGATGGACGTGCGGTGGCGGGTGCGGCGAGCCACGTCTCGAAATGAGCACGGATGGCCGGCCACTCATGGTCGAGTAGGGCGAACCATGCCGTATCCCGATTCCTTCCGCGCACGATCCGGTGCTGTCGGAAGACGCCCTCCGCCTTGAATCCCAGGCGCAGGGCGGCGGCCTTCGAACGGGCGTTGAGGGCGTCGCACTTCCATTCCACGCGACGAAAGCCGAGATCGTCGAAGGCGTGTTTCAGGAGCAGATAGAGGCTCTCTGTGTTCACTTCGCTGCGCTGGACCTGCGGAACATACCAGATGTGGCCGACCTCGATGCAGCGATGGTCGGCATCGATGCGCAGGAAGCTGACGATACCGACCGGCTGCTGGTCGGCTTGCCGACAGACGGTGTAGAATCTCGGATCCGACGACGAGGAGATCTCCTCCAGCCAATCGGTCATCTCAGAGCGGCCGGGGAAGGGACCATAGGGCATGTAGGTCCAGATCCAGTCGTGGGCATCGCCGTGACTGCTGTCGAACAGCAGGGGGGCATCAGCTGCAGGATCAATCGGGCGCAGTTGGACATACGTGCCAGTGTGGACGGTGGCGGCAGGTTCACACGCCGGTGTCGCAACCGCTACACGTTCACCGATGGGCAGATTCTGAGTCTCTTTCATGCCGGCTGTCAGTCGAGATCGGGGAAGAAGGTCAGGTCCGCTCCGAGGCTGTCCATGGCAACGACGCGATCGCCTCGCAAGTGGACTTCGATCGGGTGATCGTGGTGGTGGGTGAGGGTCAGTTCCTCTCCGGGCGTCGGAAGATGCACGCGAATTGGATCGGCGACCGCTGCGTCGGCCTTGTCTCGCCCAGGGATGTGGAGGCCGTCTTCATCGATGCTGAAGTGCTCGGTCAACGGCTCCATCCGGATCGCTTCCTCATCCACCCACGGTGGCAGCTGTATCTGCAGGTCACCGAGATGCTGCAACCGGATCTCGAGGGTCATGGCATCGTTCTCAGTACAGATGCCCAGTTGCAGATCCTGTGTGGTCGTCTCCAGCAGTAAGCGGATTTTATGGTGGAGCGGCCCATCCCCTGCCGGCGCACTGATGGTGACCGCGCTCAGGGCTTCGCACAGTGAGGCCACCACACCGCCGACGATATCCATGTTGAAGGAGAGGCCACCGCGACCCTTGCCCCAGGAGAGATGGCCATACGGGGCCGGGAAACCCCAGGCGCCCAGATGCCGACGGCCCATATCGTGCAGGCCGTCTTCATGGTGGGGATTGTCAGGTTCCACAACGAAAGAGACATCCCGCAACTGGGATGGTAACAGGTGAGCACGTAGGATTCGTTGGGCGTCGTGATCGTATTCTGTCCAACCGTGCGCGCCCAGGATCAGCGCCGTCTCAACGATGTCACCCGTGTTGTTGCCCTCGCCATGGTCACTGCCCGTCTGTTGCGCCGACTCGGGTGACCAGCCGATGGCGTCGCGCATCTGCCAGAGGCCGTGGTCGTAGAAGCTCTTCACCCGCGCCATGACCTGGGTGTCTCCCCGAGCGGCCGCATACTGGGCCAGCGAGGAGAGGCAGCACGTGACGGAGTGTGCGTGGCGTGTGACAAAGCGCTCGGCTGTATAGACGCCGTCCTCGAGATAGAACTCGGCCAGCAGCTTCTGGGCCACGTCGTCGGCCAGATCTCCTGCTGCCTGTGAACCGGTGGCCCGCTGGAACTTCACCAGGGGACCGAGCATGCGAGCCTCGCCGTGAACGAAGCCCTGGCAGGCCATGTAGGTGAGACCCTGTTGTGCCAGCTGAGCCTCATCCCAGCCGTGGTCGGGCCGCCAGAGCTGGCGAATGGTGGCGAGACTGCGCTCGGCCAGATCCGCCGCCTCATCATCAGCACGGTGTTGAGCCAGGGCCCACAAGCCGTGGAATCCCTCCCGCAGATTGTGCGGGCAGAAGTTGCCGGGTGCAGGGTCACCGATCTTGGAACGATTCAGTGGCAGAGGCTGAATACCGCCATAGGAGTGCATGAGCGCCCGGCGATGCATGGCGATGGCTGCATCCTGAGCCGCTGGATCGATGGTTGGATCCGGTGCCACGGCGTCGGCAGCGAGCAATGCATTCAGATGCCGACCCGGCACATGCGACTCGGAGTGGTGAGCGCTGAAAGAGAGTCGGGCATCTGGCAGCAGGCGTGAACCGAAGAAGGGCACGCCATCATCGTCGACATTGAAGACGTTGCGCATCGTCCGGCAACCGGCATGAATGGCAGAGCGCAGATCGTCGTCGTTGACGTGGGCCAGGCGGGGCACGGTCAGCTCTGCCTCAGAATAGGGCGGATCGCTGCTTCGTATGCATCAGCGTAGGCAACCATGCCCAGATCGGTCGGGTGCGAGCTGTCCACGGTTGCCTCACCATCACCCGGCAACAGATGGTCGCCATCCAGATAGTGGATCCTCTCGTCGCCACCGTCGGTCAATTCCTGCCAGACGGTGCGCAGGGCGGCCCGACTGGTGCGGTGTCTGTCTGCTTTGGCGGGGAAGAAGCGCGTATTGGCATAGGTCCGGTCTTCGACCAGCAGGATGGGGGTGAGCGGGCGTGTCTGTCGAATCCGCCTGACCAGTTCAGCGGCGCGCTCGGTGACCTGCGATGCCGTCATGTTGGGCAGGCAATCGGCGATGAACAGACACGGATCCAGTTCCGAGAGCAGATTGGCGATCTCCGGTTCCATCACACCATTGCCGGCGAAACCGAGGTTGATCGTCGGACGCCGCAGTCGCCGACCCAGGATGGCGGGGATGGCCATGCCGGGGCGGGATGCGCAGGCGCCATGCATGATGGAGGTGCCGTAGAAGAGGATCGATTTCTCCGTCCTGGCGGGCAGCGGTTCGATGTGGGCGCCCTCCTCGACACCCAGTTCGAGCGTCTCAGGGCTGTTGTACAGCGGCAGGTAGAGAGTGTATTGCCTCAGGCCCGGTGCGAGGCCCTGCGCCATCGGTCCCTCCACGTGGGGTGCTGTGGGCTGGGTGATGCCCACCCAGCGCAGATCACCGGCCGCATCCTCCGCATACAGGTCCAACCCCGAATGGCCCGTGGCCGGCATATGAACCAGAGACAGCGTCGACTGGTGCAGGTCGTAGCGGGCGTGAATCTGCTCTGCATCAGTGACGAAACGCAGGCAGAGCCCGGCCGAGGCCCTGGACAGGTCCCAGACAGGTTCCCGCACGACACCCTCGGCGCGGGCGGGCAGGCGCTCATATCGCCGTGCCGTGTCAGTCCAGCCTTTGCCTTCGATCTCCCATTCACTCACGTCGTGCCAGCTCAATGCTGCCATCACTCGCTTCCCTCCAGTGTGGTGCGTCCCGTACGACTCGGTGGTTGATAGAGCGCCTCTTCGGCTGGTGTTGGATCCTGGATGGGGCAGGCCGGCGGCGTGCCCCAGGACAGGAAGCCGGGCGAATACTTGATCAGCACCGAACGCCGGGGGCGCTCTGTAGGCTGCCAGGGAAGTGTGCCGTGAATGAGGGCCTCATTGAAGATGATGAGTGAACCGGCCGGTGCGACGATCTGGCGCACGACGCCCCAATCCTGCTCCAGGCGCAGCACCTCGATCTCGGGCCGATAGTTGGCCTTGTGGCTGCCGGGGATGCAGGCGAAGCCACCGTCCCCGTCACGCACGTCGGCCAATTGCCAGGCGGCAACACACAGACCGCAGTGCATACGACCATGGTGAAAACCGTGATACTGGCTCGGGTCGAAGGTCATGCCGCCGTGCAGGCGATGTCCCTCGGTGCCCTGCTCCATCGTGATCAGGACAGGGCCATGATCGAGCCGAAAACCTGGACCGAGGATCTCGTTGAATACATCGATTGTTCGGGGGTGGGCGAACATGCGGCGGAATGGATCACAGTGGGGATGATCGAAGGCCAGCGGATTCTGCTGGAATTCGCCACGGCCCGTCACACCCTGCAGGTGCGCCGACCCATCTGACAGACCGGTTTCGCGTGGTACGATCAGATTCGCTTTGGCGTCGATGGCTTCATTTGCGACGCGGATCTCATCTGGGGTGAGGACATCCTCCAGGACGAGATAGCCATTCAGGTCGAAGAGAAACTTCTCTCGTGTGTTCATCATGCCCGGCTGTCTTGGGGGTGGCGGAGGCAGAGGTGGCTGCAAACACTACCCGATATGCAGACCGGGGTCCATCGCGCCACCGATCTGTCAGACCGAGGGCGGCATGGGAGTTACCTACTTCGAGGTCGCCGGACCAGGCAAGTCTGTTTTGAGTTGGCCCCAACTGGGTTCCAGGATAGGGGTCTCGAGTCGTGGCAGGGCGACGGGAGACCAAGCCGGGGCATAGTCCGGTGTGTCGGGTGTATTGGTCAGATTCACGACATCCGTGCCGTCACGGCGCATGATGAAGATGTCGATACCCTTACGGCTCTGCGAAGAGGCGAAAGAGATCCACTCACCATCCGGTGACCAGGAGGGATCCCAGTCGATGACCCACTCTACCGATAGAAGAGTCTGGTTGGATCCCTGACCGTCCGCGATATAGATCCCTTCGCCGTCCTGTCGTTTGCTGTAGAAAGCCAGTTCGCCGCCGGGTGACCAGGCGGGAGCATCATGGCTGCCGATGTCGCCGGCCACGAGACGGCCGTTGGAGCCGTCCAGATTGGAGAGGTACAGGTCGCCTGTGCTGCGCGCGGCAATCTGGCTGCGTCTCATGAGAATGAAGGCGAGAGACATTCCATCAGGCGACACGGCCGGCGAGTAGAGGAAGGTGGGGTCTTCCGAATTCGATGGAAACAGTGGAATCTGGTGAGCGGTGGCACCCGGTGTGGCGTCCATTTCATAGATGAAAGACTCCTCGTCCTGCCATGATGAGAACAGAATCTTGCGGCCATCATGGGAGAATGCGGGGTTCGAGGGATTCAGCCCGTCACCCTCGAACAGAGTTTCCGCATTGCTGCCATCGCGATCCATGACAGAGATGTTGGTGGCGCCCTGTTCACGGCTCCAGGCCGTGACGAAGACGATCCGTTCGCCGTCCGGCGACCAGGCGGGCGACTGCCCCTTGGCAAGTTGCCGCACGCCGGTACCATCCGTGTTCATGATCAGGACGTGCTGGTTCGTCGAGAAGGCGATCTGGCCTGGCTGTGCACTGAGGCCACCAGCGAGGGCGAGCACGAGGATGGCAGGGCGCAATGGCATGGCGTATCTCCAGAAAAGGCGACAGAATGTCCTGTTCTTGTGCCTATCGGCCCGCAGGTGATCCTGCTTCAGTCCATAAAAAAACCGCGTGTTTCCTGGGGATCCGTCACCGATCCTGCACGGCAGTTCACAGGCCCGCATCGATCGGTGGGTCCGGGGGACCATCGCTGAGCAGCGACTCAACCAATTCTGGTAGTCGCGCCGGGACCAGGGTGCCGGATACGGCACGCATCTGCGAGGTCGTCATCCACCGGTGCTGCTGGACTGTGGCCAATTCCTCCTGGTCCGGATTTCCCGACGAAATCGGTGTGAAGGCATCGATGCGGATCACGTAGTAGGTCTCGTGCTGGCTGATTCGCCGAGGCCCCCAGTCGAATTCGTGGTGGCGTGTCCAGACCGGTGGGCCGATCTGCGCAGATACCAGGTTGAGATCCAGGCCGGTCTCCTCGAATAGCTCCCGCCGGAGCCCACTCATGTGGGTTTCTCCTGGCTCGAGACCACCGCCAGGGGCGAACCAGAGCTGCTTGCCGTCACCTCGCCTGAGGGCACAGACCAGCAGGACCGATTCCTCGGGTGTCAGCAGGACTGCCCTCACAGCTCGACGTTTCTGAATGTCGGTGGTCGCAGTCAACAGTTCCTCGCCAAGGCGTCTGAAGGAGTCGAAGACACGGGCACCAGACCCCTCGAAGCGCTCGGCGCCCTGGTGACCCAGAGCAACGACGACGGGTACGCACCCGAGGGCTTCGGCGACCTCGACATCGTGGTCGGTGTCCCCGATCAGCAGCGTGGAACCCGGGCAGACGTCGTGTGCGGCCTGAAGCTCTTGGCCCCGTAGGACCTTCGTAACAGCCAGCCGATCGGCAAGGCCATAGACGCCTGTGAAGAAGCCCTCGATGCCCAGCATCCTGACCCAGGCATCCAGCATCGTCTGCTCAGCCGCCGACAGCACGAACTGCCGGATGCCCCGATCCTGGAAGGCCGACAACAGGTCTGAGACACCCTCGACGAGGCGGCACTGGCTGACACCGGCCAGATACCCGTCGTGGAATTCATCTGACAGGAGCGACAGGTCCTCTCGTGCCAGGTCGATCCCCAACGCACTGTAGTAGTCGGATACCGGATGCCCGAAGGACTTCTTGTGATCCTGGGCATCGATGGCCGGGAGGCCGCGTCTGTTGAGGACGGCATTCATGGCACCTACGGCCAGGTCGACGTCGTCAAGAATGGTGCCGTTGAAGTCCCAGATCACCGTGTCGAAGGAGCCGATCTGCTGGTTGTCATCGGTACAGATGTCGTGCTCCTTCGAGGCCTGTCCGCTGGTGGGCGGGGAATTGTGCCATCTCTGGACTGTGTGATAAGGGATGCGTGATTGAGGATAGGGTCAGGACACTCAACCATCCAGTACATTGCCCAGCATGTACTGATCGACTCAGCCGAATTGATTAACTCAGGAGACGCGGATGAATCTGGAATGGACCGATCACTACCCTGATGCGGATGTCCTGCGCAGCGAGATCCGCGCCATGGTCCAGAGCATGGCGTCAGCTGTTCGCGACATCTTCGGCGATGACCACGTGCGGGCAGTCTGGTTCAAGGGGTCGGGTCAGAAGCATTGGGATTCGCCCCTCGACTACGTGCCAACCCTTTCGGACGTCGACATCCACGTCTGGCTCAGTGAAGCGGCAGCGGCCGATTTCCATGACCTGAATCGTGCGCTATCGGTACAGGCGGGTATGGAGGCGCACTTTGCCAAACGCGTCACACGGCCAATACACACGCCGCGGCCACAACTCAACCTGATCAACGATCTGATCACGCTCGAAGATTATGTCGACTCCCCGGTGGCCATCGTCGAGACCGTGTACGGAGAAGCGCCTCAGCCTGGCGACTACGCCGACGTCGCCGGGATTCGGTCGCAGGATCGTGCTGCCCTGGTATCGAATGCGGCAGAGGTGGCCAATGTGTCCAGACGTCTGATCGATCGGCCCGGTCCGTATCTGTGGGACCTGCTCCGATCCCTGAGCTGGCGCGTGTCGCCGATCGGCTCCCGCGTGCTCAGCGTATCGGGGATGGCACCCGAAGAAGCGTGGTCGATGAATCGGACACGTATCGCTGCGGCGCTACATGAGAGAGGGCTGGAACAGATTGCAGAGCCCTGGCAGCAATTCTACCTGTCGGGTTGGGAGCTTTTTCTCAATCCCGATGATGGCGACGCAGGGCGTGATGCCATCCGCGCGGCGATCGATGCATTGCAGCTTTCCGGTGAGTTTGCCCAAGTGCGCTGAGGATTCCAGGCACGAGTCTCTACGGGACAGATGAGGCCTGCGACGCGGCAAAGACGACGGTGTTGATGGTGAATCGAAGAAAACGCGTCCCATCGACCTCGGTATTGCCCATGCGCAGGGTCGTGCTGTCCGTCAGCAGGGGCCATCCGGCCATGAGGGCTGCCAGTCGGTCGCCCACCATCAAGCCCACATCAACCCCGTCTGGATCGAAGTCGAATACGCTGTGGTAGATCGGGTGGCTCGATCTGAGTCGCACGAATCGCCAGTGATGCCCCTCCAGCAGATTCAACCGCGTGAGTGCTTCCCTACAGATACTGAACAGGCCGCCTCGGAACGTCTCCTGGTTGCCGATATTCTGGGCCACGAGCAGTCCCGTCGTCGAGAGGAAGGTTCCCAGATTCCGCAACTCCGCATCGGTGAGTTGCTGCAGCGAGATGCGGCTGAGATTGCCGGGCGTCAGATGGATCCACGGCAGGTACAGAATGGACGGATCGTCGAGGGGCAGGATGCCGGCGTGGGTGGCACTGTAACGGGTGTGGGAAGCGAGTTCACCCATGAGGTTGCGCATCGGGCTGGCCGCCGGACTTCGCTGGGCGCTGCGCGAATACACCTGACCGAGCTGAATCTCGACAGACGGTGGCGGCTCGTTCCCCTGATCCGGGGGTGAGGGTAGACCGGCTGGAGCACAACTCAGCAACACAGGGATGAAAAAGATCAGCGTGAGTCTCAAGACAGGACCTCGTCGGCAGGGGGCGGTGTGCACAACCCCGGATCGTCGCAGTTGATGGCATCCAGGCCCCACTGACGCCGTTCATGGATCAGCTCGACAAGGGGATCCACTGCTGAGGCAACGGGAAGGCCGGCAGCATGTGCACTCCGGATCAGGTCGGCAGACACGAGACGCCGGAATGGATGGAGGAAGTCGATCCGCGCTATTCTCGCTCGTCTCAACGCATCTTCATGGTTGTCCCTGTAGAGCAGCCCGATCGAGATCTCCTCGCATTGATCTCGTAGTTCACACAGGGTAGCCATTTCTGAGCCGATCGCGAGCGCTGTCTCGGCGCAGTCGTACTGACGCAGCATCTGGCCGATGGCGGTTAGATCGGTCGATGTCAGTCCGCCTCCGTTTCCGAGGTCAAGGCAGATGCCCATGTCGTTCGTGCTGGCCCAGGAGGCCAGATCTTCGAGTGTTGGAACGCGCGTTTCGGCAAACTCAGCCCCAAACCACGTCCCTGCATCCAACGCCTGAATTTCATGCAGGGATCGCTCAGACACGAGGCCGGTGCCATCTGTTGTGCGATCCACACTCTGATCGTGCATCAGGACCAGCGCGCCATCCCGGGTCTTCTTGACGTCAGCTTCGATCCACATGGCACCCAGGTCCCTCGCGTGCTCACAGGAGGGGATCGTGTTCTCAGGGGCGTGGACGCAGGCGCCGCGGTGGCCGATGACGAGCATGGGTTCGTCATCCATGCGGATTCTCATTGAGTCAGTGCTCCGTGGCCGGCTGTGTCGGCTCGATGACGTCGCACAACCAGCGACGTGTCTGTCGGGGTGATGCCAGGCGGATGAGACGCAGGTGTTTGGCGTCGCGAGATTCGATCAATTCTTCGTAATGTTGCCGTAATCCTGCATGGCGGCGTAGCGCGAAGGCAAACACCGAGTCCCGGCTCAGGAACTGTTTGCTGAAACTCTCCCTGTTGCCACCGTGAACGATCTGTCGTGTCAGGACGCGGCGTAGTGTTCGTTGCAGCAACCGGGGCAGGCTGGTTCGCAGAGGGTAGTCGAGCCACACGAGTGTGGTGATCCGAGGCAACTGTATATCACGGAAACGACCGATGTTGCCGTCTGTGATCCATGCCTCTGCGGCCAGGGCACTCACGAGTTGCTCCCGGAGGATGGGATGGTGAACCGGCGTCCAGTCCGGTCCCCAGAACAGACCATCGGCGTCGATGTGCTGAAGGTCGAGAGACCGGGCCAGGCGCAGGGCGAGGGTTGTCTTACCGCAACCGGTGGGACCGACCACAGCGATGCGCGGATTCTGATCGATGAACATGGCCCAAGTCTCTGTCCCGCTCACGAGTTGGACAAGTGGGCGGTTGCTCTGGCCCCAGATGTAAGGGGCAGGGTACTCAGGCCTCAGAGGCTGGCCATCCGGGATTCGATCCAGGGCCACATGAGGTCGGCGTAGAAGCGATGCCCTGCCTCGCCGTAGCGGTGTTCGTAGCGATCAGGTACACCGGCCACGGCGTACAGCTCCGACAGACGTTCCACGGCGGTGTCCACTTCCTCCACTGGATGCAGCGGATTGAGGCGGCCATTGATGGTGAGCATGGGGCGCGGTGCCACCAGGGCAGCAACATCCCAGAATTCGCCCAGTTGGAGTATTCCCGGAATCGCATTGCAGGGACAGTGGCGCAATGTTCCGTGGGGGCTGATGTAGTTGTTGTAGGCGCAACTGGGTACGGCGATCTGGATTCGCTGATCGCAGGCGGCCGAGTGCAGTGTCGTCATGCCACCACCGGAATTGCCGAGCATGACAAGGCGTCCGTCCACGTCCCCGCGTTCCAGGGCCCAGTCGATGAGGCGCTGCATGTCCCACACGCGCTCACCCATCAGTGTTCGACCTGTGAGGGCGACCTGCCAGTTGTGGCAAACACAGTGGCGTCCATCGTGGCGCTGGCCGATGTCGGCGATCTTGTAGCCCGAACCCAGGCCGCGCGTCGCCGGGGCCAGAGCGAGGAAACCCCGCTCAACGGCCTGAACCGCTACATCGCGCTGATCATCAACGATGCGCCGCGCCTCTTCGTCACTCCGGGAGAGGCCGACATACGACTCGCCCGGTTCATGGCCGTGGGGTGTGATGATGGTGGGGAAGGGACCCCCACTTTTGGGGCACAGTTCCCAGACCTTGAGGACAACGTTGGGTTCGGTTTCGAGGCAGATCTGGCGACGGGTGTAGGAACCCATGTCATCACAGTCGCTGGCTTCAGTGACTCGCATCTGATGGCCAACCGCACTGCTGGAGATCTGCTCGAACCCCAGGAGCCGCTCCAGTTGGGGCCGAGCAACTTCCTGCCACCGGCTGAATTCCTCACCAGAGGTGGCCCGACACGCATCGCCACGAGCGGCGTCGGCATACAGGTGCTCAAGATGACGCTGGACGTCCTCAGGGTGGGCGGGCGATGGGTGCATCGGGCCCCTACTCCTCCTCCTCGTACTCATCCTCTTCGAAGCCGAAGTCGTATTCCCACGCCAGAAAGCGCTCTCGCAGATCCATGACGGAGCGTTGTTTGTTGGTGAGCGCATCCTGCAGGAATTCGGCGCACATCGCCTCGTGCGGCTCGTTTCCGGTGGTCTCTGCGAGCAGACCCCTTCGGGCGGTGTAGACCCGCTGATGGGCCATCGCGCCGTCTGTGTAGTAGGCCTCCTGCACGTACCGCTTCTTACGGCTTCCGTCGACGCGGCCCTGCCCGATCGGCTGACCCTTGAGTCTGAGAAAGAGGAAGAGATTGACGGCGCGGAAATGCCGCTCGGGAACGCCGTTGACATCAACGACCTCGGAGCGGGCCTGGTCCAGATGATCCACGTGCATGTTGGCCACAAGCTGATGGCCCCGGCTGCCCAGTTCGAAGTAGTCTCGCAGGTCCTGGTCCCACAGATAGGTGGGTGGCGGATGATCGGACAATTCGTGCGAGATCAGGCACCCACGCTCGAAGCGCAGATTCAGCACCTTGTCCGGCAGGGCGATTCCCAGTCGCCGATCAGCAGGGACGAATGGCAGAAAGGCATTCATCGTTGTCGTCTTGCCCACACCACCGGGCCCCGAACACACAATCCAGGAGGCGCCCCTCGAGATCTTTGACGCAAGCCAGGCCGCCAGATCCAGGGGGATCGTCTTTTTCTCGAGCAGATCAAGGATCGTGAAGGCCTGCTCGTCTCCTCGGGGGGCACACAACTCCTGCAGGAGCTTGGTGTCGCGCTGGTTCATCGATCCAGCCTCCTCACGGTCACCGGTTCGTCGGGGTGCCGATGGCGAACCCATCGGCAACAGCGGCGAAGGCATCGTCCATTACTTGCAGAATCGTGTCGATCTCCTGCTCTGTGTGGGCGACGCTGAAGCCATGGTGGCAGGGACCACCACCATAGTCGTGGAAGTAAACGCCACCGGTGGCAGCATGACGGATGAAGTCGAGCATGATATCGCGTCGGTGTCGCAACGCATCACGGTAGTCGACGGGCGCTGACTCCAGGCCCATCATCAGTCCGAAGCGGGCACCGTGCCGGGGAGCCTGCACGGGCAATCCACGCCGGCTGATGATCTCATCGAGGCCCGCATAGAAGTGGTTGAATCGTCCCAGCAGATCGGGATAGAAATCGGGCTTCGACACCTGGTCAAGGAAGGCCTGAGCTGCCAGAATCGACGGCAGGGGAGCCATGAAGGTGCCACTGTGCTGCACGTCACCGTCGGGTTTGTATTGGTCCATCATCGGCGCCGGCGCACAGATGGCCGACAGTGGCATCCCGCCGCCGAGAGATTTGCCGATTGTGCAGATGTCCGGGGTGACGCCAAAATCTGCCTGCGCCCCGCCGGTGCTCTTCTTGAAACTCGACTGGATCTCGTCGAAAAACAGGATGACATCGTATTGTCGACTCAGGTCTCGCAGGCCCTCAAGGAACCCGGGCTGAGGGGCGATGCCGCCACTGTTGAAGTCGACCGGTTCCAGGATGATCGTGCCGATGTCGCCGCCGCGTTGCTGGAGAGCACGCTCGACGGCCTCCAGGTCGTTGTATGGGAGGGCGACGATGAATTGCGCCATCGGTTCGGGGATGCCCGGGGATTCGACGTAACTGCTGGCGTCATCGAGGCGATCCGCCGGTACGTGGCCGCCGATATAGGTCAGTTCGTGATAGCCGTGGAAGTGCCCGGTGAATCGAATGATGTTGTCACGACCACTGACCGCCCGGCAGAGGCGCAGCGCGTGGAGGGTCGCTTCGCTACCCGAATTGGTGAAGCGTATCCGCTCTGCACAGGGGATCATCTGGCAGAGCGTTTCAGCGACCTCGACGTGATACCTCATGTCGTGGGCGCTGCAGATGCCCAGTTCAGCCGACCTGACCAGGGCCTCGACGATGGCCGGGTGCCCGTGACCGAGCAACGCCGCACCATGGCCGCAGCTCATGTCCAGCCAGGACTTGCCGTCTACGTCAACGATATGTGCCCCGTGGGCGTGATCGACGTAGAGCGGGTGACCCAGTGCCTGGTTCAGTCGGGTCGAGGCACAGACCCCGCCAGGCAGCGATTGGCGTGCGCGTTTAAACAGTGTCTGGAGTTCACTCATCCCAATACCTTCAGATAGCCGACAATGGGCGGGTAGGTCTTCACGTGTACCGTAACTGTAAATTTATCAACAGTTTGAGTGCATGTTCTCTGGCCATGATGATGACCATTGGCAGGCACTGCGGGCACCGGCCCCCCGGGTGGTATCTGTTACAAAAGTGGACCGATGGCGATCTGTCTTCCTGTGGATCCCGGCCGGTGACAGACATGCCCAAAATGCCGTAAGTTGGCAGAACAGGCCCCTTCGGGCAAATCGGGGCTACATCATGTAACCACAGTTCGTTGGAGGACAGAGGATGAACGAGCGCGTCAAACAGGACTGGCAAGTGGCGCTGGATGTGCTCCAACCCAGTGAGACAGACCTCGAACACGGGTTGGAGTTACATCGCCAGAGCCTGGTCTTCGAGTCCTACGGCTTCTCGCCTCGCGGGGCGGTGGATGGTGACGCGCTGGCTGTGATTCAAGCGGCCGGGGCGACGGACGAGGAGTTCGGTGAAGCGTCTGAGAACATGTTCCTGGCACGGATGGCTGACCACGCGGATCTGGCGGCCGAATACCACCAGGCGCTGGATTTCGCCGGTGTCGACTGCATCCTGCAGAATGCGGGTGAGGAATGCCAGGATCCTCTGCAGCTGATCAAACGTTTGGGCAACTTCACCTACCTCACCGACATGCTCGGTGAATTCATGCAGCGCGTCCCTACACCCCAGGCGATTCTCGACGCGCACGCCGCCGGGAAGCACGGACTCTACATGTCCGCCAATGGCGTGCCGCTGGCCCAGCGGTGGAAGACGGTGGAGGAGGAGTTACGCTACGTTCGTGTCTTGTTCCAGCTGGGCGTACGCATGGTCCATGTCACTTACAATCGGCGGAACATGCTGGGTGATGGCTGCGAAGAGCTCACGGACGTGGGCCTGAGCGATTTTGGACGTGCGGCGATCGCCGAACTGAATCGGGTCGGGATCATCGCCGATGTGGCCCATTCAGGCTGGCAGACGGGGATCGACACGGCGGCCATGTCCAGTGTGCCGGTCGTGGCCAGCCACTCCGGTGCCCACGCCTTGAGTGGACACCCGCGTTGCAAGACGGACGAAGTGATGCGCGCCATCGTCGATACGGGCGGAACGGTCGGCGTCTGCTGCATTCCCGCGTTCCTCGGCGGAACGGGCGATATCTCAGCCTTCCTCGACCACATCGACTATATGGTCAAGCTGATCGGGGCCGAATCGGTGACGATCGGCACGGACCAGGCCTATGTCCCGCCAAGCAATGCAACAGAACGGCAGAAGATCCCCGATCGGGGCCGCCGCCGCACACGTTTCGAGGGCTTCTGGCAACCGGACGATCCGCTCAACGATCCTGCATGGCGCGAGCCCCGGATGCGGCAGAGCCTGGCTTGGACGAACTGGCCCCTGTTTACGGTGGGCATGGTGCAGCGGGGTTACTCGGACGACGACATCCAGAAGATTCTGGGTGGCAACATTCTACGGGTCACGCAAGAGGTCTTCGACGGCAGGCAACCGCTGTAGGCGGATTCCCGCATCCCAGGGGGGGAGTCCCCGGTGCGGGCCGACGCCGCCGACAGGCCAGTGCCATGAACTTGCGAGCAACTCTTCGGCTCAGCCTTGCCGCGCCTCCCACTCAGGCCGCAGGATGGCCAGCAGCCGTGAATCGCGCCACTGGCCACGAAGATTCACATCCTGCCGCAGCAAGCCCTCCTGCTGCCAGCCCAGTTTCTCCATGACCCGCGCCGAGGCGAGATTCTCATCATCGCAGGTGGACCAGATCCGGTGCAGGTCGAGTTGGCTGAACCCGGCGTCGACGAGGGCGCCGGCCGCTTCGGTGGCGTATCCCTGGCCCCAGACATTGGAGTGGAAGCAGTAGCCGACGAATCCGTCGCGATTCTGCCAGCTCTTGATGTAGAGGCCGACCCCGCCGACCAGGCGATCCGACGCCGTCTCGATCACGGCCAGCTGATAGGTTTCCCGGGGTGTTTGTGACTGTTCGTCGAGGGCCCGACCGATGTAAGCACGGGATGCGTCCTCGTCATTCGGTCCCCAGGGCATGAAACGGCACACGTCATCGCGGCTGGCATAGGCGTGCACGGCCTCCCAATCAGGGGCGGCGAAATCCCTTAGCAGCAGACGCTGGGTGCGAATGGGCAGGTCGAGATGCGGCAGTTCCATGGCTTGCCTCATTTGTGTTCGTATCCCTCGGGGAGGGTGGTGCCTGCTACCATGGCCTCTTTGACGGACGCGGGGCAGATGACCAGATACAGACCTTCAGGCCGAGCATGGGAGAGGGCGAGGCTCGACTGCCGAGTCTTGCCCAGGCCCATGTCGTCGGCTGGGCTCACGAGCGACCTCGCTGGATGACCAGGTAATCCTGCCATAACAGCCGCGCGGCGACGGATCGCCATGGTCGCCAACTGCGACTTGTGCGCTGTTGCTGATCTGCGTCCGGGCGTTGTCGCATCCGCTTCACACGTTCCATGGAGATGGCCAGGGCAAGATCTCCCACAGGCCACACATCCGGACGCCTGAGCACCATCAGTAGATACACATCCGCCGTCCAGGGGCCGATACCGCGCAGAGCCGTCAACTGACAACGGACCTCATCGTCATCCAGGTGGGCCAGTGCGGCCAGGTCGATGTCACCCGTCATCACCGCCTGCGCCAGGCCGATGATGTAGCTCGATTTGCCACCTGTGATGCCGGCGGCGCGCAGATCCTCGATACTGCAGGCCGCGATCCGGGGGGCTGTCACTCGGCCTCCCACCTGGCGTTGCAGACGTTTGTAGATCGTCCGGGCCGCCTTTAGAGAGACCTGCTGTTCGAGGATCATGAGTGCGAGGGTGGCGAATCCAGGCCGCTTCGACCACAGAGGGGGTGGCCCGTGTCGTTGAGCGATGGCGGCCAGATCCGGATCGACCCGACTCAGTTCGTTCACGGCCTGTCGGATCGTCGCTGGCGTCAGCGATGAGACGGTGGCGACCGGTGTCAACGGCGCTCGAGCCGGTCCATCTTGTCGGCCATCTCGATCATCGTACCCTGCAATTGGGTAACCTTCGACTCCAGGCGGACGAGTTGGTCGTGCAGGGGGCCGTCGTCGTGGGCGGATGGGGCCCGGATTGGCTCATCGCTGCTTTCCCAGCGACGGATGAGCAGCCCCTGATCATCCCGGAAGGCGCCGACCAGGATGAGGATCAGATCGATCGTCGACCAGATGCCCAGACAACCCAGCGTGACCAGTTGCAGAATCGCGGTACCGGTCTTGCCGACGTAGAATCGGTGTGCCCCGAACACGCCGAGCATACCACACAGCAGGGCTGCGGCGAGTCGCGATTTGGGAGAGATGGCTTCTTGCATGTTTGAAATGATATGGAAAAGGTGAGCCGATGAAAGTCGAAGGATTGCGCAGTTGTTGGGACAGGGTGGGCGGCATGTTCTATTTCGGCCGGATGCTGGACAAGATCAGGCTTCACGCCCAGGGCCGGTTACCTCAGGATTACCTGGCGCAGATGGCTGATGGTTTCGATGGGCGGGCCTGCCGGTTTCTACAGATCGAGCATGGTGCTCTGAGCGAACAGGTCCTCAAGGGACTGTCGGATGAAGAGGCCCTGGCCTGGTGCAACGAGGCCGGGCGCCGACTGACGGATGAGGAGATCCTGATCTTCAATTCATTCATGAGCAAACGCGGCTGGAGAGATGACGAGACCGACGACTACATCCCGAGCATGAAGCGGGAATTTGGACTTGCTGATCGGGACGATATCGTCACCGACTTCGATGTCATCGAGGCCGATGAAGGACGCCCGACCGATGTGTGGCGGCGTGCCTGGGGCCTGGCATGAGTTGACGCCATGAGATGAGATGAGGCGCGATGGCAGCCACCCGTGGTGTGGCAATCTGTGTCGTGGGCGGAATCAGCCATCCAGCGTGGCAGATCATCCCAGACCCGCAACGTGCGTTTCAGCGCTCGTTGCCGCGCTTGAAGTTTCCCGTCATGCGAGCCATCAGCAGCTGCAGGCCATCCTCATCGAGCCCCTCAGCACGAGAGATGAAACGCTCGGCCTGGGATCCCTTCAGGATGACGACCTGCCGGCCCTGCCAGGCGATGAAGACCCGCCCGTCGCGCGTGGTGGTGTAGCTGAATTCGGTTTCCATCACCATGGTTCGATCAGCCGACCAGATGCAGGGCGCGATCGCGATTCTCGGTGAAGCTCTCCACATCGAAATCGGCGTGTTCCAGTTCCCAGCCCATACACATGATGATGTCCACCGCGGCGGCAGCCCGCATGCGATCGACCGGCTCACTCAGGGCGCTGGCAAACAGCTCGATCCGCCGATCCACGAGAGGACCATATCCACCGGCCGCCTCGGCCCGATGCAGCTGATTGCCGCAATATCGGCCGATATCCAGGGCCGGGTCGCCTGTGAGTCCCTTGGGATCGATGGCGATCCAACCGTCGCCATCCTGAACGATGTTCTCGTGGTGCAGGTCGCCATGCAGGACAACCGGCCGTCGCAGCGCTTCGAGATCGGCGACAGTCTGTTCGAGGGCTTGTACGAGGCGGCCAGGCAACAGAGCCTCGCCTACGGGCCGTTCTGCCATGCGGCGCAGGGACTTCTCTACCCACGACATGTGCGGTGGCAGGGCATGTTCGGCTGGCGCCGGCCGATGCAGTCGACCCATGAGCGCGGCGGCATGGGCGACCTCCACCTCTTCGTCCTCCAACTCATGCAGATTCGTGCCTGGCAGGCACCAATCCATGAGGACCTGTGTGCCTCCCTCAGCTGTATCCAGAAGACGCACGCAGCCCTGGCCGCCCCAGACCCGCATGGCCTCGACACCGGTGAAGTGTTCTCCATGGGGGAATGCGATCTTGAGCACCACTGGCCGATCCGTGCCATCACGGGCGAAGCATACATACCCGGTGCCCGCCGCTGGTGATGCTTCGCCCAGTTGCAGATGCCAGCGGTCGGCGGCTTCGGCGACGAGCCCGGGCAGGGTGTCGAGCCAGGCCGCACCCTTCCCACGGAAGTAGCCCTGCGTCGACTTGATCAGGGTCTCGGGAATCGGAGGAATTCTCATAGTCGTGAGTTGTTCAGATGCTGGCCGAAGTAGTCCCGCAGCCGCGCCTCATATTCTGCAGGGTAGGCCGGCAGGGCTCGCACATGGTCGATGCCTTCCGGCATCCACACCTGCAGATCGACACCCGATGCAGCGGCAACATCAGCCAATCGGTCAGTGTGGCTTGAGCGCACGACAGAATCGCCTGTGCCGTGCACGGCAAACAGTGCCCGGCCGGCGGCGCGATGCACGCCTTCGAGTGGATCATGGCGCAGCAGGTCATCGTCGGAGACCAGATGAGCGGCCCATTCCACCGCCGGAAAGAGCAGGTCGGGTAGTCCGGTGTATTGGGAAAACTGGGCCCGGGCGTCGATCAGGGGACTGTCGAGGAACAGCGCCTTGAGGCGTGGCTCCCGGGCAAAGGCGATCAGGGCGACGGTGCCGCCCAGGGAGCTGCCGTGCATGCCGATGCGGTCCTCGGCAAAGCCTCGTGCTATCAGATAGTCGAAGGCGCCCAGGGCATCAAGGTATTCCTCGCTCCCGTAGGCAGAACGGCCATCCTCGAATTCGGAATCACCACAATCGCGCTGATCGAAGAGCAGGACGTTGTAGCCGACATGTGACAGCGCGCCGGCTACTGTCAGCGGGTCGTGGTGGTATTTGCAGACCTGGTAGCCGTGCACGACGATGACGACGGGTGCCTGAGGATCGGTCTCCACATACCAGCCGGAGAGGGTCAGTCCATCTCGACTCTCGAACAACACGTCCTCGTGGCGCGGCATGCGATAGCTGTCGAAATCAAAGTCAACCCAACCGGCACAGTCCGTACGGCATTCGAAGTAGCCGGGCCCATTGGCGGCATTGTCGGCACAGATCCCGCCGATGCGGCTCAGGCCGTCATAGATCAGGTATCCCATCGTGGCGTAGGCGGTAACCGCCAGCAGCAGGAGGGCGGGGATGAGCAGACGTAAGCGTGGCATATAGATGGAGGATCGCCAGCAACTCAGGACAGGTCAACGGTGAGAGGGTCTGCAAAGGATCTTCTTGCCCATGGACGGATACCTGGTTACCATACGAACAGCGCTCCCGGAGGGAGCCTCCAGTCCGCGGTAAGGACCGTGTCCACCTCCGAGCATTTCTGTGTAGTTGCCCTCATCCTGAGGGAACATACACCTCTTTTCAGCCTGATGATGCGGACGTCGGGCGATTCCACGGAAAGAGGCCTGCTATGCAGCCACTGCCGTCACCACTCCATCTGCGCCAACTCAAGAACCAGGCCAAGGATCTGCGCGATGCCTGTCGTGTCGATGATCCGGAGGCACTGTCGCGCCTGCGTCAGCATCATCCGCAGCACACGTCCGATTCACGTCGTGACGTGAGTCTTCAGGACGCACAACTCGTCATCGCCAGGGAACAGGGTTTCGACAGCTGGCCGAAGCTGACCGCGGCCGCTGGACAACAGTCCACCGGTGTTGAGGCGGGCTATGGTTTCGTAGGCGATGGGCCGCTGGCTCAGCGCGTCCGCCAGTTGCTCGCCAGTGCAGCAGCCGTCAGGACGCCCGTGCTGCTGATCGGGGAGCCCGGTACAGGGAAGCGATTGTGCGCGCGGATCATCCATGCAGGCGGCCCCCGGGCCAGCGCGCCATTCGGCCGTGTATCCTGCGGCGGCAATGCAACGCTCATCGACAGTGAGCTCTTCGGCCACGAGCAGGATGCCTTCACCGGCGCTCGCGCTCCCCATGCCGGTCAGTTGCAGACGGGCGATGGTGGATCTCTGCTTCTGGATGAAGTCGAGTCGCTTGACGAAGAAGTTCAGACGCGACTGCAGGCGTATCTGGATGGCGGGCGCTTCCGTCGACTCGGTGGTGAGGCCGAACTGGCGTCCGATGTGCGCATCATCGCCTCAAGTACACGTCCATTGCAGCCCGATCTGGCGGCGGCTCTGAGAGAAGATCTCTTCTATGGACTGTCGGTCCTCGCGATCCAGCTGCCCCCTTTGCGAGACCGACTCCAGGACGTGGAGGCACTGGTCCAGCACTTCGCTCAAGGCATTCTGTCACAACGTGGTGCCGATTCTCAGGCAGCAGCACCGGTCTTTACACCCGAGGCCATGGCGGCGCTGCGATCGCATGACTGGCCTGGCAACGTGCGTCAGCTGCAGTCTGTCGTTGAGCGGGCTTCTCTGACGACGCAGACAGCTCAGATCACGGCCGAGCAACTCCAGTTGACCGATGTGAGTTCCGTCGACGCCTGAACTTCTGTTCCGGGGGAGCCGTCAGAGGGCGGCTCCCCTGTCATCGGGCGGGGGTAACCATCCGGCTCAGTCCTGGTGCCGGCGGCGATAGAGCTTGAGTGCCAGCAGAACCGTTGGGCCACCATGGAGGAACAAGTCGAAGATGTCCAGCGGCCGGGCCAGTTCGCCGGTGAGGAGCATCTTCAACTTCTCCCACAGATGCGGCTCAGGTACCACTGGGGCCAGTCCCAGCAGGAGGGCGATGAAGATGGCAGGTCCCAGTGACATGCCATCAAGCCATTTCAGCATCGCCACGTTCCTTCTTGTTCACGGGTTTGTCCATCGATATGGTCACTGTCACTGAATTGGTTATCCGCCGCGGGTCTGCAGTGAATAGACCTCTTCGCCTATAGAGACATAGAGCGTCGACGCATCGGCCCCGCGCGAGACGGTGAGTGGGCGAATGCGATCCCACTCCAGTGGCACATCCGGGAAATCGACTATACCGAGGAGTCGACCAGCGGCTGAAAAGACCTGCAGGCCGTGGAAGGTACTCACGAACAGTCTGCCTGTTGCATCGGCGAGCATTCCCTCGGGCGCCGCATTGTAGCTGCGCTGCAGATCCTGGCGACCATAACGACCATCGCCCCGGAACAACTCGGCTACGGCACGACGATTTGATAGTTCACCTGTCGTGGCCGCATCGAAGGCCCATACGTTGAAGTCTGCATCGGCCACGGCATACAACGTGCCGCCATCCGGACTCAGGCTCAGGCCGCGAGCATTTGGCAACAGGGCAACCTGAATTGGTGTATCGCCGATATCACTGATGTAGTACACACCGCTGCTGTCACCCTCACCGGCGCTGAAGTAGAGACCACCGGCGGGACGGCTCGCCAGGTGCCACGGTTGCCCGGGGTATTGGCTTGAATCGATGACACTGGCTTCGGCGATCTGGCCTTCTGAGTCGATGGCAACGATGGTGTTCGTCGTTCGATCGATCGCCCACAGTCCATCCGATCGAGGTGTCAGGACACTCAGTTCGAGTTCCTCGTTCAGTTCCAGTGTCTGGCCATCGGGATCGATCGCCAGCAGGCCCTTGGGATGAGCGGCGACATAGAGTCTACCCTCCGTCCAGGAGACACCGACGGCGGGTGTGGCTCGAGACATGCCATCCAGCGGTGACATCACTGCCTCATCGGCGCGCTCAACCACAGTTGCCGGGCGTTGATCGGGAACGATCTTGTGCAGTTCGGGCAGACGATCCAGCAGCAGATGTGACCAGGAGGTGCGTGGGAATCCGACACTCAACAGGATCACGTGCAGGGCCAGGAGACCGGCCACGGCCAGTCGAGGCCGAGCACGCAGCAGATACAGGCCGAGGAACACACTGCTTGCTGCGACCAGGACGTAGACGATGAGACCCTTCACCGGTGCTGGCAGATCGATGGTGAGCAAGAACAGCCGAGCCACGAGGATCAGGGGGTAGTGCAGCAGATAGGTCGGATAGGAAGCCTGCGCGAGTCGGGCACAGATCGCTGAAGGCTTATTCATGTAACGATGAGTGAGCCCAACCACGACAACGAGGAACCACAGACCAGAGATCGTCATCCAGAAGGATCCGAGGATGCCACCGACCCAGCGCGGGATGTCTTCGCCACCCCCTGTCGCGAAGAGCGTGAAACCGACAGCACCGAGGCAGACCAGGGCGCCGAGCAGCACGCCGAAACTCGCCCACCCCGGTGGACGCAGTCGCGTGAACCAACCATTGGTGCAGGCGTAGACGCCGAGACCGAAGTAGACGCCGTGGCTGATGAGGCTCTGCGGCTGCAGTTGGAAGATGCCAAGGAAGACGCCACCGGGCAGATCGAAGGCGTGGACGGGGATCTGAGCACCTGCCATGACCAAGGCTGCCACCAGCAGAGTCTTGCCGCTGACCCGCTCCTCAGAGAGTTCGTGGGATCCTTCACTCATCGACAGGGCTGATGGGTTCACCCACCGTCGCCATGCTGCCCGGACCACGACGAGGATCAGGAGGAATTCCAACAGTTCTGACAGGAACCAGAAGTGCATGGGGTGAAACTGTGTGTTGGTCGTGAAGACGCTGTCCGACAACTCGAACAGAAAGCCATCGGCGAGCATCCCACCCCAGAAACTCCAGTAGCTGTCTGTGGCCAGGCCCGCAAAGGACTGGCTGTAGTAGCCCATGTAGGGCATGAGGGGGCCAAGGAAGAACACGCACAGCAGGAAGGGGATCCCGAGCCGATAGAGTTTGCCCCACACGAAACTCGCTGCCCCGCGTCGGATCAGTGAGGGGAGGGCAAAATACCCGGCCACGAAGAACAGCACACTCATACCCGGGAGCGTGCCGACGATATCACGCAGAACGGACATGAAGCCGCCTGCCTGCGTCTCGTGGAAGTACTCCGCCATACCGCAATAGGCCGCCCCCGTGTGGAAGAGGACGACGCGTGCGATCATGATCCAGCGCAGATTGTCGAGAAAATACAGGCGAGGACGTTCGATCGGTGTCGACATCTGAATTCCAGGTCTTGTGGCAAGTCTGTCGGATTCACGGTGAAGCTTGGCCCACCCGGGTGGCACATGCAAGGCTGTTTTTCTAGTGTCGTGATTCGGCCTTCATTTCGGGCTGGATTCGATACCAGTATCTGTAGGTCTCAGTGAATCCGAGACGAGCCTGCAGCCGCTGGGCCGTGCCGTTGTCTGCCATCACCTGCAGATAGGCCCTGCGGGCGCCCTGTGCATGACCCCACGCCAGACGGGCGTCGGCCAGGGCGCGATCATACCCACAGCGGCGATGGTCGGAATGCACGGCCAGATCGAACAACCCCACCCAGTCGTCACTGACCACTGCGCGCGCACTGCCGATCTCCTGCACCGCTGGATCGATACGGGCGAAGGCAGCTGGCGTGATGATCGCCTGCAGCAGGCGACGCAGGATTCCGAACTGTTCGGTCCGCGGTGACAGCGACCGCCACGTGTCGAGCCAGGCTGCATCCGGTTCGCTGCTCAGGTTGACGCCATCGGGCATGGCCGGTGCCTGAGCCAGGTCTCGTGTCAGCACCAGGGTCTCGGCGTCACGACTGTAACCTCGCCGCTCAAGTTCAGCATCCAGACCGGCCGGTTCGCTGGCCTGGGTGAGCTTGAAGATGCAAGGCAGGTCTTCAGCCGAATACAACCCCTCAGCGGCAGTGATCTTGGCCGTGAGCGGCAGCCTGCACGGGCCCAGAGGCATGACGCAATTGGCGCGGCGGCTGTAGCCCTCTGAACGACGCAGTAGCCAACCGTCCTGTGTGTCAGTGATCAGCGCGGGAAGACCATCGAGCCCGGCCTTCTCTAGCTGCTGGATGAGATCGATGTTCACCTCACTCAATCGCCTGTGCTCCTCGCGCTGTTCGCCCCGGTCGTACGGGACCCCTCACAAGCCAGTCCCAGGGGCCGGGTGACACCAACCAGGACGGCGGATGATCGATCTCCTCAGCCCATGGGAACTCGACTCGTTCGATCTGCTCCACTTCGATGCCATGATCATTGAGAAGCTGGGCGATTTCATCCTGCAGGAAGTGCTTCGTTGGTGTGCCGCCCACGTTGATGATACCGTCGGTCATGGAGAGAATCTCCGAGCCAGCCTGACGATCCAGGGTGCTTCGTGCTTGCGCAGCGCTTCGACCGTCGCGCTGATGGCAGCGGGAGAGTGTCTGGTAGGTGCGCAGGGCGGATTCGTAGGATGGCACCACGACCACGAGATGACCACCTGATCTGACACTGCTGCAGATGTGGTCGGCCATCCGTCGGCGGACAGAATCCGATTCGTGGATCAGAACGTTGGCACAGAAACCGACATCTGCCCGTGGCCAGGCTGGATCGGGTGGCCGCCGGAGGTCCCGGCGTTCGTAACGGATGTCGAGGCCCTCACTCAGTCTGCGGGCTTCGGTCAGGAGCTGGGTGGCGAAGTCGACGCCCAGTGTGTCGCCGAAGTAGGGGGAGATCATCCGCGTCACAGCACCGGGACCACAGCCGAAATCGATGGCCAGCTTGTCACGCCCTCGCAGACGCCTTGCGGTTGCCTGGATGACACCATGGATGTCACACTGAGAGATCTGCAAGACCTGATCATCGAAGCCTGCAGCCAGCTGGTTCCAATAGGTGACGGTTCCCATGCTCAGATCTCGACCCCGACGACGTGCTGGAAGACGGTGCTGATATATCCGCGAAGTTGGCAAGGTAGCGGTCCCACGTGGACCATGTCGAGGCAAACCCGCAGATGAACAGGTGACCTGATTGACAGCTTTCGGGCATTGTGGGAGGTTACTCGGCGAAGAGCCGTCTGGACGGCTAACCCTCGAAAAAAACAAGGAGTTGTCATGGCAGTCCGTAAGCAGATCCGATGCGGTGTTGTCGGTTATGGGGGCGCTTTCAACATGGGGCGCGCGCACCTGTCCTCGATGGCCAAGAATCCCAATATGGTGGCCGCAGCCGTCTGTGAATTGGATGCATCCCGCCGCGCGATTGCGGAAGAGGAATTCCCCGGGATCGAGACCTACGCCCGCGTCGGTGACATGCTGCGCCAGGCAGATCTCGATATGGTGGCGATCATCACGCCCCACAATACCCACGCCAAGCTCGCCATCCAGTGTCTGGACGCGAAAGTTGCCGTCGTGTGTGAGAAGCCGATGGCGATCACCTCGAAGGAGGTAAAGGCCATGATCGCGACGGCCAAGCGCCGCCGCGTCATGCTGTCCACCTTCCACAATCGCCGCTGGGATGGCGACTTTATGCTCCTTCGTGATCTGATCCGCAAAGAGAAGATCATTGGCAAGGTTTTCCGGATCGAAGCCGGGTTTGGTGGCTATGGCAAGGCACGGGAATGGTGGAGGGCGAACAAGGCCGTCTCCGGTGGCGCGATTTACGACTGGGGTGCCCACTTCACGGACTGGATCCTCAATCTTGTCACCGATGACATCGACTGGGTGAGTGGATTCCAGGTGAAGAATCGTGAGTGGAATGACTACACCAACGAGGACCACTCAGAATACACGATCAAATTCAAGGGCAATTGTGTCGCCAATTTGATGATCAGCAATCTGGCCCTTTCGAGTCGCCCGAAGTGGCGAATTCTCGGCGACCAGGGCTCGATCGAACACATCGATGGTCAGGATTTCCTGGTGAAATCGATCGTCAATGGTCGACAGATGCAGACGACGGTCAGCGCCTATGATTCCAGCTGGGATGCGTACTACGAGAATGTCTACCGTCATATGCAGGGCCGGGCGAAGCTCGTGATCACACCCGAGTCTGCGGCGCGAGTCATCGGTGTCCTGGAAGCGGCCAATCTCTCGGCGGGCAAGGGTTCGGCGCCGGTGAAACCGGCCTTCAAGTAGGGGAAGGCTCACTGTCGACGACATGATGACATCACCGCTCGAGACGCTGACCCGCGAGCAGGCTCAGGCAGTGGCGGCACTGATCGCCATGGGTGCCCAGGGCGGCGTCACCGTTCTTGGTTTGTCCGGCGTGAGAAGAACCCGTGAGGTGCGCGTCGTATTCCTCGACGTGACCGTGTCCCAGAACACGCAGCAGGAGCTTGGCAAACGGACTCGAAGTGGGTGTCGCGTCTTCCTGGTGGATGGACTGGAAGTGATTACCTCCAGAATGGGACGCGAAGATGCCCGAGTGCTGGCTGTGAAACCGGGGCCTCTGGCAGACGGCGTCATGGCAAAACTGCCGTTGGCGTCCCCATCGCCAGTGTCCCCATCGGATGACGATGATGACGATGATGAGGATGAGGATGACGATGATTCTGCTGTCTGACGCCTTAACCATTTGGGAGTAGCGGATGTTACTGACTGAAATGACCTCACCGGAGATCGCCGCCCTGCCACGCGATACGGTCGTACTGATTCCGGTGGCTTCCTGTGAGCAGCACTCGCTGCACTTGCCCGTCTGGACGGACAGCTTCATCGGTCAGGAAGTCGCGCGGCGCGTGCACGAGAAGGTTCCGGGCGATGTCCTGGTACTGCCCGTGCAGTGGCTGGGTTATTCGCAGCATCACAGCCGGTATCCTGGCACGGTCAGCGCCATATCCGCGACCCATCTGGATCTGATGCTGGACATGGTGGATTCCATGGTGCGTCACGGGTTCCGCAAGATCCTCCTGCAGAATTCCCACGGTGGGAATGGGGCAGGGATCCAGGTGTTGTTGCAGCGACTGATGGAGAAGTACCAGAAGGACGAAGCAGAATTCTACACCCGTTGGGCATGGGCCGGTGGCGAGGCGCTCAACGAGATTCGTTCGTTGGGCAATGGAGGCTCCGGACACGCGGGGGAGACAGAGACGGCCATGATGCTGGCCATCCGGCCCGATCTGGTCCGTACCGATCAACTCGATGCAGATACTGAACGGGACGGCATGCGGGTGCCCGGTGTCTCTGGTTACCACCGATTCGATCAGCGGACCGTCCATGGCGGCGTCGGTGATCCACGACCGGCCACGGCCGAAATGGGTGAAAGACTGCTGGAGGCATCAGCCGCCGAGGTCGCCCGCGATGTGGTGGCGATCCGCCAGCTGAACCCATTTGGCTGATCTGGCTGTGATACCGTTTTGATTGACCCCGTTCGAGGCGCCGGATAGTTTTTTCGCGCCAGACGGAAAGCAGAGCGGTCGAGTGTAAATGGCCGCAGGGCTTGCGTGCCCTGCGGCCTTCCTTCATACGGGGTGTTTCTTGTCACAGGTCGTCGATCCACCTGTAGTGCCACGACTGCTGGAGAGTGCACCACCCGAAGTCTCGCAGGCTATCGATGACCTGCTGGAAGACGGGGAGGATGTGCTTGTCCGTGTCGACACTGACCTGACGGGCGAGTTGCGCTACGGTCGACGATGGGTCGTGGTCACCGATCGGCGGATCCTGGTCCTGTCGGTGATCGGCGACCTGATGGCGACCAGTGGCATCGATGAACTGGCGATCGTGAGGGCAGATTCTCTGGTCGGTGGCGGTCAGCTCTCGATCGAACGTAAGGACGCACCCAGTATCCACGTCGCCTTCAGCAGCACCGAAGCGGTGAAGTTCTCCGAGGTTGCGCGTGGGCTCGAGCAGCTGCGCAAGGAGGAGACCTTCCTCATCCGCTCCACGCTGGATCGTTTGCGGTGCGAGCGGTGCGGGCGTCTGCTCCCGGAGAAGAACGGGCTGTGTCCTGCCTGTGTTCGCCGGTGGGCGACACTGGGGCGCATCATGGGGTACATGCGGCCCCATCGCGCTCGTGCGGTGACGCTGGCCGTGGCTTCTGTGGCAACGACCATTGCCGAGCTGGCACCGCCTCTGGTGACGCGACGACTGGTCGACGAGGTACTCCAACCCATCGCAGTTCCCATTCCGCCCGTCGAAGAGCGTCTGACTCTCCTCGGGATGCTCGTGCTGATGCTGGTTGGCGCGCGAATGTTCAGCTGGACAGCTGAACTGGTCCATGGTTGGACCAATACCTGGCTCAGCGCGCGCATCACGGCAGAGATCAGGGCGCAGCTGTACCGACGACTCGAGATGTTGTCGCTGCAATTCTACGACAAGCGCTCGACGGGATCGCTGATTTCTCGGGTGTCGCGCGACGCAGGGATGCTGCAGGAATTCCTCATCGATGGCTTGCCGTATGTGATCATCAACGCGCTCATGATCGTCGGCATCCTCGGCATCATGCTGTTCACCAGCTGGAAGGTGACGATCCTGATCCTCATCCCCGTGCCGCTCATGGGGCTGTGGAGCTGGTTGTTCTGGAAACGCATGCGACGCCTGTTCCACAAGTACTTCCAGGGATGGTCCAAGCTCAGTACACGCCTGAATGAGTCTCTCAATGGCATCCGTGTCGTCAAGGCATTCGCGCAGGAGCAGCGTGAGATCGACGCCTTCGATCGCACCAATGACGAGTTGGGCGAGGTGTCCGTCCGGACGTCGAAAAATTGGAATGTCATGTGGGCGACCATGTCCGTGATCAGTGGCAGCGGGATGCTGATCATCTGGTACTATGGCGGGCGCGAGGTCCTCGGAGATCGACTGACCCTCGGCGACCTGATGGTCCTGTATTCGTTCATGTGGATGGTCTATGGCCCCTTGGAGTGGTTCTCGGAGGTCAACACGTGGATGACCCGAGCCTTCGCCGGCGCCGAACGCATCTTTGAGGTCATCGATACGCCACCCGAAGCCTACAATGACCCCGAGGCGGTGGCGATACCGCGAATCGAGGGGGCCGTTCGATTTTCCGAGGTGACTTTCGGTTACGACAAGAGCAAACCCGTCCTCCACAACATTGATCTGGATGTGCGCCCTGGGGAGATGATCGGGCTCGTCGGCAAGAGCGGGGTGGGAAAGACGACGACGGTCAATCTCATCTGCCGGTTCTACGATGTCGATCACGGCGGTATCCAGATCGACGGCATGGACATCCGGAAGATTCGTCTGGAAGATCTGCGGCGGCAGATTGGCATCGTTCCGCAGGAGCCGGTCCTGTTCTCGGGATCGATCGCCGACAACATCTGTTATGCCCGGCCTGATGCATCTCTGGAAGAGATCATGGCGGCGGCACGGGCGGCCAATGCGCATAAGTTCATCCTCGCCAAAGGGGATGGGTACGACACGCGGATCGGCGAGCGGGGGGTGGGGCTGTCCGGCGGTGAACGCCAGCGCATCGCCATTGCCCGCGCCATTCTCCACAATCCGCGGGTCCTCATTCTGGATGAGGCAACCTCATCGGTGGATGTGGAAACCGAGAAACAGATCCAGGAGTCGATCGGACGCCTGGTGGCAGGGCGCACAACCTTCGCGATCGCCCATCGTCTCTCGACGCTGCGCAATGCAGACCGCCTCGTTGTGCTGAGCAATGGCCGGGTCATGGAGGTCGGTTCCCACGAAGAGCTTCTGGCAGCGGATGGACACTTTGCCGAACTGGTGCGCCTGCAGCAGGAAGTGGCGCAGATCATCGCGGTGAAGGAATAGGCTGATGGCCCGACTGATGACCGGCCACGTTCATCCCCAGGGGAAGCGCCCTGACTTCCTGGAGACGGTACCTGCCGCTGTAGAAGAACTGCTGGCAGCCCGGATGTCTGCAGATGAGACCGTTCACGTGCGGATTGCGGCCGACATGGTAGATGGACTGCGATTCGGTGTCCGGTGGCTCGTCGTGACTCAGAACCGGATTCTGCTCGTCGAGCCTGACCGTCTTGGCGGTGCGTTGCCTGATGACGGTGTTGTCGAGATCGCCGTCGATCAGGTGAGAGAGGCTCGAACCGTCGAATTGGTCAGTGCCGTGCGACTGGAAATTGAGCGCAAGCTGGATGCGGCCGATGGTCCGGGCCTGGAGTCGATCGACTATTCGTTGTCTCACGCATCCAAATTCGCGGAGGCTGCCGAGGCGATTGGCGCTCTCAGCAAGGGCGAAACCCCCGCCTTGCCCACACAGCTGGAACGCACACGTTGCGATGCCTGTGGGCGACTGCTGCCCGATCGCGATGGGATCTGTCCCTTCTGCATCAGCAAGTGGGACACGATCAAACGAATTGGCCGGTTCCTCGTACCGCTCAAGAAAGAGGCGGTGATCTTCGTCATCGTGTCCCTCCTGATGGCTGTGGTGGAACTCGCACCCCCGGTGCTGGTGAAGTACATCATTGATGATGTCCTGACGAGACCGACACCGGTGGATGGGGCATCCCAACTGCCAGAGCGGTCACCGGAGGAAGCGATCACACTGCTGGCGTGGTTCGTGGGCGGCTTGCTTGTCATCCGACTGCTGAACTATGGCCTGTCTCTTGCCAGTGCCGTGCTCAGAGCAGAGCTGTCCGGTGTGACCGGTCGCGATGTCCGGCGCCAGCTCTACCATGCGCTGCAATTTCTGCCCGTCCGCTTCTATGACAAGCGCCAGGTCGGCTCGCTCATGTCCCGTTTCATGAACGATGCGGATCGACTTGAGATGTTCCTGCTGTTCGCACTGCCTTTCATTCTCAGCAATTTTCTGATGTTGATCGGTGTGCTCGGGCTCCTGCTCTACTGGAGCTGGGAGTTGACGATCTACGTTCTGTTCCCCGTGCCATTCATCGTCCTTGGGGGCCTGTATAAATTCAAGACACTCAACAAGCTGTGGACGAAGTTTCACGCCAAGATGTCCAGATTCCACATTCATCTGAACGAGTCGATTTCCGGAATCCGCATCATCAAGGCCTTCGGCCAGGAACAGCGAGAGATGTCGATCTTCAGCCGGGGAAATGCGGATTTGCGCGATTCCCTGGTCACGGCGGAGCGTTCGTGGTTCATCTTCTCCGCCATGCTCGGCTTCATCATGAGTTTTGGCATCTTTTTCGTCTGGTATTTCGGTGGCCGCAAGATCCTCGAGGGGTCACTGACCCTTGGCGTGTTGATGCTCTTCGTGTCCTACATCTGGCAGTTGTACCGGCCGCTGCAGTTTTTCTCCAACGTGAACAATTTTCTGACCCGGGCCCTGGCTGGCGCAGAGCGGATCTTTGAGGTCGTCGACTCGACGCCGGAACCCTTCAACAAGCCGGATGCCATCCCTCTGCCGCATCTGCAGGGGAGTATCAACTTCCGCGACGTGCATTTTGGTTACGATCCGGGCAAACCCGTGCTCAAGGGTGTCGACCTGGAAATCAAGGCGGGAGAGATGATCGGACTGGTGGGCAAGTCCGGTGTCGGAAAATCGACCCTCATCAACCTGATCTGCCGCTTCTATGATCCGGATCGCGGCACCGTCGAGATCGATGGCCACGACCTGGCCGATGTGCGCCTGGAGGATCTGCGCAGTCAGGTGGGCATGGTGGCCCAGGAGTCCTTCCTGTTCAACGGGACCATCTGGGAAAACATCGCGTACGGCAAACAAGAGTCGAATTTCGACGACATCGTTCTTGCTGCCCGGGCGGCCAACGCGCACGAATTCATCGTGACCAAGCCCGAGGGATACGACATGCTCGTTGGCGAGCGCGGTGGCCGGCTCTCTGGCGGTGAACGTCAGCGAATTTCCATCGCTCGAGCGATCCTCCACGATCCTCGCATCCTCATTCTCGATGAGGCGACGTCAGCCGTCGACACACCCACCGAGAAAAAGCTCCAGGAAGCGATCCGCCGACTCGTTCAGGGCCGCACGACCTTTGCGATCGCTCACCGACTGTCGACGTTGCGCAGCGCCGATCGGCTCGTCGTCATCGATGAAGGGAAGGTCGTTGAGGTCGGAACACACGAAGAACTGATGGAGCAGGAAGGGATCTTCCACCGACTGGTGACCACACAGCAGGAGACCACGGCGGTCATGGCTGTGGGTGGTGGCGGAGGCTGACCGTGTCCACAGCGCATGATGGGTCCCAGGCGGACACTTCCCCTGAGGATCTGCGAGTTCGCCTCGACCTGACACTCGAGCGACACGCCCGTGCCGCTCGTGCTGGTCAGGTCGGTGTGTGGGACTGGGATGTGAAGTCCGATCACTTCTATCTGGATCCACATCTGCTGGCCATGCTGGGATACGATGAGCCCACGACAGCGACTCGCCTTGAAGACTACAGTGCTCACGTGCATCCCGACGATAGCGAACGTGTCATCGAAGAGGTGCGGCGCTGCGTGCATGGTGATGGCGGGGAGCTGTCTCTCGCCCACCGCAAGGTCCACAGAGATGGCACCACGCGATGGTTTCTGTCACGCGGAGAGGTGCACAGAGATTCAGATGGCGAAGTGATCCGTCTCGTCGGGACGGACATGGATATTACGGATCTGAAACAGGCACAGAGCGATCTCGAGACGACCAGGGATAGACTCGAGGCCAGCGTACAGGAACGTACGGCGCAGCTGGAAAGAGCGAATCGTCGTCTGCGGGTGCAGATGGCGACGCGAGAGCAGTCCGATTCGCACCGCGAAGCCGTATTCCTGCTGCGCCAGCGGGTCTGGCGTATGGAGAGCCCATCCGATATGGACACGGTCATCGAGGCGATCGAGGCGAGCCTCGAGGTGGCCGGCGTGGACTATGAGCAATACGCGATCAATCTCGTCGTGGAAGGCGAAGAGGGGCAGCGGATCCGCCAGTCGCTCAAGACCGGACAGGGACCCTGGACCTACCGCGATATCTTCGTCATCGACCCGACGCGTCTGCTGAGATTTGTGCGCGAGGGGCGGGTCGTCTACCGGAGGGACCTGTTGTCGGAAGACCCATATGGCGATGCATCGTGGGCTGTGCAGGGGGACAAGGCCTATCGCTCAGTGATCGATGTGCCCTTCGCCTATGGAACGCTTGCCCTCAACAGCTTTGAACCCGGTGCATTTGATGACGCCCAGGTGGAATTGTTCAACGATCTGGCCGAGGTGCTGGCTGAGGGGTTCCAACGGGCCCGGGATCTGGAAGACCTGGAAGATCGCAATCGCCAGCTGGAGCAGCAGTTGGTCCAGATGCAGGGACGTGAGGCAGAGGTCCAGGATGCCAATGCCCAACTTGCAGCCAAGGATCTGCTCCTGTCCGCACTACACGAGATCACGACGGCCCTGCACGAGGAGCCGGAGGAGAGCCTGATCCTGGATCGTTTTGCCCAGCAGATGTTTGGCGTGGGCATGTTACGCAGCATGGTGATCAGTGTGGTCGATGAACGGCATCGTGTTGTACGCAATGAGCGATCTCTGTGGCGTCGACGAAATCCGGACGGGACGTGGGAGATGGTCATGACAGCGACACCGAAGATGGGTGTCGAATATCCCCTCGACGATCCGGGGATCCTGGCCGAGACGGTGCGTGTCGGTTGCATTCAAGTGGTCGACGGGTGGGACGACCGTTTCGACCCCCGTTTTGGATCGCCTGAGTCGCAACGGGGGAATACTTCCTACTTCATCCCTGTCGCCTATCTGGGCAAAGTCACTGCCGTGCTGGCCACTGGAAGCACGACTGCCAACAAGCAGGAGGTATTGCAGATTCTCGCCGATCTGCAGCCGGTCTTCGATCATTTCGCCATCGCCATGCATCACGCACGACTCTACCGGCTCATCGGCGAGCGTGAACGTCAATTGCGTATGGCACAGAAAATGGAGGAGATGGGGCAGCTGACCTCCGGTATTGCCCACAACTTCAACAATCTCTTGCAGGGCGTCATCGGCAATCTGTCCCTCGTGCTGGATGACTGTGACGAGTCGATTCGCCCCGCGCTGGAGGATGCGCTGCGCAGCTCGCGGTCGCAGGCAGAACTCGTCCGGCAATTGATGGCGTATGCGCGGCGTGGACCGCAGCTGGATCTGGCGCCCGTCACGGTGGATGGTTTGCTCGATACGGTGACGAGCATGTGTCGCCAGATCTTCGATCGTCAGATTGAGTTGAGCTCAACCTCGGACCATGACTTGCCACCCATTGAGGGTGATGCAACACAGATCGAGCAGGTGCTGCTGAATCTGTGTCTGAATGCGCGCGACGCAGTCGAGGGTCAACAGGATCGCACACCCCGAATCCAGGTGGAGGCCACGCTTGTATCTGGCGGCGATCAAGGCGTCGATTCCAACGATGTGATCCGTCTGCGGGTAAGTGACAATGGCACGGGCATGCCGGATGAGATCCGTGAGAAAGTCTTCGATCCGTTCTTCACGACCAAGGAGCCGGGAAAAGGCACTGGGTTGGGTATGTCAATTGTGCAGGGCGTCGTGCAACAGCATGGCGGCCGGGTGGAGTGCGAGAGCCAGCCAGGCGAAGGGACGACGGTCTCTGTTTTCCTTCCCGTGTCGCGCCGTAAGGCACTGGTCGAAGCCGACGAGCCGGCCGCCGATCTGAGTGGTACCGAGCGGATTCTCATCGTCGACGATGAGCCGATGGTACGTGATGTGATCTGCCGTGTACTGGAGCGCTCCGGGTATCAGGTGTTGATGGCCGTCAATGGCGCCGAGGGGCTTGAGGTGCTTGCCAACTCGGAAGAGACCATCGATCTCATGCTCCTGGATCTGTCGATGCCGGTGATGTCCGGTGAGGGTGTTCTGGATCAGCTGGCCCAGACGCACGCGGACCTGCCGGTCATCGTTTTCACGGGTTATGGTCAACTGCGCAAGCGTACTCGTCAGGTCGCCTCGTTGCTGCCCAAGCCGGTTCGCCCCATCGAGTTGCTGCGCACGATCCGAACGACCCTCGACAGTTGATGGGCACCGCGGCCTTCACCGTCAGCCTCTGGCTCTCCACAACGGCTACCAGTGACTCTCTGCCCGCCCTGGTCAGCGACAAGCCTTGGGATACGGGCCAGATCGTCGACGTGACGTCGCATCATGATCTGGGCGTGACACGGGACAGTGGGGTCGAGCCCGGTTGGGCGATCGCGCTGGATCCGCACGGGGCCTGGGTCTGGAATGCCGGCGATGGTGAGGCACGTGTTGACTATCGGCCGCCGATCCCCGCGGGATATATCGCCGATGGTGAATGGCATCTGCTGGCTTTCAGCGTCGATCAGAATGCGGCCGAGGCCCGTCTTTACCTGGATGGTGCGAATGTCGCCATCTTCAGCCTGGCAGGACTCGGCACGATCCGAGGCCCATCTCCTGCGGTCGTGACCGAACAGATCGGTGGTGAGTCTGTGCAGGTCAAGGATCTGTGTATCGAGGATGGCGTGGTCGGTATCGAACAGATCCGACAACGATGGCAGAATCGAGGCGGTCCGGATCGAGGTGAGCAGGCCATCGCAGAAGGATTGGCATCCGAACCGGTGCGTCACCTGCGTGTGATGGCCTGGAATATCTGGCATGGAGGCCGCCGCGATGGCGATCAGGACGGATTGACCGCCACAATCGCCGCGATTCAGGCGGCCGGTGCGGATGTGGTGGCCATGCAGGAGACCTATGGCTCCGGGGCGCACATCGCGGCAGGTCTGGGATACTCCTACTACCTGCGCAGTTCGAATCTGTCGATCATGAGCCGGTACCCGATCCGCGCCACCCACGATCTGTATGAGCCCTTTCGATTGGGTGGTGTCACACTTGAGTTGTCACCGGGGCAGCACCTCAAGCTCTTCAGCCTCTGGATTCACTATCTGCTGGACTACGGATCCCGGATGAAGGATCTCGCTGATCCGCTGACGACGGCTTCCCTGGTGGAGGAGGAGATGCAGACCCGAGGGCGGGAGATCGAAGAGATTCTCGCCCTGCTCAGATCACACATCGATCACAGTGATAGGGTGCCGGTCATCGTCGCCGGTGATTTCAACAGCCCGAGTCATCTTGATTGGGGACCGGATACGGCTGCCGAACATCGTGATCTGGTCGTGGACTGGCCTGTGAGCCGGTCGATGGCGGCAGCCGGTTTCGTCGATGCCTTCCGCGCCGTGCACCCCGATCCGGTGCAGAAACCGGGAAGGACGTGGTCGCCTCGATTCACCGAGGCCTGGAAGGATCGGATCGACTTCGTCTACCTGCACGGGCCGAAGCTGACGCCGTGCGCCGCGGCAGTTCACGATCAGCAGGACCCGCGCTGGCCCAGCGATCACGCCGCAGTCGTCGTTGATGTCGATCTGGATTTCGTTACAGTGCAGACTGGCGAGTCTGAACGGGGCCCATCAAGCGCCAGCGAAGAGTAAGCTCAGATCCATGGCTGGTGCCGAGTGGGTCAGGGCACCGATGGACAGCAGGTCGACACCGGTCTCGGCGACCTTCGCGCAGTCGTTCAGTTCGATGCCGCCCGTCGCCTCGATTTCGATCTGAGTACCCGCTTCCTCGCGAATGATCGATACCGCCTCCGCCAGCAGGCCGGGGGGCATGTTGTCGAGGAGAATCCGATCCGGCCAGTTCGCCTCATCGATGGCGATCAACTCGCGCACCTGATCCAGTGTCTCCGTCTCACACATGATGCGAGTCTCGGGACGCCCGGCAGCGATGGCGCCCGCCTGCGCGCGCTCAATGGCAGCGAGGACGCCACCGGCGGCGGCCACATGGTTCTCCTTGATGAGGACGGCATCGGCCAGATTGTAGCGATGGTTGACGCCGCCGCCACAGCGGACGGCATGTCGTTCCAGATGCCGCAACCCGGGTGTCGTCTTGCGGGTGTCAGTGATGCGCGCTGTTGTATGCTGGATGGCGTCGACGTAGCGCCGGGTCAACGTGGCGATTCCACCCAGGCGTTGCAGGAAGTTGAGTGCCGTTCGCTCAGCCACCACCAGGGCTTGCGCGCTGCCACGGATCTCGAGCACGATCTCATCTGAGTCGACCATCGTACCATCGGTCGTGTGAGCGGTCAGGCGCGCCTGTGGATCGAGTCGCTCAAAGACGTGAGTCGCCACATCGAGACCGGCCACGACTCCCGCCTGCCGACTGAGGATCCGAGCCGTCGTCTGCTGATCATTGTCTGTGCCCATGACCCAGGCGGCCGTCACATCGGCCGAGACGTCAACGTGGCCATCCAGGTCTTCTCGCAAGGCGATGTCCACTACCGCAGAGATCTGGTCTGTATCTAGGCACGAGGGGGCGATTGTGGTCATGGGCCTTTCCAGGAAGGTGTGTCACCCAGGTCAAGATTCAGCCGGTGGCGCTCATCCAGATCGAGGAGGCATCGGGTCTGGCTTTCCAGGGCGACGCGCTCGTCATCCATCACATCAGTGTCGTATTTCAGATCTGTCAATTGGGAGCGGATATCTGCGATCCGCCCCTCGACATCTTCGAGTTGGTCGCCACCCTCGCGCACGGCATCCCGCAACTCTCCACCCCGGATGAGGTGATTGAACATGGTCAGAACGCTCAGACTGGCAAAGGCGATGATCGTGAGGGCGTAGAAGGCTTCAATCATTTGGATTCGACCTCCGGTGACTCGGCATCGTCAGGATCTGCGCCAGGACCTGCTTCAGCGTCAGTGACCGTGTCTGATGCAGCCGCCTCTGTCGTAGCTTCTTCAGGCCGATTCAATTCGCTCCACTGCAGGTGCCAGAGGTTCTCCCCATGGCTGTGCAGTTGGAGGCCGTCGCGGTCGGTTGCCTGGTCGTATGCCTTGCCTTCAACAAGCAGACCTTCCTCGGGCGCGCTGTCGAGAACCGCCCGGGCGCCGTGCAACGATCGGGCGAAGAGCTTGTTCACACTCTCCTGATCGAATTCTGTGACATTCAGGCCTGCCAGCAGGATCGCTCGAACACCGGTCAAGTTCGCTTCGTCGAAGACGCCCAGCACATTGCGAATGAATGCAATGGCCTCATCGGGCCGATCGAAGGCAGTGGTGAGGAATCGAGCCTCCTCGTCCTCGGTGGTGGGGCCGCTGAATCTCAATTCGGCGACATTCAGGGCATTGCCGATCCCCTCCAATACGTCATCTGCACTGTCGTTGGGTGTCTCGATGACGAGGATCGACAACAGACCCAGTGCTTCGTTGATCTTCTCAGCCAATCCCAGTTGATGTGCTACACGTACCCCGGCAGGTTCGGGTATGGGGTGTCGGTCGATGCAGTGCCGCAATTCGGCCTGCATGCCCTCGGGCAACTCCACACGCAGACGGCTGAATAGTTCGTCCTTGAAGCGTCGTGTCGTGCCCAGCTTCTGCTCGACCGAACCTCGACGAGCGGTCTCCACCTGCAGCTTGCCTTCCAGTGCACGGAAACGACTGCGTTCGCGCTTGATGTCGGATGTGAGGCGCATCTGGCGCTCACGCAGGCGGCGCATGTGCATGGTCGTGAAGAACTTGACCAGAGCAAAGGCCAGTGCCGTGGCCACGGCTGAGAGTCCGAGCCACATCAGGTGGTCTCCGTACCGGGAATGGTCGCTGTATCACTCCAACGATCCAGCAATCCCTCGCGTTCGAGCACCGGCATGAAGGCAATCAGGTCCTTGAGCATATAGGTGGCGGCGCCATTCTCGTCGACGAGCCAGCGGAACAGACGATAACCGGCATCCAGACAGTGGCGGTCGCCCGTATACTCGATCACCTGCGCCAGAGCTGGCAGTAGCATGACGGTGGAGGCGTGCGGCGTGTTACTGACCGGCGCTTCCTTGTAGTAGAAGATCCCCTCTGCGGTTCGACCGTGATGTGCCAGGTAGAGCGCACCCTCGATCAGCATCCGTCTTGCCCGTTCCTCGCCGGTGGCTGCATGGAACAGCTGGAGGCCCTGCAACACGGAGGAGAGCATGAAGGGCGTTGAGCCGCGGTTGTGGCTGCCGATCTGGTCACGCCAGCGCCCCTCCTCATCCTGCCACAGGTCCAGTAATTCTACCAGAGATTCCATGGCGGGCAGGAAGCGCTCCTCGGGGAAGGCATCGTAGTAGGTGCCCATGGCCGTGAGGGCCCAACCGACACGGCGCGTGCTGTAGGGCCACTGGTCGGTTTCGGCATCCAGCGCCGCAGCACGGGTCTGCGGTGTCATGGTCTCGAGCCATTCGTAGGGCGCGGCGCGCCGGCAGTAATCGGCGCACATCTCGGCGACTTCGAGGGCCCGCCGGTAGCCGGTGAGGAAGTAGAAATCGAGCAGGGAACCGAGCCACGTGTGGCTCGTATGGGGACCACTGAGCTGGGCCTCGTTCGTATCGGCGTAATGGTGATTCTGTGACCACTCGAAGTAGGGGCCGCCGATCCACTCGGGGTGCTCACTCTGGTGATGGACCGTGTCCACATCCATCAGGTGCATGACGGACGCCTCGGCCTCCCACATCAGGCGTTGGTCGCCGCCGCGCAGGTATTGCCGCAGCATGGAGCGGGGCAGGTCGTAGGCCAGATTCTCCGTTGTTCGTGTCTGCTGTCGGCCTTCTTCATTGCGCTCGAGGCGAACCACGTCGCCATCGTTGACGAATCCGCGTCCTTCGGGCGGGCGACAGAACTGCCGCATCTTCAACTCAAGGGGCCAGAGGGATTCGCGGAAGGGCTGAAAGGCGCCAAAGACGTTGGTATCGGCATAGTACTGTGATGGCAATTGCAGAAGGAGCGGCATTTCGCGCGACAGGGCCCATTGGTCGATCTGTCGTGCGCTGGCGTCAGGCGCAGCGAAGCGCAGGTGCAACTCGTGCGTGCGGGCCATGCCCTGCGGCATACGCAGCGGCGTATCATGCGCAGGGTGCGCCTCGTAGTCGATCTCCGTCCAGCGTCGCCCGGGCTCCCCATCTGTCGTGTCGTGGGTCAGCGGTGTGAGATCCGCATACAGGTCTACACCGAGTTGGCGACCATTCGTCCACCAGCGCTTCGGATAACTCTGCCACGGGCGACGCACCTTCAGGGTGATGGCCCGTTCCGCGTCGGCTACCTGTAGCCATCCGGTAGAATTCACCCGACGATCGATGGATTGCACGGGGTTGGAATGCTCGAGGCGATGGCGCTCCACATTCCACTGTGTCAGACTCAATGGTGCGTCCTCATCCACAGGGACGGCTGCATCCAGTTGCCACAGCCCACTCGGGCTGCCCGCCGTTGCCTGAGCCGACCCATTCAGGCCCAACGGCAGGCAGAGTGTCGCCCGCCTCATGTAGATCTCAGCCAGATCCTGGTCGTGGACGAGGGTCAGATAGACCCGAATGCTGTCGCTATGGGCGAAGAAGCAGACACGGGCGATCCAGGACAGGAGACGGTGCCCATCGCGCTCGAACCCGCCGCGAGCCAGAACGACCAGTCGCAACGGGTTGGCTTCCTCCACTTCTGCCGAATCCACGATCCCGGCGTAGGCCCGGTCGTCGGCGTCCCACGCACACAGATCGGCCTCGACCTCTGCCAGATCGAGGAATTCATGTCGGTCTTTGGAAGCGGAGACGAACAGGCGGGGCCCCGAGGTCGCCAGGCGTACATGCAGGGCGCCGGTGGCAATATCGATCGCATCCGGTCTGATCGTCGCTTTCAGCGGCGAGGCCGGAGTGGGTGCTGGCTGCACGTCATCGCCATAACTGATCGCGATTTCGGCCTGAGCCATCGCCTCGATATCGACCTGGGTATCCAACAGGGCCCAGCGTACCGAGCCATCAGGCCACGTGGACCGGGTCTCGACACTGATCGGAAGAAGTTGGCCATCCGTCTGACGCACGACGATGTGTTCCGGGTCGCGCAATCGGCCGCGGGCAAAGGGCAGTCCCACCGTCAGTGGTGAGCACCTGCGTTCGACGCCGGCGGGCTCGCACAGCTTGGCGGTCAGTTTTGGCATGCTCTGGTCGAGAAAAGAGGGGGACTCGAGGGAGGTAGAATCACCACGAGCCTCGCGTATGATACCCAAAATACACACACGGGCAAGAATGTGGGGGTGATCCAGGACACAGGCCATTAGACGCCGCCATGGCCAGATGAGATAGACAGGTCGATCAGGGTCGGTTTACTTATGCCGACACACGAACAGCGACAACGAAACAGGGCAAACACAGGAGAGAAGTGGGGAAGATGGCGAGGGACGAACGTGAGATGGTAGGGTGGGTGGAACTTACGCCGCAGGATCCTGTTGTGGCTGGCAGTACAGGCTCATTCCAGTTGACCTACCATGTCGGCGAATACGGGATCGACGATGGCGGTACGATCAAGATCAGTGTGCGTTTCGCCTCTGACTGGGGCAAGCCACAGTTCGACGATCCCAAGGGGCTCAACTACACGACGGTCCGCACGGATGGCCCCGGTCGCCTGCAGGCGAGATTCGACCCCAAAGGGTTCATCCGCCCGTGGCAGAAATGCCTTGTCATCGACAACGCCGAGTGGGCCCTGTCCAAGGGCGATACCATCACGGTCGTGTATGGCGATCGCTCGCAGGGTAGTGCGGGCACGGTGGCCCAGACATTTCGCGAGTATTCCTTTGAGTTTCGCGTCGCTGTCGACGCCTTTGGCACCGGCCAGTTCATCGTACTCGATGAACAACCCGCCCTCGAGATCGTGCCCGCGGCGGCGGCCAAACTGGTCGTCATCGGTCCCACCCGTGTTGCCGTCGGTGAACAATTCGCCCTCGGCGTGAAGGTGGAGGATGCGTGGGGCAATCCAGCGGTCGCTCACAACGGCATGGCCAGATTGGACATCCCTGCTGGCGTCGAGGGGCTGCCGGAACAGGTCGATTTCTCCGGGCAGGAGGGTGTGGTCCGCATCGAGGGGGGGCGGTGCACGGTGCCAGATACGTTCTCGATCCTCGCCACCGCACCCGGACTGGAACGTGGGGAGAGCCCGCCGCTGGAGTGTGTCGAGGATCTGGGCACCCACCGGCCATTCTGGGGCGACCTCCATGGCCAGAGCGAAGAGACGGTGGGCACCAACTCGGTGGAAGACTACTTCAGATTTGCCCGCGACGTGTCACTCGTGGATTTCACTGGTCACCAGGGGAACGACTTCCAGATTACGCCCGAATTCTGGGAGCGGATCGGTCGGTGCGCTCGCGATTTCGATACCCCGGGGCGTTTTGTTGTCTTTCCCGGCTATGAGTGGTCGGCCACGACTCCAGCCGGTGGGGACCGCAACGTACACTATCTCGAAGATGGGCAGCCGATCCATCGCACCTCCCATTGGCAGGTAGCTGGCGATGAAGCGGGTCTGGTTGAAGATCGCTACCCGGTGGGAGAGTTGTTCGAGCAGCTGAAGCAGGGCAGACCTGCTCTGGTCGTGCCGCACATCGGCGGGCGTCCGGCAAACCTCGCTTTCCACGACCCCGAACTCGAACCCGTGATCGAGATCTATTCGGCGTGGGGCCAATTCGAGTGGTTGCTCGAAGAGGCGATTACGCGGGGATACCAGGTTGGCTTCAGTGGAGGCAGCGATGATCACAAGGGCCGCCCCGGCGCCAGCTATCCAGGGTCGAGTTCATTCGGCGTGTATGGTGGGCTCACCTGCGTCTTTGCGACCCAGTTGACCCGCGCTGGGATCTGGGAGGCCCTCAAGGCGCGCCGGTGTTATGCCACCAGTGGTCAGCGGATCGCTCTGGACGTGCACACCACGGATGGTCAGGGCGCCGAGCGCTGCATGGGAGAGGCCTTTGAGACGACCGCGTCGTCTCTGTCCGTGCACGTGGAGGCGACGGGTACCGCAGACATCGAGGAAGTTCTCATCGTCAGAGGCAGGCCCGGCAGCGGGACCGAAACCGTAGGACGATATCCAGCAGAAATGGCTCGCGACCGTCGCCGCCTGCGCGTTGTGTGGTCAGGTGCCAGGATCAAGGGACGGGATCGCATCGCCACCTGGGATGGTGAGTTGCGGCTGCACGGGGTCGAACTCACCGGCGCCGAGGGCTACGCTTTTGATTCGGCTTCCGAGGGGATCCGGGCGCAGAGTGTCTCGCATGTCGCCTGGGAATCTGTGACCTCTGGTGACGAAGACGGCGTCATCCTTGACCTGGCCGGTGATGCCGATGGGGCGAAGCTGGAATTCAGCAGCAGCATCTGCAGTTTTCAGCTCGATCTGGATGAGCTCTCTGCTGGGCCCTTCATACAGGAGGCGGGCGGCGAAGGGCTTCAGGTCTGTGTCGAGTATCTGCCCGCCGGGGTTGGAAGCCGGCATGTCCGCTTCGATGCGGATGTCGAATTGCCTGTCTGTGACACGTCGACGGCGGTCTACATTCGCCTCACACAGGTCGACGGTGCCCGGGCCTGGAGCAGCCCGTTTTATGTTCGTCGCCTTGGAGATACTGGTTGATACACGTCCACGTTACACATGAAGCCGTCCACAAGGTGGGTGGCATCGGGGCGGTGCTGCAGGGGCTGATCACGGCCACGTCCTATCGCGCTGCCGTTGACCGAACCTTGCTGGTTGGTCCCCTGGTTGATCGTCATCGCACCGATCCATTGGGACCGGATGGGATCATCCTCTACGACAACTGGCAGGGAATCTGGTCAGATCAGTATGGGGACAGCCTGCAGGCGATCGAGGTGGCGCGTGGCGTACGGGTCGTCTACGGCCGACGCCCATTCCAGTGCCCGGACGGAATGGTCGTCGAGCCCGAGATCCTCCTGGTCGACGTCGAGAGCAGTGTTCCCCACGGGCTGAATGCATTCAAGCATCGCCTATACGAGGAATTTGGCCTGGCATCGGACCGATATGATGGCCAATGGGAATATGAGCAATACATGCGTCTGGCCGAGCCAGCCCTGGACGGGGTCCTGGCGTTGACCCAGGGACTGGATGAGGCCTGCTGGTTCATCGCTCACGAGTTCATGGGTGTGCCTACGGCACTGCGGGCGATACTAGCTGAAGATCGCCGCTTCCATACGGCCTTCTACGCGCATGAAGTGGCCACGGCGCGCAAGCTGGTCGAGAGTCTGCCAGGCCGTGATGCACAGTTCTATCCGGCGCTGGCTGCGGCCCTGGAGCAGAACATGGATGTGGGAGACGTCTTTGGTGATCAGAGTGACTTCTACAAACACGCGCTCGTTCTGCAGGCCAGCCACTGCGATGCGATCCTGGCTGTCGGCGACCGTGTCGTGGATGAACTTCGCTTCCTCGGCGGGGCGTTCCGCACGGCACGAATCGATCGAGTCTACAATGGCCTGCCGGAATCTCCTCCGCTGACGCCTGCAGAACGGAAGGATGCCCGCCGATTGCTGTCAGAGGTGGGGCAGTCGCTTGTCGGTTTTCGACCGGACCTGTGTTTCTCGCATGTCTCTCGGCTGGTGCCCAGCAAGGCCATGTGGCGAGATCTGATGGTGCTGGAAGAGATGGACGACATGCTGCGCAAGAGACGACGAACGGCCGTCCTTTTTGTGCTGGCCACAGAAGCCGGCCCCCGCCTGCCGGCCAGTACGCAGCACATGCATCAGGAGTATGAGTGGCCGATCGTCCACCGCGAGGGGTATCCCGATCTATCGCCTGGCGAACTGACCTTCGACCTGCTCGTGCGACGACACAATACACGAGCACGCAACAGCCGCGTCATCTTCATCAACCAGTTTGGCTTCGACGCGATTTCCTGCGGCGGGGCACTGCCCGAGGATGTCAGCTTTGCCGACCTGCGCCGAGGGACCGATGCCGAATTCGGACAATCGATCTATGAGCCCTTCGGGATCGCCCAGATCGAGCCGATCGGACACGGTGCACTCAGCGTGGTGTCCGATGCCTGTGGCTGTGTTGGCTTTCTCGAACTGGCCCGGGACGCCGTCGGTGAGGGGGAGCCGATCGGGACTGCGCCCGTCCACATTGTCGGTGATTATGCGATGGGGGAGACCGACCAGCTAGAGCAAGACCCGCAGGCCGCTTCCGAGCACGAACGGCGTATCAGTGCACAGGTGGCCAAGGCACTGGATAGCGCCATCCCGTCAAATGAGGCCGATCGGCTCAGATGTCTTGAGACGGGCCACGCCGTGTCATTGAAGATGTCGTGGGATTCAGTCGTGAGTGCGCAACTACTGCCCGCCCTTGAGCGAGCAACTCAGGCCTGATCGAGTACCTGATTCACCGTGTTGATCAGCAGCTCGACGGAAACTGGCTTCTTCAGCACGGCGTGTACGCAGCCGGGCTGTTCGCGCGTCGCATCATCATCGACCCAGCCTGAGACGATGATGATCGGGATGTCATCGCCGCGATCTCGTAACAGATAGAGCAGATCTTCACCGTCGGCCGTACCAGGCATGTGCAGATCCAGGAGGAGCAGATCGATGCTGTCACGGTCGAGAATCTGCAGAGCTTGGGCCGCATCCGGTGCTGATACCGGATGGTGACCATACCGGGTGAGCACCTCGGTCATGAACTGACGAATCGTTACCTCGTCATCGACGATCAGGATACGCGATACGTGGTCCAGGTCTTTGCTCATGGTGGCGCATCCGATCGGGCGCAGCGGAATCCGAGAATCGGATCACGACTTTCTGGTTTTACACGATTGCGAACCGATACCGTCGAGGCATCGCGTAGGGCGCGAAAGTGTCCACCTCGGGCCGTTCGCCACTCGCCACTGCTTGGGCCCTGAGGATCCATCAGAGGGCTCAGACTGTAGTAGTCCGAGTTGTACCAATCGCTGACCCACTCAAACACATTGCCCGCCAAGCCATGGACGCCATAGGGGCTGATGCCGTCAGGATACTGACCAACAGCCGTTGTCGAGCCCACCCGGTTGTTGTAGTTCAGCAACCGCAGCGTGGGGTCCTGCAGTTGCAGCAGGGTCGGGTCGGCATCACCCCAGGGGAATCGTCGCTGATCATTGGGTCCCCTCGCTGACTTCTCCCACTCCGCTTCGGTGGGGAGGCGTTTGCTTGCCCACTCACAGAAGTCTGCAGCGCCTGCGTGGTCGACACAGTTGATCGGATGGTCGGCTCGTCCCGGGAGGCCGTAGTTGCAGCCAGATTGCTCGCCTGGTATGGCGCAATCGCCATCTCGAACACACAGGTTGTATTCGGCAGCGGTCACCTCGACCGAGTCGATCCAGAAGGTGCTGAGGTCGGCCACATGCACGGGGCTTTCGCCGGCCGGTCCCGTCTCGGATCCCATCAGGAAGGAGCCAGTGGGGATTTCGATCATCCCTGAGCGCTGTGAGTAGATCTGGTTGACGACGTCGATCAGGATCGTGTCGAGGAGGCTCTCCACCTGGCCATCATCCACGATGAGGCCGAAGACATACTCCCCGATGAGATTCGGTGTGAAACTGGGCATCACCGCTGTCGAATCGGAGAGGGTCACAATTTCGCCAGGATTGTTGCCGACGATCCAGCGATAGGTGATGGGATCGCCGTCCGGGTCGCTGGATCCGGATCCATCGAAGGTGACTTCGAGGCCAATGCCCACAGTCTGCTGCGAACCGGCCTCGGCGATGGGGGGTAGATTCCCCGCGCTGGTGACCACGATCGCCACCTCGTCGGTGTGGGCAGACTGACCATCATTGACTGTCAGGCGGAAGAGGAACGAGCCGGCGCTGGCTGGCGTGAAGCGCGTCTGTGCCGCCGACGAATCTTCGATGGCAACGATGGAGGGGGCCTCTACGACTTCCCACAGGAAGCTCAGCGTGTCACCATCGGGATCGGAACTCGAGGTGCCATCGAGGAAAAAGTTGGAACCTTCTGGCAGAGCGTAGTCGAGGCCGGCAGCCGCCACGGGCGCGTTGTTCGAGGAACCTGAGGCGGTGACACGGATCGTGTCGGGTTCACTGTCGCGGCCATTCGCGCTCACTGTCAGTGAAAAGACATAGACGCCAGGCCTGTCCGGTGCAATCTCAATGACGGCGAGGGCAGCCAGAACGAAACCGGTGGGATTGTCTCCGCTCTGGGTCCACAGGTAGGTGAGCGGGTCGCCATCATCGTCGCGCGATGCGCTGCCGTCGAGTGTGACTGTCGTGCCCAGAGATACGGAGACATCCGCCCCGGCACTGGCCACAGGGTCAGTGTCGACGCGCTTCGGAGCCGGCGGCGAACTGCAGGCCACCGTGGCGAGCAGGGCGGCAGTACAAACCGTCGTCAGAAGGTCGAGGAGTCGAGATTTTGTGTGTGTCATCATACGTAACTTCAATGATAACATTGCACACGAGCATCTGTCACCCCTTCTCATTCACCGGCGCCTCTTCGTCGGCGTTCACCTCACCGGGCAACCCCTGTGTATATTGGTCCAATGCCAACCCCCGCCACACCAACCGGATCCGGATCTGCCGCCGATGCGTATGCCGTCACCACGACGGCTGAAGCCAATCTCGGGATCCTCGATGGTGCCGTCAGTCACGACGAGGTCAATCGATCCATTTCCGGCGCCAATCGTGCCATTCTGTTCGGTCAGCAGACACGATTGCCCCATTTTCCGGACGATCGGCGGCTTCCGCGGATCCATGCTGGCGACGAGCGTGTGTTGTTCTTCTGGCGTGTGCTGAAGAAGGTCCCTGCCAATCTGCGCAGGGCTCTGATCGAGGCCCCCGTCAGTATCACCCTTGTTCGCGGCGATACGCTGCTGTGCTTCCAGGACGTCAGGCATCACCAGGCGGTTCATCTCGGCCGTCGTCGACGCACGATCTACCTGCCCGAGCTGCTGATGCAGCAGGCCGAAGAGAAGGGGTACGACTATTGGGCCATTGCAGAGGGGCTCATCTATGCGGGCTGGATGCTGCTGGATTACCTGTTGCTCGTGGATGTGCTCACCGACTTCGGGCACCGGGCCATGCGTCGCACCGATTCCCCGGAAGCCGGAGAGGATGGCACCAGACTGGACTGGTCTGGCCTGCGACTGAGTGAACCCCTGCTGCGTCGCCTCGTGCAGGATCACAACCGCCATCGCCGTGAGCACCCGGATCCCGGTAAATCCGAGGTCGAAGAGTTCATTGCCGGCTATCGCTCCGCCCTCATTCGGGTGAAGGGTCTCAATGTCTGGTCGCGCGAGCCCTGGGAGATCGGCCGCGATCTGTTCGACGAGACCCTCGAGCAGAGGTGGGCGCAGATGAAGATGGAACGCATTGCGGACATCTTCGACTACCCGCGCATGTTCCTCTTCGATCGAGATATCATCCACGGGGCGGCTCGCGACCTGGCCCTGCGACGGGGTCAGTCGCTGGAACCGGCCAGCTTCGCTGACGCACTTCACGACTACCGGGATGCCGGGCGTTTCGATCGGCATCCGTTGATGACCGAATTCTGTCGCGGCATCGTGCCCAAGCCGAAGGCCCAGTTTCTGCAGAAAGTTGTCGAATTGGGTGCGGCAGGGCTGCGCGATTTCTTCGACGCGTACAGCGACGGCGAACCTGAGGCGCTGGATCTCATCCATCCACTGTGGATGTATCTGGTTTCACTCTCTTCGGATCCGGCCGGGGTCTTTGCGCACGTGGGACAGTTGCGATCGCGTGTGCGGCGCGTGGATGGTGTCGTGGATGAGAACGCCCCGGGGCCATTGACCGAGCGCGAGATCCTTCGCCACCTGACCGGTATCTGTGTTCGTCTCGATCGATTGCCCGGATATCGCCGGCTCGCGATGGAAGTGGTCGATCTCGGTGAGGGGGCCCACGACGAACTCCTGGCGCTCATCGAGAATCACGGCCTCGACGAGGCCGACGAATGGGCGACGTTCAAAATGAAGAAGCAGGCCATCGTCGCCTGTGCCTGTGAATTGCTGGAGAAGATCGATGGCCACGATTCCCAGCAGGGCGGCGTTGTGGAACTGGCGGCGCGCCGCCGCATCCATGAAGACGAAGATCTGCAACGACTGCTCACCGATCGTCCCCATCGTTTCACATCGGACCCGAGTGGCGTATTGATGTATTGCCGAGAATATCGACGAACACTGGCACAGTTTGGCTCCGCCGATCCGGATACGAACTCGCTGCTGGCAAGTATCCTGATCCGCCTCGACCAGAGTGATCGATACGAAGAGTTGATCGACTTGATCCCCAGCCTGGGACCACCGGCCGTCTCCGCCCTGTATGGAGTCCTCGATCAGATTTCAGAGCGCGATGAGCGGCGCGCCCCCATCCTGCAGCGCAGTCGACGAATCCTGGGGTCGATCCTGATGGAGCGGCAGTTTCGGGCGAAGGCCCGGCAGCGCGCCCGCAGCGCTCAGGCCTACAGCGAGATGGATCGGCAGGCATCTGCGCCACCGCCTCCGGCCGCAATCACCGTCGATGACGTCACGATACCTTTTGTGGCACTGCATCGGGAATTGCTCACCGGCGTCGAGTTTTCCCATCGCGGCGATTCGCCGAACGATGAGCCGGGTGGAGCAGGTCACAGTGACACGGAGGATGATGTGGAAGGCGATGTGCCAGGTGATGTTGCAGAGGAGACGAATGGTGAGGTCGCCCCATGAGGAACCTATCGACGGTGGGCATCGGCCTCCTGTTGCTGGCCCTGTCTTCGGGTTGCGGCATGTTACGTCTCGCCAGCGATTCGGATGTCAGTCCTGCGCCCGAAGCGGCCCTGCAAGGCCTGGTACAGGGGTGGTCCTTTCCCGATACTGTCACCGTTCTCGGCTTCCGGGATCATTGGGGGAAGTCGCCCGCCAGCGGCCAGGTCCTGGAGACGGCGTTGCTGTCGGCTCTCGGCCATCGAGGTGTTGTCGTGAAACCCGGAGCGGGTGTCTTGCAGGATCCGGCACCCACCATGCGATTCGAGAAGGGTAGCATCCTGCCAGGGACCTGGCGTGAGTTGACCGGGTCTGCTTCACCGGTGCAGGGATTGGTGCTGGGTGGTCAGATACGCAGTGCCGAAAGATGGGTCTATCTGCGCCTGGCCCTGGCTGATGCAGCCACAGGCGTCCTGCTTGAACAGGGGACGGCGCGCGTTTCCCAAGCACGATTGGATCAGCTCGTGGCTGCGAGGGACGAGACCGCCGATCTGAAACGAGATGTCGACGTAGAATTCCATCTTCTGGCAAAGCGGGAAGAGGCCGGTTTTGTCGAGAAGATCGAAATCACCGAGGGAGCGACGCTGGTCGAGGGCGACCGGTTGCAGATCCGTCTACGTTCAGAGCAGGACTGCGAGGTCTTCGCTTTTCTCTATGCGTCGAAGGATGGTGACCGTCGTGATCTGGTGGGCGCCGATCAGATCTACGCGAATCGATGGAACTATGGCCCTGGCGAGAATTCCTGGGTCAGCCTAAAAGGCGACGAGGTCTACACGCTCTATCTGATGATCGCGCCACGGATCGAGGAGGATCGCAGCAACCTGTGGGATGCCGTGCAGCAGTGGCAGAGGCAGGGCGCGATCGATCGGATGGAGGGACTTGATCTGTTTGATGGCGCTCTGGAAGGCTTCCTGCAGGACAGTGTGAGCGGCATCGATTCGGTCCGGGTACAACGTGGACCTGACGAGATCGAGTTGGCCGACCAGGCCGACAAGTTCACCTACTCGGATGGCACCGTCTTTGAGAGCACGGCAGAACGGTTGCATGGTGTGGTGATTCTGCGAGCGATCAGCTTCTGGGTGCGATGGAAGTGATCTACCTCGACCACAATGCCACAACGCCGCTGCGACCCGAGGTCAGATCTGCCATGGATCCCTTCCTGGGCGAGGTCTTTGGCAATCCCTCCAGTCTGCATGCTATAGGTCGGGCAGCGGCCGATGCTGTCGAGATCGCACGCTCGCAGATCGCGGCGGCCCTCGATGTTGACGAGGCCACCGTGCACTTCACTGCCGGGGGCACAGAGGCCGACAACTGGGCGCTGAAGGGCGTGCTGGAGGCGGATCGATTGATGACGGGAGACCATCGTCGTCTGCTCATCAGTACCGTCGAGCATCACGCCGTGCTCGACTCGGCTGTCGCTCTGGGACGACGTGGATTCGGGATCACCAATCATCCCGTCGATTCGGCAGGCCAACTCGATCCGGCATCGGTCATGGACGCCGTCGATTCAGGTCCGGTGCCCCTGCTGGTCTCCCTGCTGCACGCCAACAACGAGACCGGTGTCCTTCAGCCTCTGGAGCAGATAGGTGCAGGACTGCGAGAGCGGGGGATTCTCTTCCACATCGATGCGGTACAGAGTTTTGGGAAGGTTGATGTCCATCCCGAGGTACTGGGAGCGGATCTCGTATCGATTTCTGCCCACAAGATCAATGGCCCAAAGGGCTGTGGCGCTCTCTACATCCGGCCGGGCGTCGAGTTGGAGCCGTTGCTGCACGGTGGAGGCCAGGAGAGGGGGCGTCGACCGGGGACGCTGCATGCGGCAGGCATCGTCGGTTTTGGTGCAGCCGTGGTGGCAGCTGGAGGCGATCGTGACTCGACGCAGGAAAGACTCCGACGATTGCGCGATCGGTTAGAGGGGCAACTGATCGAGCGCATCGGCGACGTCGTGGTACACGGTGCGGGCGCGCCGCGTCTGGCCAACACGCTGAATGTGTCGTTCCGCGGTGTCGAGGCCGAGGCGGTGTTGTTAGGGCTGGATCAGGCTGGGGTCGCCGCTGCCAGTGGTTCGGCGTGCACCTCAGGCCGTCCCGAACCCTCCCACGTTCTGTTGGCGATGGGCGTCGAGCCGAGGCTGGCGGCAGGAGCGGTTCGTTTCAGTCTCGGTTGGGGGAACGACGAGGCACAGATCGATGCGGTGCTCGAGCAATTGCCGCCGATCATCGCTCGCCTGCGGGATCTGTCCGTCTTCTGAAGAGCCTGTCAGTCACCTGAGAAGCCGGACAGATCCACGGCAAGCAACTACATGACGCTCACAATCGCTTTGCAGAGTGTGTCGAGTCGGTCCGGTGTCACGCCGGCCACATTGATCCGGCCGGAGCCGACGATGTAGACGGCATGTTCACTCTTAAGGCGTTCGACCTGGCTCTTGTCGAGACCGCTGAATGAGAACATGCCTTTCTGGCGAGCAATGAATGAGAAGTCCTGCGACGCCCCGTGCTGACGTAAACCGTCGACGAGGGCGCCACGCATCCCATTGATTCTCTCGCGCATCCGGGTCAGTTCCTCAAGCCACTGCTTCCGCAACTCACTGTCACTGAGAATCGTGGTGACCACGGCAGATCCGTGAGCCGGCGGGTTGGAGAAATTCGTGCGGACGCAGGTCTTGAGCTGGCTCAAGACACTGGCAGCCGCACCGGCATCAGCGCTGACGACGGTCAGTGCCCCCACGCGATCCTGATAGAGGCCGAAGTTTTTCGAGAAGGAACTGGCGATCAGCATCTCGGGCACCAGTTCACGCATTGCCCGCAGGCCGGCCGCATCCTCTTCCAGACCCTCACCGAAGCCCTGATAGGCGAAATCGAGGAGTGGTAGAATCCCCCGCTTCGCCAGGACCTGGCCAATGGCCTTCCATGTGTCCAGATCTGGATCCACACCCGATGGATTGTGGCAGCACGCGTGGAGCAGGACGACATCTCCCGCTTCGATCTGGTTCAGTGCAGCAAGCAATCGATCGGCGTCAAGACCGTGGGAGGCAGCGTCGTAATACGCATAGGCGGCCGTCGTGAGACCGGCTGCCTCAAAAATCTTCGGATGGTTCGCCCACGTAGGCTCCGACAACCAGAGCCTGGCGCCTGGGAAGTGACGGGAGATGAAATCTCCTGCCACACGCAGCGCGCCCGTGCCACCTGGGGCCTGGACGGTGACGGTGGTCTCGTCCTCTCCCTTGCCAGCACCAAAGAGCAACTCGCGGACGAGACTCCCGTATTCGGGGGTGCCGTCAATGGGCAGGTAGCGCTTGTTCGGCGGTGCATCATAGACGCGTGCCTCTGCCGTTCGCACCACGTCGAGGACCGGCGTCGCACCGGTGGCATCGCGGTATTCGCCGACGCCGAGGTTCAGTTTGTTGGGACGGTCATCTGCGGCAAAAGCGCTGGAGAGACCAAGGATCGGATCAGGCGGGGCCGCCTGGACGCGTTCGAGCACGTCTCACACCATTTCTAGGCCACGTTTCAGTGGCCGGCTCAGAGTGGAGCGATCGGGTCGGGCGTCGACAAGACATGTGGAGCCGCGATGCGATCGTAGGTGAGGTAACGTAACCCGACCTCTTCTCTCTCGTCAACGATCTCCCACTCCTGTTCGCTCCACTCGGGGAAGTAGGTGTCGCCATCATCTACGCGATCCGGTACATGGGTCAGAATCATCTGGTGGGCCAGGGGCAGAGCGGCTTCGTACACACCCTGTCCGCCGCAGATGAAGACACATTCACTTGCTTGCTGGCGACAGTGGTCAAGGGCCGTCGGCAGATTCTCAAATCGTTGCGCACCCGAGGCGAGATCGTAGTCGACCTGTCGTGAGAGAACGAGATTGGGTCGACCGGGCAGGGGACGTCGTGGGAAAGACTCGTATGTGCGGCGGCCCATGATGCAGGGCGCTCCCATGGTTGTGGCCATGAAATGCTGCATGTCCTGTCGGTAGTGCCAGGGTAGGTCGCCATTCCGGCCGATGATCCGCTCGTCGTTGAGAGCGGCGATGAGTACGATTTTCATGAACTGGCCACTTCGATCTCGGTGTCAGGGTGGAAGAATCGCTGCAGGCCCGGCAGGTCCGCCTGGCGCGCGCTGGAAACGGTTCCTGCAAAGGCGACACTCCCTTCGTCGAGCATGATCAGATCGCCGTCGAGGCGGTCGATACTGAGTAACTCGTGTGTCACCACCACGATGCTCATCCCCAGTTGTTCGTTCAGCGACAGCAGCAGGCGATCGATACCGGCCGCCGTCTGGGGATCCAGTCCCGCGCCGGGCTCGTCGCAGAACAGGACCTCCGGTTCCAGACTCATGGCGCGAGCAAGTGCAGCACGCTTGCGCATACCACCGGACAATTGTGTGGGCAACAGGTCTCTTGTGCCATCCAGGCCCACCAGGCGCAGGCGGGTCCGCACGAGATCGTCGATCAGATCGGCGGGTAGATCGGTGTGCATCTGCAATGGCAGCGCCACGTTCTCGCCGACGGACAGAGAATTGAGTAGCGCACCATACTGGAACATGACACCCACGCGCTGCAGCAACTTGGCCTGTTCGGCTTCCACCAATTCATGCAGGGGCTGGCCGAGGACACGCACCGTGCCTGAGCGTGGCTCGACGAGACCAACGATGGTCTTGAGCAGGGTGCTCTTGCCGCAGCCCGAACCTCCAACGATGCACAGCAGGCCGCCAGCCTCGACGTGCAGGTCGACACCTTCCAGAACACGTCGTTCATCTTCGTCTGTGCCGTAGGAGACACACAATTCCCTGACTTCGACGACCGGGGTGTCTGTGTGCAGAGGATTGGATGACATGGCTTCGTCGCTCATCGCAGGTAGAAGATGAGGCCCCATGTCAGGTCGAGGACGATGATGGCGAAGATGGATGTGACCACGGCAGAGGTCGTCGCATTGCCAACGCCTGAGGCACCGCCACGGAATTGCAGCCCACGGTATACCGAGATTGTGGTGATGATCCATGCGAAGGAGACCGACTTGATGAGTCCTGTGACGATGTCCTTCAGCAACAGCGCATTGGCGACGCGACTGTAAAAGGTTGTCGGTGAGATATCCAGTGACAGGACGCCGGTCACGGTGCCTCCCAGCAGACCGACGAAATCTGCCATGATCGTCAACAGCGGCAGGCTCAGCAGCATGGCCCACATCTTCGGAACCGCCACCAGCTTCAGCGGATCCAATGCCATCGTCCGCAGGGCGTCGATCTCCTCTGTGAATTTCATGGTGGCGATTTCGGCCGCGAAGGCTGAACCGGAGCGCCCGGCAATCATGATCGCCGTCATGAGGGGACCCAGCTCACGCGTGATGCCGATGGCGAGCAGGTCCGCAACCAGCACATTGGCGCCGAATTGCCGTAACTGAGCCGCAGCCTGTAAGGTCGAGACGCCCCCCACGAGAAACAGCACGAGGGCGACGATGCCCACCCCGTCGGCGCCGATGATGCTTGCCTGCTCGATGAAGGAGCCCTGCCGGATGCCGCGACGCCGGAACAGGCCGGCGACAGAGGCCCATGCCAGATCCGACATGACGTAGAGGAAGTCCAGGGCAGCATGGGCGTCACGGTAGGCTCGATCACCGAGACGATCGAGCATGTCCTCGGCGCGATGGTCGAAACTCTCAGCGGGTTGAGCCGAGTCGCCCTCTGCAGCATCGGTCTGCACAGCATCGACCGGTGTCATTGCTGGCGGGGGAGAGGGCGCGACGGATTCGTAGAAGGTCCGCAGCGCCGTTGGCAGATCGCCAATGGCCAGTTCGCAATTGTGCGCGAGCCCAATTCTGGTCAGACGCTCCACCCAGACGACGCCACCCGTGTCGAGCCGATCCACTGCGTTCAGATCGACGCGAAGAGATCGGATCGTCGAGGATTGCAGCAGTGATTCCAGTTGCGCCTGCGCCTGGCCAATGCTGGCAACGGTCAGTGGACCCGAGACGTGGAGGACGTCGTCGCTCAGCTCGAGGCGGACCGCCATGGGGGGATCAGAAGAAGCGGGAAAAACGCACCAGAACCTGCTCGTGGCCCTGCGTGTCGTCGAGGGTTGTGTTGCGCTCGAGATCGGCGACGAGGTCGAGATTGATGAAACTCGTCAACGCAAGGCGCAGTCGGTTCTCCCAGGTAAAGAACCAGTCGGCTCGATCCTGCGATGTCATGAGCAGGTCGAATTCGGAGTCGAGATTTACGTAGCGCGAGAGGCGCGCGTCCAGGATCAGCAGGGCCTCCAGGCCGGTACTGGATGTCGACTTCAATTCCTCAATCGTTCGGTGTCCCTCAACTTCGCCGAGTTTGAAGTTGTCCGTCACCAGTCTCTGCTCTGCGCCCAGGCCGAACCGAAGATCCACGTTGAGGGGAAAACTGCGGACCAACTGTGAGTTGATGCCCACACCCTCGCGGAATGTGAGCGGCGACAGAGAGGGAGCTATGGTCAGCTTGTCTCGTGCGCGGAGCGTGTCGACGGCACCATTCTGGAGCGTGCGAACAAAATCCTGAGGCGAAGCGAAGCGGGCATCTTCGGAGAACAGCACCGTCTGTACGACGCCTCGGAGGTACGGACCGAATCGGGGCGACAGACGGCGGATGTAGGTCGCACGGATCTCGGCGCGATCGCTGCTCTTGCGAAGATCTTCACCCTCTTCCTTTGTGGCGCCCTGCTCGAGAATGAAGCGGATGCTGGCGAAATCGCGATCGGAGCTATAGCGCGTGCGATTGAACACCTGGATCGTGAAGTTGAGACTGGCACGATCGTCGCCACCCGTGTTCTGAGACGTGTTCAGCTGTACGGCCCCCGACAACTCGGTCTGCGAAAGGATGGCAGATGCGGCGCGGGCGGCCTGTGTCTGATCGACCAGACGAGGGTAGAAGCCAATGAAGTCGCCCGACCCCGAATCGTAGATGATGTTGCGCTGGGTCAGGGTGCCGGGCAATAACTGGACGCTGAACTTGCGGATCGTCGTAAATGACTCACCAACGCGAACCACGTGATAGACACCTGGCTCCAGCAGCCAGGTGCGCACTCGCTCGCCGCGTTCTTCCTCGATACCAAAGCCAAGACCGTAGGTCTCGCCTGTCGTCGCATCGAGCAACTCGTAACTCTCATTGACGCTGGTTCGCGTATTGTCGAGCACATCGATCACGAGACCCGCCCAATCGGGCTTCACGAGGGTCCTCTCGCCCTCGAAAATCGGCACGGTCTTGCTGAATCTCTGAGAATTCAGTCCCGACCCGAGGCGTACCTCATAGGTCCCCGGATCCAGGGGTGCACCAATGCCTGGCGATACAGATTTGATCAGCCGCCCGTCTCGGAAGATCTGATAGCTGGGTTCGTTGCTCAACGTCATGGCGGGCACGAAGAGCAGTCCCTTGCCCTTCGGTATCAGAACCTGATCACGTTGAAGCTGCGCCCGTGCGGGAGGTACCGACCACGTGCTCTCATCAGCCCCCGCCACCGTCGTGAGAAGCAGGATGGCGAACATCAGAGAGAGACCATGTCTCATGGTGCCCCTTCCTCTTCCGTGATCAGCGTGCCGGGCAGGACGACGTAGTCCTGCGTGGAGCGAGGCATCTCTTCCACTGAGTCGTCGGCGATCGTATCGGCGACGGCGCCACCATTTTCATTGTCGAGGAGGAAGGAGATATCCTGTCCTGCTGTCTGCAGCTTGCGGATCAGTAGTTTGCGGTCAAGGTCGCGGATGGCGCGTTCCATGTTGTAGCGGACCAGTTCCCGCATGGCCTGCACGGCAAAGACCGGGTCTGCGTCGAAGACCTCTTCCTGAACCGGCTCAAAAGGGAATTGCCAGATGATCTGATTCTGTTGGTTTACCAATTGCAGGTCCACGTCGAGTCGGACATACCAGCGATCGCCGGAGTCGAATCGTTCGATGGCCCGTACCGAGCCGCTGAATGTGAAATCGGGATTGACGTCCAGGAAAGACTGACGCAGGTCGGTGAAGAGCTGTGCCTGCTTCAGATACGACTCGACGGCATCCGTGATCATGTCACTGGGGCGTACGGCCCAGGTGTTGTAGCGATCGTCACGGATCTCCTCGGGGGAGAGTCGGTAGATGAGCTGATCGCGCTCGTAGAACCGGGAGACGGAGAAGCTTTCGAGCAGGACACGGTATTCGTAGGGGCGCTCTGAATGGGGCAGCGACAGATGCAGGGGCGCCGCTTCGATGATGAACTTGCGGCGTTCGCGAATCTCGGTCTTGCCACCGATAAACTGCGAGCAGGATGTGCTCAAGGCCACCAGCAGAGCCAGCAGGAGCAGGATGTGTTGTGGATGACGGAATCGTTGTGCCATGACTTAGTCCTCGGCCCGACCACGGATGAGGATGGAGGGATCCTCGCGGATCAACTCTGACGCCTGGCGCACATTGAGCAAGGTCTCTTCGAGATCTTCCATGGCATCGAGGATGTTCTTGCGGCCCTGCAATACCGTGTTGTCGACATGCGTCACCGTCGTGTTGATGTTGCCGGCCATTGAGGTCAGTTGTGCCAGCAACTCAGGTACGGGACCCTCGAGTTGGTGTCTGAGAGCCTCCACTGTGAGGCGCAGATTCGTGGCAGTCTGTCGCATTTCTTCCGCGGCGACGGCATTGTGCAGGGAATCCATGGTGGCCCGCATGCTCCCCGTTGTGGCTGCCAGGTTGTCTGTGATCAGGGCCAGGTTGCGCAGTGTGGCGTGCAGGTCGTCTTCGTTCTGCGCCAGCAGGTTGTTCGCATTCACCATGACCTTGCCACCGGCACTGAGCAGCTGCGAGAACTGACGCCGATTGTCGGCATTGGTCAGATCGCCCAGGTTGCCGAGGAGCGTTTCGATCTTATTCAGCATCACATCGGCGCGCTCTTCTGCATTGGCCAGGAAGGTGGCTCGGGCCGGGATCGTGGCACCTGGTGGAAGTGCAGGAGAGTGGACCGATCCTGCCACCAGCTCGATGTACTTGAGGCCCGTCACGCCCTGACTGAATAAACGAGCCTGGGTGTCTTCCCGGATCGCACTGGGAACCTTCTTGGCCTCCAGAGAGATCTCAACAACGATGATGCTGATGTCATCTGCCGATACGTGTGTGTTCTCCACGCGTCCGACGGTGACGCCCTGATACTTGACTGGATCGCCTGCCGTGAGCCCGCCAATCGAGTCCTCGAACTCGATGTTGTACACCACTCGCTGCCGCAGCAACTGAGCGCCGGCGACGATGAGCAGAAACCCCGCCAGCACACACGTACTGAAGACGAGGAAGAGGGCGAGACGGATCTTCTGGGCCCGAGTGGCCATGCAGTCGCCGAAGTGGGGTGGGGGATCAGGTGTCTTGAGAAACGAGAACCCGGCCGGGCTGATATCCTGCAATGGTTCGGATCTCAGATCGTACGGGGCGCCCAATATGATGAAAGAGGTGAACTGATACAAGACGGTAAAAGCAATCGCCACACGATCCTGGCCGTGACGTGTGTCACGACCCCAAGTCATCGCCAAGTCACCGATCGGCCGGCCTTGGTGTGAGAATGCGCAAGGCGCCCGGTTGCATGCACAAGGTCGCCGGGGCATGGCCGAGACGCTCGCCGTCTGCATGCAGGATCTGCTGATCAGAATCGATGGGCTCGATCTGCAGCCACGGTGTGCGTTCCACACGGATCGCTGGGTGGGGGAGATGCCGACCGAACAGCGTCCGGGGCAACAGAGTCAGGGCAGCCGAATGCGAGAGGGCGCCATCGACGATGACGACGTCGAACAGCCCGTCGTTCGGCTGCGCATTCGGTGCGATGCGGACGCCGCCACCATAGCAGGACGTGTTTGCCGTGGCCACGAGCCAGGTGCTCATCTGGATGGTCCCGAAGTCGCCCGTCATTCGGAGGCGAGTCGGCTGATGGCGTGCCAGAGTTCTGAGCGTCGCCCACACGTAGCCCGCAGTCCCGGGCAGGGCAGCATGACCTGTCAGCTTCGCTTCGCTGACCGCCGCATCCAGGCCGCAGGCAGCGACGGTGGCGAAGCGTCGGTGACCGCATTGGCCCAGGTCCAGTTGTCTTCCGTGGCCCGCCAGGATGACATCGATGGCCCGACGCCCGCGGGCAATTCCGAGGCTCCGAGCCAGGTCATTGCCGCTGCCGCAGGGCAGCAGGCCGATAGGCAGGTCCGGCGGCAATGGCGCCTGCAGCACCTCGCTGATTGTGCCGTCACCACCTGCGATGATGATTCCCGAGGTCCCTGACTCGACGGCCTCGTTGGCGAGCCGGGTGGCATGGCCCGGCCCGGTCGACCAACTCAGGTCCACACCGAGGCCAGTGGACTGCAGTCCAGCGACGCAGGCTTCGACCAGGCGACGGGGGCGGCCGCAACCGGCTGATGGATTGGCGATCAGGGCCCAGGTACAGGACATGAAGCGAATCTCACGAGGAGGCAAGAGGATGGGCTGCAAGATAATCCGGCGACCTGCGTGGATCGAGTGTACATGGTCGACGGACCCCTGGCAGGCTACCTTGTTCAGATCATGTCAAAGGGACGACAGAAGGCAGCCGATGCCCTGCGCCGGTCGATCAAGGCCAGCGTACCGCATCCCTACATCACCGGACAGGGGCTGGAGGCCGAGGAGCATTCACCGGACGGCACGTCCGGTGACGCCACCGTTCCCTCCAATGCTCCGACAGAACCCGCACGCGATGAGGATGCCAGCCCCCGAGGTGATGGTACAGGCAATGGTGTGTGAGTTTTGGCGCCCTCCCAACTCGAACCTTATATTCGTCAACTGCTGTAACTTGCGGTTTCCGCTCCGCTTAGGCTAGCTTGGCCCTCTTCCCGATGCGATCCCCGATGCGATCAACTTTCGCCATTTTCCGATGATCCGACAGTATTTCCGTGGTCGTTGTCTGCTCGTGACCGGCGGCACCGGTTTCGTCGGCCAGGCGCTGATCGCCAAGATCCTGAGTGGACTCGGAGATGAGGTCGAGCGGATCTACGCCCTCATCCGCCCCCGTCGCCGGGCAGATGGCCAGGTCATCGAGCCGGCTCAGCGACTTGAAGAATTGTTTGAGACCTCGCTGTTCGAGGCATTGCGGTCCGATCCTGAGCGCTGGCAGCGACTCAGGGACAAGGTCGTTCCCATCGCGATCGATGAGCGTCAGGCCGATCTGGGTATGAACCCGACGGAACGTGCACGCATCATCTCTGAGGTCGACACGATCTTCAACAGCGCGGCGACCGTCGTTTTCGATGAACCCCTCAGCGTCTCCCTGCAGGCGAATATCGACGGTCCCATGGCGCTGCTCGAACTGGCGCACGAGAGCGGCAGGCCTGTGAATTTCGTCCATGTCTCCACAGCCTACGTGAATGGACAACGCCACGGCGTCATTGCCGATGAAGAGCTGCCACTGGATCGTGACATGCGCCAGGTCATCGAAGGGCTGCCACCGGCCTACGATCCAGTTGCCGATGTGGCCGATTGTCGCGCCGTGTGTGAGCGGACCCGTGACGCCTCTCGATCCGCAGAGCAGACCCGTCGATTTAAACGTGAGATTCTGGCGCAGCACAAGAGCCTGTCGCGCAAACTGACCAAGAGTCGCCTCGACCGTCTGACCGAGGAACGCCGGCAGCGATGGGTTGATCGCCGACTGGTGGACGAGGGCATGTCTCGCGCGCGGGCGCACGGCTGGAATGATGTCTACACGTATACGAAGGCGGTAGGGGAGCAGATGCTGACCCTGCACCGCCGCGATCTGCCGCTGGTGATTGTGCGACCCAGCATTATCGAGAGCAGTCTGCTGGATCCGGAGCCAGGCTGGATCACAGGGTTGAAGGTGATGGACCCGTTGCTGGCTGCTTATGGCCGGGGCATGGTTCCCGACTTTCCTGCCCGGCAAGACATCACCCTCGATCTGATCCCCGTGGACAAGGTGGTGAACACGACGCTGGCTGCCGCCTCGACGGCGACACCGGATCATGTCCAGGTCTACCACATCGCCACGGGTGACGAGAATCCTGTTCGGGTGAGCGAAGTCTTCGAGTATGTACGGGCACATTTCCTGGCCGCGCCCATGCTCGATCGCGACGGGAAGGCGCCGAAACTGCCTGTGTGGCGGTATCCCTCGTTGCGCACATTCCGCCTGATCTTCCATCTCGCCTACATGTGGCCCATCCAGGTGCGTGAGTGGCTGGGCGAAAAACTGCCATTCTACAAGATGTCGAGTCGTCAGCGGCGCTTCCTCGGGACGGCAAAGGTCCGGTTGCAGCGTGTCCTCTACTACACCGACATCTATCATCCGTATACGAATCTGGACTGCTGCTTCAAGACGACGGCGACGCGAACGCTGTTTGAGGCCCTGCCCCTGGATGAGCAGCAGGACTTCAGTCTCGACGTCCGCGGGATCGATTGGTCTCACTACATCGCTCAGGTTCACATCCCGGGTGTCCGGCGTCACGTGCTGCGCGAAGAGGCAGAAGCGATTCTGCCCGAGTCGCCAGATGAACTGGGTGCCGGCGAAGAACGGCTGCAGGCCGAATCCCAGATCGAGACGCTGGCTGATCTGTTGCGCTGGTCGTGTGAGCGGCACGCGGATCGAGTCGCCCTGCAGATGCACCGGCAGGGGAGACTGGTTCAGCAGACCTACGCACAGCTGGCCACTGAGGTTGAACGCAGGGCGGCTGGATGGCAGCAGGCCGGGTTGGTAGCACATGACCGAGTTCTTCTGCAGGGAGCCAATGGACTCGAGTGGGTGCAGTCGTATTTCGCCGCTTCGATTTCGGGCCTGGCCGTTGTGCCGGTCGATCCGCAGACACCCCAAGACGAGATCCAACGGCTCGTCGACTACGTCGATGCCCGGGCTCTGATCGCGGTACCATCCGTACTGAGTGGGCTCAATCCGGAGCAGTCGTTGGTCCGGATCGATCTGGACAGTGGCCAGGTTGAGCTCGCCCCGGCGCACGAACCGGCAATCGAGTTCGACGAGCCCGTCCTGGATGCGCAGATGGATGCGTCCATCATCTTCACCTCCGGCACGCGGGTCGATCCTCGCGGGGTCGTGCTGACGCACGGCAATTTCGTTGCCGATGTGGTGGCTCTGGCAGAGGTGCAGCCCGTCGAATCAACCGATCAGATTCTCTCTTTGCTCCCTCTTCATCACGGCCTGGAATTCACCGGGGGATTGTTGATGTCTCTGTGGGCAGGGGCGACGACGAGCTTCGTCGACAGTCTCAACAGTCGGCGGATCATTGAGACCATGACGCAGACGGGGACGACGGCGATCATCACCGTACCACGGATCCTGCAATTGCTCGTGGACCGCCTGCGCCGGGTGGCACCGGCCGGCACACAGGGCAATGGTCCGGAGGCAAGAGCACTGAAGCACCTGCGACTCGTCGTCAGTGGTGGGGCGCCTCTGAGTCACAGGTTGTTCGACGCGTGCGCCGATCTGGGGATCGCCGTGCACGAGGGGTATGGCCTGACGGAGGCGGCGCCGATCGTGACGGTCAATCAGCCCGGACATATTCGCCGCGGTTCGGTCGGGCAGCCCCTTCCCGGTATCGAGGTTCTCATCGACGGGGCCACTGATCCCGGGGTGCGAGGTGAGGTCCTGGTGCGGGGCGGCAATGTGATGTCCGGGTACCTGGGACGACCCGACATCACCGAGGCACAACTGGTCGACGGTTGGTTGCACACGGGAGACATCGGCCACCTCGACGGCGATGGGTTCCTGTATCTGGACGGACGCAGCAAAGACCTGATCCTTACCGGTGCGGGCAAGAATGTGTACCCGGAAGAGGTTGAGTCGCTCTACGATGACCTGCCCGATGTAGCAGAAATCGCCGTCGTCGGCGTGCCATCGCCGCGTACGGGCGGAGAAGAGGTACGCGGCGTCGCTGTTCTCACCCGTCAGGCGGCTCAGGGCGATGCGACCGCTGCCGAGCAGCAGTTACGAGGGCGGATCTATGCCCGGGCACGGGAACTGCCCACGTATCAGCGCATCCAGAGACTGCACGTGCGCGAGCGCCCCCTGCCTCGACTGGATGATGGGGCCACAGATCGTCAAGCTCTGGTCGCCGAATTGGCCATGCATCCCGACCCATCCGGACAGCGTGTGGGTGGCGAAGAATGGGAGCGGCCGGTCTACGAGTGGCTGCACCGTCGAACCGGACTCGAGTCGGCTGAAATTCGCTCGCTGGCGTCGGCACCACTGGATACGCTGCTGGACTCGTTGATGATCGCCGAATTCGCCGCCTGGCTCGAGCCGCACGTGGGTGAGGATGACTTGCAGCGCATCGATCGCAGTCAGATGAATCTGGCAGATCTTCTCACTCGGTGGCGTGAGCCGTTGGCCGCGGCCAGTCGTGGGGGAGCGCTGACGGCAGAAGCTGATGAGGAAGCGAGTGAGGCGCCGTACTGGGCAGAGGCAATCGCTTCACCCTCGGATGATACGCCCCGTGTTGGTGCGTTCCGAAGGTGTCTATGGGCGATTGCGGCCCGACCTCTGCGTCGATACCTGTCTCTGCGCGTGGATGGTCTGCAGCATCTGCCCACCACGGGTCCCTGTCTGTTGGCGGCCAATCATGTCAGTGATCTGGATGCGATTGCGATCAGCCTGGCTCTGCGGTCTCGCATTGGGGATATCGTGCTGGCCGTTGAAGAAAATGTTGTGGAACGACGCGGTTGGGAGGTTGGCTGGTGGTCCTGGATGATGGGGGGGATGCGCCTGGACCGCAGTGAACGGATCGAGGACGGCCTGAAGCGTCTTGCAGGTTCATTGCGCGACGGACAATCCATCCTGCTCTTCCCCGAAGGCCGTCGTTCACCGGGTGGTCATCTGCGCGGCTTCAAAGCCGGGATTGGTCTGCTGGCCCTGGAACTGAACTGTGACGTCATTCCCGTCCATGTCTCGGGCAGCCTTGATGTGCTGCCTGGCAGCAGCCGACGCCCTCGGCGTCACCCTGTCCGGATCCGCTGTGGTGCACCGGTGACGCCGGCCGTTGTCGCCGAGCGGCCCGGGTTGTCCCAATACGAACGTTACCGCGAGTTGACCGAGGCGGTGCGCGCTCAAGTGGCGCTTCTCGGGCAACAGGCATCGAGCACGACGTAAGCCCTGATGAGGTATCTGCTTGTATCCCTACTGGCTTGAGATCGGATCCTTCCGCCTGCCCACCTTCGGTCCCATGGTGGTGCTGGGATTTCTCGTTGCCCACTACGTCATCAAGCGCGAGTTGCAGCGCCGCAAGATCGATCCGGAGTTGGCCTCCAATCTGGTGACGGCCGCCGTCGTTGGTGGCTTGATCGGTGCCAAGAGCTGGTTCGTCATCTTCGAATTGCCCCCATGGGCTGACTGGGGAGACACTCTGAGTGCCGTGTTCTCCGGCAGCGGGTTGACGTGGCACGGTGGTTTCCTGTTGGCCACGGGGCTGGTGATCTGGACCATCCGTCGGCACGCTGCGCCACTGCCCCACGTGGCCGATGCCGTCGGTATGGGGTTGGCCATCGGTTATGGGATTGGTCGTATCGGCTGTCAGCTGGCCGGCGATGGGGACTACGGTATTCCCACCGATCTACCATGGGGGATGGCCTATCCCAACGGTGTGGTTCCCACCAACGAGGTTGTCCACCCCGCGCCGGTGTATGAGACGCTGGCAGGTGCGGCGATCTTTGCGCTGTTGTGGACCACGAGACGCTGGTTCGAGCGTTGGCCCGGACTCAGCTTCAGCGTATATCTGCTGCTGGCCGGTACTTCGCGCCTGCTCGTAGAGTTTATCCGCCGCAATCCGGAGGCGGCCCTGGGGCTGACATGGGCACAGTGGGTGAGCCTGGGTATGATGGTCGCTGGGTTGACCATCGCCAGCCGCCTGTTGACCCGCCCGCCAGGCGCTCACGACGCCTCACTCTGACCTGATTCGCCAAAGGAGCCACGATCGTGGCAGAACGATCCAGATATCCCCGTGTGTCGGCCTTCAAGACGGCCGCCGACCTTCGAACCCATCTGCAGGGACTCGATGTGCAATTGCCCGTCGACGACAGCATCCTTTCTGCACCCGACTCGCCGCTGGCCGGATCTCTGGCCGTGGGAGACGGACTGGTGGCGGGCAATCGCTTCTGTATTCATCCCATGGAAGGCTGGGATGGCACCGATGACGGACAACCCACAGACCAGGTCAAACGACGCTGGCACAACTTCGGTATCTCTGGCGCCAAATTGATCTGGGGTGGTGAAGCCTGCGCCGTGGTCCCCGAAGGACGGGCGAATCCTAATCAGCTGATGGCTCGCGAAGAGAATCGAAGTGGGCTGGCCGAACTGCACCAGGTCCTGCTGGCCGCGCACCGCGAGCGTTATGGCGAGACAGACGACTTTGTCGTGGGGCTGCAGTTGACGCACTCTGGGCGTTTCTGCCGTCCCTTTCGCAAGGATCGAATGGAGCCGGTGATTGCTCATCACAATCCGATCCTGGATCGCAAGTTCCACGTCGATCCCGAGCAGCCCCTGGTCACGGACGACGAATTGCGCCGGATCATCGACTGCTACATCACTGGCGCCGGGATTGCCCACGATATCGGCTACGACTTTGTCGATGTGAAGCACTGTCACGGGTATCTCGGGCATGAATTGCTCGGTGCGCACACGCGCCCAGGTGACTTTGGTGGCTCCTTCGAGAATCGGACCCGATTCCTGCGTGAGATTGTTGAGGGAATCCGCGCCAGCACCGGGGCAGGAGGTAAACCGATCGCGATCGGTGTCAGACTCTCCGCCTTCGATATCGTCCCCTTCAAACCGGACCCCGATGGGGCTGTGGGCAACAAGCTCGGACCCGGCATTCCGGAAGAATTCGACGACTGCCTGCCGTATGAATACGGCTTTGGTCTTGAACCGGGCGACCCACTGAGAGTGAATCTGGAAGAGACCTTCCGATTCCTGGATCTGCTCGGGGAGCTGGATATCACCCTCGTGAATCTGTCCTGCGGTTCGCCGTACTACAATCCTCATATTCAGCGTCCAGCCCTGTTCCCGCCCAGCGACGGTTACCAGCCCCCGGAAGATCCTCTCGTGGGTGTCGCGCGGCAGATCAACACGGTTGCGGCGATCAAGTCACGTTACCCGGATCTGGCCATCGTGGGATCGGGGTATTCGTATCTGCAGGAATACCTGCCACACGTGGGGCAGGCGCTGATTCGGGACGGCGCAGTGGACTTCGTCGGTCTTGGACGGATGGTCTTGTCCTATCCCGATCTGCCCGCAGATGTCCTGGAGAAGGGGGAGATGGTGCGCAAGCTCATCTGCCGCACGTTCTCCGATTGCACGACGGCACCACGTAATGGCATGGTCTCAGGCTGCTATCCCCTCGATGCCTACTACAAGGATCTGCCCGAGGCGGCCAGGCTCAAGGAACTCAAGGCTGCGGCGGGTGACTGAGTCACCGGCGATTCGCTGACGCCTTCCGAAACGAACCACCACCCGCAGGGGGCAGACCATGCACGACGGTTGGTACGAAGAAGACACGACGCATGGCCCGGTGCGTGTCGACCGATTCGACGAGTCCCGGCCACATGAGGGCAAGGTGCTCGGCATCGTCCAGGCTCACGCGGACGACATGCCCCTGTGCTCTGGCGGATTGGTTGCCAAACTGGTTGCCGAAGGGTACAAGGCCTTCATCATTCAGACGACGAATGACGAGAAGTGCGGCCCCGGGACCCTTGGGGATGCCATCAAGAGCAACGAAGTCGACGTGGAAGCTCTGGCGAACAGCCTTGGGATCGAGGAGGTCTTCAATCTCGGGTATCGCAATCACCGGCAGGAAGAAAACTCGATGCTGGAGCAGCGCTGTCGGCTGATCTATCTCTTCCGCCATCTCCAGGTGGATACGGTGATGAGCTTCCATCCGTGGGCCCTCTGGGAAGAGAATCCCGACCACTACATCACCGGCCAGTTGGTGGAGTCGGCCTGCTGGATGGCGGGGATGGCCAAGGATTATCCGGAGCAGGTGCAGGCGGGGATGAAACCCCATCTGGTTCGCGACAAGTACTACTGGGTCATGCGTCCTGGCTCGCCATACAACCATGTGACGGATATCTCGCCGCACCTGGAGCAGAAGATCGCGTCCATGGCGACGAACAAGTCACAAGGGCCGGCTGGCGCACACGGCAGTCGCTTGAAGGAGAGACTGGCAAAGGAAGGGCTCAAGCTGCCCGAACTGGGTGAGGATGACGAGACAGCCGATCGTCAGTACATCCGCCTGTTCGGCCTGGAAGAGAACAAGCGGATGGGTGAGCCCTACGATCTGGAATACGCTGAATACCACTACTACTTCCCGCCGGGGGGCACCTTCCCGTATTCCAACACGGCAGAGCGGATCGAGGCCTACGTGAAGGCGAATGCCGTGAAGGCCTGAAGGCGGCGTTCCAGACCTGGGCGTGAGGGCGATCGTGTCACGTCGTCAGCCGGCGGCCGTCCGCTTCTGATCGACGTTGAAGCAGTCCATCTGATTCTCACGCAGAATACGATCGGCCACAGCGATGGCATCCGCTTCCGTCATCAATCTCTCGTCCACCTCAGCCTGCAGAGCACGGGTGAGCCACTGGCGGGCCTGGAAGGCGTAGGCGGCGGCGGAGGTCGGCCATCCGGTGTCTCCGCCGAAGGCGAAGAGTTTGTTGGCCGGTGCCGCATGCAGGAAACGTCGAACGAAATCGGCCGACGAATAGGGGTCGATAGACCAGGCCCAGCACAGGTCGGCGTAGACATTCCGGTAGTGTTTCGTCAGCGCCACCAATTCGCCGGAGTAGGGGTAGGCGATGTGCATGAGGACGAAGCGGCAATCCAGATACCGGGCCAGGAGGGGAGCCAGGTGTCCCGGCCGGATCCGGTCGACGGGCATCCGGTTGTTCCCGGCGTAGTAGCCGGTGTGGAGTTTGAAGGGCAGATCGTGTTCGATTGCCAGTTCCACACCCCGCGCCCAGCACCAGTCTCCCAGGATCTGCCGACGTTCGGCGGGAATCTTCTCCCCGTCTCGCAGCACATCTGGCAGGATGGTGGCGGCCTCCGCATCAGTGCGCTCTGTCCATCTCAGGGTCCGGTTGTAGGCATGTTGCGCCTTCACGGCGATGGCGTGGTGAGCATGCTTGCTGAAGATGACGGCCATCGCTTCGCGCAGGCTACCCACATCGCAGACCTCGATCCCCGTCTCGGCCAGCAGAGACTCGGCATCCACGATGCCATTGCAGAATCCCGCCCAGCTGATGTCATAGAAGAAGAAGTCGGGCCCGGAAGGATCCGGTGGACACTGCCAGCAGAAGTCGTCTGTCTGCACATGATCCAGACCGGCCGTCTCCTCCAGGAGTCGGCGTCGGCCACCTGGCTGGCGCCACGCATCCAGCTTTGGCTGTGCGGCGATTAGATCAGCAGGGCCGAAATTATCGGGCAGGCCATACAGCTCGGTCGCCAGGTGCCGAACGGCCTCGCCATAGCCGGTGTGGCGAATGGCGGACCAGGCGGCGCGGATGTCGTCGAAGCGCTCTGCCACGTCGCCCTCAGCGGTCAGTCGCTGGACGGCTTCATCGGAGGCACCAGCCGAAATCAGGTCAGCGGGCACGTAATTCTGAAACAGATCCTGCAGAACATCGGCAGGCCCGTTTCTAACCCACTCATCCTCCTTGTGCAGGTGCTCGTGCGTATCACAGATGCGAATCTGCTGAATGTGTGTCGCGAGATCTGTCATCGGAATCTTCCCGTATCGATTGGGTGATCACCTGTGGGTGGGCGCCAGCGTATCGTCCGGCGTTGGTCGGTGGGATTGCCCTCGGCCGTGAGGTCGGCTATCGTCCAACACCCGCCAGAAGCTGTTCCTCTCTCATCATGTCGCCTCGCCCATGCCCTGGCACCCTGCTGTCGTCCACTTTCCCATCGTCCTGCTGCTGCTGGCCGTGTCGATTGACGTGCTGGCTGTCCTGGGAGGACGTCCGGACTGGCACCGAACGACGTGGCGGTTGCTCCTCTTCGGCACGCTGTCTGCACTGGTTGCCGTCATCACCGGCAATGCCAGCGCCGCCGACTATCGCGAGGCGGGCAAGATAGCAGAGAAGATCCAGGACCACGAGGATGCGGCGACGGTGTGCCTGCTCCTGTTTGTCGTCATCTGTCTTGGCCGGCTGCCGCTGGCGCTCGGTCGCGACCATACCAGGCGATGGCTGCCCTATTGGATTGCCCTGTCCGTTGCCGCTGCGGCAGGTCTCATCCTCGCCAGTGACCTGGGTGGGCAACTCGTCTTCCACCACGGCGTGGGCGTGCATGTCACTGGAGTCCCATAACGCCCGCGGCATCCGCGTCGCTCGGCTTCGTGGCTTCGCTCAGCGTCGCTCCATGACACGACACTGGCCATCATCCTGTCCGACGATGACGATATCAGCGAGACCTACGAACAGACCGTTCTCGACAACCCCCGGGATGATATTGACGGCCGTTTCCAGTTGTCCGGCATCGGCGATCCCCGCCTCATCGAAGTGGCAGTCGATGATGAAGTTGCCATTGTCGGTCATATACGTCTCACCTTCCGTGTTCCGTCGAAGCTCGGCACGCCGCGCCAGATCCATCAGACGCAGCTGGGCCAGCGACCAGGCAAAGGGAAGAACCTCGACCGGCAGGGGTGAGCGGGTTCCCAGCTGTTGCACGATCTTGGTTGGGTCGACGATGATCACCTCCCGGGTACTGGCTGCAGCGACGATCTTCTCACGCAGGAGGGCGCCACCAAGACCCTTGACCAGGTCCAGCTGTGGGTCGACCTCATCGGCGCCATCGATGGTCAGGTCGATGACGGGTTGATCTTCGAGGCTTTGAATGCTCAGTCCGAGGCTCTCACCGAGACGGGCAGACGCATCCGAAGTGGGGACACACTGGATGTCCAGACTCTCTTCCTCGGCGCGTTGCCCCAGGGCACGGATGGCGAACTCGGCCGTCGACCCTGTTCCCAGGCCGACGACCATGCCATCCAGGACGTAGGAGGCGGCCTTGGCGGCGGCCAGTTCCTTCAATCGATCAGACATGCTGTTCCTCTGCGTGGTTGTCCTTATACTCTCGAGATCCCATGGCGATCAGAGTCGCATGAGGTAGTGAATCTGCAGCCCGACTTCTTCGAAACCGACGGAGGGGTAGAAATTCGACCCCACGTCGTTCTGCTGCAGTGTCTCGATTTTCGCCGCCTCCATCCCTTCCTCCCGCATGTAGGCGAGGGCATGTTCCATCAGTTGCCGGCCAACACCGGCTCCCTGCTGGCCTGGATCCACAGCAAGATTCGGGATCCAGCCAATGCCGCTGTCACGGTCGAGGCGGGTCGTTATATACCCGACGACGTTGCCGTCCTCGGCCTCAAACACGAAGACGCCCGGTGCATTCTCACCGGCCACGTCGGCATCGATATGGCGCAACTTGCGGAATCGCCAATCCTGTCCGTTGATCGGACCAAAACGTGCCTCGATGTTGCGGTCGATGGAGACGCCGTCGAAGCAGATTGCTGTGATCTGTTTCAGGCGATCGAGGTCCTGGGGACGGTAGGGCCGGATAGACATGTGTCGTATGGAATCCAATGTGGGTGAACTGAATGAGAGGTTATAGCATACCGCAGTCTCCGCAAACTCGTCAATCACACGAGGCAGGCGGGGTGGTCGCACACTGTGCGACGCCATTTCTCACCGAAACGGGGGCCTGGATCTACCATCAGATCTCGCCTCTGACTCGGTGGCGCCCCATCGTCTTCACGCAGGAGGCGGCCAACCATCTGCAGTTTCCTGTGGAGCCCCTGGTCGATGCGGGCGACTGGCCGCTGCCGAAACGGGTCGCCAATCGGCTCGTACGCCGGGTGACGGGCGAGTATCCCTTCTACGGCCGACAGATGCGACGCGATGGGGTCGATCTCATCCACGCCCACTTCGGTTACCAGGGCTGTCGATGTTTGCGGGCACAGCGGCAGACCGGATTGCCCATGATCACCACATTCTACGGGGCCGATGCGACCTCCTTTGCCCGTCAACCTGCCTGGCGGCGGCGCTATGACGTCTTGTTCGAGCAGGGGACGTTGTTCGTGGCAGAGGGATCGGCCATGCGGGAGCAACTCCTGAGTCTGGGGTGTCCTGACGAGCGGCTCATCGTCCACCACCTCGGTGTCGATACGGCCAGCATCCGGTGGACGGCCCGACAGCCGACGCTGGCCCCGCAGATCCTGATGTGTGGCTCATTTCGAGAGAAGAAGGGCTACGATGACGGACTTCGAGCCATTGGCCTGGCCCTCGCGCGCCTGGGTAGGGCGGCCAAGGGAGTGAAGATCGTGTTGATTGGCGATGGGCCTGAACGGCCCCGGATCGAGGTGGCCATCACGGAGGCCGGACTGAGTGGTCGCGTCGAAATGGTGGGTATGCTGCCCTATGCCCAGGTCGTGGCGTATCTGGAGCAGAGCCATATCCTCCTGCAGCCCAGTCGCGTCGCCTCAGACGGGGACACGGAGGGTGGCGCCCCGGTGATTCTTCTGGACGCCCAGGCCGCTGGTGTTCCCATCATTGCCACGCGGCATGCCGATATCCCCGAGTATGTCCAGGATGGCGTCAGCGGGCTGCTGGCCCAGGAGCGGGATGTCGAGGGACTGGCACAGCATATCCAGAGGCTGCTGGGTGAACCCGAGCGCTGGGCGACGATGGGGGAGGCGGGTCGGCGTCACGTCGAGGCAGGTTATGACGCAGTCGGTCAGTGTGCGCGACTTGAGACGATCTACGACGCGGTTGCTGCCGGTGACGGCCGCCAGATCGGTTCCACGCCGAGTAGTTCAGGTTCCGTGAGCGACTCAGCCGGCCTGTCCTGAAACTTCCAGTCAGCCCGCTGGCGACGTGCACGTGTGAGCAGGTCCGAGTATAGGTCGAGGGCTTCCTCACCCATAGGTCCGCTCAGGGTCTCCGGTTCGGCGTGGTGGACGGCTCCGGGATCGAGCCAGGCCAGCGCCTGGGCCATGCGGTTGCCTGGGGCCGCGCCTTTATCTGGGCCCGGGAACAGGCCCGGACAGCGGCTGGCGGCACGCAGCAACTCAGCCTCAGCCGATTCCTGATCCATGAACCAATCGTGAACTGTGACGTAGGCATCGGTCTCCTCGACGATATCGAGAAGGATGTGGCTGTATGCGACCCACATCTCAAGGGCCAGGACCGTCTTGTCTATGCCAAGGACCGCTGCCAGCGGATCCAGATCTGTCCGACGCACCAGTGAGCGAACACAGCTGGATGGGTGGCGGGTCACCACCATCGGCCGGATCCGGCGATAGCCGAGCTCGACCAGCGCACCCAGCCAGAAGGGGAATAGCAGGACCGAGCGTGGATCCTTCCAGCCCCACACGCGCGAAGCAGAGAATTGTGAGTCGATATAGTTCTGGATGGTCTGCAGATCTTCATCGGATCGCTGTATGAGTGTGCTGAGTGCCGGGAGTTGCAGCAATTCATCGCGTCGTCCGTAGCCGCTGACGTGGCGCTGCAGAACGTGCAGAATCTTGAGATCGACTTCATAGAAGAACTCATTCTCCCAGAAGCCTTTAGGGTTATCAGGCTGTGGAGCCATGAGAGGCTCGCCAAGGTCCACGCCCAACAGCTGCAGGGCTCGGGTGAACATCGATGTGCCACTGCGGTGCATCCCGAGAATGGGGATGACGCAGCTGTCGTTGTGGGGCACTGGAGGGGGTGCTGTGATGTCTGTCATGGGGGATCTCTGGCTTGGGGGGCTCAACGCAGTCTCGTCTGCAGTCGAGTGCGGCGCTTGCCGGGAATGTTTTCGAGAATGGCCTGCCGCTGGGCCCTCGTCAGTCGCTTGAGTGTCAATACGGCCAGTTCATCATCCAGGCTAAGCAGGAGTGTTCCCGCTGCCGAGGGATTCTGTGATCGTAGTTCGTCGGCCAACTGGTCGAGCATGGCATCCCGACTCTTCTTCAGGGCCACGACCTGTTGGCTCAGAGAGCTCTCCAAGCCCTCCAGGCGCGTTGTCGCTTCCCGGGCCATCCGCTGGATCTGGGCCGGTGTCAGCGCAGCCTCCACCTCGTCGACCAGGTCGGCTGGGACGATGTCCGGCAGAGGAACCGGGTTCCCCCGCGTGGGGACGTCCGGAATGTTCCGCTCTTCCGTCTGCCTCGACTGGGGCCGCCGGGACGAGCGAGTGGGACGTTGTCTGGTTGCTTCGGGCGCCCGCAGTTGGGGTGCCGGCGGTGCCGTGGTTGTCACCGGCACGCGTCGTCTGGGGTGTGCTACCGATTCAGGTTGAGCCATGTGTCCGACCACGGCGAGGATCATTGCGAAGGAACCGCACATGGCCAGGATGGTGGCGATGATGGACTTGATGCTCATGGTTTGGATAGATGAATGGCGCCCGATCGAACGGGCCGCCCCCTGAAAGGGGAAGCCCCTTCCCGAGCAGGGCACACCACCACACGATGGATCATCTTGGATCCATATGTCCGATTGAGTGTCTTAAATGATTGGTACGCAATCATTTAACTGGTTAACATGACACGTCTCCTTAGTGGAGACTGCGATCTGGTTCCCAACAGAATGCAAATGCCGAACCAGGCCTATTTGTCGGCGTCCCGACAGCAGCGGAAGCCAATCAGATCAAGTCGATAGTCGGGAGCCAGCCCGGGGCCATAACGCCCGTCGGCGCGGGCAAAGTTGAGATTGTTGAACCAGGAGCCTCCCCGCACAACGCGCCAGCGTTGCTCCCTGTCATAAAACCCATCCGTCCACTCCCACACATTGCCCACCATGTCGATCGCACCCGATGGTGATCTGCAATCAGGGTGTGTGCCGGACGGCTGGGTCCCAGTATCCCGCCGCCAATGACCCTCTCCGTCCGGGAGTGGTGTATTGCAGCGGCCAGGGATGAACGTGTCGCCGTAGCCGTAGTCTGTATGATCCGGCCCGCGGCAGGCCAACTCCCATTCGCGCTCGGTGCACAGGCGCTTTCCCCGGGCCACGCATCGCTGTGTGGCGTCATCGAAAGTTATATCGACTAAGGGGTTGTGTCCCAACCGATTAGGGTACTCATATAGATCGATGTAGAATGTGCCAACTTGCACCTCCTCATCCGATGTGGACTCATCAGCTACCGACTCGGCCAGCGCCCTTGAGCTCAGCACGAGCACTCCCAGGCAGGCCAGTGTACAGAGAAGATGGAATGAGTCGAAGCGCTTCATCGGGGTGATCTCCGCTGCTCAAGTCGCAAATCCGACGATGCCGAAGCGAGAGGGATTGTGGAGGCCCGGATGCGGGGTGGGACTCCAGGTGGTGCATTCTGTGGCCAGGTCATATCGCTCCTGGATGGGGGCTGCCGGCTCGGGTGGGGCGGGATGGCGCTCAAACTATCTGCCGTGACAGCTGTCGGCAACCACCGATCCGCCCCCTGCAGTCGATCTGAGATTGGCAGATACGGCGCCAGAGGGAGATGGGAATCGGTTGCCTGCGGGAAAGGGCGTCGCAGCCTCGTCAGAACATCTTTCCGGTACGGAGGCAGGTCACTCGTGGAAGGAGATATGGCCCCGATTGTGCAAGAAGTGCAAAAACAGTGACTTGGCTGCTGTTTCTGCGAGACCTGGACTGTGGCATGCCCCTTGCTCAACTCCCGGCAGGGATCGGTGCGATCGATCCATCTGACTTCCGTATTCAACCTGCGACGATCTCTTGTCGCCGACTGTCGAGCTGACATGATTGAAGGCATTTACATCTCTGCATCAGGCATGTTGCCGAAATCCACCCGCCACGAGGCCATCGCCAACAATCTGGCCAACATGGAGGTCCCTGGCTTCAAGAGGGACTCGATGTTCCTCCGTGAGGTCCGCGAGGCCCGCAAGCAACTCTCCGGCGACTATCCAGACTGGCGGATCAATCGCGCCGAAGGGACCTGGACAGACCACGAGCAGGGCGCACTGCGACGCACGGGGAACATGTTCAACATGGCCATCAATGGGCAGGGCTTCTTTGCCGTGGAGACCCCCGACGGGGTTCAGTACACGCGCAATGGTTCAGTTGCCCGCAATAATGAGGGCACACTGGTGAATCTACTGGGTCACCCGGTCCTCGACGTCAATGGCGAGACGATTAATGTGCCCGGCTCATTTGAGGCACCGATCATCGACGCATCGGGTGTGATCAAGGGACGCGATGAACTGCTGGGTATCGACTCGATCCTCGGGCGATTGCAGGTCACCGACTTCCCGCAGTTATACGATCCCAATCACAAGGCGCAGACGCCATATCAGCCGGTGCTGACGAAGTCGAAGAACGGGTTCTACATCCCGCAACCCGGGATGACACAGCAGCCGGCGGAGGCTTTTGAGCTTTCTCAGGGCTTTCTCGAGGAAGCGAATGTCCAGCCCGTGCTCGAGATGGTGAAAATGATTGATGTCTACCGCTCCTACGAGGCGGATCAGCGCGCCATTCAGGTGCAGGATACAACCCTCGACCGGGCGGTCAATGACGTCGGGGTCGTTCGATGACGCTTCGCGTCATTTGCGAGTTGCTGCGCAACTCGTCTGAGGGGGCTGCAGACCTAGAGTCAGGTGGTGATGTGGCGCAAACTCGAGAGCAGATACAGAAGTAGTGAAGAGCTAACAGGGTCCACAGAGCAGGTTTCGGGCGTAGGCGCGCACGGAATCGACAGGACGAGGACGACAAGTTGATGGACAAGCAGAGGAACAGAGAGGGAATCCAATGAGCAGGGCCCTGTATACAGCAGCCACGGGCATGATTGCCCAGCAGATGAATGTCGACAACATCGCCAACAACCTGGCGAACGTGAACACGACCGGCTACAAGAAGAGCAAACTCGAATTTCAGGATCTGCTTTATCAGCAGTTGCGCCTGGCCGGCGCGACCCAGGCAGAAGGGGCACAGGTTCCGGTCGAATTGCAGATCGGTTACGGCACCCGGCCTGTCGCGACCCAGCGAATCTTCTCGCAGGGCACGGTGATCTCCACCAACAATCCCCTCGATATGTCGATCGATGGAGATGGTTTCCTGCAGGTCACCCTGCCGGACGGCACCATCTCCTACACGCGGGATGGTGCACTGAAGAAATCGGCGGAAGGCACGATCGTCACCTCCGACGGTTACTCCGTGGAGCCACAGATCACCGTCCCGGCGGATGCCACGGCGATCAATGTCTCTTCCAATGGTGAGGTCTCGGTGAAGATTCCCGGTGACCCAACTCTGCAGACAGTGGGGCAGCTGGAATTGGCGCGCTTCGTCAATCCCGCCGGTCTCAAGACCATTGGTCGCAACCTGTTCCTCGAGACCTCGGCATCCGGTGTGCCACAGACTGGCCAGCCGGATACGGAGGGATACGGCAAGCTCAGCCAGGGTTTCCTTGAGCTGTCCAATGTCGAGGTCGTGGATGAGATGGTGAACATGATCGTCGCCCAACGAGCCTACGAAATCAATGCGAAAGCGATCCAGACATCTGAGGAAATGCTCGCCAACGCCAACAGCCTGAAGCGATAACCTCAAAAGCCAATTGACCTGAGCTGATCATGCATCGAATTCGAATCATCGACGTCGCCTTCATCCTCGCCTCACTGGCCTTCGCGATCGTTACGGCCGCGCAGGCCCAGTCAGAGCAGGCTGGGCAGTCGTCGGCCGTGGCGACGACGATTGTGGTCCCCGAGGACATCGTCCATGGCGTTGTTGCCAGTTACGTGCGTGAGCAACTGGCAGCCAATGCCAGTCTCGATCCGGAGGCGCGGTTGGAGATCGATGTGCGCTGGCAGGGAGACATCCTGCTGGAGACACCCGGTGTGGTCGACTATCACGTTCGCAAGTTGTCCTCTCGTCCCTTCCGGGGGCCGACGGTGACCCGTGTCGAGATCCTGGTCGATGGTGACGTGGCACGGACTCTTGCGATCACCGTCGACTGTCGTCTGTTCCGTGATGTCGCCGTCACCGCTCGAACGGTGCGCCGAGGCGAGATGCTGTCCGCCCATGGTGCCGTCTCGATTGAGGAGCGTGACATCACTCAGCTCAAGCACGGTTTCTATACGCATCTGGAAGATCTGGATATGCTGCAGTCGAGCCGTCCGATCGGCGCTGGCGACGTCATCACACACCGCCATGCCGAACCGGTTCCCGTCATTCACCGCGGCGATCAGATCACTCTGCAGGTGCGCAGCAGCAACATGACCATGGAGACGATCGGCGAGGCCATGCAGGATGGTGGCATCGGCGAGCAGATCCGCGTTCGAAATACCGATTCGGGGAAGGTGATCCGGGGCCAGATCCTGGAAACCGGACTCGTTCGCGTGCAGGGGATGTAATCGTGGACACGACGAAGAAGATCCTTGCCGCGCTGGTACTGGTCGGTCTGAGTGTGTTCAGTGTGCACGCCCAGGCAGGATCGATGTTCGCCGATCCCAAGGCTGCGGCCGTGGGCGATGCGGTGACGGTCCTCATCTCCGAGAACGCTTCGGCGACGAATCAGACATCGACCTCGACGGAGAAATCGAACCAGCTCCAGCTGGGAAGCAACGTACCGGGGGCGGGGAATCTTCTCGACTTTGTGCCACTGCATGCGCTGGAGAGTGACTACGACAATTCGTTCGAGGGCACCGCTTCCACGTCGCGATCAGCTCGATTGACGGCGCGCATGACGGTCTCCGTCATCGGTCAGCTGCCCAATGGTGATCTCGTCCTGGACGGTGTGCGGACCCTGAAGATCAATGGAGAAACCGAAGCCATCCATCTGAGTGGCTCGGTCAGTCGAGCACTTATCAGCGCCAACAACACGGTGTCGTCGTCGAGTATCAGTGATCTCAACATCGAATACACGGGCAAGGGTGTCATGACCCAGGGTAGTCGTCCCGGCATCTTCGTCCGTTTCGTCAACTGGCTGTTCTGACCGCACCGGAAGCGCAAAATACCATGCATCGTCTGAACATCACCTGTCTTCTCTTCTGCCTCCTGGCACTGTCTGCCAATGACGCCAGCGCCGCAGTGGCCGTCCGTATCAAGGACCTGGCACGCCTGCAGACGGGGCAGGAAGTCCCATTGACGGGGATGGGTCTGGTGATCGGCCTGGAAGGCACCGGTGATGGACGCCAGGCCAGCTTCACGCTGCGCATGTTGGCGAACATGATGAATCGCCTGAATCTGACTGTCGACCCGAATGCGATCCGAGTGCGTAATGTGGCTGCAGTGAGTGCCACGGCTGTGCTGTCGCCCTACGACCGCACGGGCAACAAGATCGACGTGCAGGTGGCCTCGCTCGGTGATGCGGGATCGCTGCAGGGCGGCACATTGCTGCTCACGCCGATGGCGGGCCCCGACGGCAAGGTCTACGCACAGGTGCAGGGCTCCATCAGCATTGGTGGATTCAACCTCGGTGGCGGCGGCGCCGGTACGGTGCGCAAGAACCACTCCGTCGTAGGCACCATCCCCAATGGGGGAACAGTCGTGAGTGAACCTGAACGGCTCATCAATGTCGACGGGCACGTCCAGCTGACTCTGTATCAACCCGACTGGACGACGGCGGCACGCACCGCCTGGGCGATCGATGAGTATTTCGGTGAGTTCGGCCTGGCACAGGCTGTCGATGCCGGCACGATCCAGATCCGTCTCGACCCGCAATACTCGCAGTCGCATCTGTTGACCGAATTCATGGCTGATATCGAGAAGATCACGGTCGTTCCAGACCTGCCCGCCCGCGTCGTCGTCAATGAACGCACGGGAACAGTCATCATCGGTGAGAATGTATCGGTCTCCTCCGTGGCCCTGTCCCATGGCGCTCTCCGGTTGAAGATCCCCGGTGATGCTGGCGGCGGTGATCTGTTTGGCGGTGACGCCGAGGTCGTGGAAGAGCCCGATCACCTGCACCCGATCATCAATCACTTCGATGTGGGTGCCATGCCGACAGTTCGAGAGCTGGTTCGCAATCTGAATGCGTTGGGTGTGACCCCGCGCGACCTGATTTCCATCCTCCAGTCGCTGAAGACGGCCGGCGCCCTGCGCGCCGACCTCATCATCCAGTAGGGGGCGGCACAGATGTCAGATTTCATGAGTGGTTTGAATCCGATGGCAGAGCAGGCTGTGTTCCTGCAGCAGACCGACAGCCCGGCCCAGACCCGGAGCCTGACCGGACTCGACGCCCTGCGCGCGGGCAATCGCGGCGGCTCCGTCGAGGAGCAGCGTACCGCGTTGCGCGAGGCGAGTCGACAGTTTGAGGCGGTGTTCCTCAATCAGATGCTCAAGGCAATGCGCGAGACCGTTGGCGATGGCGGCCTGATCGAGAAGGGTCAGGGTGAAGAGGTCTTCCAGGGCATGCTCGACGAAGAGTGGAGCAAGAAGCTGGCTGGACGCCATGGTTCAAGGGGCCTCAGTGAGATCCTCTACCGTCAACTCGCCCGGCAAATGGGTCTCGAAGAAAAACCGACCAATACCTCCCAAACCGAACTCTCCACGGCGGCTGCCTCCCCACAGGCTGTTCATCCGCTGTTACAGACTCGGGGCATGATGCCGATCGGTGTCACCGTCCCAGGAATAGAACTCCCGCCACAGTCTGCGGGAATGGAAATCAGTGAACGATGAGTGAGCGATCCAACAACGAAGGCATCCCGCTGCAGCCGCTGAATACGGATCTGGAAGAGCAGATGTCGGTACCCAAAGCCTCGCGTCGCCTTGTTGAGGTGATCAATGAAGAGGTCCGGGTGTTCCACGAACTGCTCGACTGTCTGCACTGCGAGCAGCAGGCGATCGTCGATGACGACATCGATGCGATGACGGCCACGACCCAGAGAAAGACCGAATACGTTGTCCTGGCGCAGCGTCTGGAAGGGGAGCGACTCCGTCTCGTACGGTTGCTCTCTGAGCAGCTTGAAGTCGCCCCGGAAGACGCCAACCTGCAGCGACTGATCGATGTGATCGATTCGAAGCACAGTGAAGATCTGGCCCAGATGCGCCAGATGCTGCTGGATCTCAATGGCAAGATCCGTAAAACGAATGAGAACAATGCGTTCCTGATTCGTCAGTCGAGACGATATACCGACCGCTGCCTGAATATCCTCACCGGTGACCCGAGTGATCGCGGCATGTATGGGAAATTCGGCAAGACCGTGAAGCGTACGCAGAATCCGAAATCCGTCCTGAACCGGACGGCCTGAAGGCGACCACCAGATGACCACCCTAGCCAGCGGCATCGAGATCGGCCGTCGCGCCCTGCAGGCGCAGCAGGCGGCGCTACAGGTCACGGGCCACAACATCGCCAATGCGAACACGCCTGGGTTCTCCCAGCGCAGTGTGGTGTTGGAGAATGTTGCGGGCGTGTCCAATGGTGTGGGTGGTGGCGTGGATGCAGTGGCCGTAACGCGCGAGCGGGATCAGTTCCTCGATGCGCAGATGCGTGTCGAGCAGCAAGTGCTCGGTCGCTGGCAGGCAATGGAGCGGGCGCTGACAGGAATCGAGTCCATCTTCAACGAGCCGGCCGGTGCCGGGTCGAGTGAAGCAGGTACCATCTTCAACGAGCCCTCCGGGCTTGGGCTCAGTGGTTCCCTGAGTCGATTCTGGAATGCGTGGCAGGACCTGGCCAACGTGCCCGAGAGTGGTGCAGCTCGAGCGGCCGTGCGCCAGGAAGCTGACTTCATGGTCACCACGTTGCATCAACTCGACACACAGCTGGCTGATCTGCGCGGATCTCTGGATGGTGAGGTAGTGGCACAGGTACAGGAGATCAACGAGATCCTTGATTCGCTGGCCGCCATCAATGGCGAGATTCCACGAGCCGGCACCGATGGTGGCGCGGCAGATCTGCTGGATCATCGCGACCAGCTCCTCGAGAACCTGTCCGGTCGTGTCGACATCTCCGTAATGGAGAAGGACAACGGCCAAGTCTCGGTGCTGCTGTCAGGTCACAATCTGATCCAGTCGAACCAGGCGGTACACCTGGGCGTGCGAGCGATTAACCAGGATGGTCTGGCGACGTCGAGGATCTTCTTCGCGGATGACGGCGCGCTGGTGCCGGTTCGGGAAGGTGAGTTGCGTGGCCTGATCGAGGTCAGAGATCTCACGATTCCCGATTTCCAGTCTCGCCTCGACACGATCGCCGCGTCCATGGTGCAAGAGGTCAATGCCCTGCATCGTACCGGCACGGGTCCCACAGGGGAAACGGGGGACTTCTTCGACAATGCAAAGACCACGGCGAGCAACATCGCCCTCGACGATCGTATCATCGCCGATCTCAACAACATCGCCGCCTCTGCCGATGGCAACGTCGGCGACAACGGCATTGCCATCGGCATCTCGGCGCTGCGAAATGACGACTCACTCGGCCAGTTGGGCGGGGACACGATCGAGGGATTCTTCTTCACCCTGATCGGTGAGGTCGGCGCGCGCAGCAAAGAGGCGCAGACGATGGCGGACAATCATCGACTGTTCACGTCGCAGATCGAGAATCGTCGGCAAAGCGTCCAGGGCGTCTCGCTCAACGACGAGGCAGCGCAGCTTGTCCTGTTTCAGCGGGCCTATCAGGCCGCTGCACGCACCGTGTCGATCATCGACGATCTTATGGAAGTGACGATCAATCTGTAGGAATGGATGGGCTTGATGGCACGTAACTCCAAGTGGGGATTAATGATGGACAGATTTTGGCACCCCCGCTATATTTGGCCAACTTCGCGGCAACCGAGGTAGGAGGCGAACATGCGCGTTACCACAGGCATGGCCGTCAGCAACCTGGTCCGCAATCTGGACCGGTCTTTCGGCCGGATGGCTCGTTTCCAGCAGGGCTTGTCGAGCGGTTCAAGGCTCAACACCCTGTCAGACGATCCAGCAGCTATCGAACGCTCGCTATCATTGCGCTCTGAATTGCGCAATATCGAGCAGTTCCAGAAGAATATTGATGACGGCACCGGATGGTTGGAGCTGTCTGAAGCGACGCTGAGCGAACTCGAGACGCTCTTCGTCGAAGCACGAGGCCTGGCGGTTCAGGGGGCCAGCGACACATACGATGCACAGCAGCGTGGCTCCCTGGCCGAACAGATTGATCAGTTTCTCGAGCACGCGGTAAGTCTGAGTGAGTCGCGTTATCGTGGCCGCTACATTTTCGCTGGCACGCAGACCGGCGATCCGCCCTATGACGGGGCCCGGGCTGAGGGCAAGATCCTCTCAATGGGCGCAGTGGGCGATGCGACGGGAAGCATTGAGCGCGAAGTCGCAGACGGCATCATCATGCAGGTCAACGTGCCTGGTGATTCGGTGTATGAAGGCAGTCTGAATGCCTTTGACGTGCTGATCGACCTGCGAGATGCGCTGGCCGATAATGAGGTAAATGAGGTTCGTTCGTCACTGACGTCGTTGGCGGATATGCGAGAGAAGATCTCGTCTGTTCGCGGTGAGATCGGCGCCCGGGTAAACCGGATGGAGTTGACGCGGAATGTCCTCGACCGCGTCACCGTGGAGATGACGACAATCCTGTCAGAAGATGAAGACGTCGATCTGACCTCCACCATCGTCAACCTGCAGCAGGAGCAGGACGTCTTTCAGGCAGCATTGGCATCGGGCAATTCGGTGATACCCCAGTCCTTGATGGACTTCATCGGTTGATCGACAACATTTTACCCGCCTCAACCCCCTTGAGGCGTTGTACGACACTCCCCAGCGACTCGTGAAGCCGGTACGCCACACGCGTCCGGTCCACCAGGGCGCCCGGTTCACCTCTGGTGACCGGGCCACAAGCGGCCTTCGGTCCGCAAACACGCGGCTTATGGTCCGCAAAGGTGGTCTTGTATGACTCATAGTTTCAGTCCACCCCACTGGGGTGACGCGCAGGGGATCGTTTTATGAGCGAAACCACCCAGGTGACCTTCACCAATATCAAGTTTGGCGAGGTGACGGTGGAGTCCACCAGTGTTTTGACGTTTCCCGAGGGCCTGCCCGGGTTCGAACGCCTCAAGACCTTTGGTATCATCCAGGTAGACGATGAGGCGCCCTTCCTGCGGTTGCTGGCAGTAGATGAACCCAGCGTGGGATTCGTTATTCTCAATCCGATGCTCACATTCCCGGAATACAATCCCGACTTCGGTGGAGAAGACCTGGAAGGTCTTCAAATCGAGGCTGCGGAGGATCTGGAGATGTATTGCGTCGTCACACTGAGTAAGGTGCCGTCAGAAGTGACGGCCAACCTGAAAGGACCGATCGCCATCAACACGCGGAAGATGTTGGCGCGCCAGATGATTCTCGTCGACGACCGCTACACGACCAAGCACTCACTCCTGGCGGCCGATCAGGCCACCCAGGCACAGGGACAGGCCCGTTCCGGCTGAGCCGGGCAAGGTCAGGGAAGATCACCATGCTCGTACTGACGCGTAAGGCTGGGGAAAGCATCGTCATCGGGAGTCAAATCCGCATCACCGTTCTGGAGATGCAGGGGCGCCAGATCCGAATAGGGATCGAAGCACCCTCAGAGATTCCCGTGCACCGCGGCGAGGTCTACGAACGGATCAAAGAAGAGAACGAACAGGCAGCGATGGCTGGAGCCGACGAACTGAAGGCTCTAAGCAAAGCCTGGAATCAGTCCGGGCGCTAGAGGCGCCTCGTGACCTCCAGGCTTCGCCCCGCCTCGACGATCAATTCGACACTCCGCTGAGGCCCGTTCCCGCACCCAGCTCTCCACAGAATTCTATCACCTACCGCCACGCCATCGTGCGTGAGCGGCGAGGGTTCGGTGTGCCAATGACGTTCGATTCTGTTGCCCTTCTACCACAGCCTGAGCTGACGTCCTATCTGCATCAGATGCTGCCCATCGATGGTGTGCAGAGATTCCTGATCTGCGGCACCGGGTTCGATGCCGGTGTCACGCCCGAGGGCTTGAGGCCGGCAAACCTCGAGAACCTTGCCCAGTTGCAGGGCAGCGCCCCGGCGGACGTGTTGCTGCTGGGGGAATTCACAACCCCGCCGACACGACAAGAGGTCGAGGCAGCGCTACAGTCGCTGCAATCGGGCGGGATTCTCGTGTGGCTCGTGCCACAGACGCGCTCGGCGGCCCAGCTGGAGCGTCTTCTGCACCTGAGGACCGATGAGGGGCCTCCAGGATTGTCGACGACGGTCATCGCCGGCCTGCTCGAGGCACATGGCTTCGATGTGAACCTGGAAGCCTCCCGACTCATCACCTGTGAGCCATCAGCTGCTCTGCAAGGCATCGCCGCCGCTGTTGAGGCCCACCATGGTGATGGGGCAGCGATACTGCGCGACACTTCGGCCACGCATCTTCTTCTGGTCGCCCAGGCGCCGCGGCGGCGGCAAGACGGTAGTGGGAGTGCCGACTCGCGTCGCGCCGTCCATGATGCGGTGTCCGGTGCTGTGGCCAGCGGCGTCGATCTTGGCCGCGAAGGGGAAGGAGCGTCCGTCGATGAAGGCGAAGTTCTCGATGACCCGCGCGTCAGCATCGTCATACCCGTCTACAATGGCGCCGGACTGACGGAGAAGTGTCTCTTCGGGATCGCGGGCAACACAGCGGACGAGCCGAACTACGAAGTCATCGTCGTCGATAATGGCTCATCAGACTGGACCATGTATCTGCTGCACGCGATGGAGGGTGATCTGCGCGTGCTGAGCAACGATCGCAATCTAGGTTTCGCTCGTGCCTGCAATCAGGGCGCCGCGGACGCACGTGGTGAATATGTCCTCTTCTTGAATAACGATACCGTCCCCCACGCTGAGTGGCTGGCGGCGATGGTTGATGTGGCCGACAGCGATCCCACGATCGGGGTTGTCGGGGCGCGGCTGCTGTATCCGGATGGGACGGTTCAGCATGCCGGGATCGAGCTTGTCGAGGGCGTCCCTGATCATGTCCTGCGTGGCGTTGCAGCTGACGATCCGAGGGTCACCGGCCAACGCGATCTGGATATGGTGACGGGCGCCTGTCTGATGATTCGTCGCGATCTGTTTGCGCAGATCGGTGGATTCGACGCCCAGTTTGTAAATGGTGTTGAGGATGTCGACCTCTGCTTGCGCGCGCGTCAGCAGGGCTATCGCGTCGTGTATTGTGGTGATGCTGTCGTCGACCATCACGAGGCCCAGACGATGGGTCGATTCGATCATGTGCAAGAGAATGTGAGACGTTTCGTTGAGCGTTGGGGTGGTCACTTTGATGCCAATGGTCGACTCACATTGGATTCGATCCCATCTGCTGGCCGGGCTCAGGCGCCCACAGCCCAGACGCCCACAGCCCAGTCGCCTGTAGCGCGGACACCGGTGGCCCAGGCGCTCATCGATCAAACGGCCATCGGCCAGATCTCTGATGATCAGACCTCCGAGGACCAGATCTCGGCAGACGTGCTGACCGTCTCTCGCCTACAAGGCGCAGCGTCTCAGATCACCGACCGACAGGTGTCGGTGGTGGACGGACAGACGTCGGTTGCTCCCAGGAGAATCAATTGGGAGGGGTCCTTCTTCATGTATTCCAGCCTGGCCTACGTGAATCGCGAACTGGTCCTGGCTCTGCTCGCCGAGGGGCAGTGTGAGATGGGCCTGATGCCGTTTGAGGAGGATCAATTCGGCGCCGAGGAAGACCCGCGTTTCCAGGACTTGGCGGCACGAATGGGACATCCCCTGGCCGGTGCCGATGTGACGATTCGGCATCGCTGGCCGCCTGAACTGGAGCGTCCTGACTCAGCACGACACGTGTTGATGCAACCCTGGGAATACGGAAGTGTGCCGCGGCGATGGGTCGAGGCGGTCGCTGAGGGGCAGGTCGATCAGATCTGGGCCTATACCCGCTACGTGCGCGACTGCTATGTGGACGGGGGTGTCGACCCGGCACGAGTGGCCATCGTGCCACCCGGTGTTGATCCGGATCGTTTCCATCCGGGTCTTGCTCCCCATGGGGCAGTCGACACGAAGGCCGGATTCCGATTCCTGTTTGTGGGAGGCACGCTCTACCGGAAGGGAATCGACCTGCTGCTGCAGGCCTACAGTGAAGAATTCAGCGCCGACGAGGACGTGGCCCTCGTCATCAAGGATATGGGGGTCAACACCTTCTATCACCAGCAGACGGCCGGAGAGTCGATCCAGCAGTTGCAGGAGGATCCAGCCTGCGCCGAAATCCTTTACCTGACGCAGGATCTGCCCGGCGATGAGATTCCGCGGCTCTATGCGGCAGCTCACGCGCTGGTGCATCCCTATCGGGGCGAAGGCTTCGGGCTCCCCGTTGCTGAAGCGATGGCCTGTGGGTTACCGGTTATCGTAACCCGCGGTGGGGCATCAGATGATTTCTGCCCGGAGGACGTGGTCTACGGAATTGACAGCCGTCGTCAGGCCATTCTCTTCGAGGGGGAAGAGACCGTTGGCCAGGCCTGGCAGCTTGAACCGGATGTCGCCTCTCTCCGGCAGCAGATGCGCACGGTCTTTGAGTCGCGAGAGGATGCACGGCGCCGCGGCCTGCGAGGATCCGCTCATATCCATTCGCACTTCACATGGGCAGACGCTGCGCACAAGGCACAGGACGCCCTGGCAGCGTTGGATGCGCTGCCTGAAGGTGTCTCAGGGGGTGAGACCGCCGAGGTGGCTGCCATCGTCCTGGGCAAGAACGGGGAGGCCACCGGCACAGATGATGCCCTGGGCATCGTCTTTGGTCAGCATCCGCGTTACGTGCTTGATGCTCAGGGTGGTCACGTGTTAGGTGAGCAACTCGACGCGATTCGAGTCGATCTGAAGTCTTCATGCCAGCTACTGTTCATCTTCGGTCACGATGTCGAAGTGAATCCGGATGATGTACGATGCCTGGTGGGGCACTTCGAAGCAGACGAACGTCTCGGATTACTGATCCCCGAACGGCACTCGAGCGCCAGAGCCACCATGGGAGATGTTCCCGTCGCCGCCGTCGTGGACAGTCCCTGCTGTGTGCTGCGACGGGCAGCACTGGACGATATCGCCGGATTCGACACGGGTTTTTCCACCCTTGCCGTGCTGGCAAATGTCGTGCGGGCCATGCGACGCCGTGATTGGCGCATTGCCACGGCACCCGATGTCGTCGTGGAGGAAGATCCGGATGCCCAGGTCGTGGCATTGACGAGGACATCCTCCAGTGCCGAAGCCTCACATGCGCAAGTTCAAGAGATGAAGGCCATCCAGGCGCTGGAAGACGGCGACCGGAGACGTGCCGGTGGCGATGTGGAGGGAGCGATTCTGCGATATGATGAGGCGCTGGGGGCCAAGCCGGATTTCGTCGAAGCCTTGCTCGTACTGGCCGACGCGTATCTCGATGCAGATCGGCCTGTCGAGGCTGCTCAGATCGCGGCACGACTGCCGGCGATCGATTCATCCTCTGCGTGGGCGCACAACTTCAGCGCCCTGGTTCACGCACGGGCGGGAGACCTGGATGGTGCTCGTGCGGGATTCGCTACCGCCGTGGAACTGAATCCCGACCTGACAGAAGCGCGTGTGAATCTTGCGGTGATGGCTTGGGAAGCGGGGGAAATGGAAACCGCTCTGGAGCATTTTCGCCATGCGTGTGAACGCGATCCATACAATCGTGATCTGATCTGCAATCTCGGGCTCATCTACACTCAGACCGGAGATACGCAGGAGGCCGTCGATCTGTACCGCGCCTTCCTCGGTCAGGCACCGGACGATGTAGAGGTTCTTGGCCGACTCGCCGAAGTGCAGTGGCAAAGGCAGGAACACGACGAGGCTCGTGATACGGCAACGAGGGTGCTGCAGATCGATCCCGATCACGCGCGAGCCCGCATGATCCTGCAGGGTGCTGAACCCGGCTGATGAGCAAGAAGAAGAAGAAACAGAAGAAGCAGCGGACGAAGCCTTCCGGTACGCTGCGGTTGTCTCTGTGCATGATCGCACGCGATGAGGCTGATTTCCTCGAACGGTGCCTGGATAGTGTGAAGGGACTCGTCGACGAGATCGTCATCCTCGACACGGGATCGACCGACCAGACCCAAGCGGTTGCGCGGCGTCATGGCGCCAGACTGTTCACGCACCAGTGGTCGGGTGATTTCTCGGCAGCCCGAAATGCAGCACTGGAGCGTGCCAGAGGGCAATGGATTCTCGTGCTCGACTGCGACGAGACGCTGGCTCGTGGTGATCACGAGACGTTGCGCCCCCTGCTGGACAGCGATGCGGCCGACGCCTACCGAATCACGACACGGAATTATTCAACGGATGCTGGTCGTGCCGAGTGGCACGCGAGCGCCGGAACCGACTATGCCAGCGAAGAGAAACACTACGCGGGCTGGTTTCCGACGACGAAGGTCCGTCTTTGGCGTCGGCACCCTGCGGTTCGATTTCAGGGAGCCGTTCACGAGCTGGTCGAGGCCTCCCTACAAGAGGCCGGACAGCGGATCGGCGACTGTCTTGTACCGGTTCACCACTACGGCTATGCTGAGAAGGAACGCGCCGCCGATCGCTACGTGGAAGCGGGGGAACGCAAACTCGAGGCGACGCCTGATGACTTGCAGGCTCGTTATGAACTGGCCATCGCCTACCGAGATGCGGGCCGACTGGCTGAAGGTCTGAATCAGATCGAGTTCGTAGTGGGCAGTACGACGGCCAATGGATCCGGCTACCTTGACCGGGACAATGTGGACCTGGTACATGCCGACCTGCTCGACCGTGCCGGCCGTCTGCCCGAGGCGCTCGAAGTCGTGGAACGTATCATCGAGCGGACGCCTGCTTCGACGGCTGCGCACAACAATGCTGGCAGTCTCCTGACTCGTCTTGGGCGTCATCAGGACGCCCTGGCCGCATACCGTCGTGCACATGAACTGGCACCCGGGCACGAAGTGATCGCCGGCAATCTCGGGCGTCTCGAGCGTCATCTGGCAAAGGGTGTCGAATCCGTGTCTCACGCATCCACGCCTGAGAAAGTTGAGGCGGATCGCGAATACCGGATCAGCGTCTGTCTCATCGCCCGCAACTGCGCCACCGACCTGGCACGCTGCCTGGACAGTGTCGCCGCCGTTGCTGATGAGATTGTCGTCGTCGACACGGGTTCAGAGGACGATACCGTCGCCGTGGCCGAACGCTTCGGTGCTGTGATTGGCCACTTCCCCTGGTGTGATGACTTTGCCGCGGCACGCAACGAGTCACTGCGCCTGGCATCGGTCGGCGACTGGATCCTCTGGCTCGACGCTGACGACTTCCTGTTGCCGGAGGATCTGGACAAAGTCAAGCGCGCCAGGCTGCTGACACCCGACCAGGCTCTGCAGTTCATCCTCGTCAATACGGAGGGGGCGGATCGCACCAGTTTCCGTCAGATCAAGATGTTCCCGCGACGTGACGACATTCGGTTCGAGCGGCCAGTGCACGAGACGGTGCAGCCGTCGTTGCGGTGTCTGGGGTTCCCGGCGCGATTGACGGATGTGCGGGTCATGCACACCGGCTACGCAGATCCAGCAACGGTGGCACGCAAGAGCGACTACTACCGGCGGCTGATGGAAGGATGGGTGGCCGAACATCCGGATGACCTGGATGTCTGTTTCCGTCTCGGGCATACGGCCTACGTCGATTCAGACCGGACCCGGGCAGTCGAATACTTTGATCGAATCCTCGAGTCGTCACAGCCTGTCGAACCCCGTTCGCTGGAGCGACATGCGGCCGTTTTTCGTGGCCGCTGCCGACTTGAAGAAGGGGATTCAGAGACGGCGATTCCCGACTTCGAGCGGGCGCTGGCGATCGATCCGGCAGATGTATTTGCTCACGCGTCCATCGGTGATGCGTTGACGAAGGCCGGCCAGTTTGCCCGAGCCCGTGATCATCTGGTGACGGCATTGGATGGCCAGCTGGATGGGAGCTTCCCACTCGATGTGGTCGTGATCGAGTATGGCGCCCGTTTCTTTCTCGGGCAGTGCCTGGCCGCCCTTGGCGATCACCGTGGAGCCATCGCATCGATGGAGATGGCCGCCCGTCTCTCGCCGGAGCGAACCGAGGCGGCTGCCGCTCTGCGCGAGCTGCAACCGAGTCGGGCCGGAAAGGTCCTGCCGCGGATGCCCGTCGTCGCGCATCGGCCTGGCCAGCAAGAGACGGAGGAATATCACCCTTCGGCACGGCTGACTCTTTGCATGATTGTGCGCAATGAAGAGGCACGTCTTGGGGCATGTCTCGACAGTGTGGTTGGCCTCGTCGATGAGATTGTCGTCGTCGACACCGGTTCGACCGACTCAACCGTCGACGTGGCACGTCAGTATGGCGCCGTGATGGGGGCCTTTGAGTGGTGCGATGACTTCGCTGCTGCACGCAATGAGTCACTCCGGCTGGCCACCGGGGACTGGATCATGTGGCTCGATGCCGATGATGTATTGCCGGCTGAGTACCACGCACCCATCCGCAAGCTCGTCTCCGGATCGCAGGATCGGGGCTATTTCTTTGTACTCGACGACCAGGGATACGAGAGTGTGTCCTGCCTGCAGATGCGATTGTTCCCGAATGTGGAGGGCATTGAGTTCGAGATGCCGATCCACGAGCAGGTGACGCCATCGCTGGGCAGGCTTGGCATCGATATGCAACCCACGGATATCCGTGTTGTGCATACGGGCTACACGACGCCGGACGTGGTCCGGGAAAAGAAGGATCGCTATCTCGGGATCATCGAGCGATGGTTACGGACCCACCCGGGAGATTACATCGTCCGTTCTCATGCCTGTCTCACCTACCATACGACGGGGCGGTTCGATGAGGCCGTGGCGGGTTATCGCTATATCATCGAACAGACCAACTGCCTGGCCGATCACAACTACGTCGTCTACACGACGTCTTTGCTGTTTCTCGGTCGGACCTATCTCAAGATGGGCCGCGTTGAAGATGCAATGGAGTGGATTGGGAAGGCTCACGAATTCGACGCAGACTACGTCCTGAGCCGATTCTCCATGGCCGAAGTGAATCTGGCCGCAGGCAATTGGGAGCAGGCGGCCCAGGCGGCCCGATCCGTAATCACGGGCGACATGCAGCTGACATTCTTTCCTATCGACCAGCAGGAGCTGACCTATTCGAGTTTGTGCGTCCTTGGTCGGGCGCTGGCCCAGCTGGATGATCTGGACGGGGCCGCTGAGGCGTTGCGGCGGGCCTCAGAATCCGGCGTACAACGTCGCAGCGAGGCGCTGGGGATCCTGTCAGAGATCTACAAGGCCAAGGGGCGTCCCGATGAAGCTTACCAGGTCCTGTCCAGAGCGTTGGCGTTGTCACCGCAGGATCCGAAGCACCGCTTCAATCGAGGTATGCTCGATTTGGAGGCGAATCGTCTCGAGGCGGCCGCGACAGCCTTCAACAGTGTCCTGGAAGTGAGCCCGGACTATGCACCGGCCCTGATGAATCTGGGATTCATCGCCAAGAGCAGTGGGGACTTTGAAGGCGCTCAGGGCTGGTATTCTAAGGTGTTGGCCGCTGATGCAGACAATACCGACGGTCACGCCAATCTTGCCCATTTGTTTCTGGGGCAGGAGCGATTCGCAGAGGCGGAGGTGCATTTTGCGCGCGTGCAGGCGGACAAGCCCGACCTCCTCGACATCCAACTCGGCCTGCTGCTGGCCTGCATGGCCCAGGGAACCTGGAATGCGGCACTTGCGCGCCTCGTCCTGGGTGCGCTGCCGGAGTCGGCGGCAACCGATCTGTCCTCGGCTCTGAGTGCTGCACCCGCCTTCCTCAAATTGGGAGTTTCCCTCATCCACCGGCAGGTACTCTCATGTGCTCAGATCGCCTTCTCCTGTGCCGTGATGGGGGGGCAACAGGATCCGCGAGGAGCGCCAGTTGTCACGCAGGCTCGGCGTTGCCTGGGTGAGTTGCATACGACGCTCGGTCAGTCCTGGAAGGCCGTTGAGCAATACGAGTCGCTGCTGAAGGCCAATCCGAACGATGGCGAGGCGTTCCAGCGCCTCGGTGACTGCTATACGCGACTTGGCGTGGAGGATGCAGCTCGAATGTGTTATGAACGGAGCCGGCAGCTGGGAGCAGTCTAGGCTTCCCTGGCGGGAAAAAAACTTCCTCTCCGTCTGTTCTCAAGACCGTGGCTGCCCTCGCCGGGCGGCTGCGGTTTTACTATTTGAGGACGGGAGCACGTCTGATGTAATAACGTAACCTATTAAAAAACAACAATATACAATATTGATACTACTTCCTTTGTCGTAGTTGGCACACCCCTTGCTAAAGATGGCGTGTTAGATCTCAGGCTTCCACGTCCGGGAGCCGGAGCGCACTGTTGAGAGGCCTACTGGAGCAAGACAAGATTGTCCAGGGCCCACCAAGGACGGCCCGGCCTCAATAGGCCCACCAAGGAGGTAGACCAATGCCGCTTCGACTCGGTACCAACGTCACATCGCTCAACGCCAGTCGACATCTGAACAGAAACACAGGCGACTTCACAAAACGTGTGGAACGCCTATCCTCCGGTCTGCGGATCAACCGAGGCGCCGATGATGCAGCCGGTCTGTCGGTGTCGGAGGGAATGCGTGCCGAGCTGCTCGGTATGCGACAGGGCGTCCGGAATGCTGAACAGGGCGTAAGTCTGATCCAGCTGGCCGAGGGGTCGCTCAACGAGGTGAGCACCATGCTCACTCGTATGCGCGAACTGGCTGTGACATCGGCCAACTCGACGATCAATGACGCGAACCGTCAGAGCCTGACGTCAGAGTTCAACCAGCTGTCCGCTGAAATCGATCGTATCGCGAACTCGACGACCTATAACAAACAGGTCCTGCTCACCGGATTCGGCAATGCCGTGTCGCAGGTGGGCACTGTTTCTACAGCGCTTGCCGGCTTTTCCGGTGTGAGCGAGGTCGGCATCTCAGGCGCGGTGCCCGGAACCTACGTTTTCAGCGATACGAGCAACCAGGACAACCAGATCACCCTGTTGGTCTCGCTGCCGGACGGCACGAACCTCGAGCAGTCCATCGACGTGGGTTCGGCTCTGGATCGTGACAACAGCAAGAACATGGTGGCGACGGGAACGACCTTTGTTGCGAATTTCGACCGACTGGGAATGCAGGTCATCCTCAACGGGCCGAACGTACAGTCCGGGACGACGTCCAAGTCAACGGCCGCCTCTGGGCAGGATGGCGTAATCACCATCGCCAAGGCAGATGGAAGTACGGACTCGGTTACGGTGACCGGTGGCCAGGGGTTGGCTGCCATTGCGACGGAACTGAATACCAAGCTATCCACACTCGACTCGACTGCTTTCGCCCGGATTGACACGATTACGGGCGAATTACACGTAGATACGGGAAGCCTCACGGTAGAGGGGTTGAGCACAACCCTGGGTGCCGTGGGTGGCAATGCCTATGAGGATGGACGTCTCGAAGGCAAGACGCTCGTGATCGAGGCAGGAGAGGGCGGTACACTGCAGGTTGGCGCCAATGACAATGCCGACAACCGCATTTCCTTGAACATCGGTGACATGCGGGCCAGCGGAAGTGTCCTGAATCTGACGGGTCTCTCCGTGGCGAACGTCCTCAGTTCGCGAGGAACGATTTCGCGCATCGATACGGCGATTCTGAATGTGGCTCGGCAACGTGGCGACCTGGGCGCGATCCAGAACCGACTCCAATACACCTCTGCCAATCTCGGGAACGCGATCGAGAACCTGCAGGCCGCCGAATCGGCCATCCGCGATGCGGATGTGGCGGAGGAAATCTCTGCCTTCACCAAGAGCCAGATCCTGACACAGGCAGCCACGGCGATGGTGGCACAGGCCAATGCCTTGCCGCAGAATGCCTTAACCCTTCTGCAGTAACAAGCTGTGGTCTCGTCCCCAGTCGGGGATCCGGATTCTCGGCGACGGCCAGTCGCTTTGGAATTCACCGAGCCACCGCCATAGAACAGAAGCGACCCCAGCGGCCTTCCGGCGATCCGGAGGGCCGCTTCGCATTCTGGTTTGAGAAAAAGGTGAAGGTGAATGCCACCGCGTCGATAATATGGGTGTAATACCAAGTGTTATTAAGTGCCATAACAAAATGGAAGACAGTACACAGCAGCGCTGGCCCGCGTAATCGCCCTCACGGAGGAGTGCAGGTGATCTCGCGAGTTGGTGACGACAGGAGGACGAAGACCCGCCCTTGCGGCGACGTCTTTACCATGACACGGAGGTCCATGGTATGCCAAACGCAATGAATGTGAATAACAATATCGGCGCGATAAATGTGCGCCGTCATCTGAACACCAACAGTCTAGACCAGGGGATACGCCTCGAGCGTCTGTCCTCTGGGCTGCGAATTAACAGTGCCGAAGACGACGCGGCTGGTCTGAGTGTCTCAGAAGGATTCCGGGCGCAGATTACAGGCCTGACCATGGGCGTCCGCAATGCCGAGCAGGGCTCGAACCTGCTGCAGGTGGCGGAAGGATCGCTCAACGAGGTCAGCAGCATGCTCATCCGCATGCGCGAACTGGCCGTTCAGTCGTCCAACAGTACGATCAATGACAGGAATCGCGAAGCGATCGAGGCTGAGGTGACCCAGCTCAAGAATGAGATCGATCGCATCGCGCAGTCCACCGTGTACAACGATCAGACGATCCTGACCGGATTTGGTGCCCGAGCGGATGAGACGGTGTCGACGGCGCTCACCGACGAGGTAGATACGGGTGTCGCTCGGGTGGCGACGTCCGGAACGCCTACTGGCACATACACTTTCATCGATGCTGGCGGTGACGGCGAGATCACCCTGGGGAACGGGACGGTGACCCAGACGATCCGGATGTCGACGCAATTGGATACGACGCTCAATGTAGCCACCGGGTCCACCGTGGTGGCCAACTTCGACCGCCTTGGGGTGCAGGTGACGCTCGCCGGCCAGGATGCGTCATCCAATACCACGGGCAGCTATGTCGATGGCGACCTCAATGGCAAGACCGTTGTCGTCGTCGGTGGCACAGGAGGTTCGTTCCAGGTCGGTGCTGACGATGTCACAGCGGACCGCATCGAGGTGGGGATTCAGGATATGCGAGCATCGGCCGCCTTCCTGAATCTCAATACGGTCTCCCTGTCGACCCTGTTTTCCTCGCGCTCGGCAATTTCACAACTCGACGGCGCGATCAACAAAGTTGCCCAGGTTCGTGGGGATCTCGGTGCAGCCATGAATCGCCTCCAGCACACGATCAGTTTCACTGAGAACTCTATTGAGAACAACACCAATTCCGAGTCCACGATCCGTGACGCAGATATCGCCACCGAGGTCACGGCGCTCTCCAAGATCCAGGTCATGACGCAAGCCGCAACATCAATGCTGGCGCAGGCCAACCTTACCCCGCAGGGAGCCCTGCAGTTGATCGGGAACTAACCCGATAGAGGGCAATTCGTTCCACCCGACGGGAATACAACGCCCAATATTCAGGGCAGATCAAGCCACCGAATCGGGGCTCCTCAAAAAAGATGGGGAGCCCCGATTCAAGTTTTGGCAGGGTGCTGTCGATAAAGAGGACAGATCCTGTAAACAAGCAAAACCGCCGTGAACGGATAAGGCCCCCGGCCATATACGCTCACAGTTGCCGCCGGACAAGGGGAGGGGATCCCCACTGGCGGCGAGATTTTCCGGTTAAAGCTTGTAGATCGGGATGCCGATAGACAAATGTATATCAGTTTCATCCGGATCCCCGTCCCGGGATCCCAATTTAGGAGGGCATCACGAGTTTCTGTACCGTTGTAATGGTAAGATGTAGGTAAGAAGTCTATGAATCGATCGGAATAGGTATGAAGCAGCCGCGTTGGGGAACGAGGCAGCTTAATTCGACAACGGCACGGATGCCGTTTGACGATGAGATCAACAAGGAGGTTCGACGAACATGCCGCTCCGTGTAAATAACAACATTGCCGCCATCAATTCACGGCGACACTTGAATGCGAACAACAAGACCCTGACGACGCGCCTCGAGCGTCTGTCTTCAGGGCTGCGCGTAAACCGTGCCGCGGACGACGCCGCAGGGCTGAGCATTCGCGAAGGTATGCGAGCAGAGATTGCCGGGTTGAAGATGAACGTCCTCAATGCCGAGCAGGGCTCGAACCTGCTGCAGGTGGCAGAAGGATCTCTTAACGAGGTCAATGCCCTCCTGATTCGTATGCAGGAACTAGCCACGCAGTCTTCGAACTCGACCGTCACCGACGTGAACCGTGAAGCCATTCAGGGCGAGTTCACTCAGTTGAGTTCTGAGATCGATCGTATTGCTCAGGCCACGACGTATAACAACCAGAATCTGCTGACAGGTTTTGGTAACACGGTGACGTCCTCGTCCACCGTGGTGACCGGCAGCGCTACCAGTGGTGTCACGCGAGTGAACATCTCTGGTGCTCAGGCGGGCACGTATACGTTCACTGACGCCGCTGGTGATTCAACCATCACCCTCGGCAATGGCACGGTCTCGCAGACCATCTCGGTCGGTACGATTCTGGATGGTACGCAGGTTGCTACTGGAACACAGGTAGTGGCGAACTTTGACCGTATTGGCGTCCAGGTCACCCTCGCGGGTGCAGGTGTCGCCAATGCTGCCGGGCAGTATACCGACGGCGACCTCAGTGCGCAGAATATCATTGTTGAATCGGGAACAGGTGGTTCGTTCCAGGTCGGTCCGAAGGATCGGTCTTTCAACCGGATCGAACTCACCATCGGTGACATGGGTGCAACCGGCGAGAATTTGAATCTGACCGGCGCGTCCGTGGCAACGATCTCGACTTCCCGTACAACGATTACACAGATCGACCAGGCAATCCTTGCTGTGTCACAACAGCGCGGTGACCTGGGTGCGTTCCAGAATCGCCTCAATTTCACGATCGCTTATACCGAGAATGAGATTGAGAACATTCAAGCCTCGGAGGCGTCCATCAGCGATGCTGATATCGCCGCCGAAGTCACATCCTTTACCAGGGCTCAGATCCTGTCGCAGGCCGCGACAGCGATGTTGGCCCAGGCAAATGTGCTTCCGCAGAACGCACTGTCCCTGCTGCAGTAGTTTCAGAGACTCGCGTTACTGCACAGGATGTGGATGGATGATTGGGTGGTTGGCGCCAGGCACTTCGGTGTTTGGCGCCGCCTCCCTTCACCACGACGCGAGAGTCAAGGCAGGACAACAAGGTGGAAGAGTTCAAAGGGATGTCCATTACAGAGAGGCAGAATACAATGGACGCAATCAGCGTCACAAAGGTCGTCGGCGCGCTATCCCGCGAGAGCTCCCGACCTACTCCGAGGCCGCGGAACGTTGCTGGGGTTCTCTCCAGTGACGCCGCCTTGGCGCCACAAGCCAAGGCAGCAAGTTCGGCGGCGGTACAGCCTGCAGAGCCTGAGGTTGTTCAGCAGCTCGCAGCCGAACTCGGAAACGCACTGAATCAGAACCAGGGAGATTACTCGGTCTCAGTCGACCAGGACTCTGGTGTGATGATTGTGCGCATTACCGACGAAGTCACTGGTGAGGTCGTCAAGCAGATTCCAGCTGAGGAGCTTCTCGAGGTGGATCAGAGTATGGAGAAGATCGTAGGTCTTCTCATCGACGATCTGGCATGAAGTTCACGCACCTGTAGTTGAGTCGCAGCAGTTCAGGACACCTCTGCTGACGCGCGCCGCTTCGCCCCAGCGGCGCGCCATAGAGGCAGAGAACATCACTCGGTACGAAGCTGGTGATGACGAGTCCTCAGATACGGTAGCGCAGTGGGCTCGTTGGTTTCCTCACTGCGCTGTCGTCGTTTCGCGCACTTCGACGTACCCATGATGGGCAACGGAGGCGCCAGGAATAGAGATGTCCCAAGGAATCACATTTCAAGGTTTAGGATCCGGTCTCGACACCGGCTCCATCATCGAACAGCTCGTCGCCATCGAGCAGCGCCCCGTGACGCTCATTCAGCAGCGTCAGGCGACCCTCGAGACGCAGAAGCTGGCGATTACCGACATCAATTCCGCCCTGCTCAATCTGAAGAGCAAGGCTGAGAATCTGGCAGATGACGATCTGTTCTCGATCACCAAGATCAACTCATCCGACAGCTCGAAAGTCTCCGTCTCGGCGACGAACGATGCAGCCATCGGTTCGATCAATGTGGAGGTCCTTGAACTGGCGCAAGCCCGATCGCTGTCATCGCGATCATTTACGGCCTCGGACGAGGATCTGGATCTTTCAGGTGAGTTCATTGTCAATGGCGTCGGCATCGAGATCAAGTCGACGGACAGCCTGATCGATGTGCGCGACGCGATCAATGCCGCCGATGCGGGCATCAACGCACAGATTCTCACCGTTGCTGATGGCGACAATCGACTGATCGTCAGTGCCGAAGAAGTTGGTGCCGCCGGCTTCGATCTGCGCGATGCCTCCACTGAGGATGTGCTGCAGGGCCTGGGTCTCACGTCGGCTGCGACGGAAGTGAAGAACACGTTCGCTGATGGGGCTCGTTCGGCGCAATTCCTTTCAGAGACCGACAGTGTCGGTGATCTGCTCAATCTTGGATCGCCCCCGACGGGGACGGTCTCGATTGCGGGGACCGACATCACCGTCGATCTGGCGACCGATTCGCTGACCAGCATCGCCGACAGCATCAACACCGCCGCGATTGCCGGTGTCACCGCCGCGGTAACCAGTGTCGATGAAGGCGGACTGACGCGTTACCAACTGGAGATCCAGGGTACAACCGAGATTGTCGACAACACCGGCTCCATGGAGACCATGGGTCTGATTGATTCGGGAGGCAGCGTGGTTGATGAGATCATCGCTGGAGCCGAAACCGACGCGTTCACGAGTACGACGACATCTCTGGGTTCACTGTTGTCATTGGGCAGCGGCCCCCAGGGCTCGATCTCCATTGCTGGCCAGAGCATCGCCGTCGACCTGGCCGAGGACAGTCTCACCGACATCCAGACCCGTATCAATGATGCGGCGATTGCCGGCGTCACGGCGACGGTGACCAATAACTCTGACGCGGATGGGAACAGCCAGTTTCGACTGCGGATCGATGGTACGACCGATTTCGTCGATGATGGCAATATTCTCGAGAGTCTCGGCGTGTTGCAGGGCTCGAATTCAGCATTCGAGTCAGTGGCCCGCGTACTCACGGCGAATTCTCCCAACTCGGTGCGTGGCGCAGTTCTCAATCCCGTAGGTGGTAGCGGGGCCAAGAGCATGGAAGTGGCCAGCGATGCTGACCCGTTGTCGACAACGATCGGCTCCACCGCCAGTGGCAGTGTCTCGATTGATGGTGTCGCCGTCGCCATTGACTTCAATACGGATTCGCTGAACGACGTGCGCGACAAGATCAACGCCGCTGGGATCAGTGGCGTCTCGGCGACGGTGAACGCAACCGGTCCTGCCGCTTTCGAGCTGGAAATCTCGGGTACGCAGACCTTCGACGACGATGGCGGCGTGTTACAGGATCTCGGCGTGGTCGAGGCCAACACCACGGCCACGGACAATACTCGCTTCCGTGACATCGCCAATGGGAATGTGCAGGCCGGTGACTCGATCACGATCAGCGGCCGCAATCGGGATGGCGATCAGATCGCCGGCACATTCACGATCAGCAACACCAATCTGCGGATCGACAATCTGCTTAGCACGGTAGAAGGACTCTTCGGTGATGACGTGACCGCTTCCGTCGACGCCATGGGGAGGATTTCGCTGGCTGATAATCTCGCCGGCACCAGTTCCATGGCCCTGACCCTGACGGCGAACAACGAGGGCGGTGGAAATCTGTCCTTCGGTGATCTGTCCGTCACGACGCAGGGGGCTGACGCGAGATCTTCCCAGTTGCAGGCCGGGACCGATGCCGAGGTCCGCATCAACGGCATCACGCTGAGTCGCTCTACGAACACGATCACCGACGCCGTCGAGGGCGTGACGCTGACCTTGAATGGGTTGACGGACGAAGATGAGGTCGTCGAAGTCAGCGTGACGAAGGACGACACCACGCAGTTGCGAAGTCAGTTGGAGGGATTCGTCGCCGAATACAATACGGCTATGGGTCTCATTCAGGCGCAGATGGCGGTGGATACCGACTCGGGCGAGAGTAGTTCCCTTACCGGCGATGCCACCATTCTGGGCGTACAGTCGAGACTTCGTTCGGCCATCATCAACGAGATCGATGTAGAAGGCGAATTCAATGCCCTCGTCTTCATGGGCATCAACTTCGACCGCAGTGGCCAACTGACGATCAATGACTCGCGCCTCACCGAGGCGCTGGAGAACAATCTCGAGGACGTGCAAGCGTTATTCGTGGAACGCGGCAGTACGTCGAATTCGGGCGTGGAGTTCGTTCGCTCTACCACGAAGACGTTGGCTGGCGGCTATTCGCTGGACATTACCCAGGCCGCTCAACAGGCCGAGCTTCTCGGCAGCGTTGACCTGTCGGACGGGCTGGCTGAAGCTCAGACGCTGACGATTTCGGAAGTCGGCAGCCTGACCAACGCGGCTGCTGTTGAACTGGCTGCAGGTGATACCACCGATGACATCGTCGAGAAGGTCAATAGCGCCCTCAACAGCCAGGTGGCTGAAGTCCGCCGTGGCTCGGTAGCCAACACGACCGATGGTGCAGCCGCGATCGATGAGGGTACGGCCTTTGCCGAGATCTTCGGAGCTGGTGTCGTCAATGGTGACAGCATCAGGATCCAGGGAACCACTCACGACGGGGCGGCCGTGTTGCGGTCCTACGCGATCGAGGATGCAGCGACCCAGACCGTCGGTGATCTGCTGAACGAGGTCCGCTCAACATTCGGGAACAACATCAGCGCCAATATTGACGCTGACGGCCGGATTCTGGTGACAGACAACCAGGTGGGACCGAGCAATCTGACCGTCACCTTGGTGGAAGACAACGAAGGGGGAGGCAACCTCGACCTCGGCAGCATCGAGGCGGAGACGGAGGGGCGTTACCCGATGGAAATCACTGCCGTCAACCAGGATGGCAAGTTGCTCCTCCGGCATGATACTTTCGGTGACAATGCCGGATTCAGCGTCACTCAGAGTGTCGATCAACTGGGTCTGTCGACGGACGAGGTGCGGGGCGCCGATGTGGGAGGCACGATCAATGGTGAAGCGGCAGATGGATTTGGCCGGATTCTTACCGGTTCACGTGACAATGCGACGACTGATGGTCTGACCATTCGTGTTACGACGACGCAAGAGGATCTGGATGCCAATGGCAGCGAGCTTGGGAGTGTCGATATCGTCTATGGCGTGGGGCGATCTCTCACGGATCTGCTATCTTTCATCACCGATGACATCGATGGAACGCTGAAGACACGCGAAGATGCCATTGATGACACCCTCGATAATCTGGGTGATCAGATCACGGCCTTGAATCGTCGCGTCGAGCAGACGCGGGCGCATCTGGTCAGCAAGTTTGCGACGTTGGAAGGGAGTCTGGCGACGCTGCAGTCTCAGGGAGATTTCCTTACTTCCCAGCTCGCCGGTCTGTCGGCCGGTTAAGTCGCTGATTGAATCCGAGTGGCGAAGAGAGATCTATGAATCGTAGCCCAGGGCACCGCCAGTACAATGCGGTGCAGATCAAGACCGCGAACAAGGGACAACTCATTGTCCTTCTCTATCAGGGCGCCCTGAGGAACATGAGGAAGGCGCTGCTCCAGTTGGAGGGGAAGGACATGGAAGGCAAGGGGAATTCTCTCATCAAGGCCCAGGACATCATCCTGGAATTGATGTGTGCCCTTGACCAGAGCATGCTCAACGAGGGCAACGAATTGGCTGCGAATCTTCAGCGTCTCTATCTGTATTGCTACCGCCAGCTCGTGCAGGCGAATCTCAAGATGACTCCCAAGCCCATTGAGGAAGTGATTGAGTTGCTGGCAAATCTTCTGGAGGCCTGGGAGCAGGTAGCGGCCAACGGGGGCACCGATGGTGGCGGCAGTCCCCAACCCACTGTGGCCCTGACGGGTTGAGGTCGCCAGATATGCCAGCTACCATCGACATCCGCGCCCACGTCGACTTTCTCGACGCTCAGTGTGAAGACTTTCAGCAGATGCAGGGGCTCGGGCGTCGTCAGCGCGAGTGTCTGTTGCGAGACGACCTGAAAGGCCTGAGTCAGGCCATGACGCAGATGCAGGAGCTCATGGTCCGTGTCCGTCTCCGGCAACGCGATCTGGCAGTTGAGCTTGATGAGGAGACCCGACATCTGCCTGAGGTGGCTGAACGCGTCGAACGCCTGCGTCACCTGATCGAGTCGATCGCTCAGGTCCGCTCCCAGAGCGAGGATGCCACGCGCACGCTGCTGCGCCAGACTCGCCAGGAGATAGAGCAGTCGACCCGTCAGAAGCGGGCCAGGCGTGGATATGGCCAGGCTGCTCGTGTGAACGAACCCCGATTTACCGACGGACTTCGATAACCCACACCTTTGTCACACCCCTTGTTGAAGGGCGAATGAGTGAAGAGCCGATTGGCTGTTCCGGGGTGTCGTGGTATATTCGTTAAAGTTTCTGTTGTCGCTGCCGATAAGTATGGATAGAGGCGGAAGTCCGATCCCTTTCCTTCCCCGGGAAAGACGGGTCGCTACCAGAGCAAAGGGGGGAGCACATGCGTATTGAAGGGTTACCCAATCTTCAAAAGGTATCCCAACCCAGTCAGCGCACCGACTCGACGCGGCAGCGGCGATCGGCCAGCGAGACATCTGATTCTGTCGAGATCTCGACAACGGCGAAGCAGGCCGCAGATCTGAGCGAAGCGGCTCGGACGGCACCTGACACGCTGAACCCCCGGATCGAAGAGGTCCGTCAGCGGGTTGCGTCAGGATTCTACGAATCTGATGATGTCCGACGCGAAATCGCCGGAGCGATCCTGAACTCCGATAGCGTGCGGCCTGTCGTTGACGAGATCGGCGTGGTACGTCAGGCCAAGCAGCAGCTGGATAGCGTTCCTGACACGCGTCCTGAGCGTGTGAATCAGGCACGTGAGCGGGTAGCCAGCGGGTTCTACGATCAACCGGAGGTCCGTGAAGCTGCGGTCGATGGTTTCATCAACGAGCTGGCCTGATAGATATCTGGTCTGAGATTGGCCTGATTCATTCAGTCCGAAGTCGGCTCCTGGCGGATCCGGCGGGCTGGAAGCAGTCTGGGTAGTCGGTAGATACCACTGGGTTGACATAAGCACTTGCCAAGGGGGACGATTGATGAGATCGTCCCCCTTGATTTGTTCTGGTACTGCGCTCAACGGTTTGGAAGGATGGCACAGATGGGGAATCATCACCTGGTCGGAATCGACGCCGGCGGCACCCGAACCCGTGCCCTGGCAGCCCACCAGGACTGTGTGTATTCCCGATCTGAGGCGGGGGCGGGCAACTATCAGATCCTCGGTCTGGCGGGCGTGGTCGAGTTGTTCAGCGGTCTCGTCGCCCAATTAGAGGTAGACTCACGTCGCACGACTCTCTGCGCAGCACTGGCCGGTGCCGGTCGCCTGGAAGAGCAGGAGCGCCTGACCGCAGCGCTGCTTGAACGTGGAGTTGCGTCCCGGATCTGCATCGTGGCTGACGCCCGTGCCGCGCTCGAGGGGGCCCATGGTGGCGATGCTGGTATTATTGCCATTGCCGGGACCGGTTCGATCGTGATGGGCCGCGGGAAGGCCTCACAGGTCGAGAGAGCAGGTGGGTGGGGGCCATTGCTGGGCGACGAAGGCAGCGCGTATTCACTCGTCATGGCCGGTCTTCGGGCCGCCGGGCGGGCCCACGACGGTTCGGGCCCTGTGACGCGGCTGGAAGCTGATCTTCTCAAGTATCTCGGACTGGCCGATTGGGACCGCCTGATCCCTGCCTTGTATGGCGGCAGTCTCGAGCGAGATCGCCTGGCGGGTGCCTGCCCGGTGGTTTTCCAGGCTGCTCGAGAAGGTGACGAAGTCGCCCGACAGATCATCTCATTCGGTGCACGCAGGCTGGGAGAGCAGATTCGAGCCGTTGCCCGCCGCCTTGATCTACATCCGGCAGCAGTGACGCTGGCCGGCGGGCTGGGCGAGGCCGAAGGTGACTGGCTCTGGGCTGAAATGCAGGCCAATGGCGTTGCCCACAGCGGTGAACCGGAACTGCGTCGGGTGCCGGCACACCTGCCGCCGGTCGGTGGTGCGCTGTTGCTGGCCTTCGCCCATGCCGGTCTGGAGGCACCACCGGTCTCCTGGGCCGACTGTGAGAGCGGTTGACACTCGGCTGAAGGCCGTTAGTTTCCTCTAGTCTATCATGCCATCTCCCCGGCATTGATCGACACCACCCACCACCGCCTCCCCGGAAGGCGGACCGGCACCGGCGGGGGATCTCTCACCCGCATCCGGCCGGCCCGGCAGGACTGCCTCGTGCCACGCGACCAACTCAGCGAACGCGAAGAGCTCATACTCGCAACCCTCGTGCGCGCCCACGTCGAGACCGGTGCGCCCGTCGGGTCGACTGCCCTGCTGGCGCGCAATCCACATGTGGATATCAGTGCTGCCACAGTTCGCAAGACCCTGGGCTCTTTGGAAGACAAGGGCTACGTACAGCAGCCGCACACCTCCGCCGGGCGTCTGCCGACGAATCGCGGTTATCGCTTCTTTGTCGCTCACACGGTCGATCTGGCAGAACAACCCATTCTCGACGTCGATCGCCAGCGCCGGGAGATCGAGCGGCAACTGCAGCAACTATCAGCTGATGAGATCCATGGTCAGCTCGCCGAGATCATCGGCGATGTCACGATGCAACTGGGCCTGGTACTGGCGCCAAATTTTGAGCAAGGCCAATTGGCTCGCCTCGAACTGGTGCACCTGACGGATCGTCGCTTGCTACTGGTTGTCAATCTGAGTGCCGGCCTGGTCCGATCTCTGGTGATCGAGGTTGGAACGAGAGTGGAACGTCGGGACCTGGAGGGGGTCGCCACCCGCCTCAATGAGCTTCTGGGGGGGCTGACGATTTCCGAAGTGCAGAACACGGTGCGTGAACGGATCGGTGACATGGCCTGCGGTTCCCCCGAACTGCTGCGGGTGGTCGTGGACGAGATTGAAGCCCTTGGCCAGCGTCCGGCTGATGATGTTCATGTTTCCGGGACGCACAACATCTGTATTCAACCAGAATTCCGAGATGCCCTCGATGTGGCATCCGTCCTTGAACTGGTAGAGCACAAGGATGTCCTGGCCCAGGTTCTGGCTGGACGGCAAGGCGTCGTTGTGACGATCGGCGACGAGAATGACCGCCGTGAGTTGCGCCTATGCAGCCTCGTGACTGCCAGCTATGACATCGCTGGGTCGCAAGGGGTGATCGGCGTCGTTGGCCCCACAAGAATGCCGTATGACCGGGTCGTGGCTCTCGTCGACTATGCCGCTTCCAGAGCAGCACAGCTGGGCGCCTGATCATAACCCGCACTCGGATCGAGCGGGATTCCACTCGATTCAAAACACATACACACCGAGAAGCAACGCATCGATGAGCAGTGAGAAAGAAGAAGCCCTGACTGACGAGGAACAGCAGGCCAAGGTTGCGGCAGATGAAGCCGCCGCGTCGACGAATGACGATGACTCGACGAATCCCGAGGACTCCAAGAACGACGAGGAGGCGACAACAGCCCAAGAGCCTGAGGAAGTCGATGAGCTCACCGCTGCCCGCCTCCAGGCTGCCCAGTTCCAGGATCGGTATCTGCGATCTGCAGCCGAACTAGAGAACTTCCGCAAACGGACCGCCAAGGCTCGCGCTGAGACACGTGACGACACGCTTCGGGATGTGCTGCTGCAAGTCGCGCCACTTCTCGATAATCTGCGCCGAGCCCTCGAGCAGGAAACGGATGATGCCGCGGCCGTGCGGCAAGGGGTCGAGATCATCGTGACCCAATTCAAAGATGTTCTCAGCGGTTACGGGCTCCAGGAGATCGAAGCGATGGGCAAGCCCTTCGATCCCAATGAACACGAAGCCATGATGCAGGTACCGACGGCTGACCATCCTCCGGGCACAGTGATGCAGGAGATGGAGAAGGGATTCCGGTTGCGTGATCGAGTCGTGCGTCCGTCGCGCGTCATCGTGAGCAGTGAACTGGACCACGAAACAAATCAGGACGACAAGACCAACACGACAGAATCAGACGAAGAAGGGCAGGCGTAAGACACGATGGGCAAGGTCATCGGTATCGATCTGGGGACGACGAATTCCTGTGTGGCGGTAATGGAAGGCAAAGAGCCTGAAGTGATCGCCAATGCCGAGGGCGGTCGCACGACGCCTTCGATGGTAGGTTTCGCCAATGACGGTGAACGCCTGGTGGGCCAGACGGCCAAGCGGCAGGCGGTGACGAATCCGACGAAGACAGTATTTTCGGTGAAGCGCTTCATGGGCCGCCGGTTTGATGAAGTGTCGGAGGAGATCCGTGAGGCACCCTTCACGGTGAAGGCCGGTGCACGTGAACTGGCAGCGGTGGAGATCGACAGCACAGACTACACGCCGCCGGAGATTGCAGCGATGGTGCTGCAGAAGATGAAGGCGACGGCCGAGGATTACCTCGGCGAAGAGGTCACCCAGGCTGTGGTGACCGTGCCGGCCTACTTCAACGACGCGCAGCGCCAGGCGACGAAAGATGCTGGCACGATTGCCGGCCTCGAAGTGCTCCGCATCGTCAATGAGCCCACGGCCGCGGCCCTGGCCTACGGCCTGGACCGGGAGACCTCGAGTGAGAAGATCGCCGTCTACGACCTGGGCGGTGGCACCTTCGATATCTCGGTTCTGGAGCTGGGTGACGGCGTCTTCGAAGTGAAGAGCACGAATGGTGACACCCATTTGGGTGGAGATGACTTCGACCAGCATATCATCGACTGGATCGCCGACGAATTTCAGACCACCGAAGGCATCGACCTGCGCCAGGATCCGATGGCCCTGCAGCGTCTGAAGGAAGCCGGCGAAAAGGCCAAGTGTGAGTTGTCGTCCTCCGGCACAACGGAGATCCACCTGCCCTTCATCACCGCCGATCAGACCGGCCCCAAACACGTACAGATGACACTGACCAAGGCCAAGTTCGAGCAACTGGTCGAGGACCTGGTGGAGCGTACGAAGGGACCGTGTCTGCAGGCGATCAAGGATTCCGGCCTGAGCGCCTCCGAGATCGACGAGGTGATCCTGGTCGGTGGCTCGACCCGGATCCCGCGCGTGCAGGAAGTGGTGAAGGAGCTGTTCGGTAGGGAGCCGCACCGCGGCGTGAATCCGGATGAGGTCGTCGCGATCGGCGCCGCCATTCAGGCCGGTGTGCTGTCCGGTGAGGTCGACGATGTGCTGCTGTTGGATGTCACCCCGCTGAGCTTCGGCATCGAGACCATGGGCGGCGTGATGACGAAGTTGATCGAGCGCAACACGACGATCCCCACCAAGAAGAGTCAGATCTTCTCGACCGCCGTCGACAATCAGCCCACCGTCGAGGTACACGTGCTGCAGGGTGATCGGGAATTCGCCAACGACAATCGCACGCTGGGGCGCTTCCATCTGGATGGCATCCCCTCGGCACCGCGCGGCATGCCACAGGTCGAGGTCTCTTTCGACATCGATGCCAATGGCATCCTGAATGTGTCGGCGAAGGACAAGGGCACGAACAAGGAGCAGTCGATCCGCATCGAATCGTCGAGTGGTCTGTCGAGCGACGACGTTGAGCAGATGCAG
>JABHDC010000066.1 GCA_018673255.1 Gemmatimonadota bacterium
TCTCAGATGCGAATCGCATAGCCGAATTGTTGTCCGCAATCGATGAGACGGTCCTCGAGGAGGCACTCATCCCCCGTATCGGTGATCTGCAGTTACACGAGTTGCTCTCCGGCAATGGCGTGACCGTGACGGCCTTCCGTGCCCTGGCCCCCAACAGTGCCGGGGTGTATCTGCCCAGCAGCGGTGATGAGATCGTTGATGCCGTGCTTCGCCAACTGTACGACGCAGCACCAGACTTGATCGCCCGGATCCTGCGGCATGCCTGGGAACGCAGCGGAGCGGTGGCCTGATGTCTACTGAACGAACCACAAGCCTCCAGCTTCCGGATCTGAACGCCCTGCGACGCGACCAACACAGCTTCCTGGCGCGGGTCCTGGAAGCAGGGACCGACGTCGATCGGCTTCCGCCTCGCTTTGAGGAGACCTTCGGCACCTTCCTGCGAGCACAGGCACTGGTGGTGGCGCAGCGTCAGCGCACCGGGATCGCCCTTGGCAGAGAGGCGATGCGCCTGGGGCTTGCGCAGGCCTATGGGTGCATCGAACTGGGCCTGCAGGTCAGGATCGGCGAGGATGTCGAAGCGGCCCTGGCCGAACTGGCACACACCAGTCTCAGCGACCTGCACCGACATGGGTACGAAGAGGCTTTCAGACGCCTCCACACGATGCAGGCGGAGTCAGCCCTGCTGACGGCATCAGAAGACGCCCGCCTCTGCACCGATCTGCAAGAAAATCTGAGGTCGTGGTGTAACCTTACACCCGAAACGTGGGTCTTAAGATTGTCGGATGGTGCCACGGAGCCGGTCGACCCGAGTCAGACCTATCGTGAGTTCACAACGACACGTTCCCGCCTGCAGTTCATTCGGTCATTTCCGATGGCGGTGCGCCGAGACCTGCGCAGTGAGGGAACGACCACCTATCCTGACCTCTTGCGACGCGTCATCGTCGCTCTGTCCCTCGGCCAGGAGGATCTCGGCCTCAACGCCAGGCAGATTGAGGCCGCAAGGCAACAGGCATTCCACCCACCCTCGGCTGATGCCGAACTGCGAAAGGAGTTGCAGCGACAGTTAGAGACGCACCTGCACGCGCTCTTTGAGGACCACGAAGACCGTGTGATTGTACATCAGGACGTCCGCGATACGCTGGCGTGCCTCGTAGAGGCGTCACACGACGCCACCACGTTCCTGCTCACCGTCGATGAGAGGCTCGCAGACGGTGAGTTCGTCGTCGATGATCCCGTCGCTGCCGCGCTGGCGGCAGCCGAGGATCTGCGCACCAGCGATCCGCTGGCTCGCCAACCTTGAGGAGTTCCATGAAGCGCATCTGCAAGGAAGACCTCGAACGTGTTGCCCGCATCTACAATTCCAACAAGGACGCGTCCCAGGCCATGGGCCTGCACCCACGATCCTTCGCCCGTCTGTGCCGAGAGCACGGAATCCTTACCCCCTACGTCCGACGCCGCCGCGCCGCCGAGGAGTGCCGCTCGTGAAGGCACAGCCCCGTCAGGACATTTCAGGTGAACTTCGAGGTCAGGTCATACCGTACCTGATCGTCATCTTCCTCGTTGCCGCCGCCTTCATTGGTGTCGGCCTGCAACAGTTGGCGGGTCTGCCCGCCGCCAGCCGAGCACCAGTTGCGGCCGAGCCACTGCCACCTTTCACCGGTCCGTGATCTGGATGGTTAGCTGATCTCGCTGGGCTGCAGCCGCAAAAAGAAGAAAGCCCCCACCGGCAGGTGCCGGTGGGGGCTTTCTTGTGTCTCAGCCATCACTGGCGGGAACGAGATGGATCGCGTTCTCGTAGAGCAACTTCCGTCGAATCTCATCGCTCAGATCCATCTCTTCCAGAAGAAATGGCCGCAGATCATCTCCCGGCGCGTCACGGCCGAACATGAGTCGATCCTGGTAGGTCTCGATGAAGCGATGTGCGTGTTCCATATCTCGCCGCATGGCCCCGAGTCCGGACCCAGCCGAAAGGTCAGCCCACAGATTATCGTACGTGTCGAGCAGCCGGATGACGTCACCACCCGGTGTCACTGGCCCGGTGGGATACGTGGCAGACTCAGTCCCCTCATCGCCACTGAGGAATCGCCAGAAGCCAGGTGCATGACCGACGAAGATTGTGTCCGGACATGCCTGCAGCGTCCGCTCCAGAGGAGCCGCGCCGCCACCATACCAGTTCGTCGCGTATACCTGCCCGCCCTCGCCATGCGGCCGGAAAGGCACATCCAGATGCAGAACGACGGGACACTTCAGTTCGCCGGCCCGACGGAATAGCAGGATAGCCCGAGGATCGTCCAGGAGCATGCGATAGCTCCATTCACCGCAGACACGAACCCCGTGCATTTCATACGCAGCCTCAAAGATGTCGGCCGCATCACCCTCGTGCGGACAGGGACAGTAGCCACCGACAAATCGATCCGGATACCGCTGCAACGCCTCGATGACATCGTCAAAGGTTGAACCACCATGGGTTCCATCGGTCCGTGCATTGCGCGGATTGAATGTGCGATGGCTGCTCGGCACATGTTCGCCAGGCGGCAGATACCAGGTCAGAATCCAGGCACGCTCGATGCCGAAGGCGTCGAGTTCGCCCACAACGCCGCTAGGCCCCAGGCCATGGTAGTAGACGTGGTTGTGGGAGTCGATGATCCTCATTCGTCAGATCCTTTCGTCGTCATGGGTGGTTCACGCCGAAGCGTCTCGGGAACCCACAATCCGAGCACCATGGCGCCGCCCAGACCGATCAGCGCCACAAGAAAAGGCGTTCCTGCAAGGCCCAGGACATCGGCCGCGCGGCCCACGATCAAGGGTGCCGCTGCATGGCCGCTGTCGCCGATGAAACGCCAGATGCCGAGAAACTCGCCTCTCGCGTCGGCGGGGGCCAGGTCGGCCCCGAGGGTCAGCATCGTACCCGAGGACAGACCATTGGCCAACCCCATGGCCATGGCGGCTGTCAGCAGCGATCCGAATCCGTCGGCAAAGGGGATGCAGGCCATGGCTACAGATTGCAGCACGAAGCTGGGGACGTAGGCATACTTGCGTCCAAAACGATCCATGATGACGCCAGCCGGCCAGAACATGAGCATGTCGACACCGTAGGACAGACTGATGATCAACCCCACGTCACTGGCGCTCAATCCGAGATGATCGGCCGCAAACAAAGGGATCACCACATTGCGGGCAGCCCGAATCGTCTGCGCCATGAGGGATCCGCCGCCCGCGGCCAGCAGGATACGCCCCTCGGAGCGCAACACCTGCCACAGGCGCACGTGCGCTGCATCCACAGGAGGCGCCTCAGAGAGGTGATCGGCCGGAATCCAGATCCAGGCGGAGATCAGACTGACCACGGACAACACGGCATAGACGAGGAACGGTGCCTGCAGGCTGACGGTTTCGGCCAGGAAGCCACCGGCAACGGGCGCTGCAAATGCAGCGACTCGCCCCAATCCGCCAAGCCCGGCGTTTGTCCGGCCGCGGATCCCGATAGCCACCATCTCAGTGATATAAGCGTGTCGAGCGATGTTCCACAGGGCCATGCCCGCACCAGAGATAAAGCGGTAGAAGGCCGCTTCCCACAGCAACGTCGCCTGGGACATGGCCAGCGCCATGGCACCGATGATGACGGCGCCGACGAGCATGGATCGCTTCCGACCAAGATGTCGAACCAGAGGGCCGGCCGGGAGATCGAAGATGAGATTACCGATACCTTCGGCAGCCAACAACAGACCGACCATGGCATAGGAGACATCAAAGGACAGGGCGAACAGGGGCATCACCGGGAGGACCATCCCCCGGCAGAGGGCCATGCTGAAGGCAGGGACGTAGATACTCAGCAGCAA
>JABHDC010000067.1 GCA_018673255.1 Gemmatimonadota bacterium
CCCCCAAGCACACTGGGCCGTTCAGGTGGGACTACGCCGGTCGACCGGGGTAGGGCTCCTGCAGATCACCGAAAAGCTTCGAGCGTCGGGACAGTTGACTGATCTGCCAACTGAAATGTTCCGACTGCAGGTCAGCCGAGCTCAGCCCCTCGATGCGATCCTTGATCCTGAGGAAGAGCCACGACCAGTAGACGGGTACCAACAGTTGCCACTCGAGCTCGCTGAGCCTGTTGACTTCCTCATATCCATGGATGACCTCGTCGTAGCGGCCCCGCCACGACATGGCGAATTCTGCGACACGGACATTCAGGTGTGTTGCTTCGAAGTCGACGATGCCCGTCAACTCATCGTCATCGCCATACAGAAGATTCCTGGCGACAAAGTCACTGTGCAGGACGAGTTGATCCACAGCACTGAGGTCGAGTGCTGCAAGCCGTTCGGCGGCGGTCTCCAGATGCCAGCGCAGGATATGGCCTTCCTCTGGCTTCAAGCCTTCGAATCTCTTGATTGCTGCCAGCAAGTCAGGATTGCAGGCCAACTCGTCTGACAGGACAAATCCCTGGCGCTGGCCCAGATCGGTCAGTTGGCGTGATGACTCATGGACTTCGGCCAATAGTCGTCCGCGTTGGCGTTGCTCCTGAGCGTCTGTTGCCGTGCCCATTCGCCCGGGGAGTCTACTCATGAGGCACCAGGTTCGACCGGCGTGCTCGATTGGCTTTTGAGTCAGCTCCGGGGTGGGCCATCCCAGTTTTGACAGCCGGTGCATGACGGCGAATTCGTAGTCAAGATCCGGCAAGGGATCCTGCATGTAGCGCCGCACCACCAACTTGGTCCCGGCCTTATTCTCAACCAGCCAGTGCGAATTGTGGTAGCCTCCCGTCAGTGGTCGCACCGCACGGAGCTGCCAGAGGTTGAGGATTTCTATGTCGATGTCGGGGCTTGTCTGATCAGACACGTGCTCAGATCCTCGGTGACGTGGAAGTGGTGGTGCCAGCGGAGGGTGGATGACTGAGTGACTGAGACCTGTGCTGACCAGAGACGTGACCCGCTAGACAGCCTTCTACCCGCGAGCAGCTTTCTCGCGCGAGGCAGCGTCCTTCTTCATCCCGTTGAAGAGCAGCCAGATGGCGATCGCCGTCAGTCCGAGCAACAGTGCCCCCAGGGCGATGGAGTCCCTGAATATGCGTGTCCGGTCAACGTCTGCGAGCGATTGTAGTTGTTCGAAGGTAGATTCCGTCCGATGCACGGCTGTGCGCATCTTGCCTCTGAGACCTCGGTCTTCGGCGAGGCCGATACCGATCATGCGACTGACAAGGTTCTGGAATGCGTGCCGGTAAGCGCTGATCAGGTCCGGAACGCCAAACTCCCCGCCGGCGGCTACTGCGCTCGTGAAAACGGCACGCAGAAGATCGTCGACGCTGCGCTCGAACCTGTCCACGTAGATTGGATCTCGCCGCAGAAGAAAGTCCTTTTCATGTCTCCGACATCTCAGGAGGAGGATGAGCAGGTCGTCGTGCCCCTCCAGGGCTTTCTCAGCGCTGTGAATGGCGACGCGCAATTCTCCCCGTAGACCCTCGTCTTCAGTCAGGCCTACCTCTGACATCGCCTGGACGATGTCATGAAATGCAATCCGATAGTCTTCCGTGTGAGGCAGGATCGAGAGACCCGGCGCAGCAGCCTCGATGCGCTCTACCCCGGCGGCAAGTCTGCTGTATGCGGCAGCATGCTTGCCCAGGTAGGTCGTGTCACGTCGCGCCAGAAAGTCTTTTTCGTGCCGACGACAACGGAGCATGTCCAGCTCGACCTGACGAACCTGATCGAGTTCTCGAGCGGAGGACATGAGAGAGTAGACTGTGAGGACAGCCGCCACGGCCATGACGACGACTACGATCCCAAGAGCGAGATAGGTTTTCACAGGCTGATCCTTGGCCAGTTGGAATCTGATTCTCGAAGCCGTGAAGGCACTGCTGAAGTAACGCCCTCTCCACACCTGTCGGCAACGCTCACGAGGCGATGGCTACCGATCTGACAGCAGGCCAGTTCCATCCGCGTCGGCCGATCAACTGCGATGGCCATACAAGTCCCAGTTCGCCATGTGGGGCGATGTTCCCAGTACAACGGGCAGCGCGTATGAGATCCGCCGCGTCGCGTGGAAGGCGAGATCCCTCCGAAAGCTCAGTCCAGTAGCTCCAGTCGATGTATTTGACGGACCACAGATCCGCCGGGTCGAGCGTCACCCGATCCCACGAGATCGACTCGGGGAAACCCTCGAACAGGCCAGAATTGCGGCCATATTCCCGATGCTCAGCCAGCAGTTCACGACGAATCCCGTTCACTTTCTGGTGCCCCGAGTCTGGGTTCACCATCACCAACCGAGACCGCGAAATACGTCTCCCGTCTTCCGCGGTTCACGAGCGCTGCCACGCTCGCAAGGGCAGTGACACTGAGGCCGGTTTCCTCCCGGACCTCACGACGACAGGCCTCTTCGGCCGACTCGCCTGGCTCTATCGAGTCACCGGGAAGTACCCAGTAGTCCCTGCCATCTTTGGTTCGGTGGATCAGAAGGGCCAGTCCATCGCGGCAGATGATCGCTACGGCGCGGGGATTCATGGGGGCGTATATCCAGGTGTCGTTGGATTCCAGCACCACATGGCG
>JABHDC010000068.1 GCA_018673255.1 Gemmatimonadota bacterium
CCTGACGCCGAAGATCTGAATGGCGATCTCGAGGTCGATCATCTCGACTACGAGCTGTTCTTCGACCTGGCCCCCAAGCCGAGTTTCGACGAGTGGCTCGCATCAGGCGAAGGCGTCGACGTTGACGGGGACGGTGAGATTACGGTCATCGACTTCGACCTCTTCTTCGACGTGCCGGGTGGCGATGTTCCACCGTTTGATGAGTGGGTGGCTGGTCCCGACGCCGAGGACTTCGACGGCGATGGCGAGATCACGCCCACTGACTGGGAGTTGTTCTTTGGCCTGCCTCCAGGTGGTGATTTCCCGCCGCTGGAGGAGTGGCTCGCCGGACCGGATGCTGAGGATCTGAATGGCGACGGCGAGATCGATCCTCTCGACTACGATCTCTTCTTCGGCTTCGCCCCCAAGCCAACCTTAGATGAATGGCTCGCCTCAGGTGAAGGCGTTGACGTCGATGGGGATGGCGAGATCACACTCGCAGACTGGGAATTGTTCTTTGGTCTGCCACAGGGTGACTTCCCGACCTTCGATGAATGGCTCGCCTCAGGTGAAGGCGTTGATGTTGACGGCGACGGTGAGATTACGCCTATCGACTTTGACCTTTTCTTCTTTGAGCCGGGTGGCGATTTCCCACCCTTCGAAGAGTGGGTGGCCGGTCCCGACGCCGAAGATGTCGACGGCGACGGCGAGATCACGCTCACAGACTGGGAGTTGTTCTTCGGTCTGCCTCCAGGTGGCGACCTGCCTCCACTGGAAGAGTGGCTCGTCAGCCCAGCGGCGGAAGATCTGAATGGCGACCTCGAGATCGATCATCTCGACTACGAGATCTTCTTCGACCTGGCCCCGAAGCCAACCTTCGACGAGTGGCTCGCATCAGGTGAAGGCGTCGATCTCGATGGCGATGGGGAGATCACCCTCATCGACTACGAGATCTTCTTCGAGCCGGGCGGCGACTTTCCACCCTTTGAAGAGTGGGTGGCTGGTCCGGATTCTGAAGACGTCGATGGCGACGGCGAGATCACGCTCACAGACTGGGAGTTGTTCTTCGGTCTGCCTCCAGGTGGCGACCTGCCTCCGCTGGAAGAGTGGCTCGTCAGCCCAGCGGCGGAAGATCTGAATGGCGATCTCGAGATCGATCATCTCGACTACGAGATCTTCTTCGACCTGGCCCCGAAGCCAACCTTCGACGAGTGGCTGGCATCAGGCGAAGGAACTGATCTCGACGGCGACGGTGAGATTACGCCTATCGACTTTGACCTCTTCTTCGACGTGCCGGGTGGCGACTTTCCGCCATTCGACGAGTGGGTGACGGGGTCGGAATCAGTCGACATCAACGGCGATGGCGCTGTGGATGAGTCGGATTACGAACTCTTCTTCGGTCTGACGCCGAATCTGCCCACCTTCGAGGAATGGCTGGCTGGTGATGCGGCATCCGACGAGGATGGCGATGGCGAGATAACGCCGCTCGACTATGAGATCTTCTTCAATTTGGTACCAGGTGACTTCCCGACTTTCGACGAGTGGCTGGCATCAGGTGAAGGCGTTGATGTCGACGGGGACGGTGATATCACACTCATCGACTATGACCTCTTCTTCGAGCCGGGCGGCGACTTTCCACCCTTCGAAGAGTGGGCGGCTGGTCCGGATTCTGAAGATGTCGATGGCGACGGAGAGATCACGCTCACAGACTGGGAGCTGTTCTTTGGTCTGCCTCCAGGTGGCGACCTGCCTCCGCTGGAAGAGTGGCTCGCCGGCCCAGAGGCAGACGACCTGAATGGTGACCTCGAGATCGATCATCTCGACTACGAGATCTACTTCGATCTGGCACCCGGCAAGCCACCCTTCGACGAGTGGCTCGCATCAGGTGAAGGCGTCGATCTCGATGGTGATGGGGAGATCACCCTCATCGACTACGAGATCTTCTTCGAGCCGGACGGTGATTTTCCACCGCTGGAGGAATGGGCGGCAGGTCCGGACGCTGCTGACATCAATGGCGATGGTGCCGTGGACGAGTTGGATTACGAACTCTTCTTCGGTCTGACGCCGAATCTGCCCACCTTCGAAGAGTGGCTGGCCGGTGACGCGGCATTCGACGAAGATGGAGATGGCGAGATTACGCTGCTCGACTACGAGATCTTCTTCGAGTTTGGTGGCGATCTGCCGCCCTTCGATGAGTGGCTTGCCAGTGCGGAAGCTGAGGATTTGAATGGAGACGGTGAGATCGACAAACTCGACTACGATCTCTACTTCGAACCTTTCGATCCTCTGGTGACATTCGAAGACTGGCTCGACAATCCTGGCGCCGAAGATCTCAATTCAGATGATCTCCTCGATGAAGTTGATTTTGAGGCGTATCTCTGGATCGAGGGACCAGACGGAACCGACACGAATGGCGACGGCGAAATCGACTTCATCGACTTCACCGCCTACCTGCTCAACTCGGATGGCGCCACAACGGAAATTGGGGTCAGCCCGATCACCATCGACTTCGATCCGGCAGATGGTGATCAGGAACGTCACCTCGGTGGCAACGCTCGACCGGGTCGCGAATACTCCTTGCAGTTCAATATCGCCGACGTACAAGCGGTTCAGGGCTGGAGTGTCACGCTACAGTTCGATCCCGAGCAACTGGCGGTGATTCGCGGCAGTCTCGAGTTGACGGATTTCATTGATGGTGGACTGCCACTGGCGCGATCCGCCACCGGTGAAATCGGTGTAGGCACGGCCGTATTGGTGGGAGACGCAAGCGGTTCCGGAACGGCCAGCCTTGGGCAGATCAAGATGCGCGTGCTGGAAGGATTCACGGGATCAGCCGATGTGTCGATGGTGCGTTACGGTCTGCGACCTCTGGACGGCGAACAGATATTCGAGTCCGTCGAGGTTGTCGTCACGATCTCTGATGAAGTGTTGGGTGATCCGCCGCCGGGTGACTTCGATGGTGATGGCTCCGTGGATTTCCCCGACTTCTTCCTCTTTGCCGACGCCTTCTGGACGGCCAGTGATGAGTTTGATCTGACGGGAGACGGCTTCGTCGACTTCCGTGATTTCTTCCTCTTCGCCGACTACTTCGGGCTGGAGCAGCCACTGTTCAAGTTGATGGCCTTGGCTGAGGATGTCCTGGGTCTGCCGACACAGACACGTCTCGAGCAGAATTTCCCAAATCCCTTCAATTCCAGTACGGTGATTCCCTTCGCGCTGCCTCGTGCGGCCGAAGTCAGGTTGGCGATATACGATGTGATTGGACAACGGATCCGCACGCTCGATCCAGGCCAGATGGTGGCCGGTTTCCACCACATCAGCTGGGATGGCCGCAATGACTCTCAACAACACGTGGCTGCGGGAGTTTACATCGTTCAGCTGGAAGTGGTCGGCGCCGATGGTTCAGCAGGGACTGTCTGGGTGCGGAAGCTGACGCTGGCCCAGTAGCGGCACGTCCAGGTCGTAATAGAAAAAGGGCCACTTCCTCTCGGGGAAGTGGCCCTTTTCTTATGCGGAGTCTCGTATCTGTGCAGAACTCCGGGGAGTCCTTCTCGCCATTCAGCCACGGAAGACGCGCAGCAGCAGACTCTTCAGATAGCGACCTTCGGGGAAGGCGGGATCAACCGGATGGTCGGAAGGTTGCCCGTTGCTCTGCAGAAGACGAACGTCGACTCGAGCGCCAGGAGCGGCCCGCCGCACGACCTGGAAGAAGTCGTCCTCGCTCACACGGGTCGAGCATGAGGCGGTCAGCAGGTAGCCGCCATCGCGAACCAGGCGCAGAGCATTGCGATTCAACTTGGTGTAGACACCGAGTGCGCTTTTCACGTCCCGGCCCTTGCGTACGAGGGAGGGGGGATCGACGACGACGATGTCGAACTGCTGCCCGCCTCGCTCCGCCAGCATGTCCAGAAAGTGGAAACCATCGGCTGCTGCATAACTGCAGATGGCCGGCGACCCTGACGCTTGAGCGGAAAGCCGACCCCGCTTCAGGACGGCGGGCACGACATCCACATCCAGTGTGCGAGTGGCGCCGCCGTGACGGGCGTGAGTCGAGAATCCCCCAGTGTAGGAGAAGCAATTCAGGACGCTGGCCCCAGAGGCAATTTTGCCCAGAAGCAGTCGATTCTCTCGTTGGTCGAGGAAGAATCCCGTCTTCTGCCCATTTCGCAGGTCGGCCACCATCTGCACGTCGCCTTCGTGGAATTCAACCAGCTCTGGCGGTTCGTCACCAGCAACCGGCCCCGTGGGCCGATCGGTCATGCCATCGGCCCGACGAGTACCCACATCGCTGCGCTCGTAGATTCCGTGGGCGGTGGTGATGACACTCTGCAGGCTCTCGAGGATCTGGGCTCGCAGCTTCTCCATGCCCAGCGTGTGGATCTGCATGACCAGCCAGCCATTGTAGTCGTCCAGGATGAGACCCGGCAGTCCATCGCTTTCGCCGTGAATGAGACGGCGAGCACTGGTGACGCCATGAAGCAGAGGGTTGTCATCGCGCAATCGCACTGACGCTTCGATCCGCTGGCGAAGGAAGGCGGTATCGATCTCCACTTCCTGTCGACGTGTGAAGATGCGGACGGCGATCTCGGAATGAGGGTTGAAGTAGCCCCGGGCGATGAAGCGTCCTGCGTCGTTGGTGACATCTACGATGCACCCTGGTTCGCAGTCATCACTTCGACGGGTGACAGCTCCTGAGAATACCCAGGGATGCCCTTTGATCAGGAGTCGTTCGGCGCCGCGGCGCAGGCGAATCTGAGGATAACTGGTGGCCACGGATGTCCGTCCGGCATTGAGGATCGACCTGCCACCGAGAGTGGCGGGTCTCTCCGAAAATCTCGACCCTCCGCCGGGATTTGTCGACAGGTGTCTGCCTATCGAGCCGAGGCGGCGCAGCGGAAGCCGATCATCTCGGCACCGCGATTCGGTGTGTGGAATCCTCGGGTTGTGGCGATCAGCGCTGCCGCCGGATCGCCAAAACTGCCGCCGCGGATGACCTTGTATTCGCCCTGCGCCGGGCCGCCCGGGTTGGGCGCCGTCGCCGTGTGATACGCCTGCGGGTCCCACCAGTCTGAGACCCATTCAGCGACATTGCCAGCCAGATGCTGGACTCCCTCTGGCGATGCGCCATCGAGATGTGTATCGACGGCCACAGGACCTGCGGCCATGTAATGGGCTCGAGACGGCTGCGGTGTCTCGTCTCCCCAAGGGTAGGAACGAGCCTCGGCTCCGCGGGCCGCCATCTCCCATTCCGCTTCGGTTGGCAGGCGTTTGCCCAGATCGCGGCAATACGCATTGGCCGCCGACCAACTCACGCCCGTTGCGGGGGCACGAGGATGGTCGCCGACTTCGTAATCCTCGTCTCGTCGCGAGGCGAATAAGGCGAAGGCCGCCCGGTGGACCTCCAACTCGTCGATTGAGAAGCTGTCTATGTGAACCGTATGTACGGGACGCTCATCGGCCGGGCCATCGGCACGCCCCATAGCCAGCGTGCCACTCGCGATCTTCACCATCGATACGGGGGTCAGGCCCGGGACGAGTTGCGCGAGGCGACGACCGAGAATCTCGCCGCCCTTGACCAGGGCACGGGCTTCGCGTGGCAGGCGTGCCTGCTCAACCTTGAGAATCTTCCCGGTGGCGACATCCACGAGTCGCATCGTTACCGTCAGGGTCTCGGCGTCGACACGACTCACCTCAGAAAACAGGAGGATGTCGACGTTGCTCATGTTGCCAAGATCGAGGGACGTCTCGGTGGGGGTGACACCAGACTGCTGGAAGGTGATCTCCTCCAGAAGGGCTTCAAGATGTTGCCGGTCGACGAGTTCGATGGAATTGCTGCGCAGGAGCGCTTCTTCGACAGCGGCCCGAATGCTCACGGCGGCGTCCTTGGTGCCGTAGCCGTGGGTCTCGAACTCGGTGATCCCCAGGCGGACGGTGGCCAGCTTCGATGTAGATACATGCCCTGTATCCAGACCGGCGGCAAGAGACATCGTAGCCCACGCCAAACTCACGATCACCAAGCCTGCGATGGCGGCGGGCGGGGTCTTTAGGGAGGACAGGCGCGCTTTGCTGCCGTGTGAACGCATAGGGAATCCGGGTGAGCGAGTGGAGGAAGCGGGCACCGGCGGTTGAGAAATCAGGCGCCGTCTCTCTCTACGACGCCTCAGACCAGATGGCGTTTCACGTCAGCACCGACTCGTTCCAGCATCTGGTCGTCACGGACACAGAAGATGCGGAAGATCTTCGCCTGATCCTCAAAGTTGTCGACGAGGGACTCTCGAAGCCGGGAGACCTCAGGATCATCGAAACTCAGAGGTTGTGGCTTGTCACTGGGAACAGCCTCCCGGTAGAACACCTTGAGATCGACTTCCGGCGTCTTGTCGAAGCGAGGGATGTCGATGAGGATCTCATCTCCACTGGCTTCCCGGCCCAGTTGCGCAGTAAAATGGCGACACAACTCGATCTCTTTCGAACGCCGCTTGTCAGGGTGCTTGTACAGGTCATACAGGTAGTCTAACAGTCCCGGCTTCCGTTCGCCGGGGTAGATGAAGCTGGCCACCTTGTGCAGTCGTCGGTGGATGATCCCGTCGAGCAGGCGCCGGGCGCCTTCCAGACCGAGGCGCTCCTGTTCCCTGGCCAGCACCATAAGCAATTCGCCTTCAGTGACGCGGTGGAAGTCCTCAGCCCGCAAAGAGCAGTCGGGGTGCACGAGGATGTCCTGAACACAGCGTTTGAACATGGCGGTCGCTGCACGAACGGTGTGATGCCAGTAGACGTTCCGATACATCAGGTAGTTGGTGAAGACGAGAGATTCCACCGCGGAAACACCCTTGCTCGTGATCGCCAGACGGCGTCGCTCTGGATCGTAGCGAATGGAAGCGATCAGGCGATCACGATTGACACTCTCGCCGAAGGGCACGCCGCAGAACATAGAATCTCGCAGCAGGTAGTCGATCTTGTCCGGATCGAGCGTTCCCGACAGGATGTTGGCCAGAAGCAGGTCGCGATCGGGGATCTTGTGGTCTGGTGACTCGTAATCGATGACATTGGCCACTCGAACCGGATCCACACCGAGTTCATCGCGCAGAACGGTGTACACTTGCCCCTTGGGATCCTCAATCAGGCGTCGTGCACGCTGCTCATGGCTGACGAAGAATGGGGCCAGTTCCTCGAGCGTGTGGGAAAAGGGATAGTGGCCCAGGTCGTGGAGCAGTGTGGCAGCCAGGAAGACGCGGATGTCCTCATCAGACAGCTCCGGCGGCTCATCGCACTGCAGCAATCGGGTGAGGAACTGCTTGGCCAAGTGGTAGACGCCGAGAGAATGCTCGAATCGGGAGTGGCGCGCACCGGGATAGACAAGATGCACAAAACCGAGCTGGCTGATATTGCGAAGCCGCTGAAAGTCTTCGGTGTCTACCAAGGCGAGCAGGGGGTCGGGGACGTACACGTAGCCCCACACCGGGTCCCGGATTGCCTTGCCATCATCGTCGAGAAGGGGGTGAGAAATCGCCATCGTGAGAGCTAGGTTATCGGCGGCGTGATACCCTGTCAAGCAAGATCCGGACGCCGTTGACACTTCACCTAATGGCCCCTATTTTCATGCACTTATCGCAGGCTGCGAATCTGGCATCCCCGATGGTCCGAGACCTCGCTTCAAAGCACTCTCGGTCTGATTCAGATTCTGCCAGCCCCACCCACGACATGATTCACAGGAGTTACCGCGTGAGCGCGGACCGCACGCTGTTGATGGTCAAGCCCGATGCTGTCGCCAAGAATGCGATCGGCAATATCCTGATGCGGCTTGAAGCCGAGGGATTCGTCATCCGCCAGATGCGGATGAATCACCTCAGCCAAGAGCAGGCAGAAGGGTTCTATGAGGTCCACAAGGAACGGCCCTTCTACGGAGAGCTCGTCGAATTCATGACGTCCGGACCGTCGGTTCAGGTGGCTCTCGAGCGTGAGAATGCCGTCGCTCATCTGCGTAATTTTATTGGCGAAACGGATAGCACAAAGGCCGCGCCGGGAACGATCCGCGCCGAATTTGGCACCGACATCCAGTGCAATGCCGTCCACGCATCGGACTCGGACGAGAATGCCGCACAGGAGATCGCTTTCTACTTCGGTGACTGATTCTGCCGCCGAGAGTTGCCCGATGCGCCCCAATGACTGACTCAGCGTGAATCGCAGCAGCGACAGCCGTCCTTCATGGGTGATTGTCCTCGATGAGGTCGACGAGGGCGTCACAGAACGTCATTTTCCGGTGAAGTCTGGCGACATCGATTTCAAGGATGGCTTCCTGCGTTTCGAAGAGCCATTCGTTGTGGATGTCAAGATCGGCCGGACGCTACAGACTTTCTCAGTGAAGGGCACCATTAGCGGGGTTGCCAGTGGTGACTGCAGTCGCTGTCTGGTGGCGACAAAGACGGAGATTGAGACAGATTTTCGGCTGTACATACAGCGCAGAGAAGCCGAGGCGGACGAACTCGAGGCTGTGGCGGACGAGGACGAGATTCTCGTCATCGATCCCGGTGTTCGTGAAGTCGACCTCACAGAGGCTCTGAACAATGCGGTGGCCCTCGAGATACCGCAGCGGATTCACTGCCGTCAGGACTGCAGGGGGTTATGCGGTACCTGTGGAGCAGATCTGAACAAGGGCGAGTGTGGCTGCTCTCAAGGGCAGACAGACCCGCGTTGGGACGCCCTGTCGAAGTTGAAGTAGGGCGCATAAGAAACTACCACCGAACCACCCCGTGTCTTGAGCGGGGGTAGACGACAGAGAGAGACCGATGGCAGCCGTACCCAAGAGAAGAATTTCCCGCACGCGCCGTGACAAGCGTCGCACCCACTGGAAGCTCAAGGTTACCGCCCGCAGTACCTGTCCTCAGTGTGGCGCGGCGAATCGCCCGCACACCGTGTGCAAGAGTTGCGGCACCTATCGTGGCCGCACCTACCAGGAGCCGGCGGATTAACGGCTGACAGGCGACCCAGGTTTCGCCTACGCCCGACACCGCTTCCGACTCCTACGTGGCATCTCCAGAGCGGCGCGCGACGGTCACAGCTGTCGAGCGTTTCCTACCAGATCGAGTTCTGTCCAATCAGGACCTCGAGAAGATCGTCGACACCTCGGACGAGTGGATCCGTGACCGGACCGGCATCTCCGAGCGCCGGATTCTCGACGATCAACCGACGTCCTATATGGCCACAGAGGTGGCCAAGGGACTGTTGCGTCGTCGCGGCTGCAGCGCCGACGACATCGATCTGATCATCGTTGCAACGATTACCCCTGACATGGTGCTGCCCGCTACGGCCTGTCTAGTCCAGGATCGTATCGGCGCCACCAATGCGTGGGCCTTCGATTTGGCCGCAGCATGCTCCGGATTCGTCTACGCACTGGTCACCGGTGCGCAGTTTATCGCCTCAGGGGCGCACAAGCGCATCATGGTAATTGGCGCCGACCGCATGAGCGCGATTGTCGATCCAACGGACCGATCCACGTGCATTCTCTTCGGCGATGGTGCCGGCGGCGTCCTGCTGGAGGCTGCTGAAGACGATAGCGGGTTGATCGATTTTGAGTTGCACGCCGATGGTTCGGGCTGCGACGATCTATGCGTCAAGGCCGGTGGCTCTCTTATGCCGGCGACCCACGAGACCGTCGACGCGGGGCAGCATTTCATCCGGCAGGAGGGGCGCGCCGTCTTCAAGTTTGCCGTGTCGAAGATGGCTCAAGTCTCCTTGAGTCTGCTCAAACGCAATGGCCTCTCGCCGCAGGATCTGGATCTTTTCGTGCCTCACCAGGCCAACAAACGTATCATCGATGCGACGTCAGATCGAATGGGCATTTCCGCCGACAAGGTCATGATCAATATCGAGCGTGTCGCCAACACGACAGCAGCGACGGTTCCCATCGCCCTGTCCGAGGCACTCGACGAAGGCCGTCTGCAGCCAGGACATCTCGTGCAAGTGACCGCCGTGGGCGGTGGTTTGACCTGGGGATCCGCATTGCTGCGTTGGGGGCAGGCCAAATGACGGATACAGCATTTCTGTTTCCAGGCCAGGCATCCCAGGCGGTTGGCATGGGCAAGGATCTGTGCGACACCTTCCCACTGGCCCGGGAAATGTTCGACATGGCCGATGAGATACTCGGATTTGGTCTGACCGAGATCTGCTTCGGTGGCCCCATGGAAGAGTTGTCCAAGACCAGTGTCACGCAGCCGGCGGTCTTCCTTCACAGTGTCGTGAGCGCCAGATTGCTGGCAGAGAAGGGCATGGCGCCGACAATCGTTGCCGGCCATAGCCTGGGCGAATACTCCGCCCTGGTAACAGCTGGAGTCCTGGATCTGTCAGCCGCTCTGCGCCTGGTGAGACGCCGGGGGGAATTGATGCAGGAAGCTGGCACGGTGCGACCGGGTGCTATGGCGGCCATCCTCGGTGTCGATGACGCGAAACTGGTTTCTCTATGTGCTGCTGATGCGGGCGTTGTCGTGGCGGCCAACTTCAATGCGCCCGGTCAGATCGTCATCTCGGGCGAAGCAGAGGCCGTTGCTCGTGTCGGAACCGCAGCCAGTGAGGCGGGCGCCAAGCGAGTCATCGACCTCCCCGTGAGCGGGGCCTTTCACTCCGAACTGATGCAACCGGCTTCTGAAGAGATGGCCAAGTTGCTGGAGGCTGCCGAATTCAGCAGTCCAACGGTTCCCGTTGTCACGAACGTCACGGCCGCCGCCGAGACAGATGCCGAGCGTCTGAAGGAACTGCTGATTGCGCAGATGACAGCACCGGTTCGCTGGACGGACTCGGTGAAGGCGGTTGTGGATGCAGGTGTGACACACGCCTGTGAGGTTGGCCCGGGTGCCGTGCTCAAGGGGCTGGTTCGTCGGATCGATCGATCCCTCGAGGTGCAGACGATGGGAACCTCTGAAGAAATCGCCGCAGTCGCGGCCTGACGAGCGAGGAGAGTTGTGGCAGATCTGAAAGACAAAGTGGCCATCGTGACGGGTGGCTCCAGAGGCATCGGGCGGGCCATCGCCCTGCGCCTGGCCGCCAGTGGCGCCCATGTTGCCGTATGTGCCCGCAATGCGGATGCGGCGGCTGAGACGGCGGCCCTGGTAGAGGCGACAGGTGTCAAATCCCTGTCTCGCAGCGTTGATGTGACGGACGCCGATCAGGTAGGGGCTCTGGTGGCGGATGTGACCGAGGCCCTGGGTGGACCGGACATCCTCGTGAACAACGCCGGAATCACACGTGACAATCTGATCATGCGGATGAAGGAAGAAGACTGGGATGCGGTCCTGGCGACGAATCTGAAGGGAGCGTTCACCTGCGCCAAGGCGGTGACACGCCCCATGATGAAGGCCCGAAGTGGACGCATTATCAGCATCTCCTCTGTCGTCGGCATCGTCGGCAATGCGGGCCAGGTTAACTATGCGGCCTCGAAGGCCGGACTGATCGGCCTGTCAAAGAGCCTGGCAAAAGAACTTGCGTCGCGGAATATCACGGTCAATGTCGTGGCCCCTGGCTTCATTCCGGACACGGGAATGACCGGCGATCTGCCTGAAGCTGCAGTGGAAGGGATGATGGCGAATGTTCCATTGGGCCGTCCCGGGTCCCCTGAAGAGGTGGCCGAAGCTGTGGAATTCCTGGCCTCAGACCGTTCGGCATACATCACCGGCCAGGTGTTGGCAGTCGATGGTGGCATGACGATGTAGCGCCACGGTTTCAGTCGGGTGGTTGCGCAGCACCCGGAGGGGCCTTATATAGGCTCCGACTACGTTCACATATTTGCACCTGTTCTCTGGTTGATCTTTCGAGCATGAACAGAGGATGGGCTAGGGTAACGAACACTTTCCACAACAAACTCTGGAGGAATAACGATGGCATCGATCGAGGATAGAGTCCGCGATCTCATCGTAGAGCAGTTGGGTGTCAATGTGGATCAGGTGACTTCAGAAGCGTCGTTCGTCGACGATCTGGGCGCTGATTCACTGGATACGGTTGAGTTGGTCATGGCATTCGAAGAAGAATTCGGTATCGACATTCCCGACGAGGACGCAGAGAAGATGGGGTCCGTGAAGGATGCCATTTCCTATCTCGAAGAGAATTCGAAGGCTTAAGAGGTCAATCGATTAGCGCGAGGAGAGCGAGTTGTCACGTCGACGTGTGGTAGTGACCGGAATGGGGGCTCTGGCGCCCAACGGGAACGACCTGTCGTCCTTCTGGGACGCCCTCATCAATGGCCGTTCGGGAATCGGACAGATCACCCGTTTCGATACGACTGATTTCCGTGTCACGATCGCGGGCGAGTTGAAGAATTTCGACCCGGAGTCGGTCCTTGATCGCAAGGAGGCTCGTCGGAACGATCCCTTCGTGCACTACGGTGTGTACGTAGCGCAGCAGGCCTTCGATGATGCCGGCATAGACATCTCGGCGGTGGATGCCGAGCGGGTTGGCGTCATCTTCGGCTCTGGCATCGGCGGCGTGGGGACACTGGAAAGCCAGAATGCCGTCCTGTTGGAGAAGGGACCGAACAAAATCAGTCCTTTCCTCGTGCCGATGATGATCTGCGATATGTCAGCCGGCATGATCTCGATCAAGCTGGGTGCCAAGGGGCCTAACTACACGACGGTTTCCGCCTGCGCATCTGCCGCTCACGCCATCGGCGAGGCGGCGCGGAAGATCCAGTATGGTGATGCCGACATCATGGTGACAGGCGGTACCGAAGCGGCAGTGACGCCGGTTTCCATCAGTGGATTCGCCGCGGCTCGCGCCCTGGCGATCCGCAATGACGAGCCGGAGCGTGCGTCGCGACCCTTCGATTCCGATCGCAATGGTTTCGTCATGGGCGAGGGGGCCGGGGCGCTCGTGCTCGAGGAATACGAGCACGCACGTGCCCGAGGTGCCCAGATCTACGCCGAATTCAAGGGGTTGGGATTCACCGCCGACGCCTATCACATCACCGACATGGCACCGGAAGGTGAAGGTGGACAGCGAGCGATGCGCCTGGCCCTCAAGGACGGCGGTCTGAATCCTGAGGATATCGGTTACGTCAACGCCCATGGTACGTCGACCCTCGTTGGCGATACCCAGGAGACGGCAGCGATCAAGGGCGTTTTCGGCGAACATGCAAAGTCAGTGGCAGTGAGTAGCACGAAATCGATGACCGGGCACCTGCTCGGTGCCGCCGGGGCCGTCGAAACGATCGCCTGCATCATGGCGATCAAGCACGGTATTCTGCCACCGACGATAAATCTCGAGACACCGGATCCTGCGTGCGACCTGGACTACACGCCCAACACGGCGCGAGAAGTCAAGATCGATGTGGCACTGAACAACTCCTTTGGTTTCGGTGGTCACAACGCAGCGCTGATCTTCGGACGCGCGGCCTGAGGCGCCCCGAAAATGGGGGCCGCCGCGCCGATCGTGACCAGTGAGGAAAATGCCCGAGGGCGACTGCTCCTCTGGTTGCGTGGTGCTGCCGAACGGCTGTTGCCTCGGTCGGTGCAGACCGACCTGAGTCGTGTGCAGATTCGCGATCTGGAACGGCGACTGCAATACCATTTCCGCGATGTGCAGTTACTGATGCAATCGCTGAAGCATCGCTCTTACGTCTACTCCCGACAGGGGCACGGCGTCGACTCCAACGAGCGTCTCGAGTATCTGGGGGACGCAGTGCTCGATGTCGTGGTGGCCGAATTCCTGTTCCGTCGCTACGTCGATCAGCGCGAGGGAGATCTGACGCAGATCAAATCTCTGGCAGTAAGCCGCACCGTTCTTGCACGGCGCGCGCGGGGGATCGATCTGGGACGATTCATTCTCCTGAGTCCTGAGGAACGGAATGCCGGCGGCGCCAACCAGGACTCCATCCTCAGCGATGCTTTCGAGGCAGTCATCGGAGCGATCCATCTTGATGGTGGCCTGCCCGCTGCCCGCGGATTCATCGAGCGGGTCGCATTGCACGATATCGATGAACTCCATCGTCTCGAAGATTTCATCAACTTCAAGAGCAAGCTTCTGGAGCACGTGCAGAGCCAGGGCTCGGGGCATCCCAAGTATCAGGTGCAGGACGAGACCGGCCCGGACCACGAGAAGGTCTTCAGTGTCGAGGTCCGCATCACGGGCCAGACGATGGGAGCCGGGCAGGGGCGAAGCAAGAAGGAAGCGCAGCAGATGGCGGCTCGTGACGCGCTGCAGCGCCTCGGGCAGATTTGACCCTCGCCAACGAGGGCCCGCCACTGCGCTGGGTTCACTCAGAGCCGGCCTCAGGTGCGGCCAACATGGCCGCCGATGAGGCGCTGCTTGAGACCGTCCGCGACGGTGGCGGCCCGATTCTGCGCACCTACACATGGAATCCTCCCACTCTCAGTCTCGGGTATGGCCAGGATCTGGCTGACGTCGATACCGACCGCTGCCGCGAGCTCGGTATCGAGTTGGTGCGTCGCCCGACCGGAGGCCGCGCCGTCCTGCACTGGGAGGAACTGACATACTGCTATCTCTGCCTGCCGCCGGATGGCGATGACTCGATTCGGGCGAGTTACCAGACCGTTGGGCGTTGCCTGCAGCGAGGGCTGCAACTCTACGGTGTCGATGTCGAGTTGTCGCGAGGGCGTGTTGGCAGTGGACATCGTGCCGCCTGTTTCGCCAGCACCTCACGCTCCGAGATCACCTCGAGAGGGCGCAAGTTGATCGGCAGTGCCCAGCGCCGGATCCGTGGCGCCCTGTTGCAGCACGGATCCCTGCTGATTGGCGGCGCACACCGCATGCTCGCTGAGGTCGTCGAGGGTGAGTCGGTCGAGTCGATTGCCGCCTCCGCCATCCACCTGCAGGAGATCCAGGCAGAGATCGATCCCGAGGTCCTCGCCGCATGCCTGGCAGATGGTTTCGCCGACGTGCTGGATCGTCCTCTCAAGGCAGAGGGCCTGTCTCCCGGTGAGCAGATCAGAGCCGATGAACTGACCTGTGAGAAGTACGGGACCCTCACCCATCTTCACCGCCGCGAAACTGCATCGGCCGTTGAGGATGACCGCGGAACCGCTGCGGTCGTTGAGGACGACCACGGAACCGCTGCGGTCGTTGAGGACGACCACGGAACCGCTGCGGTCGTTGAGGCATGACGAATCCTGCCCCCCCGCCAGAGGATCCGATCCTCCAGGTAAGCAACCTGCGGACCTACTTCCACACCGAAGATGGAATCGGTCGGGCCGTGGACGGTGTGTCATTCCAGCTGGCGCGAGGCCAGACCCTGGGTCTGGTCGGGGAGAGTGGCTGCGGCAAGAGTGTTACGGCCCTCTCCGTGCTGCGGTTGGTGGCACCTCCCGGCTACGTCGAAGGTGGCCAGATCCATCTACGTGGCCGTGATCTTCTGCAGTTGCCCGACAAGGAGATGCGCAAGATCCGCGGTGACTCGGTGGCGATGATCTTCCAGGAACCGATGACGAGTCTGAATCCGGTTCTTACCTGCGGTGACCAGATCGCCGAGGCGGTGCGATTGCATCAGGGTGTGAGTGCCGATGAAGCACGCTTGAGAGCGATCGAGATGATGCGCCACGTCGGCATTCCGGCGCCTGAGCAACGAGTGGATGAATACCCGCATCAGCTCAGTGGGGGCATGCGGCAGCGTGTGATGATCGCCATGGCCCTGTCCTGCAATCCGGATGTCCTGATCGCCGATGAGCCGACGACGGCCCTGGATGTCACCATCCAGGCTCAGATTCTGGATCTGCTGCAGGGGCTGCAGGCCGAATTCAACATGGCTGTTCTACTGATTACCCATGATCTTGGCGTCGTGGCCGAGGTCGCCGATCATGTGGCTGTCATGTATGCGGGGCAGATTGTGGAGATGGCACCAACGCGGGAGTTGTTCGCCCGACCTCGCCATCCATACACCCGGGGTCTGTTGCGGTCGATTCCACATCTGGATCGCCGTGTCGACCGCCTCGAGGTGATCCCGGGGCGTGTGCCGGAGGCAACAGCCTTCCCTGAAGGTTGCCGTTTCGCTCCCCGCTGCCCACTGGCCGAAGAAACCTGTGGGACGAAAGTGGCGAATCTGGTGCCATGTGGTGACGAGCATCTCGTTGACTGCTGGAAGCACGATGTGATCGAGGATCAGGTCGCATGACGTCGACAGAGACGCAGAGTGGGACTGACAGGCCGCTGGTCGAGATACGTGATCTGCAGAAACACTTCCCGATTCGACGGGGGATGTGGGGGCGGGTCGATGGCCATGTGCGCGCCGTGGATGGTGTGACGCTCGATGTGGCCGAGGGTGAGACCCTGGGTGTCGTCGGTGAGAGTGGCTGCGGCAAGACCACGCTGGGCCGGCTCATCCTTCGTCTGCTCGACGCAACTTCCGGTGAGGTGTATTTTAGAGGACAGCGTCTCAATGGTCTGGAGGGCAAGAACCTGAGGGCTCTGCGTCGGAAGATGCAGATCGTCTTTCAGGATCCCTACAGTTCGCTGAATCCACGGATGCGCGTGGGGACGCTGATCGGTGAAGGGCTGCGGATTCATGGTCTGGCCGAAGGCGATCAGGTCGAACGGCGTGTAGATGAATTGCTCTCGATGGTTGGTTTGCCCAGCAGTAGCCGGAGTCGCTATCCGCACGAGTTCAGCGGAGGCCAGCGGCAGCGCATCGGTATTGCGCGGGCGCTGGCGGTCAATCCCGAATTCATCGTCGCCGATGAACCGGTATCGGCGCTGGATGTGTCCGTACAAGCGCAGATCGTGAATCTGCTTCAGGACATCCAGCGTGACCTCGGGTTGACGTATCTGTTTATCGCCCACGATCTGAGTGTCGTCCGCCACATCGCAGATCGTGTGGCGGTCATGTATCTGGGCAAAGTCGTGGAATTGGCGCCCCGGGAGTTGCTCTATGGGTCGCCGTCGCACCCGTACACGAGAGCACTGCTGTCCGCTGTGCCTGTCCCGGATCCGACGGTGAAGCGGCAACGAATCGTTCTCACGGGAGATGTGCCCAGCCCGGCGGCGGTCCCAAGTGGCTGCCCCTTTCATCCGCGGTGTCCGGACGCACGCGATGTCTGTCGTCGCGTCGTTCCTGATCTCGTCGACCCAGGTGATGGACGACGGGTCGCCTGTCTGCTGCGATACTCGGATGAACAGCAGCTACAAGCAGGATTCAACCTCGAGACGGTGTCCGCCCATGCTGCGGCACCGTCGGCAATATCGGAATCGCCGTCTTCCAGTGCGGCGGATCAGGAGAGTTAAAGCACCATGATGACCAAATTGCGTGAGAGCACGGCCATTATCATGTGGATCGTGATCCTCGCCTTCGTTGGCCTCATTGTCGTTGAGTGGGGCGCCGACTACTCAGGCACATCCGGTTCCAAAGGGGCTGACACCGTCGGCATCATCAACGGTGAAGAGATCTCCCTGCGAGTGTTCCAGCAGGCCATGCAGAATGCCGGCCGTCAGAAGTCGACAGATGAGCCGCGCGACAATGGGACGATCATCCGCGAAGTCTGGGATGCCATGCTCGGTGAAATCCTGCTGCGCCAGGAAGTCGACCGTCTAGGGATCCAGCTGTCCGATGAGGAGGTCGCCTACTTCGCCCGCAATGCGCCGCCGGAGGCCGTCCAGGCCCTGCCCACCTTCCAGCGTGATGGCGAGTTCGATCCTACCCTGTATCAGCAGTTCCTGACGGATCGCAACACGTATTCTGATGAAAATGCCAGCGTCTTCATTCTCCAGGTAGAAGCGATGACGCGAAATTACCTGGTGAATCAGCGCCTGCAGTCCCTGCTGCTGGAAACGGTCCGAGTGACTCCCGTGGAAGTGCAGCAGTTTTTCAACGACGCCAATGAGAAGGTTGTCGTCGACTATGCATTCGTCGCCGCCGCGACGGTCCCTGAAGATGAGGTCTCGATTTCTGAGGAAGAGATCGTCGCCAAATACGATGAGATGGCTGCCGATCTGCATCATCCGGCTCAGGTCCATGTCTCTGCTGTGGTCTTTCCCCGCGTCGCCAGTGCGGCCGATTCCGCCGCCGTGGCTGAGGAGGTCCTGAGACTACGTGGTGAGATTGTCGATGCCGGGGCGGACTTCGCCGAAATGGCCGCTGCCGTTTCGGAGGATGAGACCAGTGCCCCAAACGGGGGAGATCTCGGCACCTTCGGAAGAGGTGCCATGGTTCCGGCCTTCGAAGAAGTTGCTTTCTCGCTGAGCCCGGGCACGGTGTCGCAACCGGTGCAGACCCGCTTCGGTTGGCATCTGATCAAAGTAGACGAGGTCCTCGAAGAAGAGGGCGAGACGAAAGTCAGTGCCCGCCACATCCTGCTTAAATACCGCCCGTCACCCGAAACCGATGACGAGCTGCTTGAGTCGGCAGAGGCTTTCCAGGCTCTGGCCCTGGAACGGGGATTTGATGCGGCTGCCGAAATCGAGCAGATCCAGGTCCGCGACCTTGGGTATGTTGCCAAGGGGCAGGAATTGCGGGGTCTCGGTGCTGGAACACAGTCGATCATCGGCCGCTTTTTCGAGTCCGAGGCCGGCGAGGTGAGCCCTGTCGGATCCGTTGAAGGGGGCTACTACGTGGCAACTCTGATCGATCGACGTCTCGAGGGCACGGCACCGCTTGATGAGGTTCGCGCGCAAGTGGAATTCATCGTGCGAAATGACAAGCGCTCGGCCCTGGCTGGTCAGGCACTGGAGGCGGTGCGCAGCAAGGTTGCGGCAGGATCGGCCTTCGCCACTGCCGTCATCGAGGCCGGACTCGAGGTGCAGCGGAGCGCAGCCTTCGGTCGTCTCGAGTTCGTACCTGGCGTCGGGCGTGCGGGGGCCTTTTCAGCCGCCGCCTTCGCTCTACAGCCCGGACAGCCCAGCGATGTTGTGGTCCAGGGCAATGGCGCTTATGTGCTGAGTCTGGTGGAACGCACGCCGGCTGACGAGACGCAACTGGTGCAGCAGCAGGAGGCGATCGAGGCGCAATTGCTCGACATGCATCGCCGTGAAGCGCTGCAGTCCTGGTATGCCCAGTTGTATGAGAGCGCCCAAATCGAAGACTACCGCCACGACTTCTTCTACTCGTTCTGATCCGTAGAACAAGCAGATCCGCAGGAGAGACAAGCGCAATGCCAGCCACACCGAGTGACACACAGATCGGCTTTGTCGGTCTGGGCATCATGGGCGCGCCGATGGCGCAGAACCTGATGAAGGCCGGATACAAACTGAAGGTCTACAACCGCAGTGATCGGCCGCGGGTGCAAGAAGTCGTTGATGCGGGCGCCGAGCGGGTGGCGACGCCACGGGCCGCAGCTGAGGGCAGTGATGTCATCATCACGATCGTCACCGATACACCCGACGTGCAGAATGTGATTCTGGGCGACGACGGTGTCATTCACGCCGCTGCTTCCGGATCCACAGTGATCGACATGAGCACGATCTCGCCGCGTGCAACGCAGGACATGGCTGCTGCCCTGGCGGCAAAGGGCGTGCGGATGCTCGACGCACCTGTCAGCGGCGGCGATGTAGGGGCAATCAATGGCACATTGTCGATCATGGTCGGTGGTAAGCAGGATGCTTTCGATCACTGCCTCCCCGTGTTCGAAGCGATGGGCAAGAATGTGAATCTCATCGGCGACCACGGTGCCGGGCAGACGACGAAGGCCTGCAACCAGATCGCTGTCGCCGGTGCGAATCTCGCCATGGCCGAAGCTCTGATGCTGGCCGCCGCGTCCGAACTGGATGTACAGAAGGTTCTCGACGCGATCAGTGGTGGTGCTGCCGGATCCTGGCAGATGACCAATCTCGGACCGCGAATCGTCAAGGGAGACTTCGCCCCCGGCTTCATGGTTCGATTGCAGCAGAAGGACCTTAAACTCGTCCTTGAAGCAGCAAATGACGTCAAACTCGCCGTACCGGGTGTCAGTCTCGCGCACCAGTATTTCAACATCGTCGAACGCATGGGATGCGCCGATGAGGGTACGCAGGCGCTGATCAAGGCATACGAAGCCCAAGCTGGCTGCGAGGCACGCGCCTCGGACTGAGGCGCTGCTCCCTCAAGCCCGAGACGTCGAGGAGATCCATTGTGATCGACCTGCGCCGCGTGGGCGTACTCGTCCGTGATGATGAGCAGAATTTCCCCCTCGCAGAAGTGGGGGAGCTCTTCGCTCGTCACGATATCGAGCTGATTCGTCTCTGGGATGGCCAGCCCCTTCCTGACAAGCTGGACTTGGTCGTTGCCATGGGTGGCGATGGCACGGTTCTGCGGTCTCTCGACCTGTGTCCGGACAGTCCTGTTCTGGCGATCAACTACGGTACCGTCGGATTCCTGACGGCGGGAGACCGATCGGAACTGGCCTCGATTCTCGATCGACTCGTCGCCGGACAATACCTGGTCAGCGAACGGTTGGTACTACACTGCCGCTATCCAGGTGGACAACTGCGCGCGGTCAATGAGGTGATGGTTCGTTCGAGCAATCGTCTCGTCTTCGTCGACGTCTACGTCGATGACACCAAGATTCGCACGATCTGCGCAGATGGTGTCGTGGTGGGCACACCCACAGGCAGTACGGGTTTCCTCCTGTCTTCAGGGGGGCCCATCGTCATGCCGGAGGTGCGTTGTCTCGTTCTCGACGGGATCAATGAATACAACTTCACCTCGAGATCGTTGATTCTGACACCGGACTCCAAGATCCGACTCGCGCTGACCCCAGAGACGAAGGAGCCCTCGGTTATTCTGACGGCTGATGGCCGTCGCATGGGTGAACTGACGCCCGGGGACGAACTCCACATCGAGCAGGCATCGACGACAGCCAAGCTCATCTTCTTCGACAAGAGCTACTTCTACCACAATCTGACGACGAAGCTGTCGTGGTAGACGACAGAGCTGTCCTTGTGATGGGCCCGTCATGAAGATCGCCGTCACCGGCGCCGACCGTTCCATGGGCGCAATGCTCTGTCGCCGCCTGGCTGCCGACCATGACATCCGCCCCGTCGGTGTTGCCGCCGAGCCAGCGACCGATCTGGGCATGGTTGCTTCAGCCTATCACCGGGCGGATCTGCGGCTGCCGTCGTCGGTCGGCCTCGTCCTGGCGGATATCGATCTCATCCTGCACGCGCAGCCCTATGATGCGGGCCAGGTGGAGGGCAGGCCTGGATCAGACGTGCTGGATGTGGTGGCACGGGGGACCTATGTCTTGATGAATTCCGGGCACGAGGCAGGCATAGGTCGCATGGTCCTGCTCAGCAATCTGTCGATGATGAAAGATTATCCTGAAGACTTCGCAGTCAGTGAACACTGGCTACCCCATCCTCAGGCTGATGCCGAAGCTCTGGCGCCCTACGTGGCGGAACTGGTCGGCCGCGAGATCTCCCGAATCGGCAAGATGGAGTGCATCTGCCTGCGGATGGGCGAACTCGGTGCAGAGGATGGCACCAGTGAAGAGGACGCCCTGGGTGCCGTGCAGAAGGCCCTGCACCGTGAGATGAGTTCCGGCGGCTACTACTGGTTTCTCGAACATGTGGCCAGCGGCGGTCGCTTCGCCGCCGGACAGGGATGCTGAGGGAGAGCCGTGGGAACCGTCGATAAGGGGAAGGTCGTCATCTTCGGCGCAGGTGGGCCCGTGGGGGCCGCCACCATCGCTTCGCTGAAAGATCACTATACACTGCGCAGCACGGACGCGGTGGCAATGCGGACCATCGTCGATGAGGAGCGTCGCCAGAGTCCCCGGGCGCCGCTGCCAGAGATCCTGCCGGCGCCACACGACTGCAGGGTCGTGGACGTGCGTGACTACGAGCAGGTGAGAGATGCCTGTGACGGGATGGATGCGGCGATCAATCTGACAGTCGTGCGCCCACACCCGGAGCTCGCATTCACCGTCAATACCATCGGCGCCTACAACGTGGCCAAGGCGGCAGCCGAGTGCGGTCTCAAGCGCCTGATTCATACTGGCCCCTTCCACACGCTGCTCCACCATCGTGCCGACTACTGGTACGACCACGAACTGGTGGACGACATCCCCCTGCATCCCGGGGACGACCTGTATGCCTTGTCGAAGTATCTCGGCAATCAGGTGACGCGTGTCTTCGCCGAACGGGAAGGGTTGGAAGTCCTCACCTTCCTGTTCTGCGGCTTTCGCCCGCGCGAGATCCTGCCTGAGGAACGGGGCAGAGGCGTCGGGTCATTCACCGTGTCCTGGGAGGACACGGGCGAGGCTTTCCTGTGCGGACTGCGGGCACCGGCGATGGAGAATCCCTACGAGGTCTTCTTCATTGCCACCGACACGCCCGATCGCAAGCACCGCGTCGACAAGGCGCGACGCCTGCTCGGATGGCAGGCGCAGGACAGATGGGAAGAACTCTACCGTCGAAGCGGCTGAACGGATTCAGTCTCCGTAGCTCGTAGCGGAGGGTGCCACGACGCCGAACCGTCAGCAGTTCGACTCTACAGGATGCCGACGCGATCAGCTGCCGCGTCCTGCAATCTCGCCACAGGCACCTCCACATTCAGCCTTGCCACCTCTGCTACACTGAGATCCTCGAGTCGTTCCACGAGATCGAGGAAACGATCGATCTCCTCGGTCTCGGCAACGCCTGCACCCATGGTCCGTAATTTCTCGACATACTCTGGCCGCGTGAAGGGCCGGGCTCCGAGAGAGTGCGCGTTGGGATTGTCGAGACGCTCCACGATCTTCTCGCCATCCGACATGGTCACAACGACCTCGGCACCGAATTTCTTGCCGCGGAAATCCGTGTCGTGATAGGCCTGAGTCCATTCGGCCACTTCCTCGGTGCGGACCTTGTGCCACAGGTTCACCGTCGAGTCCCGGTGGGCCCGTTCGGATGCGTAGCTGTCTACATGGTGCCAGACGCCATCCTCCCAGGCGACGGCAAGGATATACATGACGCTGTGGTCGAGGGTCTCCCGTGAGGCATCCGGATCCATCTTCTGCGGATCGTTGGCCCCCGTGCCGATCACGTGATGTGTGTGGTGACTGGTCCGGATCAGCACGTCGTCAACACGGTCCAGATCCAAACCGCGCGCGTGCAGGGCAAAGCCGATGTCGATGAGGGCCTGGGCCTGGTATTCGGCCGAATGTTGCTTGGTGTAGGAGTCGAGAATCGCGCGCAGGGGTTGTCCAGCCTCTGGCAGGGGCACCTCATATTGTGCGTCGGGCCCCGACAGCATCCAGGCGATGACGGCATCGCGTCCCTCGTAGATGGGAGATGGCGCTCGTTCGCCCAACAGGACACGGCCCACGGCTTCCAGGGCGGTCTTGCCTGCCTGGCCCGGGGCATACGCCTTCCAACTGGTGATCTCACCCTTGCGAGACTGTCTCGTGGCGCAGGCGAGATGGACACTCTGATTGACCGCCTGATAGACCGTCTCCGTATCCAGATTTAGAAGAGTACCCACACCTGCCGCGACACCCGGTGCAAGATGGGCAACGTGGTCGATCTTGTGTTCGTGCAGACAGATTCCCGAGACCAGGGCCATCTGTACTTCGTAAGCGGTCAGCAGAGCCGGTACGAGAACCGCCCCGTCACACTGTCGCTGCTGGGCCACAGCCAGGACACCGGGGATATTGTCGCCCGGATGTGAGTAGTCCGCCGCCAGGTAGCAGTCGTGCATATCCAGTTCACGGACAGCGACGCCGTTGGCCAGTGCGGCCCACTCGCAGTGGAAGGTGCGGTCCGACGGCAGCCCGAACAGCGTCGCGCCGCGTCGTTGAGGATGCTCGTATCCCAATGCCAGCAGGCGGGCGTGGCGGACCGGTTCACGATTGATCGCGCCCAGGGCGACGGCGGCATTGTCGATGAGGCGATTGCCAACCATGGTTACGGCGTCGGCATCGAGGCCGCGGTCGGCCGTGGCCAGTTCGGCGATCTTCCACGCCAGCTGTTCCTGCCGGGGCAACACGTGCCCTTCGGCGTGGGTCTGGACCTTGTGCAACGTCACGGAATCGTCTCACCTTCTTGCCCGTCGGCGGCAGCCGTTCGGGTCGTTGTATGGTCGAGTGCCCTGGTTGAACACCAATGTAGAAAGTAGGTCATGATGCCTGAGTCGGCCCCCAACATGCTTGGTCCCTACGGACAGTGGGCCAACAAGATGCTCGAGGGTGAACTGCCGCGTCTGTCTTTCCGACGTGAGGAGTTCCGTCGTCTTTCGGCCTGGAAGGCAAAGGCACGAGGTCGCCTGGCCGACCTGCTCGCGCCCCCTGACTATCCCTCGACTCCCAGGGTACGTGTGCTGCAGCGCTACGAATATGATGGGCTGGCTATCGAAGAACTCGAGTGGCGTCTACCCGCCGGACCACCCACGTCGGCGGTTTTTCTCAAGCCAGCTGGTGCGCGTGGGCGATTGCCCGCCATCCTTGCACTGCATGATCATGGGGGGCGGAAATACTTCGGGACTCAGAAGATCGTAAGCCTGCCCGGCCGCCGGCACCCCCTCATCGCGGTTCACCAGCAGGAGCACTATGGTGACCTTGGCTGGGCAAATGAGATCGCCAGGCGTGGCTATGCCGTGCTCGTCCACGACGGCTTCCTCTTTGGCAGCCGACGGATACAATACGAGGATGTACCTGAGGTCCTGCATCGCGGGCGACGCGATCGACGCCCCGAGAGTTCGGCTGAGATCCATCGTTACAATGACTGGGCCTCAGAGCAGGAGTCGGTCGTGGCGCGTTCGCTGCTGTGTGCGGGGACGACGTGGCCCGGTGTTTTCGTGCAGGAGGATCAGATCGCCCTCGACATTCTCTGCAAGCGACGTGATGTAGATGCGGATCGTGTCGCCTGCGGTGGGTTGTCAGGTGGTGGACTGCGGACCGTCTATCTGGCGGGATTGGATGACCGGATCAAGGCTGCCGTCTGTGTGGGTTTCATGACCACCTGGGGAGATTTCCTCCTCCACAAGAGCCACACACACACGTGGATGACATATCTGCCCCTGGCGCCGCGAGACTTCGAATTTCCCGAGATCCTCGGACTGCGCGTCCCACTACCCACACTCGTACAGAATTGCTGGGAGGACTCGCTCTATACACCGGAGGGCATGCGGAAGGCTGACCAGATCCTGCAGGAGGTCTACGCCAAAGCCGGTGCAGCGGACAACTACGAAGCACGTTTCTACAGCGGCGGGCACAAGTTCGATCTGCAGATGCAGGCCGAAGCCTTCGAGTGGCTCGATCGCTGGATCTGATCGAGGCCAGCATGGCTATCGCACCCCGGGCTCAGCCGCTATACACCACTGACTGATTGTATGCGATGATCAGCGGCTCGACGCCATCCGGTAATTGTGCAGCCCACTGCTGAGGATCGTAGTCGCGGGAGACGAAGCAGCCATAGTGAGCCGGAACAGCGGCCTTCAGGCCGAGGGCGCCGGCGGTCTTGGCAGAGCCATTGAAGAAGGGGAATTCACCTTCTGAAGGGTGATTGGTGAGGAAGCCGATCGCCGGCTGCAGGTCGCGGATCGGCGACAGCAGTTCCTCGTGGTCGGCAAAGGTATTGATCGGGTCGCCAGAGACGTAGACCCGCACGCCGCCCACATCCACGACATAACCGAGGTGCTGCACGTCCGGTGGTTTGATGTCATTGGCGGGATCGCCTGTGGGTGGTTTGGCGAAGACTGCGTGGATCTGCATCGAGCCAATGGTTGCCTTGTCGCCGCCAGTGACTTCAGTCACGGACTCGGCAGCGATGCCACTCTCGCGCAATCGTGACACACTCTCGGGCGGTCCGACATACTGAACATCCGGCGACGTTGCACGGATGCGGTCGATCGACTCCATGCATGTGTGATCTCCGTGGTCGTGCGTCAGCAGGATGCCGTCGACGCGCAGCGATTCCTCCATCAATGGCGCCCGAGACTGAATGAAGCGGTCCGCCGGTCGTTCCCTCGGGAAATACGGGTCGATGTGGATCATGCCGCCGTCCGAGCTCTTGAGGGCGAAACTGCTCTGACCAAACCAGTGGATACCGACGGCACCGGCGGGGACCGTCAGATTCTCAAAGGGGTGCATGGGAACATCCGTGTCGTTGAGGTGGGTGGAAGACGTCAAGATAGCGATTGATCACAACAGGCGAAACGTGTATCGTCTACGCCCGCAACAGGCCGAATGAATGAGGGGATACGATGGCTCGCGTCGGGTTCAAGATGCAGTTGAAGGCCGGAAATGAGGCCGAATACAAGCAGCGCCACGACGAGGTCTGGCCGAATCTGCAGCAATTGCTGCAGGAGACCGGTATCCGCAACTACAGCATTTTTCGCGATGGCCTGACGCTCTTCGCCTATCTCGAGATCGACGACCCCACGCGGTTGGAGGATCTCCCGAAAGAGGAGCTGATGCAGGAGTGGTGGCGCTATATGGAGCCGCTGATGGAGTGCAATCCGGATGCGTCTCCAGTCGTGACCCCCCTGGATGAAGCCTTCCACATGGAATAGCCGCCCAGCTTTGGTGGGCGGCTGGATTGAAGGATCCCGTGTCGAGTGGTCTGTTCGACGATACCTATCGACGGCGCAAGGATGAGTTGCTGCCGCAGTTGCTGGATCTGCTGATTCCTCAGTACACGAGCGAGGAACTGGCGGCGTTGCGTATCGATCCGGTGAATCCGGCTGTTCTGGCCCAGCGATCCGGACGCGGTTTTGTGAATCGCGATATTCTGGAGACGGTTCTGGGCAATTTGCTCGAGTGCGTCGCGCCAGGCTCACACAACATCGATCCCCTTGATCGGCGTCGTTCGCTGGAAGATGCGATTGGTGAGATGGCCGACCAGGTCTACGCCATGGTCGCTCAGTCTCTGCTGGCCGTGAACAATCACGTGGATCTCGAGGAGCGGGCCATTGGCGCCACCTTCAGCCTTCTGGCAGATCTGCCACAGCTGAAGCGTCGTGCCTGGTGGAATCGTTTTGCCTCACTGAAGGATCCGGCTGTCTGGGATGCCTACCTGCGGCATGCCTGCAATGTGGATGACACGAATCTCATGGAACTGGAGTTTGCTACCGAGATCGACAAGTCGATCGACTCGCGTGATCCGGGCTCCTACCGCGATTATCTGAAGCGCTTCCCTCACGATGCGGTCTTCGACTATCAGATGCAGCTGGTGTCCAGCACGTATCCTGGCTGGCGGGTCCTGTTCTATCATGATATTGCGCATGCCATGACGCGCAGCGAACCAGTGCCGGGCATTGATGGTCTGACGCGCCTGCCCGTGCCGCTGATCCCGCGGGCGATTGCCGAACTTGGCGGCCGCTACTACCAGGCAGATATCCATCCCGAGACGGAGATTGGCGACGCCAACTTCCTCGACCACCCGCACCGCGGCCTGACGACGGGTCAGACCGGGATCATCGGCTCCGGCTGCCATCTGCTGCCGTGCACGCTCGGTGGATTGACACGTCGATTGCGCCGGCGCCACCCGCGCATCGGTGATCACGTCTTCATTGGCACTGACGCGGATGTTTTCGGACCGGTCGAAATTGGCGATCACTCGATCATCGGCCCGAGTGTGGAGATCTATGGTAACGTCGAAATCGGGCCACACTGTCGTATCAATGCCACCGTTGTGATCGGGACCGTGAAATCTGGTGATCACCGGCCCGGCCGGATCGTGCTGGGTGAGGCAGTTGTGATTGGTGATGGAACGATTGTCGAGAATCGGCTCGAGACGGATCTCATCATCCCTGAGCGGTCGCAGGTCCCGCCGCGATCTCTCGTCGTCAACGACGGGTGCGGTCAGCCGAAGTTCGTCACGCCCTAAGGGTACTATCGAATCCGGCGTCCAGCAGGTACGAAAAGACCCCGGCACCAACCTGGCACCAGGGTCTTAACGTTCCGGGCGGGGAGACCGCACTCAGGAAGGTATACCCTAAAAAGCTGTCACCAGACTGACACCGACGCCGATGTCATCCTGCCGGACGTCGCCGGCCAGTCCGATGGTCAAACCGGCGTTGATGATGGCCGTCTCACTGAAGTTGATATCGACATTGGGGCCCAGATCGATGGCCAGCTGATCGGCGAAGGCATCCGTATTCGACGCGATCATCACATCGAGATAACCTGTGGCGTAATCGCCGAATCCGAGGCTGGGCTCCACCAGAAGGGACAGGGCCATTCCGTCGGCTGCGTAGCCTGAGAGAAAAGCGCCACGGGCCCACGTATTGACCGTCGTCCCCTGAAGGTTGATCGACTTCATCACACCCACGGCAACGCCCAGATCATCGACGTCTCCCACGGGTAGAAGCACTGTGCCCGTGACGGCCAGATCCGGAGCCAGGCCGAATTTGATACCTGTCCGAATTTGGGACATGGTGCCGGCATCCTCATCAAGGATGCCCAGATCCACGGCTACGCCGGTCTCGAACTCATCCGTTACACAATACTTGCCCATGACCAGCACCGTGCTGGCATCGGTCACGTTGCCGATATCTCGATTGTAGAGACCCGCATCGGCACTGAGCCGGCCTGTCGGGCCGGGCAGTACGAAATACGGATCGTAGTGTTGGGCATTGGCGCCACTCGACAATACGAGCAACAGGCAACCAAGGCCTCGCAATAGGCGCACAAATAGCTCCGGCGATCATCCCGCCAGCCGCGCCGATCATGAGAATCGAGTCGGCGGTCTTCAGCGGTCTGTCGAACTGTGGGCGAGGCGTAATGGACTGCGGGGTTGCCGGCAAAATGACGAAATCGGGGGTGATTCCTACCAGCGGACGACCCAAGATACACAGGGTGTTCAAATCCGGCAATCGAAGATCTATACACCAAAAAAACGGCCCCGGGCCTGCCCTGTGGAAAGGGCTGACCCGGGGCCTTGATTGGCCAATTGGGTGCTGATATCTCGTGTTTGCGGTATGGTCGCCGTGCTCTGGATCAGGTCGATTCGCGAATCGTGGTGTCGTCCCGTGAGAGCACCGCTTCCTGCAACTGCGTGCCGAGGCCGGCGCCATCCGGCGCCCAGGCATATCCATTTTCGATCCGCGGCATCACCGTGACGAGGTCGGCGTAGAAGCCGCGGTAGTAGGCTCGAACACTCTCCTGGATCAGCGCATTGGGGCAATGGATGGAGAGGTGGATGGAGGCGATGAAGGTCACCGGCCCGGTGCAATCGTGGGCGACGAAGGGGAGGTTGGCCGTCTCCGCCATCGCAGCGATACGTTTGCTCTCGCCGATCCCGCCGGTCCAGGTGACATCGGTCATGAGGATGTCGACCGCATTGGCATCCAGCAATTCCCGGGCGTGATACCTGCTCAGGGCCAGTTCCGATCCGCAGATCGGGATCGACGTCGACTGCCGCAGTTCTGCCAGGGCGTGGGGATTGTCTGGCTTGATGAAGTCCTCCAACCACATCGGCTGATAGGGCTCCAGTGCTTCGGCGATCCGAATGGCCGGGGGCACCTTCCAGTAGCCGTGGCCTTCCAGCATGATCTCCATGTCCATGCCGACGGCATCGCGGATCTTCTTCACCGGTTCCAGGCCGCGTTCAACATCGGCATGGCTGATGTAGTTGCCGTGGCTGTCTCCGACATAGGGATCGAAAGGCCAGATCTTCATGGCCCGGATCCCCTCAGACAGAAGATCCTTTGCCAGTTCGTCGGCCCGATGCGTGAAAGCATCCAGATCCTCGTAGCGACTGTCTGACACGCGACGATCTGTCTGTTTGCGGGGGACACCTGGTGTTCCACGTGCGTAGAGAGGTCCGGCGCACGTGTTGTAGAGTTGCACCTTCTCTCGTGCGGCACCCCCAAGCAGGCGGTACAGAGGCAGGCCGGCGACCTGACCGAGCAGATCCCACAAGGCGACATCCACGGCCGAGATCCCTCGCATCTCATTGCCGCGATTTCCGTAGACATGGGTCGCGTCATAGAGTCTGCGCCAATGGGCCTCCACGTCCCGGGCATCGTGGCCGATCAACATGGGCGCACAGACTTCGTGAACAAAGGCCCGTGTCGATTCGGGGGTGTAGTACGTCTCCCCTAATCCCACCAGGCCCGCATCGGTATGGATGCGGACGAAGAGGATATTGGCGAATTCGGCGACGTGAATGGTCTCGATGCGTGTGATCTTCACAGCTGAATCAACCCGATATGCACAATCAGAAACCGCAACGTTCGGCGGCCCTGAAGAAGGGCTCCGTCATGCTCAGTGCACCACGCAGAACCAGATCGCTGGTGAAGGGGTGCACGCAGATCAGACGTGCGCCATTCTCGATGGCCACGACCATGGCATCCTCGATATCCTTGGGGTCTTCCATGGTGCCGGATCCGACGACGCGTCCCGTGTGGATGCCGCGTTCGGCGGCGGCGCGGAACAGATCGTTCGTGGCGTCTTCCATCTCCGGAAGGGCGCCTTCACGCAGGATGGCATCGAAGGGGCCGACAAAACCACAGGCTTTGTTGGCGCCCTGCTCGGCCATCAGGTCCAGGACCTGGTTGCGCAGCTTTTCATCGAGGATGTATTCGCCCGTCTCAAACTGAATCCACCCCTGTGTCTGCGTCTCGGCGCCGAGCAGCGAATCGGGTGAGAAGGCGAACTGACGGTCGCCGAGGCGAACGGGATAGCCGCCGCGATCGTCCGGTGTGGCCTGGCCAGGGACGGGGAAATTCACGGTGCGGTAGAATCGCTCCGCCTGTTCGTAGGTCGTGCCGTACGGCTTCATGGTCGCACGGGCGCCCATCTGAAAGACATCGCCGTGGGAGCTCCAGGCCTCACGGTGAAGTCGCTGCACCTGGAGCAGACCGACGCGGCCCTCCATGGCATTCTGCTGCCGGCCATACCAACCTTCACGCTGACAATGTTCGGCGTCGTTGCAGATCCAGCTGAATCCGGCCTTGGCCCAGGAGTGGGTTTCATCTTCGCGTACCTGATACCAGGGCACGTCATTGAAGATGCCCAGCATGGGCGGTGTGGTCTCTACAGAGGTGCTCCGGTCAAGAATCTCTTTCACCGGATTGCGCTGCGGATTCAGAGCGTAGGCGTGAGCACGACGGGCGTACTCTTCCGTCGGGAGGGGGCGTTGCCCGCCGATGGCTTCCAGGGCATTCACGGTGGTTCCTTGTTCGATGGGGGGACAGGGACACTCAATGGTGCGCCGGGGAAAAACGCATACCCATCCGGCTCGAGCAAGGGGCACAGGACAGTTGGCCTCCGGCAGGGGGCGCAGTATTTTGCCGGCCATCCGCTGGTTAACCATCTGGCATCTATGCAGCGGTCATACATCTGAGGGGGGTATCTTGAGCAAGATCTATCGCGCCGCAGCAATTGGCCGCACCGGGCGCGGCGGCTACGGCCACGGATTGCACACAGCCTATCAGGGAAACGACCGGGTCGAATTCGTCGCTATCGCTGACGAGGATGAGGCAGGACGTCAACAGGGACAGGAACAGACCGGCGCACCGGCAGCCTATGGAGACTGGCGGAAGATGCTGGCCCAGGAGAGGCCCGACATCGTCAGCGTCTGCCCTCGTTGGACCGACTGTCACCTGGAGATGGTGACGGCCTGCCTTGAAGCCGGCGCCCACGTGTACTGTGAGAAGCCACTGACCGCGAATCTGGCCGAGGGCGACAGGATCGTGGCGCTGGCGCGTCAGGTCGGACGGAAGGTGGCCGTCGCCCATCAAGGTGTCTATCTGCCGCGGGTCCAGGGCGTGCAGCGGATGCTGCAGGAGGGCCGGATCGGCCACGTCCAGGCGATTCACGCCCACGGCAAGCAGGATCGCCGGGGTGGCGGCGAAGACATGATCACCCTGGGGACGCATCTGTTCAACATGATGCGATACTTTGCCGGAGATGTGCGCTGGATAACGGCGCATGTCACCGTGGATGGGCGTGAACTGGAGCCGGGTGATGTGGTGGCCCCCTCCGAGCCGGTGGGTCTGGTCGCCGGCGACTGCATCAACGCCTACTACGCCTTCGACTCCGGGATCAGCGGGTTCTTCGACTCCCGGCGGGATCAGATCGGCTCCTCGCAACGGTATGGCATGGAGATCATCGGCAGTGAGGGCTCGATCTCCTTGCGAGGTGGCAGTGGTTCGGAGCTGATGCTCTATCCGCATCCTGTCTTCCGACCCGCTGCTGAGGACCAGGCCTGGGAGGCGGTGACGGATCTGCCCGACAATGAGCTGGGACTGGGGAATCACCTGGCCATTGCCGATCTCATCGAGGCCGCCGAGACGGATCGAGACCCCGTGTCGAGTGCCAGCGATGCCGTGGCGGCCCTGGAGATGATCCTGGGCACTTACGAGTCACAGATCACCGGATCACGGGTGGAGATCCCGATGGTGAATCGGCAGCATCCGCTGGTCGGCTTCTCTGGTGGCAACCGAACCACGGGAGGCGAGCTATGAGTGCAGAGGACGTTCAACAAGACGGGGCCGACGAAGGCGATCGAATCGGGGGTGCGGATCGCCCCGTACCCCATGATGTCATCCCGTGCGATCTCCTGCCGCCGGTCGTCTACCGGGATCTGCCCGAAGCCCCTCCATGGCGCAAGCTCGTGGGGCCCAGCATTCTGCTGCTGGGGCTGTCGCTGGGCTCGGGGGAATTCGTGTTGTGGCCCTACATCTCCTACCAGTTCGGCTTCGCCGTGTTCTGGGCCTGTATGGTGGGGGTGACGACGCAATACTTCATCAACATGGAGATCGAGCGGTGGACGCTCGCCACGGGAGAGACGGCGATCACCGGGTTCTGCCGACTGTGGCGGGGGTGGGCGCCGATCTTCCTGGCGGCCAATGTCCTGCCCTGGATCTGGCCGGGTTGGGCATCAGGCGCCGCGACACTGCTGACCTGGGAGATCGGTGGCAGTGAGAACATGCGCGTCGTGTACTCCATCGCCAGCTTGCTGGCCATCGGGGCGGCGCTGACGGTGGGGCCCGTCGTCTACAACACGGTCGAACGTCTGCAGAAGATCCTGATCGGCCTCGTCTTCGTCTTCATGGTGCTGATCTTCATCCTCGTCGTCGACGCGACCCACGTCGTGGACATGGCCGTGGGCATCACCAACATCGGTTTCGTGCCCGATGGCATGGAGTTGCCGTTGTTGCTCGGTGCCCTGGCCTTCGCCGGTGCCGGCGGTACGATGAACCTTGTGCAGAGTGACTATGTGCGGGAGAAGGGCTACGCCATGGGCCGCTTCGCCGGTCGCCTGACGAGTCCGATTACGGGTCGCGAAGAGGTCATGGCTGATATTGGTGACCACTTCGAGCACACGGAAGAGAATCTCAGACGCTGGAAGGATTGGTGGCGGGCGGCCAACAAGGAGCATGCGGTCAGCTTTTACCTGCTCTCCGTCGTCTCGCTGATGATGCTGTCGCTGATCGCCTACAGCACGGCCCGGGCGACACCGGGGCTGGAGAGCGGGATCGGTTTCATACGCGCCGAAGGCCAATTCATCGGTGACCTGCACGGCGTTTTCTTCCAGCACGCCTTCCACTGGATGGGGATCGCCATCCTGCTGACCACAGAGTTGGGATTGCTCGACGCCTGCGCGCGGATCTCCACCGACATCATCAAGGTCAACTGGTTGCGCGACAGCCAGAGATGGACCGACAGTCGACTCTACTTTGCCCTGCTGTGGGCGCAGATCCTGATCGGCTGTGCCATCATGCTGGTGGGATTGGTGGTGCCTGGGCTGACGCAGCCGATCACGCTGCTCGTGCTCAGCGCGTCCCTCAACGGCGGCGTGATGCTCATCTATTCGGTGCTGCTGCTGTGGCTGAACAATCGGATCCTCGGTGGTTCTCTGCGAATGCCCCCGGTTCGTTTCCTGGCGATGATCTGGTCCTGTGCCTTCTTCGGCTACTTCACCTTCGTGACGCTGAAGAATCAGATTCCGCGGTTGTTTGGATAGGGGGCCACGCCTTGTGGTTTCGCCGGCGTCGTCGAATTCGAGCTGGCGATACACGCGGGGCGGGGTGATGGAAAAAGAAAGGGGACCCGAGTCACTGACTCAGGTCCCCTTCAATATGGTAGGCCAAGGCCTGGCGGCCCTGTTTGGCCCCGCTACGGCTCGTAACTCGCGTAGGTGAAGTCATCGAAGCAGGAGAACAGATCCGTCTCGGCCTCGAATCGCACCTCGTCGACACGGGTCCAATCGAAGGTATGGGATCCATCAAACGAGACGTCGATGTCCTCGGAGAGCTCTACCTCGACCTCATCCAGGTAGCCACGGACCGTC
>JABHDC010000069.1 GCA_018673255.1 Gemmatimonadota bacterium
AGGGTCCATGCGGCGTAAGAAGAAACCCGCCGCCTCCTAACTCCGACCAGCGTCGCTACGCTCCGACAAGTGGACGGAATGGACCGGACCGGGTGGACGGTTTGCGCCGGACTGGATGGACGACATCACCGGAATACGCACTCTACCCGCTCCCGGCAGTTCATGTGTTTTCTACCGTCCGCACCCAGGCGCAGCGCTGCTCGGGAGTTACCGAGAGGTACCTGTCATCGTCGTCTCTCCAAGGCAGCGTAGACACGGACCACGTCATAGGATTCTCCGTCATCGATCGGTGAGGATCACGGGCTGCAACATGATGGCGCCGGACTCCTAGAAGCGCAGGTGCCGGATGCGTTCGAGATAGTAACGGTAGTTCTCCAGTGGTGTGTCGGGCGTGATGAGGTGATCGGGCATCAGGATGTACCCCCCTTCCCGCATCAGGGGTATGTGAGCCTCGATCTCTGCATCGATTGCGGCGAAATCCCTCTCAAGGGCGAACTTGTCGTATCCGCCAATCATGAGCATTCCCTTGCCAAAGCGCTGGCGCAGGCGCTCTGGCGTGCCGCCCCAGGTACCTGGCTCGACGGGAAAGAACACGTTGACGCCGGCGGCCATCCAACTCGGTACCAGGGATTCGATCATGCCGTCAGAGTCGAGACCGAGCAGGTTGACACCGTAGGACTCCAGCTTGTCAGCGATCTTGCGGTACCCCGGGGCCACGCAACGGTCGAAGATGTCGGGACTCACGAGGGGACCTGACTTGCCACAGATGTCCTCCCAGCCGAATCCCATGTCGGGCACGACTCCCAGGTCCCGGGCAATTGGCAGGGTGAGGTCGAGGCTCCAGCAAGTCAACTCGGCAAGTGTGTTAACCATGTCGGCGTAGACATCGGGGGCGTCGAACATCAGGTAGCACATGTTCTCGACGCCCATCCAGTTGCGGATCCAGCCCATCAACGAGGCGGTGCGCACGGCGATGGGCAACCCAGAGTCTCTGGCGCCGACGATGTCATTCTCGATGTGGGTTGGAATGCGATCGACATGAGGTCGTAGCCGTTCCTTGAAGCGCGGCCAGTCAGCGGCGCTCTTCAGGGAGTGGTCGATGTAGTGGGGGATGCAGCTCCTGTGGGTCCAGTCCTGCAGCGTCACGCCAGAGGCGTCGCGGAAGATCCGGTATTCCGGCGTCACCTCCAGCGTTTCCTCCGGAAACGATGGGTAGATCTGAAGATCGGCCTCTATGCGTGAGAAGAAGGGGACGGCACCAAGAAAGTCGTGCTCGTCAGCCTGTTTTGGCAGGCCCTCTCCGTACCAGCGCTCACACGTTTCCGGCCAGCCTGCCCAGTGGATGACCGGCATGCGGTCGACGGCGTCGTAGTTCATGGCCTGTTGGAAGATCGAGCGGTAGTTCATCGTTGTCTTCGGCATTCCGCCATGCTAAGGTCGACGAAGTAGAACTCTCGTATGCAACTGACGTGGGTCCTCTTTGGAGCGGAGTGGGTACATCGGCAAGGCGCCAGATGTCTCCCGTATTCCTCTCGATACGTCGTGCGTGGTGGTTGTGTGATTGCTGGGCAGTGTGAGGCGGACAGTCTCACCCCAGGCGCCACAACCGAAAAGGTGATCGGAACGGGCGTTGGTCACGAATCCTGCACGATCGGTTTCGAGGTCAACACACGGGATCGGGTCGCTGAAGCGGTGGGCGAGTATCCAAGGGCCGTAGAAGAGCACGGCGGAATCGTGTTCGGTCAACTGAGTGATCTGCTCGGGCGGCTGGCGCCATGACGAGGCCCATACCCGGTAACGGAAGGGGATTGTTAACTCGCCGTCTTCGGGGATATCCCAAACGGTCCTGTCCACGTCCAGCCAGAATGGCGTTGCCAAACGAACGATGCCTGGCGAGGCGGAAGGTGCGGTCCTGATCTTGAAGCACATGGCGCGATCGTCGCGATCAAGCTTGATGACACCATCACCAAAATCAAAGTCGCCACTGAGGAGGTGCCGGACAAGCAATTCGCCCCCCTTCCTGGCCACCATCATGGCCGAAGCAGCCAGCAGCCCAAACGGGCCAAAGGGAGTACAGCACCATGGGGCCTCTATCTGGCACATGGGATAGTGGGGCCCGAACTCGGAATGACCAAAACCACCACTGTACTGCTGGTTGAAGAATATCTGATTCTCCAGATTCAGCACTGCCGACTGCAGCCAGCTCACGTCACCTGTCAGCTCGTGCAGGCGAAGAGTCAAGAGCTCCCAATCGAATAGCGTACAAGCTTCGTCGTAGTGCATCCGGTCCGGGTCGCTGCGATGCTTCTCGCATTGCACCACACGCTCCGGTGTGCCGCCGGTTTCGAAGCAGTGCAGACTGCGAAAGCGATCAAGTTCGTCGGCCAGTGGTCCGATGTCTCCGTCGGTGGCATCCAGCCACGCCAACATGCCGCGGCGACAGGTGAGGTACATGTGTGCGTGATCGGCATCCTCAAGTGGCGTAAGAAGCGGAATGAACTTGCCCGCCAAGTCCAGATACTTCTGCTCGCCGGACAACCGGTGCAAGGTCACCAGCCCGTCGAGACTGTGGAAATAGCAGGAGCGCGTGACGCCGTAGTTGTCACGGCCCCCCTCTGTCGTATCCGCCTCTTCCCAGACGTGGAATGTGCGATCGACGAAGTCTCCCAGCCTCCTTGCGGCGGCAGCGACTGTGGTGTCTCCAAAGGTGATGGCGTATTGCGCGAGGGCCTTCAGCATCCAGCCATTGCCGTAGGCCTTGTGCATGTTGAGAGGCTCCTCTTCAAACGCAATGCTACCAAAGCTCCCATCGTCGTTCTGCAGATCGAGCAGTTCCGCCACAATCACGCGCAAGTGCTCTGGCGGCGGGCCGTCTGAATGGGCCCAGGTCAGCGCCAGGACCCAGCGGCCGGCGATGTCCCCGTGGTAACGCGGGAACTGGCTCCATTGCCCTGCGGCGCCGGAAACCTGGCTGAGTAGATACTCCCGGCTGTAGGGCAGTTCGTGTTCCAGCCGGTGGATGCAGCGTGTTATCCGATATCCAAGCTCCCCGCGCAGGCGCAGACGCTGCGGTCGGTCGGGGGTGCTTTCCAGGCGTGTGATGTTGATCCACGGCGTGTGGAGGGTGTTGAGCTGTGAGACGGATTTCACGTCGATCCTCCATCAAGATGGCGATCCTCCCATCCTCGCCTACCCAGCAAGTAGATACGATTGGAGTGGACCGGTCCAGTCCATTCGAAGTAGGGTAACGGCTCGACGGTATAGATCAAGTCTTTTCTTGACGAAGATGACAGGGAAAGTACTTTGGTCCGGACCGGTTAGGGTCAATGTGAAATGCGATATCGAGCAGACCATGGACATGGATGAACCTATCGCCTTCCACCGAGGAAATGACCCGACCGGGATTGGAGGCGTCACGCTAGCCGGAATCAACGTGGCCTGCCGAATCGGCAATGCTATCTGTATGCCCGGGGATGCTGTCCTCGGGACGCGCCCGGTGTCCTGTTCGTCCCGCCGCACCCGGCAAATGAGTGTTGTGAGCGTGCGGGGTGAGTACAGCCGCGAGAGATGTTCCAATTCCAGCGAATCCATGAGGGCGCCTACAGTTCGCACCAGATGGACTCAACGTGGTCGGACGAGATCGGAGCCGACTTCACACAGTGGCGCGGAACGAGCACGCCGGCGGAGCTCCAACATCTTGAGTGGGGCTGCGAGGATGGCGGTGATGAGAAAACTGATGCTGGTACTCGGCTGTAGGCGCAGGAGAGGGCACTGACGCAGGTGCCATGGCAAATGCAACCGACTCTCGTCGCAACGGCCCACGCGGTGTTCCCAAAACCTCTGACACCCACGATCTACTTCGTAGGTGTCACGACCGGTCACTCATCGATCATGCGAGTCTTTCCCGCATGGGCGAATCATTTCGGCTTCAGCGCCAGTATCGTGGGCATCGACTGCGATCTGGATGCCGATCCCACTGTGTATCGACGGATCGTCTCCTTCATCGCGGCGGAAGACCAGGCGGTTGGTGCAATTGTGACAGCACACAAGGTCGGCTTGCTGGACGCCTGTCAGGACATGTTCACTGACCTCGACAGCCATGCCGCGTTGCTCAGAGAGGTGAGTGCAATCACGAAGCGTGGTGATCAGTTGGTCGGCCACGCATTCGACGCGGCGACCAGTGGGCGAGCGCTGAATGCCGCAATAGGAGAGTGCTACTGGCGCGATACGGACGCCGAAGTGCTCTGCCTCGGTGCTGGTGGGGCAGGTACAGCAGTTGTGGCACACCTGCTACAGCGAGACGCAGAAGACCGACCCCTGCATATCAGAGTATCTGACCGGGACCCGGCACGGCTCGAAGCAGCTAGCAGAATTCACCACCGAGTCAGCCACGAAGCACCCGTGACGTTTCATCTGGTTCGAGATGCTTCTGAGAGTGATCATCTCGTCAATGGACTTCGAACGGCGTCGCTTGTGATTAACGCCACCGGCCTGGGTAAAGATGCTCAAGGCTCACCGCTCACAGCGACCGCCCATTTCCCAGAGCACGGGGTGGTCTGGGATCTGAACTACCGCGGGGATCTTCTCTTCCTCACGCAGGCCCGGGAGCAGCAGGCATCGAGAGACCTCCGCATCGAGGATGGCTGGGCCTACTTCGTCCACGGATGGGTGCACGGGATCTCGCTTGTCCTTGGAGTCGACCTACCACACGAGGGACCGGAGTTTGAGCAGCTGTCTGCGGTTGCGGAAAGATCTAGATAGTGGGCTGTCAGCGGGGTGATTGGGGGCAGGTTCAATGAGCACACGATCACCCATAGGAACGGATAGAATCGACAGCCCGTCCTTGGCAGCACGGGCCGCGATGCTTTTCTGATCTGGGCCTCTCAATCAAGATGGCTGATCCTACTGGTCGAGGAGCAACCAGCTACAAGGGAATCGGGCCATGATCCTGGCGTGTTGTCGGATTCCCAACCCGCAACCAACTCCGATATAAGCCCCCTTCGTGCCGTGGATCTGAGGAGGGAACGGGCGGGTTGCCGTGCTGCGCCAGACCTGCAAACGGCAGTCATTGATGAAGTACCGGTCCGTCGTCGATGGCCACATTGTCGGCCGTCTCGGTGATCGCCAGCTAAGCAGTCTGAAGCCCGAAGACGTGGAGCCGCTCGCCGTCGATCTGAGAGATCACCTCGATCCCGGCTATCTTCGCCTGGTTGTCAGCCTTTTGCGGCGGATCCTTCGGACCGGTGTGCGCCTTGGTTACCTGAACAACAATCCCGCAGATCTTGCAGAGCCACAGTACCGCAAGGTCAAAAAGGAAAAGGGGGCCCCTCTGACTCCCGACGAAGGCCAGCAAATGCTCTCCTATGCCAAGGAGCACAAGCCAGAGTGGCACCCTTTCTACGTCATTGCCATCCATACGGGCCTGCGTGTCGGTGAACTCCTGGCGATGAAGTGGGAGCACATCGACTGGGATCGCCCGACCTACACAGTAGCTGAGAACCTTACCCGCGACCGCGAGTTTGAGGAGCCGAAAACCGCAGAATCCGAGGCACCGGTCCCGCTCTCGGCGGCAGCAATCGATGCCCTAATACAGCAACGGGCTATCCTTGAGGCGCGTCGACAATGGCACGAACCAGATCTGCGTACGGACCTGGTCTCCGCCAACTCCCGCGGGAAGCCTAACGATTACGCATCGGTTATGTACAAGGTCTTCAAGCCGCTGCTAAAGGCGGCCGTAGTGCGAGACATCAACTTCCACGGCCTGCGTCATACGTGCGCCTCCTTGCTGATCGCTTCGGGAGCCAGCATGAAAGATGTCCAGGGGCACCTGAGGCACTCACGGATCGAGATAACGATGAACACCTACGCCCATCTCTATCCAGATTCCCAGGCTGCCACAGCCGACAGGCTGGACGCTCTATTGGCCGGGTGAGCGAGGTGAATGTCAGGACGGCATGCCCACAGCGCCGGGAGCGGGCGCCACTGGTAAAGCTCTGGTAACGGTGGAGCCTATGAACGGGTATGAACCCGGTGCCCTCCACCTCCGGTAGTTCCACCCAGTTCACACCCGCTCATACAGACTGATCGGAACTTCAACTTCTGATTGCCCAAACAGCCCTATGTGAGGGCAAACCTTTGCAAGAGAGTGTCTTGCTCGGTTCCTTTGGTAAGGGAAAAATAAATTGCCTTACTCTGCGAATTGGGTAATGTAGAGCAAGCGTGTGAAAGGAGCCGCAATGTCTATCACCACGGTGACCAGCAAGGGACAGATCTCGATACCGGCCCGAATCCGCAAACATCTCGGGATCGAGAAGGGGACCCAACTTTTTGTTGAGGAGCGGGGTCAGGAGATTGTGTTGAAGCCACTGACGACCGAACACCTGGATCGTATGGCCGGTATCCTTGACGGTCAGACCAAGCTGTCTGACAAACTGCTGCGTGAGAGGGCTGCGGACAGGAAGGGCGAGGATCGCTGACGTGTCGTCGCCTGTCCTCGATGCGCATGCCTTGCTGGTCTATTTCGAGCGCGAGGAAGGATTCGAGACGGTCAAGATGCGCCTTTCAGAGGCCTTGACCCGTGGTGACCGACTACCGATGACCGTAGTGAATCTTGGGGAGGTCCTCTACATCGTCCGTCGCGAGGAAGGCCACGACAAAGCCGAAGAGATCGAACGCGCTGTTCAAATGCTGCCCATCGAGATGGTCGATGTCGACATGGAACTGACCCGAGAGGCTGTGCGCTTCAAGTCGGCTGGTGGAATCTCCTTCGCAGACAGCTATGCCGCAGCGCTGGCATCCCTGCGGGGTTGCCCGGTGCTGACGGGTGATCCTGAGTTTGCCGCTGTCGCCGGCCAGGTCTTGATCGATTGGCTACGGACCCCACAGAAGGGGTAGCCGACGTGGGGGGCTATGGCAGCGTCGGGGACTGAAGAAGCAGTGCCTGCCAGTGGCGTTGTTGCATGACTCGGCCGGCGCGGATCTTCCCGTTTTATCGTTCGCCATCAGGCCACAATCTTAGCTGATTCCGGCCTGCCAAGTTCTGTCATTCGGTTGATGACATTGACGGTAATCAACGCCTCTGTCTTCTGGGCCTCGCGATGCTTGGCTCGAAGGTGATGCCCGATGATGCGTTTGTATCGGTACATCCCATTCTCGGCGCGAGCCTGCCGGTGCGCGCCTGACTCCTTGCGCCATTGACGTCGACCGACGGCACTGATCCTCTCGATCGCCTCATTGCGTTGACGCCAAACTCCTGTGGCTCGTGAATCCACTGCAGCCGTCTTCATCGGCGGGATTACGATCTTGATGTTGGAGATACCCGATGCTGCCAGCGCCTCATACATCGGTCGTGAATCGTACGCTCCATCTGCTGTGAACCGCGCGATGCTGCCTTCGATCTGCTCGAGCATTGAGATCGCAACACAGGCGTCGTCGACAGTTCTATCTGTGAGCGCCGAGGCAATGATGTAGCCGTCGCCATCAATGCCCAGGTGTAGCTTGCGCCAGCTGCGACGCTGGTTCGAGGTCTTGTGCTTGTGAGACTGCCATTCTCCGTCGCCCAATATCTTCAAGCCCGTCGAGTCGATGACGAGATGGAGCGGGCCACCGCTCTGAGGGAAGTGCGGGACCTCAACGTCTCGACTACGCCGCGACAGCGTTGTATGGTCGGGCGTCGTGAGCGTCAGGCCCATCAAGCCAATCAGAGAAGCGACGAAGCCTTCGGTCTGCCGTAGCGGCAAGTGGAACACCGTCCTCAAGGTCAGAGTGGTCACGATCGCCAGGTCGGAGTACCTGCGCGGTCCCCCTGGACGGCCGCTGGGGGGCGCTTTCCATGCACAGATCGCTTCCTCATTTAACCACACTGTGATGTCACCACGCTCTCTGAGAGCGATATCGTACGCTGGCCAATTCTTCACGCGGTACTTTGTCTTGTACTTCGGCGACACCTTGGTCTTCGTCCGGGCTGACATCAGAGATCCTCCGCCAGTATCGGTTCAAGAGGAACAGGATCACCCGGACCCGTTGGGGATGTCAAACGACGGAGTCATGCACCAACGCCGTGTGGACACGTCACTGGCCGAACCGAATGGCGAACTGGGTCTTCAGTCACACTCCAACACAGGTGGCCCGCGTGATCCGCAGGCGGGCAATGGTCGCGGTCAGTACGATGATAGCGGCGCACCCGAGGATGACAGAACGAAGGTCCTGACGGATGATGGCAGCACGCCGGGTGATGGACTCACCGGGGCGACGGCGGCTCTGTTTGATGGCACAACGCCGACTACAGATCCCGAGCCGACACCCAAGCCCGAGGCAACACCGGAACCTGAGCCGACACCGGAGCCGGTACCAACGCCTGAACCGGAACCAGAGCCCGAACCTGAGCCGACACCAGAACCCGAGCCTGACCCTGCACCGACGGATAATGGCAACGGCAAGAGCAAAGGCAAGGGCAAGGGAAGCAAGAAGGTGGTTGGGTCACCCTTCCTCTTCGCCGACTTGCAGGATTTCCAGCTCCGCACGACGTTGAACCTGGTGGGCTTCGGCGACACGAGCACCGATGACGAAGAGGTTCAGCTGGCCCTGATGTCCGTCCTCGAGGGCGCGACGGGATGGGATTCGGCTGAGGCGGCGACATTGGATGAAGCCCCCAGAGTAGACTTGAGTGGTTTTGATCGCCTGACTGAAGAGGCCGAAGCGCGTCGCTTCTCCAAGTGGGCGGACAAACTGACCGTATAGAATCGCTGGTCTGTCCGGCATGCAGAGTGCTGAACCGGAAGGCCCGCAAGATCATTGAGAGGATAGTATGGCAGAAGAAAAGCAGGAGGCCGCTGCTGCGGCAGAGCAGGTACGGGTCCGATGGGACAGCGAGAACATGGCGAGCACCTACGCCAATGTCTGCAATGTCTCGAGCACCCGCGAAGAAGTAACGCTGCTGTTCGGAACGAACCAGAACTGGCACAATGCGGCGTCTGAAGTGACGGTACAGCTCAGCAATCGCATCGTCCTGAGCCCCTATGCGGCCAAGCGGATGTCGATGTTGCTGGGAAATGTTGTCGGCGAATACGAGAAGCGCTTCGGCGAACTCGACATCACGGCGCCGGGAACGAATCAGACGACCTAGCCGAGGACAGAACGACAGCGTCTGAGATCTTTCAGACGGGTGAATACATAGCCTTGCGCCTCCGATTTTCGAGAGGTGCAAGGCTGTTTTTTTTGCCTTCAGCGGCGAAAGTGCCGCACGAGTTGCAGAAATGGAAACAGCAGGACGGAGACGACGATATGGAGCGCTCGCAGAATCATGTGTGGTCCCAGGTCGGCGTAGGGGTCTGGATCTCGCTCATGTCTGCCAATGTATTCCACTCGGCGAGACTCTGTCCACATGCATCATACGCAGGGGCTGCCCATCACGGGTTGCCCATGGTCACCTGATTGTGCCACACTAGCTTGATGGACCAGTGACCATGCTGTCATGGAGGCGAAGATGGAACGACGGGAGTTCTTCAGAGGGTTTGCGGCGGCTCTGGCGGCCGCGTCGACGCTGCCAGAGATCGCAGAGGCCGTAAGCGACTATCTGGCACAGCTGCGGGTTGATCTGGCTTCCGCTCCGGACGAGAAGACGCTCTGGGAACGCGTCCAGAGTGAGTTCCTGCTGGAGCCCGGGCTGATGCATTTCAACAATGGGAGCATCGGCTCCACGCCGCGACCGATCGTCGAGGCCCACAAGGCCTACATCGAGCGATTTGAAGCGGATGCCTACAGGCATGCCTGGTCAGGATTCAGTGACAAGAGACTGGCGGATGTGACCCCCAAGGCAGCCCGTTTCCTGAATGCGGACTCGAATGAGATCCTGCTGACGCGGAACACGACGGAGGGGATGAACCTGGTTGCCACTGGGATCCGACTGCAGGCGGGTGACGAGATCCTGACGACAGACCATGAGCACGCGGGTGGCATCAACTGCTGGCATCACATGGCACAGATGCAGGATGTCGTCGTGAAGAAGATCCATCTGCCGGATCCGGTGACGAGCAAGGCAGAGATCCTTGAGCGGGTCGAGGATGGCATCACGCCACGTACGCGCGTGTGCAGCTTCTCGCACCTGACGACGACGACGGGGCTGATCATGCCCATGGCCGAGATCGCACAGATCACGAGGCCGAAAGGTATCCTGCTGGTCTGCGATGGCGCCCAGGCTCCGGGTATGCTCGACGTCGACGTTGGGAAGCTGATGGTCGATGCCTATGCCTCGAGCAGTCACAAGTGGATGCTGGCGCCGAAAGGGAGCGGGCTGTTGTATGTCCGCAAGGAGGCCCAGGACCGTATCCGACCGGTCGCGGCGTATGCTTCGGTGGGATCCCAATACGCCGCCTACTCCGGGTCGGTCGGTACCCGGAATACCCCGATGCTTCTCGCCCATGGCGACACCATGGACTTCCACAACGTCCTCGGTCGGGATCGAGTGGAAGCGCGGACGCGACAGCTGACGAGATACCTGAGGCAGCAGCTGAGCACGATCCCGAGTCTGACCCCAGTGACTCCGGACGACCCCGAACTTTCCGCCGCAATGACCAGCTACACGGTAGAGGGACTGGCATCGGTGAGTGGATTGTTCTCGGAACTCAAAAAGCGTCACATCAACGTGAAGAGCACCGGCTACAGCTCAGTCGTGTTGGGAATTCAGGTTCCCGTGTCGAATGTCCGGGTGCTGCGGTTGTCCACCCACATCTACAACAGCGAGAGCCAGATCGATCGGCTTGCCGAGGCAATTCGTGACATCATATGGTGACGGGTGACTGGCCCTGATCACTCAGCTGGTTGGGGCATCTCAGGGAATGAGGCGCCCGTCCCTGTGCTGGACCCGCAGACCCTGATCGCCGTCGACGACGTTGATTCGCCAGCGTCCCTGTTCCTCCACGTAGGCTTCGGATTGTTCGAAGGACCGGTAGACCTGCTTGTGGCTCAGCAACCTGTTGAGGCCGGATTCGAGTTCGTCGCGCGTCATCGCCTGACGCAGAGCCATCGGCAGGCAGTGCTCAAAGAGGAAAAACTCCCCATGCGCCAGCGAACGCTTCACGACACGCCGCGCGTCCTCCCAGGTTCGCAGCTGGTAGAGTTCCGCAGCCGGATACGCTGAGAGATCGCCTTCTGCCCTCGTCCTGCGGAACACGTAGACCGTTGGGTGGTCGAACCGGCGCCAGGACAGGTCTGCACCCGTGTCGTCCAGAGCGATACCGAATAGCCGGGGCGTTCCCGCGATCGTCTTCTCCAGGACGAACCCCAGATTCTTGCTGAACACGGCGTCATAATACTGGGATACGAAGGCGTTGAGATGGCTGGCGACGAGCCGGTCGTCCGAAAAGATCAGATACTCGGCCTCAGCCAGGGAGTTCGAGGCGTAGTATCCGAGGAGATCTCCGCCCTCGAGCAGGTCCGAGGCCTCAGGTCGACCGAAGGGACGGGCCACGTCGATGAACTGAGGTCGCAGTCCCACCGCCTCGACCAGTGTCGACATGCTATTGTGACCTCGCTCGATCGCCACGCCGGCACCTGGCTCTGATTGAGACGCCACATACTGTACCGCTTCCACACGGGGGTCGGGTCTGCCATAGATCGTCGCGAAGGCCACTCCGTGCGCAACAGTCACGGCAACAATGGCAACGACAGTGCCTCTTCCAATGAGGCGCGGCAGTGTCTGCCGGCCAGCGTGCCAGACATCGATGAGGAGCCGAGCGGCCAGGATCGCGGTCAGCGGCATGAGGATGACGAAGTAGCGGATGTATTTCGTCGCAAATTGGCCTACGACCAGGAAGTAGACCACCACAAACCCCGCCATGAGGATATCGGCTGGCCTGCGCCGGGTGAAGGCGTAGAGGCAGCCAAGGATCGCCACGATCTCGAGGGCGAATCCCATCCCCGCAGGGAACAGCCGGAGCAGCTGGTAGAGATAGGCGGGTGTGCCGGCATAGTGGAGAGAGCCGCGCATCGTCGTATCGCCCGCATTGAGCCGGGCACTGTAGAACACGTTGCCGTGGTAGGCCGGGCCGAAATAGTCAGAGGGTCGAAGCCACGCAGATGGGACCAGGATTGCCAGAGCGACGACGAAGATGGCACCAGCTCCCAGCAGTGGCAGGTGGGTGCCCAGGCAGGCTATCTGTCTGCTCTTGGTGTACACATGCAGGCCGTGGGCCAGCACCAGGGGCAGAAGGAGGGCCAGGGCATTGAGTTTTGTCGCCGTTGTCACCACCGGTTTGATCTTTGACAGAAGCATCGGTCTAAAGTTGGACACTTTCGCCGGTCCGGCCCTCGGCATGCGCTGAGGGGATCCTGAATGAGTGAAGCCCTTCGACATCTGTAGGTTGGGAGATCGACTCCGTCC
>JABHDC010000070.1 GCA_018673255.1 Gemmatimonadota bacterium
CGACGTCCAGCATCAAGGCGATCCTCTTTGATATGGACGGCACGCTCACCGTCCCATGGATCAACTGGCCCGAGCTGCGCGCCGCCATCGGCGCCACCGATGGTCTCGGCATCATCGAGTTCATCGAGAGTCTGCCCCCGGATCAGCAGTCCGAGGCAGAGGAGATCGTGTGCAGATTCGAGATGGATGCGGCCCGCCAGGCTCCGGCCAATGCTGGCATGGTCGAGTTGTTCGAGCGACTCGATACGCTACCCATGAAGCGCGCCCTGATCACGAACAGCCACCGTGACGCAATGCATCATGTCGTCGAACGCTACGATCTGACCTTCGACCTGTGCCTGAGTCGTGAGGACGGTGTGCTGAAGCCGGCACCCGATCTGTTGCTCATCGCTCTCAAGCACTTTGGCATCGGGCCTGATGAGGCCGTGTTCCTTGGCGATGGCCGTTACGACCGGCTCGCCAGTGCTGCCGCCGGGGTGCGGTATGTCCACCTCTCCCAGGACGCCACCCTGCCCGAGGAGGAGGAGACGATCTACGCTCTTCCCGAGTTTCTCGACATGCTCGACGGGTCTGTCGGGCCCTCGTAGTTTCCCCTCCGCATCTGGACGCCGCCTCGTACCGGCGTCCTGCACCGGATCACGCAGCTCGAGGTAGATGATGGCTTTCCAGTCTCATTTCGATTTCCGCATGTCGACGCACATTGTCCACGGCGCAGGCTCTATCTCTCGCCTGCCCGGACTACTCGCCGCTGGCGCCCGGCCCCTGATTGTTTCCGATCCCGGCCTCGTGGAGGCAGGACTCGTCGATCCGGTAACGGCCATCCTGGGTGACGCAGGACTCAAATGGGCTCTGTACACCGACGTGGTGGGCAATCCGGTGGCCCGTAATGTCAGTGGCGGCGCGCGAGCCTACGAGAAAGCGAAATGCGACGCGATCATCGGCCTCGGCGGGGGCTCGCCGATGGATGTGGCAAAGATGATCGGCGTTGTGGCCACCAATGGGGGCCGTATCGACAACTACCTTGGCTCAGGCAAGGTGAAGAAGTCACTGCCGCCGCTGATCTGCATTCCTACGACCTATGGCACCGGATCTGAGGTCACCCCATTTGCGGTGCTCACGAACCCAAAGACAGCGAACAAGGATCCGGTGATCAGTTCCAAGATCACGCCCATCGCAGCGATCCTCGATCCAGACCTGTCCATTGCCCTGCCCATGGCCCTCGGTGGGACGACAGGAATGGATGCGCTTACCCATGCGATCGAGTCATACACAAATCTGCTGGCCACACCATTGACCGAGGGGCTTGCGCTGAGTGCCATCGAGTTGATCGGCGACAATCTCCGCATCGCCTGCGGCAACGACTACGAGACGGAAGCGACCCAGCAGATGCTGATCGCCAGTTGCATGGCTGGCATCGCCTTCTCTCAGACTCGCCTGGGCAACGTGCATGCCATGTCTCATCCGGTGGGTGCCCAGTTCGGCGTCCATCACGGTCTCGCCAATGCGGTCCTGCTGCCTCATGTCATGGACTACAATCTTCAGACCCGGTTGGACAAGTTTGCCCAGATTGCCAGCGCCCTGGGAGAGGAAGTGGATGGCCTCTCCGATTACGATGCTGCCTGCCTGGCCGTGGAGGCCGTTCGCCAACTCAATGATGACTTGGGGATCCCCAGTGGCCTCAAGGATACGGGGGTGAAAGCCGGATCTGTCACAACCCTGTCAAAAGCCGCCATGCAAAGCGGCAACATCGCCGTAAACCCGCGCAAGACGACCCTATCCGATATGCAGGCGCTGTTCCGAGCCGCCTTGTAGCAACAGCTTGCCGCAACCCTCGCTATCGCCCACCAAGGAGATCCTGTGATTCTGGATTCGATGCACTTACAGGGCAAAGTTGCCCTCATCACCGGCGCGGGGCGCGGGATCGGCCTCGGCGTGGCCACAGCCTATGCCCAGGCCGGCGCCCACATTGCCCTCGTCAGCCGCTCTCAGGATCAACTCGACGATGCCGCCGAGGCCGCCCGCGCTCTCGGCGTGAAGGCGATGCCGATTGCCGCCGATATCAGTCAGCCAGAGGAGGCCGACCGGGCCATGGCCGCCGCCGTGGAGGAGTTCGGTCGCCTCGATATCCTCGTCAACAATGCTGGAATCAACCACCGCACCCCCACCGTCGATTTCCCCATCGAGGAATTCGACAAGATCATCGACGTCAATCTGCGCGGGGTCTGGTACCTGTCACAGCAGGCGGCCCGGCAGATGCTGGCCCAGGGCGAGGGCGGTCGCATCATCAACACAACCTCTCTCGCCAGCCACATGGGGGTGCCTGGCCTGTCAGCCTATGCTGCCAGCAAGGGCGGGGTCGGCATGATCATCAAGGTCATGGCCGTGGAATGGGCCGAAGCGGGGATCACCGTGAATGGCGTAAGCCCCGGCTACATCGCCACGCCCCTGACACAGCCCCTGCGGGAGGACGAGGAGAAGAATGCCTGGATCCTCAGTCGGATCCCCATGAAACGCTGGGGCACACCGCAGGATATGGCCGGCATCTACGTGTTTCTGGCCTCCGACGCAGCCGCCTACATCACCGGCCAGCTGTTCCCCGTCGATGGCGGCTGGCTGGCAGGGTAGATACTCAGCGACGACCGGTGACGCTCCCCTTTGCATCAGGCGCGTGCCTGGCCGACATGGCCGAGGTGACATGAGGGTCACCGTGTATCATCTTTCTCATCCTCAGACACGTGACAGATTCACCCTACCTGGAGCATTCCATGTCCCTGCCCGCCATGATCCGCGTCCGTCAGCAGTTCGAGGCGCCTGAAGTCGATGACATCGCCGGTACCGTCAAGGCACAGATCGCCGGACTGAGCCTGCAGGGCAAGGTCAAGGCAGGTGATTCAGTGGCGATCACCGTCGGATCGCGCGGCATCAACGAGATCGCCCTGATCACCAAATCGATTGTTGAAGCGGTCAAGCAGTTGGGTGGCGAGCCCTTCGTGGTCCCTGCCATGGGGAGCCATGGTGGCGGAACGGCCGAGGGCCAGCGCCACATCGTCGAGAGCTACGGCTGCACAGAGGATTACATCGGGTGCCCGATCCGATCCACCATGGAGGTCGTTCAGGTGGGCACCGTCGAAGGCGAGGTACCGGTCTACTTCGACAAGTATGCCGCCGAAGCAGATCACGTCGTCGTCGCCGGCCGCATCAAACCCCACACGGGATTTGTTGGAGAGATCGAGTCCGGCCTGCACAAAATGATGCTGATCGGACTGGGAAAGCATAAAGGCGCCGCTCTCTACCACCAGGCGATCGTGCAGTACTCCTTCGATCGGATCATCCGTGCCGTGGCCGGAGAAGTCATCGACAAGTGCGGCATTCTTTTTGGCCTGGCCATCGTCGAGAACCAATACGACCACACGGCCATGATCGAGGCTGTCTCTCCCGATCAGTTTGCAGAACGCGAAAAAGAATTGCTCGTGCTGGCCAAGAAGTGGATGCCGCGCCTGCCCTTCGACCAGGTCGATCTGCTGATTATCGACGCCATTGGCAAGAACATCTCCGGCTCGGGTCTCGACACCAATGTGGTAGGTCGCAAGTTCTACGAACACTGTGCCGCTGAGAAAGAGGTTCCGAAGGTGACACGGATCCTCGTACGGGACCTCACGCCGGAAACCCACGGCAATGCAGCCGGAATCGGCACGGCTGAATACTGTCATCAACGTGTCGTGGACCAGATGGATGTTCACGCGACGGTGATCAACTGCATGACCGGCAATGCACCCTCCGGTGCGGCCATTCCTATCACCTTCGCCACGGATCGTGAATGCATCGAGAAGGCCCTCGAAACGGTTGGTTTTGTCGCGCCCGAAAATGCCCGCGTCATGCGTGTCAGAAACACGCTGCAGCTGAGTGACCTCTGGGTTTCGGATGCATACGCGAAAGACATCGACACACGCGAGGATCTGAGCATCGTCACGCAGGCGACGCAGATGGACTTCGACGATCAGGGAGATCTGCTGAATTGGTAACCTCCGACGAACACATCGGCATGGCCGTCGAAGACATCGATACACCCGTGCTGCTGTGCGACCTCGATGCACTCGAGCACAATATCCAGATGCTGTCGATGCACTTCGCCGCGGCCGGCAAGCAACTGCGTCCTCACACGAAGTCGCATAAGACACCCGCCATCGCCAACATGCAGATGGCAGCTGGGGCGATTGGCGTCACGTGTGCCAAGCTGGGCGAGGCCGAAGTGATGGCGGATGCCGGCATCCAGGATATCCTCATCGCCAA
>JABHDC010000071.1 GCA_018673255.1 Gemmatimonadota bacterium
CTGCATCGTCTTTGCCAGTCCTTCAGCCATCGATCATTTCCTCTCCCTTCTGGGACGGGATCAGGCACTGACTCACCTGCGCAACGCCGCAATCGCTGTCATGGGGCCCACCACGGCAGAGGCGGTGACGGCACTGGGTCTGGTACCCACGATCCAGCCGGACAACAGCAGCGTGGAGGATCTTACCCGCGCCATCTGCACTCACTATGCCGGTGCCGAGGCGTGAAGACGTATCCCCCGGGCAAACTGCCACACGATGTACTCGCCCGACTGTTGAGCAAACACGCACGCAGCACCGACCCGCGTCTGCGAGTAGGCCCGGGCATCGGCGAGGATGCCGCCGTCATCGACTTCGGCGATGTCTGCCTGGTAGCCAAGACCGACCCGATCACATTCGCCACCGATCAGATCGGCTGGTATGCCGTGCACGTGAATGCCAACGACATCGCCGCCATGGGGGCCACACCCAGGTGGTTCCTGTCCACGGTGATCGTGCCGGAGTCCATGGCCACGGCCGACCTCTTCGAGGACATCCTCAGTCAGATCGATGCCGCCTGTGCCAGCCTGGGTGTCAGCGTGGCCGGCGGCCACACGGAGATCACCACAGGGATTGACCGGCCCATCGTGGTGGGGCAGATGCTGGGCGAGGTGAGTTCAGGCCGGGTGATCCGGTCTTCCGGACTCCGGCCAGGGGATGCGATTCTGCTGACCAAGGGTCTGGCCATCGAAGCCACCAGTATCCTCGCCCGACAGATGAAGGCACACCTTCAGGGCAGAGGCTGGGATGATGCAGAGTTGGACACAGCGACAGCTTATCTCACCAGCCCCGGCATCAGCGTCGTCGCCGATGCCCGGATCGCCCTGCAGGCAGGCGATGTTCACGCGCTCCACGACCCCACCGAGGGCGGCGTCGCCACGGCCCTGCTGGAAATTGCCACCGCCTCTGGCGTCGGACTCGACATCGTCGAAGAGCATCTGCCCATCTCAGCGCTGACACAGCGCCTGTGCGACGACGTCGGCATCGATCCCTTCGGTACCATCTCTTCTGGCGCCCTGTTGATCGGCTGCGCCGAGGCGTCTACCGAGACAATCCTCGAAGCACTGCGAAGCGACGGCATCCGTGTTGCCCGCATCGGCACTGCGACAGAACTCGGACCCGGATTGCCCTCCTCTCTGCGCCTTCGGCGCGATGGTGAATGGCGACCTCTCCCGTTTTTCGCCGTCGACGAGATCGCCCGCCTCTTCACAAAGAGCTCATGAGCCAACCGTTGCCGGCGCCGCAAGATGTGGCCAGGGAGATATGGCACACCAGTGGGTGGCGGCCTGGATTTGGCCCCCTGCTCGCGGCAGCGCTGGCACTGCTTCTGAGTATCTGGACATTCGATACGAAGCTGAGCCTGAGTGGCGACAATGCAGAGTTCGTCATCCTCGCGCGCAGTCTGGCCAGTGGCCAGGGCATGACGCTCATCAACCTGCCAGCACCTGAGACGGCGACGAAATTCCCGCCTGGTTTTCCGCTCCTGCTCGCCCCCGTGGCGGCCCTGTCTGGAAGCTCCGGGGTAGACGCAGGTCTGCGAGGGGTCTTCGCGATGAAGTGCCTCGTGATGCTCATCTTCGCGGGATCCGCCGCTGCCCTCTACCTATATGCGCGGGATCTGACGGGTGAAACGAAGGCGGTCGCCGTGAGTCTGCTGGCCGTCACCGGCCCCTTCACAGTCAGCTACGCCTGTCAGGTGATGTCGGAAATCCCCTACCTCATGTGGTCGCTGTTGGCCCTCGGGCTCGTTGAGCGCGGTCTTCGCCGGCCAGGTTGGCGCCAGAACTACTATCTGTGGGCCGGGGTGGGCGCCATGATCCTATCCTGCTACACGCGCAGTATCGGTGTCGCCCTTGTCGGGGCAGCGACGATCTGCCTGCTGGCACGTCGGGACTGGAGCCGGGCCCTCTTCATCTCAGTGACCTTCCTGGCTGGCATGGTGCCATGGGCGATCCGTAATGCCCTGGCCGGTGGGTCGACCTACTCGCAGCAGCTGTTTCTGGCTGACCCCTATCAGCCGGGTCAGGGGCAGCTGGACCTGGCCGGGATCTTGGTGAGAGTGGGAGAGAACATGGAGCAGTATGGGGCCGGATACGTCTCCCAGGCCATCCTGCCCGCCTTTCCCGAATCGCCTACGATCATCGCCATCACATCTGTCGTGGCGATGCTGGCCCTGGCCGTCACCGTCCTTCACTGCATGTGGAGACGACGGCACCTGCTGCTGCTGATGTACATCCTCCTGTATACTGCCGTCCTGCTCGTGTGGCCCTGGTCGGGCACCCGATTCCTCGTGCCCATCCTGCCCCTGATCTGGATTCTCGTCGTGGAGTCGGCAGCAGACGGCCTTTCTCAGATTCGGCGACGATGGACACGAAACGTCGCCCCTGGGTTGGTTGTCGTTGTCTGCCTGCTGGCACTGAATCTGCACGGCCTGGGCAGAGTCGCACACTTCAACTCCTTTGACTACCTGCCGCAGTGGCGCAACTACTACGACGCAGGCCTCTGGCTCAAGCGAATGACACCGTCGGAGGCTGTGGTGAGTTGCCGCAAGCCGTTCTGGCTGCACCTCGTGTCCGGAAGGCGCACAGTGGCATTTGCCCTTGAGGAACCCGCTGTGTTGCTGGAGGAATTCGATCGCGCAGGTGTGGACTACGCCATCGTCGATCAACTGGGGCCGTCACATACCGGGCGATTCCTGGTTCCGGCCATCTATTCCAAAGCCGAGCGATTCAGGCACGTCCATCAGATGCACAACCCCGACACGTGGATCGTCAGCTACGAGAGCGACCCGGAGACGAGCACCCAATGAAGTGGAATATCCCCTGGAATCTGACACGATCAGACCTGGCACGATCAGATCTGGCCGCACGGCTGACCGGGTATCTCGATGGGTGGGGTGGTCCCGTGCTCGCAGCGCTGCTGGCACTGTTGCTCTGCATCTGGACCTTTGACCCCAAGCTCAGCCTGAGCGGCGACAACGGGGAGTTCATCACCCTCGCACGCAGTCTCGCCAGTGGTCAAGGCTTGACCTACACGCATCTGCCTCTGCCTCAGGTGGCCACGAAGTTCCCTCCGGGGTTCCCACTGCTGCTGGCTCCTGCGGCAGCCCTCTTCGAGACCTCGTCGTGGGCTGGCTACGGCATCCGCGACTTCACCGTGATGAAGTGGATCGTGGTGCTGATCTTCACTGGATCCGCAGCCTGCCTCTTTCTGCTGTCTCGAGACCTCAGTAATTCCGGTCGGGCCACTGTAACGACGCTCGTGGCGGTCAGTAATCCATTGATCGTCAGCTACGGATATCAGGTCATGTCCGAAGTGCCATACATCATGTGGTCCCTCCTGTCCCTCTGGTTGTTGCATCGGGGTCTGGCCCGCACCGGCTGGCGCGAGAATGGGTGGTTATGGTCAGGTATTGCGGCCATGATCCTCGCCTACTACACACGAACCATCGGCATCTGCCTCATTGCGGCCGTCGTCACCCACCTTGCCATCCACCGCGACTGGCGCCGAATGCTTGCCGTGGGCGCAGTCAGCGTGGCGGCCATCCTGCCGTGGTCGATTCGCAACAGCCAGGCCGGCGGGAACGCCTACATGCAGGACCTCTTCCTGCGCAATCCGTACCGGCCTGACGAGGGCTACCTGGATGCTGTGGGAATGCTTCTGAGGATGAAGATTCATCTCGTGGAGTATGTGTCCGTATCCCTTCCGGAGACGATACTGCCAGCCTTTGCGCGTGCTTCCGATGTCCTGAGCGGACTTGGTTTCGTGATCGTCCTGCTCGGTATTGCGACCATCGTTCAGTGTGTGCGTCGAAGACGGCACTCACTCATCGTGATCTACGCTGCCTTCTTCATCGGCACTCTTCTCATTTGGCCCTGGTCCGGCACCCGATTCATTCTTCCCCTCGTGCCATTGCTCATCTTCCTCGCTGTGGACTCGATCACCGAAGGGATTCTGTGGATCCGCGGGCACATTCTTGCCTGCTCCGCGCGAGCGGTGGCAGCGATGGCACTACTGCTAATGCTGGCAGTGAATGTCGACGCCCTCAATAGATACGCGCGATTCAGCAAGGTCGGTTATCCCCGGGAGTGGCGGACCTATTTCGAGGCGGGCCTGTGGCTGCGCACGATGACCCCGTCGGATGTGATCGTTGGTTGTCGCAAGGCCCTCCTGATGCACGTCGTGTCTGGTCGACGGACGACCACTTTCGCCTTCACGAAACCCCAGGCCCTGCTGGCAGATCTCAGAAGACAGCGTGTCAACTATGTCGTCGTCGATCAGATCGGATACTCTCAGACCGAAGAATTCCTTGTGCCCGCAATCCTCACAGCCAAGGACCACTTCCGGGAGATGCACCGGACCGGCGATCCGGAGACGTGGATCATTTACTACGACGAAACCCAACCAGGCCAGTGACATGAACCGAGCAAAAGACCTGACGCGGGCCATGAGGCAGCTGTCCGTCGTTCTTCGAGGCGCAAAGGCGTGAGCCGTCCGACGTCCAGCATCAAGGCGATCCTCTTTGATATGGACGGCACGCTCACCGTCCCATGGATCAACTGGCCCGAGCTGCGAGCCGCCATCGGTGCCACCGATGGTCTTGGCATCATCGAGTTCATCGAGAGCCTGCCCCCGGATCAGCAGTCCGAGGCAGAGGAGATCGTGTGCCGATTCGAGATGGATGCGGCCCGCCAGGCTCCGGCCAATGCTGGCATGGTCGAGTTGTTCGAGCGACTCGA
>JABHDC010000072.1 GCA_018673255.1 Gemmatimonadota bacterium
GGTGGACGGAATGCATCGGAATCACCGGACGGTATGTCCGGAATCAGTGGACGGATTCCATCGGAATCGGTGGACGGAATGGATCGGAATCAGTGGGCGACTACGACCGGAATACGCAGTCTGGCAAGCGTACAGCAATCCTGCCCGAAGTCCTTCGTCCGATGCACCCGACGCCGCGGTGACCGATCCGACGTTGCCGACTACCAACATCAAGGCCATCACGGAACTGATTGTTTGTCGTCGGCTTCGCCTCATTCTGGCACTCGCTTCGTCTACGCCACCTGTTGATCGACAGATGCAGGATGCATCCGATCATCATTGGACATGTCTCGAAAGCCTTCATCATCTCTTCAATCACATAACGCCGAGATGAGCGGCTGGCGCTGCCAGCACCGTCCGCTGTCGTCCCAATCGAAAGCGCGTTGGTGAACCGATGCAAATCCAGATTCACTGACCAGCCCGCTCCATCTCCTGCTATGACGTCTTTCAGATTGTAAATACAACGTAGTTACTATAAGTTTACATCATGGACGCCATTCGCTTCATGTGGGACCCGGCGAAAGCCGAGGAGAACGAGCGCAAACATGGCGTTGCCTTTGAGGAAGCCGTCACGGTGTTCAGTGACGAGGGTGCCCTGCTGATTGATGATCCGGACCATTCGTCAGACGAGGATCGGTTCATCATCATGGGCATGAGTTCGAGGGCTCGTCTCTTGACGGTATGCCACTGCTACAGGGCGAGCGATACGGAGATCCGAATCATCTCTGCGCGGCGATCCACTCGCGGAGAATCCAGTCAGTACATCGGTGAGCAATGAGATGAGAGACGAATACGATTTCTCGAAGGCACGGAAGAATCCGTACGCCAAGAAGATCAAGAAGCAGGTGACGATCAGGCTGGAGCCAGAGGTCATCGATTACTTCAAGGGATTGGCCGTCGAGAATGGCATCCCCTACCAGACGCTGATCAATCTCTTTCTCAGGGACTGCGCTCAGTCAGGCAAGAAGCCATCGATTGAGTGGGCCGCCTAGTCGGCGCCGTTCACAAATCTCTGATCTCGTCGGGTGGGGGCATGTCTTCGAACCTGACGGCTCGAATCGCAGTTCGGCCCTCCAGTAGAGCCAGGGCAATTCGGTGCCCGCCGTCCATGAGTCGACCGTTCGCGTTGATGATCACCGGATGATCGAGGTTGGCGTCGTTGATCCGGCGACAGTGGTTTGCCACTTCCCGAATCGTTGGCAGACTACTCACCCCGAACCAACAGTCCTGGTCCAGTTCATCCAGGCGCTCGATGTCGATCTCAATCGATCGGTAGGTCAGCCGCCAGTTCCCAAAGTCTCTGGGTGTTCCAGATGTAGCGTCGACCATCGATGATGGTGGAGTGTCGCTCCATGGTGGCGCTCTCAGTGATCTTTCGGGCTCACGATCGGGATCTCTCTGGGGACATAACATCTAGTTAAGCGGCCAAGACGTTCTGTCACTTGGTCCGAGTGACAGAAGGGAACGACTTCAACTGCATGTTATGTGGCGGGAGGTTCCATAGTCTGATCATAGCGCTTGATGAGAAAGACGGCTATCTGCTAACTGAAGACACCCAGTCTATTCGAATAGGCTATCTATCGCTGAGATATCCTCGCCTACAATTGCCTGAGAAATTGAAAGAGCCTCTAACCTACAAGGCTGTTCGCCGATTTGTTCCAGGTATGCAACTGGGATACCCAACGCGTAGGCGAAAGCTGCTTCCATAAGCGAATTCGCCCCGATATACCCACCAATGCCATTCTTCGGATAGTTGGCGAGTAACACTAGATCTGACTGCTTAATCTTTGCTAAATGCGCGTCGATGTAATTTCTCTTTAGCGCAAACGACTCATCTTCAGAAAGAGAATCCCAATTCGAAGAGGACTCCTCACTGATAGGCGTAGCTACAGCATAGCCTGCTATACGCAGCGATGCAGCCATTGATTCCATTTCATCGATGAACGCCATTGAGCCGCAAATACAGATACTTTTTTGATTGGTCATTCGATTGCTTCCACAGGGCCAAATGGACCACTTTGAGTCTACTACGGTCAGGAATGAGCCGCATAACGCACAGATCACCTGCGTGGCACTCATGAGTCCGCGACCGAACCAAGGTTGGCGTCGGAGACTGCTTCACTCAAAGAGGCCGAACGCCTGCGCCACGTCTGGTGCATTTGATGTTATGTGGTTCACGGACGGCGGTGTGGTTCACGACCTATACAGGGCCTGCATGAATCTTCATACCGTCGCCCGTCATGCGACACCACAGGCCTGCGAAGGGGAACCCTACGCTGCCTCAGACTTTCTCTTGGGTCGCCGTGGTGGAAGTGTTACCAGTTTCCTTCCACTCTCAGACTGGCGTCGAAGGATATCATTGAACAGTGCCTCTCTGTCTTGGTTGAATTGAGCGGCATACTGTTCCCGGAGAGCGCGCGTCTCTTCGATGATGGGATCCTTTGTCATTTCCAATCCTCCATCAGTTCCTGTGGTGTGCAGATTGTCGGGGGCTCATAGTCCCGATCGCGACACACCAGTTCAATCTGAGATCGCATGGCCGCGTTGGCGATGTGCGTGCAGTTCCATGTGAGTAGGTAGTTCATGCCATTGACTGCGGAGATCGCGATGTGGTAAGCATCGATCTCGGCGGAGGCGGGTATCGGACCATCGCTCAACAGTGCAGCACCCAACTCCATGGTTGCATCAGTAGCCGCCAACTCTGGAGTGTCCTCGATCGCCGCGATTCGGCGCTGGGCGGCTTCGGGATCCCCGAGAGCTGCCTCAACTCGAACAAACTCTGAAACGTAGAGATCGAATGAAGACCGACGCTCTTCCCACCATTCCATCGTCGTGAGTTGATTTGCATTCACCCGGATGTCATTACTCGGTCTCGAAACCAGGTAACTCACGATCGACGTCTCAAGGTAAATGCGCGGCTTCTCGTTCACGCAATTCTCCAGTTTGCGAGCCATTGGGCGTGGCGGAACCCTCTATTACCCTAGAATACGCCCTCTCCAGCACCATAGCGAGCATGTCATTTTCGTGACAGGGAAGTCATCGGATCGGCACCGTTCGTTTGAGTTTGGCGCTCTCTCCCATTCACATAACAATAGAGTATCTGGAAGTACTCATTTCCCGGTTCACTAGTTCGCCCCCTCAACGAGAGCCCTCTGGGTGACCACGGTCAAGCTCTTTGCTGCCAGGCACAGAGGGTCTGATAACTGGGTATCCACCGGGAGACTGGTAACTTCCACAATTTCCTGGTTCGCAGTTCGCATCACTTCCGGATAACCGGATAACCCGGCTGTCCTTGTCCGGCATGTTCCTTGCAGGATTCGGCGTCCTGCCGCGCGATTCTGCGTGGCCTCGCCGGGAGGCATACCGTGCGACCTGTGACAGGTACTCATCTTACCGACTTCGAGAAGTGGCTGACTGAGCACCGGCTGCTGCCTGAGAAACGCATTGGCTACGCCGTAGGCTGGGTGCAGCGCTTCCTACGAGCTCGTGTTGGCCGGCCTCGCGAAGAGTGGCGCGATACGCTTTCAAGGTTTCTACGGAACCTCGAAGGTGGAAGTGTCGAGGACTGGCAACTTCGCCAGGCAGCTGAGGCCATCACGATCTACTGCACCCAGTACCGTGTGCAGAAGGAGACAGCTCTGTCACCGGTTGGGGACGGTCCGCCGCTGAAGACATCGACACCGGCCACGCCTCAAACCCCGCGTGAGGCGCTCCTCGAGATGCGGCGATTGATGCAACTGCGTCACTACGCCCCACGCACTGAGCGCAGTTACCTGGGTTGGGCCAGACGCTTCCTGCGTCACCTCCGACTTGCCGGTGCCTCGCCGACAAGAGATGAGGTCGAAGCCTACCTGACACACCTGGCTACGGTGCGCAACGTCTCCGCATCCACTCAGAAACAGGCCTTCAGCGCCCTGCTGTTTCTTTGTCGTAACGTCTTCTTCATCGACCTGAAAGACCTGCATGACACGGTTCGTGCCCGTCGTGGTCCGAAGCTACCTGTCGTGCTCTCGGTGGAAGAGACGCGAACCATCATCGATCAACTCAGGGGCACGAGCCGGCTCATGCTCGAGCTGGTTTATGGCGGCGGCCTGCGCGTGAGTGAAGTCGTGCAGCTGCGCATCAAGGACATCGACTTCGACCAGGCGACGGTCACGGTGCGATCTGGCAAGGGAGATCGCGACCGCTCGACCTTCTTGCCGGCCCGGGCGGCCGAGGACCTGCGTCAACATCTGGGCAAGGTGAAAGTCTTGCACGAGCGTGACGTGGCTGCAGGGGCCGGGGAGGCGCCCATGCCCTCTGCTCTGTCCCGCAAGTATCCGAACGCCGGACGGGAGTGGGCCTGGCAGTTCGCCTTCCCGTCCAGCCATCTGACACCTGATGATGATGGCACGATCCGCCGTTGGCATGTGGCTGCCGCAACGGTGCAGAAGGCGATGAAGACCGCCGTCCGCAAGTCCGGTGTGCCCAAGAGCGCCACCGTCCATGCCCTGCGCCATTCCTTCGCGACCCATCTGCTGATGAAAGGTGTCGATATCCGCCAGATACAGGATCTGCTCGGCCACAGCAGTGTGGAAACGACGATGGTCTATACGCACGTGATTCGATCGATGCGGCCCGATCTGCGCAGTCCCCTGGACGAATTGTGAAACACCCGGAGACGCGGGTATTGTCCGGCTGGCCAGGACCACGATACGCCTGGTAGGCGGGGTCTGCCCGGCGACTGGCAATCCATTGTCAGGGTGTCGTATGTAACCCTGAGCACCGTCACCGGTATGCGCTCTCCCGATCGTCCATGACTTCACTTGCCCAACCTCGCACGAGCCCCCATGCCCAAAGACCTCTACATCGCCACCAACGGCCGTGACACCAACGCCGGCACAAAGTCCCGTCCTTTCGCGACACTGACTCGCGCCCAGGTTGCCCTGCGCAAGCTTCCCGCCACCGAACACCCCGGCAGCACGATCTGGATGAACGGCGGCGACTACACTCTCACGCAAACCTTCGCACTCACCTCCAAAGACTCAGGCACCACCGACGCACCGGTGACATTGCGCGCCGTCGAAGGTGACACGGTCCGCCTCCTCGGGGGCACAGTCGTCGAAGACTTCCAACCCGTCACCGATCCGGCCATCCTGTCACGCCTCGCACCCAGGGCGCGACGATCTGTCAGGCAGCTCGACCTCAAGAAGCTCGGCCTCAAGAATCTCAGCCCCATGCACTCCCGCGGATTCAGTCGGGCCATCACGCCGGCGCACGTGGAGTTGTTCTTCAATGGTCAACCCATGACCGTTGCCCGCTGGCCCAATGCCGGCGACGAGGAGCCCTTTGTCCGCATGGCCGGGTTCCCGGAAGGATCTGGATCTGACGATGGTCACGGCTCCGAGCTCGGGTCGCTGGAAGCTGGATTCCACTTCGAGGGGGATCGGCCCGCGACCTGGGCAGCCAGTGATGACATCTGGGTGCACGGATACTGGGCCTACGACTGGGCCAACAGCTACGAGCGCATTGCCGCGATCGATCATGAGACGCGCCATATCCGCACGCACAAGCCCTATGGCCTCTACGGCATCCGGCCTGGCAACCGGATCTACTTCCTCAACGTCCTCGAAGAACTCGATGAACCGGGGGAATACTACGTCGACCGCAAGGCGGGGATCCTCTACTTCTGGCCACCCGGTCCATTGAAGAAGGCTGAGGTCATGCTGTCCTTGCTGGAACAGCCGCTGATCTCTCTGCGTTCAGCCAAACACGTAGTGATCCGTGATCTCACCCTTGCCGCCACGCGGGGACACGGCATCACCATCAAGGGCGGCAGCCACTGCCTGGTCGCCGGCTGCACCATTGGCAACACCGGCAACTACGGCGTCTTCGTCGATGGCGGCACCGACCACGGCGTGCAATCCTGTGAGATCTACAACAATGGGGATGGTGGCGTCAGCCTGACTGGCGGTGATCGACACGCGCTGAAACCGAGCCGGCACTTCGTCCACAACTGCCACCTCCATCACCAGGCCCGGTGGTCCCGTTGTTATGTGCCTTCCGTGATCATGGCGGGTGTGGGCACGCGCATCTCCAACAACCACATCCACGATCACCCGCACTGCCCCATCCTCTTCACGGGCAATGGCCACATCGTCGAATACAATGACATCCACGACGTCTGCCACGAAACCGGCGACGTGGGCGCCATCTACACCGGCCGCGACTGGACCTACCGCGACAACATCATCCGCTACAACTATCTCCATGACATCCACGGACCGGGCATGCTCGGCTCCATCGCCGTCTACCTCGACGACTGCGTCAGCGGCATCACCGTCTTCGGCAACATCTTCAAGACCACGCAATTGGCCACGTTCATCGGCGGTGGCCGCGACTGCATCGTGCAGAACAATCTCTTCATCGATACCCACCCCGCCGTACAGATCGACGGCCGCGGCCTGTCACCGAGCGAAGTCTGGCAGAACATGGTCAACCACACCATGCAGGAACGACTGCTGGAGATGGATCATCACAACCCACCCTATTCGACCCGTTATCCGCAGTTGATGGAGATCGACCGCTGGCTCGCCGCCGGCAAAGGCGTTCCGCCTGAGGGCAACCGCATCACCGGCAACATCTTCATCAGTGGGCAGTGGCTCAAGGTTCACTGGGAGGCCCGCGAGGAACTCGTCGACGTGCGCGACAACTGGCTCAAGGGTGATCCCGGCTTCGTGAATCCTCAGAATCCCGAGAAGTCACGCTTCGCCCTGCGCCACGATGCTCCCGTGCTCCGAGCCATCGGTTTCCAGCATCTGCCCGTAGAGCGAATCGGCCAGGTCAGGGACGAGTATCGGTAGCGGCTTCTGTCGCTAGGGGCTTCTCGCCCCGAGTGCCGGAAACGGACGCCCAGAGCCCATATCAACGTCTTCTCTTTGCAGCGCTTCTTCTTCGCGCAGGATCCTGCCACCCGTCCCGTCGGTGCGAGAGGTCGACGGGCATGCACGGCTCCCTCCAGCCGCACCGGAAGCCATCACAGAACCCAGTGACTCGGCGCAGTTTGTCGAGGCACGCCAGCTTGACGAATCACTGCAGAGCACACCCCAGCTATCAATCGGAGCCGTGTGCCCCGAGACCCCTCGCACTGACGGGGCGGGCAGGAACTGACAGAAACAGATGTCAGGCCCTGGATCAGGCCTCATCCATCAGGAAGAAGAGCAGCGCCGTCAGTGAGAACCCATCTCTGATCTGCTGATTGCGGATCATGGCTCTCACTTCCTCGATCGACTTCCAGTACACGGCCTGGATCTCATTGCCATCAAAGTCTCCCGGCTCGCCCGTCGCCCGACAGTGTGCCACATGGAAGGTCCTATTCGACATCCCATTCTCGGGATTGAACGAACACAGATGACGCACGTCTGTCGTCTCGTATCCTGATTCCTCGCGCACCTCCCGCTGCGCCGCCGGTAGAATCTCTTCGCCTTTGTCGATCATGCCCGCCGGCACCTCCCACTCCACCGAGTCGGACACGTAGCGAAGAACCTCAACCATGAGGATCTCACCGGAGTCA
>JABHDC010000005.1 GCA_018673255.1 Gemmatimonadota bacterium
AACGCGATGACTGGGAGGATCGACGGGAGGATGGTGCCCAGGCCATGTTCGGAGACATGAATCGAATCGCTTCGGATCGAGCTGGCCGACTGCTGGCGGCGTTGCTGGGTGGTTTCGTCGTGACGGGGAACCAGCACTGGCACGACATCTATCGGCAGAAGCTCGAAGAGGATGACTTCGCTCGGCTTCGAGCTGGACTTCCCCCTGAAGGGGCCGCTCTCTACGTCTACGATCAGAATCAGGTCGCGTGGCGTTTGCTGTGGGAACTGGAGACGGATCCGGAGATCCGGCAGCGGTATCGCACCCTCCTCCACGCCACGGCGGATGCCGTACAGGATCGTCTGCTCGACTACAGGCAGTTCGAAGCGGCACAACACACCCACCTCCTGGAGGCCTGCGACTGGGACTGGCGCCAGGCCTGCACAGCGCCCGAAGAGGGCTCAAATCAGGGCGCCCCCTACAACGCCCGGATCAGGAAACTGGCCCCGGTCATAGGATACGAGCACGAACTCATCCAGAGCCCCTGGGAGGCGGCGCACATCTTGTCCCTGTCAGAGCATGCCGACCACCACCGAGTGCTGCGGGAACACCTGCCGCGATTGCTGGACACCTTCCCCTGGGATCGCGTGGCCTTGTCCTGGAGCATCTACAACGTGGAGTGGACCTATTGGACGACCATTCAGCGTGAGTCGACGACGATCTGAAGCAGTCCCCCTCGATCTCTCTCTTGCGGGGCGTCTTCGTTGGCTGCGGACGCACGCATCGGACCCATGTCCATAGCCGGGAAGTTCCTCCGGCAGACTCACTTCATCAGCAGCATCTTGCGGGTCTGCAGCCCGGTGCCGGCACGCAGACGGATCACGTACACACCGGAAGCCACCCGCTCTCCGGCCTCATCGCGGCCATTCCACACGACATCGTAGGCCGAGGCAAGATGGCGCCTCTGTTCGACGAGTGTGCGTACACGGCGTCCCGCCACGTCGAAGATGGTGAGCGTCACCGATGCGGCCTCGTCGAGCCGGAAACGAATCGTGGTCTCCGGGTTGAAGGGATTCGGAAAATTCGGCTCCAGCCACGACTGAGCAGGCAGGGAAGGTGCCGACTCGATGATCGTTGCCGTGTCGGCGATCTCGTATTGCTCGCCCCCCACACGCAGCAACACCTTCGTGCCAACTGCCAGATAAGGACCCAGATCGGGACGACGGCGCACCAGGTCGAAGTAGGATTCCGAACCAAAAGCCAGTCTGAGCGCGGGGCGATCATCGTCGAACTCACTGTCGCGCCAACCACCATCGCGCCAATAGAAGGTCTTACCGCCGGCATAACGCACAGCTTCAGAACGGGTCTTCTCCGTATTGCTGGCGCCAGCATAGTCGGCGACATCCTCCGCCGCACGGACCGCATCGGCGCCACTCTCGCTGGACAGCGATGGATTGTCGGCAATCGGCACAGTCGGCTCGTCTTCGACGATGAGGAACGATGTGTAGGGTGTGATGATTCCGTAGCGCCGACTGAGGGCCACGATCTCATCCACGAGTTCCTGGTCCTCACCATTCAGGCGGATCTGATCCAGCAGGAAGCCGACCTTGCGCGTCGCCCACAGGCGCGGCAGGAAGGCAGCTGTCTCACCGTTGCCAACGGCCACATCCCGTTCAAAGTCCACACGATCCCCGACGATGGTCCCCGACAGCCGTACCGATGCAGGCCCTTCGAGGGTCATCCGACCAGCCTGCACGACCTGGCTGCCGCGGAACAGGTCCGGCAAGCTCTGAGGATAGACATCGAGCGTATTGGCCCCCTGGAATTCCAGAGTCAGATCAGTGAGCACGGGGCTGCTCACCTTGCTGTAGAAGGAGGACACGGCGACCTCGATATCTTCACCAGGGGTCACATAGGAGGATGTGCCGCCATTGTCACCGGCAAGGCGGTCGAGCAGATGCGTATTCACCTCGTGACCCACGCCGAAGGCAAACAGCCGCACGCTGGTGGTATTGGCTCCCGTCACGTCTGCGACGAGGCGATCGATGTCCGTCTGGCCGATCGTCGGCCGACCATCGGTGAGGAACACGAGCATCTGTGCTGCCCCGTCCTCTGTCCCCAGCATCGACATGGCCGCCAGCAATGCACCCTCGATATTGGTGCCACCCGTTGCCGTCAAACCCTCGATATAGTCCAGTGCCCTGGCGCGTGTCTGGGCCGTCACGGGCGTGGCACTGTCGGCCAGGGACTCCACCGTCGTTCCATAGTCGACGATGTTGAAGCTGTCCTCCGGCCGCATGCTGTTCACGGCGAAGCGCAGAGCGGCCCGCGCCTGCTCCATCTTCTCCCCAGCCATGCTGCCAGAACGGTCAATGACGTAGATCATGCGCTTGGGGATGACGTGATCGGTCACCGGATCGGCTTGTGGTGCGGCCAACAGCAGGTAGTATCCCTCTTCTTCGTCAGGCGGAAAGTGGGTCAGGATATCAATGCCCACCGGGTCTGGAGATACCGTGTAGTAGAGGGTGAAATCCTGGGTCGGTAGAACGCCCTCATCAGCATAGGTGACGTGCACCATGTGATCCGAGGTGCGATCAACGATGATATTGTGAGACGGCGAGTAGACGGAACGGATCGGTGCCGTGGACCGGATCGTGACCTGCACCGACACATCTTCCAAGGGCTCGGCTGAAAACTTCTCGGTGTTGAGCGGATATACGTAGCGTACGATGCCGTCATCTCGGCGCAGAACTTCGTCGTAGGCCAGTTCGATGCGACGATCGCCTTCGGCTGGAATCGGGAAGATGCGCGCCCGGTAGGCGCCTCGTCCCACGTATTCCAGCAAAGCCGGGTCGATACGCTGACGCACGATCTCTTCGTAGATGCGTCGAGCCTCGTCGGCAGGCAGGATCTCGGCGGTCAGGGGTTCACCATCCACGTGCATGGAGAATGCCGAGAAGCTGGCCTGCGCCGGGATCGGGAACAGATAGGTCCCCTCCAGGTCCATCGGGGTCGGGTTGTGGAACACCTGGTCGATGCTCGTGTGCGCCGCCTGGTCGTCGATGGTCACCTGCACCCGGTGGTAACGAATGCTCAGCGGTTCGAAGGGCAGCTCCGGGATGAGAATGCCATCAGCGTGTCCGGCTGCGCCCATCAGCAGCAGGAGCAGCGGCATCAGGAGACATTTCATGGCGTCACCTGCGCCCGGCCTGAACCTTCACTTCCCCCCAGGAACTGGTCTGAATCACCGTCGTACCGTCGTAGTCCACGCCGGTCTCAACCGCGGCAGCCTTGATCGTCGCCGTGATCAGATCGTCGAGATTCGTCTCCGTCGACACATCGGTGTCGGCACCACCATCGGCCGTCGTCGGTACGGACCCGCCACCATCCTCGGTGGTGGCATCGGCATACAGCACACCCCCACGCCCCCCACCACCGACCGGCACGAATCCACCCTCCACCGTCCACGTGCTGTCGCCCTTCGTATAGACGGCCTCGCGACCCTCGACACGTACGATGACCTCACCGCCGTCTGTGTCGGTGTAGCGACTCTCGTAGACGAGCCACTGGAATTGTCCCTGCGTTCCGGCGGCGATATCCCGGAAGATCTGCTCGCCCTCCTCGTCCAGACCACTGGCGCCGATGGTGTGCACGGCAATACCCCGCGCCGCGGCGATCTGCACTTCATCGCGCCAGTCGAAATCAACTGCGTAATCCATGTGTGGTGGCGCATCGGCGATGAGGAACACGAGGCCGACCGCCGACTCATCCCACGCCATGTCGTTCAGGGCCACGTGCAGGCCTTCGTTGAGACTCTCCGGCGTATCACCGCCGCCACCGGCCTCGATGCGGTCCAGATCATCGACGACACGATCGATATCGCGTGTCAGTGCGTAGGCACGAGTGACATATTCGTCGCCGCGATCACGGTAAGCGACGAGCCCGAATCGCACGTCGGGGGCAGGTTCACCCAGCGCGATGTCGGAGATCATGTCACGGATCTTCTCCTTCACCGCATCGATCTCGTCCCCCATACTGCCCGTGGCGTCGAGGAGGAAGACGACATCAATACGCGGCCCGTCCTGGGCTGATGCCAGGGTCACGGCGGCAACAGACAGGGCCACCAGCATGATCCAGAGGTTTTTCATGGGTCCACACTCCTCGAATTCGATGATCCGCAGGTCTGTGCCTGGAACGTCGCCGGCAGACCAGGGCGCACGGAAATGATCCGCGTTCACCGTATAGAACACCGGCCAACGCTGAGTGTGTTACCTCTCGGGGGACCTCCTCTTCATCTGCCCCCATGACATAGGCCCCACCACGGTCTCGGGATGGCGCAGGGCCCAGCTGCGCCCAGGGAACTGGACGCGGAAGGTCTCCACATTGCCGCGATCCTGAGTGGTCACATAGGCCGTGCGGCCGTCCGGTCCACCGAAGGCGATGTTCGTGGGATTCTGCGCTGCCAGGTCAATCTCCCGCAGCAGGTCGCCCTCCCTCGACACCATCGCCACCGTGCCCTTGCCATACCGTGTGATATAGAGATTGCCTGCCGCATCACTGCGCATGCCATCCATGCCAAAGTCCGGGAAGCGAATCAGCAATCGCCTGTTCGACACCTCACCCGTCACAGACAGATCGTAGGCCCACACATTGCGCTGTGCCGACTCGTTGACGTAGAGAGTGCGCTCGTCAGCGCCGACCTCCACACCATTCGTCGTGCCCAGGTTCGCCTCCAGCAGGGCCACCGCGCCATTCGGATCGATGCGCCAGAGCTTGCCATTATTGGCACTCCAATTCGGGTCGCTGGCGTAGAGACGATCGTCGGCACCGATGGCCAGATCATTGGGCTGATTCATGGTCGCCTCGTGTGCGAAGACCGACACCACACCCGACACCATATCGACACGGACCACATTGTGTCCGGTGTAGTCGGCGACGAACATGGCGCCCGCGCGATCGAAGCGGATCCCATTCCCACGACTACCGGGGGGCAGTTCGGCGAACAACTCGGCCGTGCCATCGGGTGACACCCGCGCGATCGTGCCGAGGGCCCCGATATTGACGCAGTACAGTATCCCGTGCGCGTCGACGGCCGGCCCCTCGGCCGACATGAGCGTACCGACGGGCAGCAGATCCCGTGCGACGTACAGATCTTCCTGCGCTGCAGCCGAGATGGCCATCACGACAATGAGCATCGTCATCTTCAGCATTCTGTTGCGTGCCATTACCCCGGATTCCTTCCGCAATGTGTCATCGATCCTCTCTACATCAATATGACAGATTGACCCTTTCGCCGTCGTCGCAGTCGATCTCGCTTGCCCCGGTAGCCTTTGAAGGACGATAATGGCCCGGTGGTTCCCTTCCTGTCCTCCTCCAAATGGGTGCAATGAATGTCGAGACGTGTCCTGCTCGCATGCTGGATCCTTGCTGCCACGACCCTCGCCTCTGCCGATACGACCGTGCTCGGCAACCTGTTGCCGGCCGACGCCGTGCCCTGGGCAGATCAGGTCCTGCGGGTGCCCTGTGACAACACGCGCAATGAGGTGACCTTCGATCACCCGAACAGTGTGTACCAGCGGTATGGTTGCGTACAGGATCTGTTCTCAGACACCCTCGTCGATCTCGATCCCGACTATCACCCCGAGCCGGCAGCAGCGCTGAGCTGGTCTGTCGCCGAGGACGGGGTCACCTGGACCTTCCATCTACGCCCGGGGCAGATGTGGAGTGACGGCACGCCACTCACCGCCCACGATTACGTCGCCACATTCCAGCTTTGCGCCAGTCCCGGACATGCCTGGGACTTTGCCTGGTTCTACTCCTTCATCGGTGAAGGCGGCTTGAGAAACTGGGATCGCATCGTCGCCGGTGAGTTGCCGCCTGACTCGCTGGGTGTGACAGCCGTCGATGACCTGACGCTCCAGTTGGTGACGGTCGGACCATTTCCGGCCATGCCCTCGGCCATGAAATTCGGCTACGCGATGCAGAAGCGGGCGCTGGAAGAACACGGTCCGTATTACAACAACGATCCGGCCACCTCTGTCTCTTCCGGTCCTTTCATCCTCACCGAATTCGACCCGGGCTATCGCATCGTTCTCAGCGCCAATCCAGACTATACCGGCTACCGACCGCCACAGCTGGCTCGCATTGAGGGCATCTACATGTCCCCCGCGACATTCTTCCTCTCCTACCAGCGCGGTGAGATCGACCTGGTCGGGCACGAGCAACTCACACCCGCCGACTTTGCCACCATCGAAGCACAACCGACACTGCGCGCCAACTACCTGCGTCACTACGGCGACTTCCGTACCGACTACATCCTCTTCGACACCTTCACAGCGCCTTTTGACAACCTGGATGTGCGGCGCGCCTTCGCTCACGCCGTCGATCGGGACGCGATCGTGGCTGGGGTCTACGGGCGGATCAAGGCCATGCCCGCGCACTCGATGCTGATGCCCGGATTTCCCTCGGCAGATACGACCGGCGCCCTGGCCGACCTGCAGCGCTTCGATTGTGGTCTGGCACGTGAGCACCTGACTGCAGCAGGTTATCCTGGCGGCGACGGCTTTCCGCCCCTGGAGATGTGGTTGCGTGGCGAACCGCCAGCGACGGCCGCCGTCTATCAGGCCAGTGCCGCATCCATCGCGCAGTGTCTCGGCATTCGCATTCAGGTGTCCAACAAGGACAGTCGCGTCTTCATGGATGCACTCAACGCCAAACCCACACGACTGCAACTGGGCGCCGTCTCCTATGGGATGGACTTCCTCGACCCTGCCAACCTGCTCGGCCTATGGATGTCCGGGGGACGACACTCGTGGAAGGATTCAACATTTGATCGTCTCGTCACCGAAGCGGGCGCCATGCTGGGGCAGCCCGAGCGTCGTGATGAGATGTTCCGTCAGGCCGAACACATCCTCGTCGATCAGGTGGGAGGGGTCTTTATCGCCCATCGCTGGGCGGGAGATCTGCTCAATGGTCGCGTGCGCGGCAGCTTCCGGGAGCCGGATGCGCGTGGCATCGCTGGCCGCCGCTGGGGTGACGACAGCATGTGGGGTGACATCTACATCGGCAACGGGCACTAGGCACTTCCGTGCTCCTCTACGTCTGTCGCCGATTGCTCTCCCTGGCCTTTGTCCTGCTCGGGGTCTCAGTCATCGTATTCTGGCTCATGCACTCAGTACCCGGGGGTCCCTTTGATACGCAACAGGGCCAACTGACGACCGCCACACGCGCCAATCTCGAGGCCAAATACGGCCTCGACGAACCCGTGTGGCAGCAATACTTCAACTACATGAGCCACGCCCTGCGCTTCGATTTTGGCGTCCCCTATCAGCAACCACAGACGACGGTCGCCGCCCTGATCGGTCGAACATGGCTCGTCACCCTGCAGGTTGGCCTGCTCACGATCGCCGTCGCCTTCAGTATCGGCATCTGTGCCGGGCTCTACGCCGCATATCACCAGAATTCATGGATCGACCACCTGGTGACATTCATCACGACCCTCGGTGTCACGGTGCCCAACTTCGTCGTGGCCATGTGGCTCATTCTCTGTTTCTCAGTGGCACGTGCATGGCTGCCCCTGGGCGGCTGGGGCACCTCGGGGGCCTGTCTGTTCGGCAAGTATTTCTGCACTGACTGGATCCTGCCCGTCGTCGCCTATGCCCTGGCGCCCATGGCCGTCATCGCCCGGTATACCCGTGCCAGCATCGTCGAGGTCGCGGGTGAGGAATACGTGCGCACGGCCAGAGCCAAAGGACTCAGTGAACCTGCCCTGATGCGACGGCACGTGCTCCCCAACGCGCAGATCCCCATGGTCACAGCCCTCGGCACGGAGATCCCCAATCTGATCACCGGATCGATCTTCATCGAGACCATCTTCCGCATCAACGGTCTGGGTAAGTACTTCGTCACCAGCGCCCTCAACCGCGACTACCCGATGATCATGGCCACCTTCCTCCTCATCGCGCTTCTGTGGGGGGTGACCTACATGCTCACGGACATTGCCTACACGATGCTGGATCCGCGCATTCAGCTGGATCGGCAGCGACAGCCGTGACACACGTTGACCGGATCGCTGGATCGAGGCCAGACACAGGCCCTGAGGCGGGTCCAGACACGAGTCCAGACCCCGCTTTAGCCTCTGCACCCGGACCGGGCCGCCAGGCCCTCAGGCGGCTTCTGCGCAATCGCCTGGCCGCCTTCGGTCTCTGTGTCGTCTCGATCATCGCAGCCGTCGCGCTGTTCGCTGACTGGCTGGCACCACATCCCTATGACTACGCACGCTTCGATCGCGTGCTGCTGATGCCACTTGAGCATCCGGATCACCTGCTGGGAACCGACGAGGTGGGCCGTGACTACCTGAGTCGAATGATCTTCGGTGCTCGCACGTCACTGATCGTCAGCCTGCTCGTTCAGGGCATCGCCGTGTTGATCGGTGTCCCCCTCGGGGCCCTGGCCGGCTACGTCGGTGGCCGGGTCGGCTTCGCCGTGTCTCGACTGATCGATGTGATGACGGCTTTCCCGAATCTGCTCTTCGCGATTCTTCTCATCTCAGTACTTGGCGGTGGATTACATGCAGTCGTGTTCGCCCTCAGCGTGACGGGCTGGATCCTCATCGCGCGCCTCACGCGGGCGCAGTTCCTCACGCTTCGAGAGAGAGATTTCGTGATCTCTGCTCAGGCCCTCGGCGTGCCCGGCTGGCGCATCGCCATTCAGCATGTTCTGCCCAATGCCGTCACCCCGATTGTCGTCGCCGTCAGCTTCGGCATACCGGCCACAATCTTTGCCGAGGCAGGATTAAGCTTCCTCGGGCTCGGCATCAACGATCCCATGGCCAGCTGGGGAAAGATGGTGGGCGTGAGTAATGCGTATGTGCGGGTCTACTGGCATCTGGCCCTGTTTCCGACCCTCGCCATCGCCCTCACCATGCTGGGTTGTGCATTACTCGGAGATGGTCTGCGAGATGCCCTCGACCCACGTCTGCGGGATCGCCCGGTCAGAGGAGCCTGACAGGCTCAAGCTACCCGGCTTCCAGCCCGGCACATTGCGAGCGTCCACACGGGCGGCCTCCTGCCGCGCGCATGGCCGAGGTTAGTCCGAGTCCACCCAGCGCTCCAAAGCACCGAGATCCGGTGCAGCTCCACGGACCTCAGCTGCAGGCATCAGCCACCAACTGCTTCCCTGCCATTCCACCTGCAGAAGGCCTGCATCGATGGCGCCACTGCCGGCTCGTAGCCCGTAATCAGTGGAGAGATCTGGTGGTACGCGCAGATCACCCTGTTCTCTGGCTGATGTATCACTCCCACCCCACTGCAAATTCCGAGTGACCAGACTCGTTCCCGTCTGCCCTTTCAAGGCGACCTGGCGTGCATCGACAAGCAGGTTGTTGGCGATCAGGACCTGCGCACCGCCACTGATGTGATGATCGTTGTCGACAAACGTGTTGTTCACGATGAGGATCCGCTCAGGAAGCGGCGCCGCTTCGTAATCTTCGCGCGTGTTGGCTCCTGACATCAGACCGATTCCGGCCATCGCATTGCCAACGATCCGATTGCCCTCAAAATGGAAGGTGCGGGCCGTCTCTTCATCGTAGCCGATCATCTGGATGCCATCCTCGCCATTGCCAGAGATGAGATTGTCTCTCACCACGATCTTCAGCGTGTCGGGGCCGGCATGGGGGTGCAGGCGGATCTCGATCCCATCGTCGCCATTGTCCGTCAGATTGCATTGTTCGATGAGGGCTGCCGTGGAACCGTCCAGATCGATCGCATCGTCACGATTGTGGTCGAACTGGCAGAACCGCACGGTACCACCGCCGGCTTCATAGTCGATTCCATCCGACGTATCCGTCACGCGGCAGTAAGCCAGATCAAAGACATCAGTCGACGTGATGCCATCCGAGGCATTGCGCAGTGTGAATCCCTGAATCAGACAACGACCGGCGCCGGGCTGCTCAGGATCACCGACACGCAGGACGAAGTCGCTACCACCCCCGTCGATCACGGTAGCGGCAATCAACGTGGGATCTCCCGAGAGGAAATGCTCCGACACCAGCGCCAGATGTTTGGCGCCCAGATCGACGGGGCCAGAATAGATCCCCGGGGCTACGAGGATCGTGTCACCACTGGCCGCGGCATCAACAGCGCCCTGGATCGTGGCATAGTCCGTCGGCACCCGTCGGGGCGCCGACAGCACCGGCTCGTGCACCAGTCGCAATTCAGCCAGCCCACCATCGAGACTATTCCTGTCGGGGAAGCGACCATTATCGATCCCCCGACACGTGACGTAGAGCGACAGCGCGTCACGCGCATCATTCGGATCCGATGTGGGTGCAAAGGTGCCGCCACCGGGCAAGGTGAAGCGAATCCCGGTGCCTTCCAGGAATCCGTAGTCGAAATCCTGTACAAAATCTCCATCAGCCGAGAATTCGCCGATGCCACTGGAGGCGATCGTGTAGATGTGGCCCGTGGCAGGGTGAATGGCGATCCCCTCCGGATCGCTGATGTGTTTGCCGATGCTGAAGTCGGAGACGATGGCGAAGGTGTCGGTGCTGGCGTCGAATCGGAATCGCAGAATTCGCTCTTCTTTGGTGCCGGAGACGACGAGCAGATCACCCGTGACCGGATCAACGGCGATTCCTTCGGGATCGGTATAACCACCATCGTAGCTGGTCAGCATCGTGGCCACCGGCCGGCCGAAGGAGCGCTCACCGTCGAATTGGTAACGGAAGATTCGTTTCTCGTCATCATCGGTGACATAGACGTGGCCGTCGGCGTGATGCCAGGCGATACCCACCGGCTCACTGCGTGCAGGATCCTCCGGCGTTGCCTGCCAGGTCGCATGGATTTCTGCCGCATCCAGGGTCGTTTCGAAGATGTTCACACCCGTGTAGATGCGTTCGCCCGTAGCGGGGTCGGTCAGATCACCGTATTCGCTGATCTCCGAGTCGGCGATCAACAGGTGGCCGCGGTCGGCGACGTAGGTCACCCCCGCTGCATCGGCAGCACGCACCGGTGACGGGGTCCACAGATTCGTGTAGCGGACCAGTTCCAGGCGATCGGCGTCGGTAGCCTGAACCAGTAGCGACACGATGAGGATGGCCTGGAAGAAGCGGTGGAGTGACATGCGGCACCTCGTCTCACTCATCGGGTGTGCGGGTCGCACAGACCCCTCAAGTGGGGTCGATGCTGTCCAGCAGGCTGTCGGGCAGGTGTTTTCCCAGCAGGTAGTACTTGCGGTCAGGATACCACAACATGCGTCGACCCTGCCATTCGGTAAGGCTGGGATAGGTCGCAATTTCGGCCGTTGCCTTGGGCCCGACGATGACACCCTGCGTATCGAGCAACTGGTGAGCCGGACCGAAACGGATCGGCTGATGCGCGTCGGCATCGAAACGACCAACCGCGATGAAGGTCGGATTGCGCAGGAAGTTGGACTGATTTGTCGCCCACTTCTCACGAAACTGGTCGTATTCGCCCTTGCGGCCAGGGTTGTTGTGGTAGACGAGGAGGAAGCGCCCATCTTCGAGCCGGTAGAGCGGACACGGCGACATGGGGTGAGGTATGGGTTCACCCGCGGCATCGAGCAGGACCTCTGGATCGCGCCAGGACACGCCATCATCCTCGGAAAAACTGTACCAGATGTGCCCCGTCATGGTGCGCATCACGCAGAATAGCCCGCCATCAGGCATCAACACGGTGGCGGGTTCCTGGGCGACGGAGATGTCTGTATGGATCGGATGCTTGACTTCTATGCCCTCGCGATCCTCAGGCAGCCAGGTGAGAACGAGCTGATCCGGCGTGGGATCGTCATCGATATTCTCGAAGCGCACAAAGGCACTGCGACTGTCCTGATCGACCCAGTTGGGATAGGTGTGCTCGAGAAGGGAGTGACTCGTGACCTGCGTATAACCGGCGATCGGTTTGTCGTGGCGATCGCGAATCGGCAACTGCCACACGATCCAGTTCCTGGGCATCTCCGGATCTGGGTGGTCGAAGCGATTGCGTGCCACGGGGATATTCACCGGCTCCGACCAGTGACGCCCACCATCATCCGAGACGATGCACCCCATGGCACCCGAACCCTGCCGATTGTTGTCGACGACAGGCATTTCGCGCGTGTAGAAGACGTAGATCCGACCCGACCGGGTGATGATGGGAAAACCCCAGCTGGCCTGCAGGTCGTCGCTGAGGGGGCGCGCTCCGACAATACGCACCGGCTCCTGCCAGTTCTGTCCGTCGGCACTTCGTGCCAGCATCAGCCGATTGTCGCCACGTCCCTCGCAGGAACTCTGCGTCCAGAACGCCAGTAACCCCTCCCCATCCGGTGCCTCGAGGACGAGAAAGTGTTCGTTGTCTTCATCGCCGGTTCCGCGCGGCAGATAGACGACGGCATCCGGTTCACTTCGCTGCCATTCAGTGGCTGCATCTGTCACGATGTCTCACCTCCCTGTCGATGTTCTGAATTTCATTCCTGATCTGCCGAATGCCTCGGATTGCAGGCGATTGTCTCCGGCATCCTCACGCATTGTCTTTCTGGAATCTGAAGCTGAACAGGTCCGCATCCTTGAGGTGGAGTCGCAGTCGCACGGAGCGACCGGCCAGATCCGCCACACTGGAACCATGCGCCCAGACCACGACCCTCTCCACCTCATCACCGATGATCTCGATGCAGTCATCGATGCCGTATCCGGGAATCGGCGTTCCGTCGCCATCCTGGATCTCCACGCGCACACTGCCCGCTGCACTGGTCCGGTAATTGAGCTCGAGTTGTGAACCCGTAAATGTCATCACTTTCGTGATCGCCTCGCCACCGGCCCACGGGGCATTGAGCGACGCAAAACCATCCGTTCGCAGCAGCAGGCGTTCGATGTGCCAGCTGTCCTGCATGTAGTGGCGCGCCACAAAGAGCATCATCTGCTGCGGGCCGTATGGCAGGATCCCTGTCACCGGATAGTTCGTACGCGAGACCCAGTTCGAGGGGTCAGGGCCGGGACGGATGAAGGCTTCCATGAAGGTGCGATCATACTGCGTTGTGCCGGCGCGACTGGTCAACAGCACCGCATCGGAGCAATCGCCCCCATAGTAGTGGCCTTGCGACGTCTGGAGGCCGATCGCCTCGACCTGTGCATCGCTGAGCACACCTCGCCCCTCCATGAAACGTGCCGCCGGCGCGATATAGATGTGCGGCGCCCGGTAATAGGGTTGTGTTGAATTCGTGTAGAATTGCTCGCGCGGTGTATCGCCGTAGGTCATCGGCTCAGGATCGGTCCAGTGCAGGAAATCTGCCGATGTCGTGCGGGCCATCGATCTTCCCGGCCCTGTGCCCCACTCGCCTTCGTACCAGCGATAGTAGAGCACATACTGCTGCTCCGCTTCGCTCCAGAACATGGTATTGCCACCATCGAAACAATTGAGCAAAGAGCTGACAATCTCCGGCTGGGGTGAGCACCGGCGAAAAGTGAATCCATCAGCCGACGACCATAACACGAGACGTTTCGGTCCGGCGGGATCTTTGAAGGCCGTGTGTTCCTCACCGCTGATCGGTTCGCTGTGCAGCGCCTTGATCCGTTCGTCGTCGGGCACGCCCGGGCGGGTATCCAGCCATGGCACGATCATCAGCGGCTGCCCGTCCGAGTCGGCGACGATATTCGTGTCGCGATCACCACCCGTGTCGACGAGCCCCAGTGCCGGTTTGGTCCAGGTCACGCCGTCATCACTCGTCGCAACGCACAACACGCCGCTCTGCTGATCCGGTGCCAGGGTCATACCACGGTAGTAGAGCAGATACCGGCCATCGTGGTGGAAGACCGCACTGGGACCATTGGCCGGTCCCTCCCACGCTCGGTCGATGCCGACCACACGCCCCCCCGACACGGGCTCGTGTAGTCGCAGGCTGACCTGCTTCATCCGCTCGATGAGACACGTATCGATGAACAGTTCGCGGCGGTCGCCAATGTGGATGACTTCAGTCATTGCATGTCCTGTCGCTTGCCAACGAGATTGCTGGCCGACGAACTTAAGCGGAAATGCCGTGCGCGTGGAGCCCAGCGATCACCAACCTGCCTGAGAGATGCGGATGTCGACTGAAGAAACGATGGACCTGCCCTTCCCCGCCCTGACACCGGCGCAACGGTTGCACCTGGATGTCTTCGGCTACGTGGTGATACCCGGCACGCTGACGAACGATGAGTGTGGCGTCCTCATCGAGGCGTTGCAGAAGCTCAAGCGGGACATCATCGATGCGGAC
>JABHDC010000073.1 GCA_018673255.1 Gemmatimonadota bacterium
GGCCGAATCGCTGGTGGCTAGTGCGGCGGCACGCTCGACCTGCCGCAGTTGCGCCAATCGGGCCCAGCGGGTCGGTAACTCGGCGTGGGCCAGGATCCGATCCTCCTGGCGAGCCAGATCACGCAGAGAGTCGGCCTGGGCCGACTCACCTTCCAACTGACGCTGTCGTGCCAGGCGATAGAGACAGTCGGCCAGATAGAACTGTGATTCCTGTGCCGTTGGATCCCCGGGATAGGCGGAGACATAGGCCTCCCATGCCCGCACCGCGTTGGAGAAATCCTGGTGATGACGAAGGGCGACGGCCAGTTCGAAGCGAACCTGGCGTCGCGGACTGCCCGACAGATCGTCGATCACCGCCTGCTGCAGGGCCCGGGCCAGCCCCTCGGCATCGCGCACCGTGAATTCCTGCAGGTATTCCACACGATCCCGCACCTGGGCAGAGCGGCGGTGTCCGGGGTATTGCTCGAGGAAATTCACATACTCACGGACCGCCAGGCGTCGTTGGCCGCCACCTTCGTAGGCACCGGCCAGGCCGTATTGACCCTCGGCTCGCAGCCCGCTGTCGCGGCTCAGGGCGGTGAACAGCTCAACCGCTTCATCGTGATAACCACTGGCGCCATAGACTTCGGCCAATTGCAGACGAGCCAGGTCTTGTTTGGCACTCGATTCAGCGAATGCCTCCCCGTGTCGCTTGGCCTCGTCCAGATAGCGCCGCAACCAGGATATGGCGCGGGCCAGATCTCCCTGGCGGCGGTAGAGTGCGCCCAACTCTCGCAAGGCTGCGGCCCCGGCTGGCGAGGGCGGGGCACTGGACGTGGGGACCAACTGGAATAGCTCACCCACGGCGGGCCCGACCTGCGACAGCCACCCCAGGCTCACGGCAAGTCCCAGTCGGACGTCATCGCGCAGGGATGCGGCCGCATCACTCGTCATCAATTCGCGATAGACTGCCAGGGCGTCTTCATGGCGCCCCCCATTCTGCAGGGCTGTGGCACGTCCCAGGCGGGCCCTGGCCTGTAAGGTTGCATCCTTCGTCTGCCGGGCCGCTTGGTCGTAGCTCTTCTCGGCCTGGTCATACTGACCCCGGGACGAAAAGTGAGCTGCCAGATCCAGACGGGAGCTGTCCGCGTGCGCGCTGCCTTTGAAGGCGGACTGCAACTGCTCGAATTGTGATGTTGCCGCCGCCACCCGACCAAGAAACAATTCGAGTCGACCGGACAGCAACAGCGCGTCGCGGGACTCGTCGCTGGTTGAGGCTGAAGCCGTAATCTGGGCGAGCAACTCACGGGCTTCGACCGGATGGCCAGAAGCGAACTGTAACTGCGCGAGTTGATACCGGCCGCGCCGCGCTGCGCCATGGCCATCGTAGTTGTTCAGCAACTTGCTGTAGGCTCGCAGACCATTGGACAGATCGCCGGCACGAACGAAATTGGTCGCTGCGGCCAGCAAGGACTCCGCGGCAAATCCAGCCTCACTGTAGAGACGCTGCACTTCTTCATACACCGCACCGGCCCTGGCCGGCTCTCCGAGGGCCTCGTAGCAGGCGGCCTGTTCCCGCCGCGCATCGGCGGCCTCCAGATGCTTCGGGTGCGCCTCGTAGAAGGTGTGGTAGGCACCCACTGCCTCGGCGCATCGGCCGCTGCGACTATACGACTGGGCCAGCATCAGGCGTGCATCCGGCAGGTGAGGATCGGCGGGATGGTTGCGGATGAACTCACCGAAAAGCTGGGCCGCTGTGGCATGATCACCGGCATCGCGGAAGAGATTGCGAGCGAGATTGAACTCGTCCTCTGCGTCGGCCCAAAGGGCGACAGGGACCAGCAGCAGGCTGAGCGACAACAGCAGGAGGCGCAGCGATCGATTCACGGTGGACCCGGAGATGGAAGGAAGATACTGAGAGATGGGCATGCCAAATCGACATCACCCCGGCGGGAAGGCGTGCCCCGCCGACCTGGCGGGATGGGTGCCATCGCCGAATGGGGCGACGGCGAGGGGGGCCTCGGGTTATATTGACCCGGGCGAGTCGAGTATACGGGGCACCATAATAGAGGTCAAGCCGTGACAGCGCAGTCACTTACGCACATATGACCCATTTGATGGAGACCGCCTGGGCCAAGCTCAATCTGGGCCTGCGCGTGCTGGGGCGCCGTGAGGATGGCTACCACGATCTGATCAGTCTGTTCCAGACGATCGACCTGGGTGATGACGTCCGATTGACCCCGAGTGCCCAGATGTCACTTCGATGTGACGATGCCGAGGTGCCCCAAGCGCAGCAGAATCTCGCCTGGCAGGCGGCGACACTGTACCTGGCCGAGGCGGGAGGCAGCCCCGTTCACATCGATCTGGTCAAGCGGATCCCCATGGGTGCGGGCCTGGGAGGTGGCAGCGCAGATGCGGCCGCAGTTCTGCGCGGACTCAATCGGATCGCCTCGCGTCCCCTGCCATCGGAACAACTGATGAGTCTCGGGGCCCGATTGGGATCGGACGTCCCATTCGCCTTGCAGGGGGGCACCTGTCTGGTGGAGGGACGCGGCGAACGTCTGCTTCAGGTGGCGTGGGATGCTGAGGGTCTGGATATTCACTACGTCCTGGTCGATCCAGGCGAGCCGGTGAGCACGGCGTGGGCTTTCGGACAGCTGGACGAAGTGCGGCGAGGCGTATCGGGTGTGCGGGACGAGGAGGTCTTACGAGATAAGGCCTTGCTAGACAAGATCTTGCTAGATAAGATCTTGTCCGGTTCTGAACCGTACCTTACCTTCCTTAATTCTGCACGCGGCGGGCGCGTCCCGGTACGCAGGCTGCTGGAAGTCATCAGTAACGACTTTCAGCCTGTCGTCGAACGAGCCAAACCCATCGTCGCACGTGCCAGCCAATTGCTGGCTGCCCTGACGCCAAAGGCCTGCTCCATGACTGGGAGCGGGTCGGTCGTCTACGGTATCTACGTCGACCGGATCGCCGCGCACCAAGCAGCCGACCAGCTGCGGGGACAGGGGTATCCGGTCTTTGTGTGTACACCGGTGCCGGCACCAATGGGTGTCTGACCCGGAGGTCGGCTTCGAGTCAGTTGCCCGGTCGTTCAATTGGTAGGACAGCGGATTTTGGGTCCGCCTATCGAGGTTCAAGTCCTCGCCGGGCAGCCAAATGCAAAACCAGCGGCAGGATATCTGCCACAACACGGCAGCTTCTGCCGTCCACTACGTAGTAGGGAGACAGACAGGGCATGGCGGTCAGCCTGAAAATCTACAAGCGCGAGACCATCGAGCTCGACGTCGAGCAGCGTGAAGAGCGCGGTAAGGGACCGGTTGGTCGCTTGCGCCGCGAGCAGAACCTGCTTCCCGGCGTCATCTATGGTCATAAGCAGGAGGCACAGGCCTTCAAAGTTCCGGCACTGAAGCTCGAGCGGGCGTTGTCCGGTGGCGGTCAGAACGCAATCTTCGTTCTCAAGGGTGTCGGCGCCGACGAACGGGCGGTTGTCCGTGACGTGCAGTATCACAAGGTGAACAGCACGGTGCAGCACGTCGATTTCCTCCGGATCAATCCCGAGGAAGAGATCAGTGCCTCGGTGCCATTGAACACGGTGGGCAGCCCCGTCGGTGTGCGCATCAGTGGTGGTGCCTTGCAGCACAGTGTCACCCACATCGACATGACCTGTATCGCGGCCGAGATGCCGTCACAGGTCGAGATCGACATCAGTGATCTGGATATTGGCGACAGCATTCACGTGAGTGACCTGCTCGAAACCGAGAGTCGGATCACGACCGACTCGGGTGTCACAATCGTCAGCGTGTTGCAACCGCGTCTGACCGTCGATGAAGAACTTGAAGCCGAAGCCGCTGAAGCCGCCGAGGCCGAAGGCGACCTGGTCGAGGGTGCTGAAGAGGGTGATGAGGATGCCGCCGCCGAGGGTGGTGACGCCGAAGGTGGCGACAGCGAGTAGTAGCTGAGTCGTGCGGATCGTCGTTGGTCTGGGCAACCCCGGTGCCCGCTACGAGCGCACGCGCCACAATATTGGATTTCTCGTCGTCGAGGCGATGTCCCAGGGTGCCACCTGGCAATCGACGACGCAAGCACTGACGACGCCATGTTGGCTGGGGCCCGAGCGGCACGAAGTGCTGCTGGTCAAGCCGCAGACGTTCATGAATCGCAGTGGCCAGGCACTGGCCGAACTGCAACAGGTTACCGACGTCGAGCCCGAACAGGTGCTCGTCGTCCTCGACGACTTCCTCCTCGACTTCGGTCGCTTGCGGCTGCGCAGAGGAGGGTCCGACGGCGGCCACAATGGTCTGGCGTCGGTCTTGCAGCATCTGTCGACGGAAGCTGTCCCGAGGCTGCGACTGGGTGTGGGACCGGTTCCGGAAAGTGAGCAGGACATCGAATATGTCCTGGCTCCCTTTGCAGCGACAGAAGATGTAGATGAGCTAATTCAACGCGGTTGCGCTGCCACGACGTGCTGGGTGACGGAGGGTGTGGAGGCAGCGATGAACCGGTTTAACGGTTGTCTGCCAGTATCGCCCAGGGCAGACCACACATCACGACCTGTTCATAGAAACAGGGATTCGGGAGGGTAACCACTCCTATGGAAGCGTGGACGACAGCCGCGCCCTATTTGGGTGTCGCAGGACTGATCATCGCTTTCCTGATTTATGGTCGCATTAAGAAGGCCGATGAAGGGTCTGCGGCGATGATTGAAATCTCCGAGGCCATTCACGAGGGGGCTATGGCCTTCCTCAAACGTGAATACAGCATCCTGTTGATCTTCATCGCCGTGGTCTTTGTCGCCCTGTGGTTGGGTGTCGACAACAAGACGGCCTTGGCTTTCCTGGCAGGTGCTGCGTGTTCGATCATAGCCGGTTTCTCCGGCATGAAGGCGGCGACGCGAGCGAATGGTCGAACCGCTCAGGCCGCCAGCACTCAGGGTCAGGGCCCAGCTCTCTCGCTGGCCTTCTCCGGCGGTGCCGTCATGGGTCTGGCAGTTGCCAGTCTTGGCATGATCGGCATCGGTACCCTGGCGCAGCTGTTTGGCATGTGGGAAAACCCTGCCAATGCCAGACTGATCAATGGCTTTGCCATGGGCGCTTCGTCAATCGCCCTGTTTGCCCGCGTTGGCGGCGGTATCTTCACCAAAGCAGCCGATGTCGGTGCTGATCTGGTGGGCAAGGTTGAGCAGAACATTCCCGAAGATGATCCGCGAAATCCCGCCGTCATCGCTGACAATGTCGGTGACAATGTCGGCGACGTGGCTGGCATGGGCGCCGACATCTTCGAGTCGTACGTCGGTTCCGTCATCGCCACCATCGCCATCGCCGCTACCGCGTCGGTCGCACTGTTGACGAAGTTGGTCCCGGGTCTCGACCCCAGCGTGGCGCAGGAAGTAGAAACAGCGCGTGTCGCTGCGATGGCCTTCCCGCTGATGGTGATCATGGTTGGCCTTGTGGCGTCGCTGATCGGCGTCGTGGCCGTGCGGGTGCTGCAAGACCGCGATCCAGGTGCCGCCCTGCGTTATTCCACCTTCCTGTCGGCGGCAATCATGATAGCCGGCGCTTGGTGGATCAGCGGTCAACTGGGCCTTGGTTCAGGACCGATCCTTGCCGTGTTGTGTGGTTCGCTGGCGGGCATCGTCATCGGTTTGCTGACAGAGTACTATACTGGCGCCGGACCGATGCGGGGCATCGCTGAGGCTTCCAAGACGGGCTCTGCAACCAATATCATCAGTGGTCTGGCTGTCGGCATGGAATCCACCGCGCTGCCCGTGCTCGGCATCGCGGTCGCCATCGGCCTGGGCTTCAACTTCGCCGGCCTCTACGGTATCGGCATTGCCGCTGTGGGAATGCTTGCTACCGTCGGTGTGACCATGGCAGTTGATGCGTATGGTCCGATTGCTGACAATGCCGGTGGTATTGCCGAGCAGGCGCATTTGGGCGCAGAGACCCGAAAGATCACCGATAGTCTCGACTCGCTCGGCAACACGACCGCGGCGGTTGGCAAGGGTTTCGCCATCGGCTCGGCGGCGCTCACGGCACTGGCTTTGTTCTCCGCCTATGCCTCGTCGGTGCGAGGAACCATGGATCGCCTCGGCATGGACAGTGGTGAATTCGCCATTGATGTGACCACGCCTGTTGTCGTGATCGGCCTGTTCATTGGGGCCATGATCCCCTACCTGGGGGCTGCGATGACGATGACGGCGGTGGGCAAAGCTGCCTTCGCCATGATCGAGGAAGTGCGTCGCCAGTTCCGCGAGATTCCGGGCCTGATGGAAGGCACGGGCAAGCCGGACACCCGGCGATGCATAGACATTTCTACCAACGCGGCGCTGCGCGAGATGGTCCTTCCGGGCCTGATGGCCGTGTTGGCTCCTGTCCTGGTTGGTTTCCTCCTTGGGCCCAAAGCCCTGGGTGGAATGCTGGCCGGCGCGACCGTCAGTGGCGTGTTGCTTGCCCTGATGATGGCTAACAGTGGTGGCGCTTGGGACAACGCGAAGAAGTGGATCGAAGAGGGCAATCTTGGTGGTAAGGGTTCTGACCCACACAAGGCTGCCGTTGTCGGTGATACCGTTGGCGATCCATTCAAAGACACATCCGGTCCGTCGATGAACATCCTCATCAAACTGATGTCGGTGGTCTCGCTGGTGCTGGCTCCCCTGTTCGTCGAGTACGGACTCAACCTCTTCTAAACCGGTTGCCCAGGTAACCGCCAGATACAGCTGAGGCGAAAGAACGCATGGTCAAGAGGTACGAACTTGTCCTCCTCATCGATCCGCAGATCGGCGAAAGCCAGATCGAGACGACGATTGATGGCTACAAGCAGCGTCTCGAAGAAGCGAACGCCGAAGTCTCCCATGTAGATCACTGGGGACAGCGCAAAATGGCCTACACTTCTGCGGCCTTGCAGGGCCGCCAGCAGGCCTTCTACGTCCTCTTTCAGTTCGATGCTCCACCCGAACTGATCGAGACCCTCGAAGCAGCGATGAAGCTGGACGAGGCCGTGTTGCGTTACCTGTTCATCTCGGTGGATGGTGAGTTTCTGCGTGTGCCGCAGCTGGCGCCGGAGAATGTCTACATCTACAACCCACCCGAGCGTCCGCGCGACCGGCGTGGTCCCCGACGGGATCGCGACGATGAGCGTGGACGAGAGCCCCGTCCGGACTTTGCGACTGCTGGAGCTCCAGCGGCAGCCGCAGCTCCAGCCGCAGCTGAAGCTGAAGCTGGGGATGGTGAAGCGGCTGCGCCTGCGCCTGCTGTTGCTGTGAGCGCAGCGGCAGACGACGAAGGGAACGGCGAAAAGTAGCGACGACGGCATCCGGTTGGACCGGGTGCCGTCCGTCAGCCGCCGGGTCAGGATCTAACCCGTGCTGCATCTGCTTGCAAGTCTGGCTCTGGTCGCGGCTACGCTGATTGCTGCACGCCGCTACGGTGTTCGCCGCGTGGCGTTGCCGGCGTGTGTCCCCCTGCTGATGTCGATGGCCGGTCCCCTGCAATGGGTCCTGGTTTCGGGTCTGGCGCCGGCGCCGATTATCGGTCTGCTGGCAGCGATCCAGATCGAGCGGGGCCGAGGGTATGGGGAGATTATCGCCATGGCATCGGTTCCGGGTCTGGCATTGGCCCTGATGCTCATGTTCTCCCTTGACGGATCTAGCGATCAGCGACGGGAGATTGGTGATCAGGTCAGTGTATCGCTGCAGGGAATGGGCGCCGAAACGCCGGAACCTGAGCAGTTGCAGCAGGTCATCGAACTGATGCTGCAGCTGTTCCCCGGCATGGCCTACCTGTCGATGCTGTTCGTCGCCGTGGTAGGTTATCGAATGGCTTGTGGCGTGGCCGGGCGTCTTCAGATGAGTTTGCCTCAACCGACACCGTTGCATCGGTGGCGGTTCTGGGACGAGTTGATCTGGGGATTGATCGGTGCGCTGGTGTTGTTGCTCGTTTTCGACGGGAATCTGCGTACGATCGGCGCCAACGCGCTGCTCGTCATGGCAGCCCTTTATGCAGTACAGGGCCTGGCCCTGGTGCGACACGCGCTCTGGCGACTTGGGATTCAGCGCTTCCTCGAGATCGTCATTTACGCTTTGCTGCTTTTTACGTCGGGTATTTCCCTGGTCGTGTTGGGATTGCTCGGCCTGATGGACACGTGGTTCGATTGGCGCCGCTTGGGTCACGCTCGCGTGGACGAGGTCGCTGGCGACGACGAAGAACAGTGAGAATTTCAGGAGGCCGACTACGGTGAAGGTGATTCTACTCAGAGATATTGAAACCCTCGGGAGCACTGGCGAAATCATCCAGGTAGCCGCGGGTTACGCACGTAACTTCCTTATTCCGAAGCGTCAGGCCATGCTGGCCAGCGATACCAATGTGGCGCAGTTCGAGACACAGCGGCGTCAGCATGAGGCAACCGTAGAGCGAGAGCAGCGGGCAGCCGAACAGACCGCTGGTGCCTTGGAGAAGGCGTCTTTGACGGCGCAGGTTCGCGTCGGCGAAGGGGATCGACTCTTCGGTTCGGTGACAACACAGAACATTGTGGATCTGCTCAAGGAGCAAGGTCACGATGTGGATCGCCGGTCGATCCATCTGGAAGAGCCGATCCGGGCATTGGGCGTATACAACATCGAGGTGCAGTTGCATTCCTCCGTGAAGGCAACCGTCAAGCTCTGGGTCGTCAAGGAATAGGGCTCTTCCCCTCTCCCCGCCGAGGTGCACTGTGGCTGTCGGCGAGAAACCGGCCGCACCATGATCCCACGTGTTCTGTTCGGACCTGTTCTGTGTTTGGGGCTGCTTGGTTTTCTCACGGCCTGTGGCCCGGAAGAAGCAGCTCCAGGTCCCTTTGAACAGGTCGAGGAGCAGACATGGCGGGCAGTGAATGCAAGCCACTCGGGTGCGGATGGTCTGTTTGTTCAGGCCACCTTTCACACCTTTGGCTACGAGTTAAGCCGACTCTACGCGCAGGCTGAGAAGGCGGGGCTGGTCAGAGATCAGCTCGAAAGCAGGATCCGGCAGTTTGTATATGGCTACATCGACGGTCGCTATCCGATGGAAGATGGCACCGACATCAACAGCCTGTATCTGCAGTATCTCATCTACGTCAATCCCGGGTTCGATGTCTCCAACCCCATCGAGAAGTCTCAATTCGATGTGTGGCGAAGTGAGTATGTCCGTCGCTTCCTCGGTAAGGTCTACGATCTGAAGTATCCGCTACTGCGGCCCGACTACGATGAACGATGGGGCAACACGCTCTACAGCCGCCTTGTCTTTTCCATCTACGTCAAGGACGAGAATTTCGAGGGCCCCCGGCAGCGTGTGGCCGATCTGGGGGCGCGAACCTTCCTCATCGACGAAGATGGCAATCGCTACGCCGCCAGCGGCACAGCGGGACCTTATCCATACGACTTCGATCGACCGGAATTCGAATACCTTGGAGACGAGACAGTCTACCGACTGTATTTTCCCAATCGCCGAGTGGACCGGCAGACACCGATCCTGACCTCCGCTACGCAGAAGCTGCATCTGGTGGTCGAAGGCCTCGGCGACATCCCGTCGCGCCAGATGAGTTGGGACCTGCCGATCCAGTATCCTGAAGTGCCCTACAAATACCTCCCGACGCCAGCGCCCGGGTGACCTGCGCCGCCCGAAGCCGATTCACCATGGGAGCGGATGGGAGCCTGGTGGCCCCCGCGGACTTCAAATCCGTTGCGGTGTCGGGAGACCGGCGCTGGGTGGGTTCGATTCCCACACGTTCCCGCCATCGGGCTCACTCTGATGGTCTCTTGACGTTTTCCGCCGCCGCCGTTACCGTAGGCGTCGCTCTCAGGCGTGCCTCTGTGAACCCGCCTGCTCTGTTCCTCTGCGCCGCCACCCCCGGAGCCACCACCCGTTGATTTGGGTACTCGCCGTCGTCGTCGTCGGGCTCATCGCCGTGTTGGCGGAACTCCTGCTCAGTTACCAGAAAAGAGCCCACGACCTGCGCACCAAACAGAATCCGTTGCGGCGCCGGATTCGGGTGCATTCGGAGGCGATGCAGGAGTCTGTCGGTGGCATCCAGAAGACCGCCGACGAACAGGAGGAGTATCTGGTGGGAGAGCTGACGGTCTTGAGCCAGCGTGGCCAGGAACTACTTCAGGGACTGACCGAGATGGAGCGTTCAGTCTTCGGTGACGGGTATGACCCGCATGCACCCGTGCCGCGGGATGATGAGGAGTTGATCCAGGACCGGGAGCCCGAAGGCAGCAAGGTGGACGAGGAAGAAGAGACCCCCGAGACGCTGCTGCGCCAGGCGCGGGAGTATCACCAGCAAGAGGTTAACGGGCACCGCACGAGCCTGCAGCGTGACCTTGATGTCGTGCGCCGCACTCTCTCATTGCTGGAGACGAAGGTCCGTCGAGGCGTGACGGCACCGAAGAAAGGCTGAGGACAGCGCGCCGAGGGCGTTCTGTTCTACACACATGCTCGAAGGACTTCTCATCGGGGGCGTTGCCCTCATCATCATCAATCTCGTTGTACGAGACCAGACCGAATTTCGGTTGAGTCGACTGCGTACAGAACTGCTGGCTCTGAATTCTGAAGAGAAACGACTGGCCGAACGACGCGACGAAGTGGACTTGATGGTGGCTCAGATTGGTGACGCGCTCATGCGTGCCGATCGCCGTCGCCTGTCGCTGGAGAAGGGATGCGGCCAGATGGCAGACAAACTGGAACTCGTCCGCGCCACGGCGGGTGACGGTTCGACCCAGGATCCGGACGTGTAAAGAACAGGAGCAACTTGACGAATTTGCGTGAACAGTATGATCGCGATGGCTACGCGATCTGCCGCCACGTCCTCGATGCGGATCTGGTGGCCGAAGCCAGCGCGCACGTCGACTGGCTTCTTGAAAAGAATCCGGGCCTGCGGCCGGAACAGCTGCACAACAATCTGATGACGCACGATCCGTTCTGGGTGCGGCTGGTTGCCGACGATCGTCTTCTGGATGTGGCAGAACAGTTCATCGGGCCGGACATTGCGCTATTCGCCTCCCACTACATTTCCAAGCCGCCGGGTGATGGCCAACCGGTTCTCTGGCATCAGGATGGCTCCTATTGGCCACTGGAGCCAATGGATGTCGTGACACTGTGGCTGGCGGTCGATGAGTCCGACGTGGACAACGGGTGCATGCGTGTCATTCCAGGCTCCCAGTCGACTCAATTGCAGCCTATGCATCGCAACGAAGAGGTGGCCAACGTCCTGAGTTCATCGATGGATCCGGAATTTGTGGATGATGCGCAGGCCGTGGATGTGGTGCTGGAGGCCGGGGATGTGTCAATCCATCATCCAAACATCGTTCATGGGTCCAATGCCAATCAGTCCCCGCGTCGCCGCTGTGGACTCACCATTCGATACATCCCGGCAACCACGCGGATTCTCAGCGAAGGGCAATGGCCCAGTGCCTTCCTGCTTCGGGGCCAGGCCACAGCCGACGTCAATGATTACCTCCCCTGGCCGCAGTTCGAGGCGGGACAGCACATGCCATTCCGTGGGAGTGACAGTTGGCCACCCGACTCCGACACCATCTCATAGAGGAGGCGGCGTGACCGCGTGGTCACTTTTGTGTCTCTGTCGATGAGAGCCGTCCTGAGGGATGGCAAGGGTAACGACGTGTGATCGGGATCCGTCGAATCCACTCAGGGTGCGATCGCCGCTTGCGTCCAATCCTGGGTGTCCAGTCCGAGTCGACGGGCCCGCTCCAGAATCCGATTCCAGGTCGTGTCATCGACGGGGATCCCATCCCGGTTCCGATCCCTGGCGGTGTCGAACTCGGGTGAACCGGGCAGCCGAATGCGCCCCACGGCCGGGTCGATGCGACTGCCGAGAACGTGGGAGATCAAACTCTCCAGTTCCAGGTCATACTTCTCGTCTTCACAGAAGAAACTTGGATCATAAATCGTCAGCAGCATGCCATTGCTGCGCATTCTGACCTCGCCATTGGCCGTCCCCTCCCCCGACAGGATGCCGCCGAGCATCTCGACCATCATCCCCAGGCAGTATCCCTTGTAGGCAACCGGACCACCCAATGGCAGAATGGCACCCCCGGGCGGGTCCAGGAATTGACGCGGGTCCTGCGTCGGTTGCCCCTCCGGGTCGGTGATCCAACCGGCCGGCACGTCCTCGCCCCGGTTGTGGGCAACACGAATCTTCCCCTCGGCGACAACAGATGTCGTCATATCCACGAGGATGGGATCGCCAGATGATCGGGGGGCAGCAAAGGCGATGGGGTTTGTCGAAATACGGCCATCGATCCCTCCATATGGGGGGATCTGCCGCCCGAGTCGCCCCGCATTCACAAAAGCCTGTCCGATCAGCCCCTGTCTGGCCACAGCCAACGGGTAGGCACCAATCCGCCCAAGGTGCGAGCAGTTGCGCACCGTGATGACACTCACCCCATGGGTGTGGGCCAGATCGATCCCGGTGTCGACGGCCAGCTTCCCCGCCACCTGGCCCAGTGCTCTGTCACCGTCGATGCAGGCGGTTACCCCCCTCTGCCGCTCAACCCTGGGCCGACCGGTAGGTGAGAAAGTTCCCGCTGCGATCTGATCCACATACTCATACATGCGAAGTGTTCCGTGCGAGTCGTGTCCGAACAGGCTCGACTCGACCAGATGGTCCGCGACGATGGACGCGTCCGGCGCACTGCACCCGGCAGCCTCGAACATGGCTCGGCCTACAGTGCGCAAATGATCAGGAGTAAAGCGTGGCATCAGCGGTCCATCAGCGGGTTACGCAGTCGAAGAAATGAGTCGGGAGAATTCACCACGAACATCGATTCCATATTCACTCTGACCGCCACTGGCCCCGGACCCGGTAACCCATGGACGGTGGTCTCGCCCTTCCGGCACCAGATCATCGGCCGCATGATCCCCATTCAGAAAATGGAAGGCCATCCCTGTGCGTGAGTGGGGTGTCGAATTGTCTCCCGTGCAATGGGCGGTTCCATAACAGAAAAACGCAGCGCCTCCGGCAGCCACCTCAATCGTTTCAGCCTCAGCCTCGGGTGGCCAACAACGGATGTGGTGATCGCTGAAAGGGTCTCGCTTGTGTTCGTAGGCGATGCGATGGCTGCCGGGGATCAGACGCAGCGTACCATTGTGTGTCGTTGCATCATCGATGGCCAGCCACATCGCCGTGCCCTTCAACGGGTCCCCGATCTTGAAGTAGGCGTTGTCCTGGTGCCAGCTCGTACCGGTGCCGTGGCGGCCCGGTTTGAGAAACAACTGGTCAAGGTGGAGGAGGAAGGGATCGCCGATCAGAGTAGAGATAATAGTGACCACGCGGTCATCAAAAGGCAGAGCTCGAATGAGATCGGACTTATCGTAGAGTGGGATCAGCTGCAGATTGGCCTGTTGCCGGGCAAGTGTCTCCCCGTCACCCTGGGTGCGCACATTGCGCACCAGCCCCTCTCTCTGAAATCTCAAGACCTCATGTCGAAGTGCCTGTATTTCATCAGGCCCGAACAGGTCCCGGATCACGCAATAACCCTGCTGGTGGAAAGCCTCAATGTCAGCGCTGCGTATCATGGAGTCCGTGTCGCCGTCCTCAAGAGATGGAGGGGCCTGGAATGAGGCACTGCAAAGGTTTGGGTAATGGAACCGATCCGGAATCGCAGATGATGGATAGGGGCTGCGGTGCTGATCGGGCGGCCAAGATACGATGGGCATACGGCCATCCACAACTTCGGTGAGATGACCTGCTGTCAGCAACGCACCGGAAGCCTCAATGGTGCACCTTGCCGGACGGCAGCGCTTTGGTTAACCTATTGTATTGGCTAGCTTAACGGCATAAAGCACGCAGCAACCCAAACAGTTCGACCCACCACCATCCACACACCGCGTCTCCTGACTCGCGGTGTCGGCGTCGTCCCTCGACGCCGCCTCTCCTGTTCCGTCGATACCCGGCCGTCACCCACCGGATCTGACGAGAATACGTGGTCGCAGGCGGCTCATCAACGTGACGTTGCCCACCTCAGAGCAGGGCGCCTACGTAAGAGAGGCAGAGCACAGACATGGCTGATATCCCCGTCGGGATTAACGGCTTCGGCCGCATCGGTCGACTCGTCTTCCGTGCCGCCACCAAAGCTGGTGGCATTGAAGTGAAAGCGATCAATGACCTAACGGATGCGGCGACCCTCGCGCATCTACTCAAGTATGACTCCACCCACGGTATCTTCGATGCCGAAGTTGAGACCGATGGCGACGCCATCGTTGTCAATGGCAAGCGGATTCAGGTGCTGGCCGAGCGCGATCCGGCGGCGTTGCCCTGGAAGGCGCAGGGCGTCGACATCGTCGTCGAATCCACGGGTTTCTTCACCGAGCGCACCAAGGCGGACGCCCACATTCAGGCCGGTGCCAAAAAAGTCCTGATCTCCGCCCCGGGTAAGGGCGACCTGGCCACGATTGTGTTGGGTGTCAACGATGATCAGTTGAAGGCGACCGACACGGTTGTGTCCAACGCATCCTGCACGACCAACTGTCTGGCGCCGATGGCGAAGGTTCTGCATGAGAATTTCGGCATCGTCAAAGGGATGATGAATACCATCCATTCCTACACGAATGACCAGCGCATCCTCGATTTGCCGCATTCGGATCTGCGCCGTGCTCGTGCGGCCGCCGTCAATATGATTCCCACCACAACCGGTGCTGCCGCTGCTGTGGGCATTGTCTTGCCGGAGCTCAATGGCAAGCTCGATGGTCTGTCGATTCGTGTACCGACGCCGGATGGTTCGCTCACCGACTTTACGGTGGAGCTGGCCAAGGACGCCACGAAGGAACAGATCAACGCGGCCTTCAAGAAGGCTGCCGAAAGTGATCTCAAGGGCATCCTCGAGTATTCCGAAGCGCCGCTGGTCTTGTCCGATATCGTCGGCAACCCGGCTTCCTGCGTCTTCGATGCTGACTCGACCAATGTCGTGGGCGGGAATATGGTGAAGGTGCTCGGTTGGTATGACAACGAATGGGGCTACGCCAATCGCTGCGTAGACCTGATCCCGCGCCTGGCCGGCTAACCGGCAGCAGGACTCATCGACGAGGGCGACCGCCCGCCGGCTTTGGCTGGCGGGCGTCCGTCGCAGTCAGTAACGCAGTCTCGACGGCTGGCACCGGTTACATCGGGTGACCCATCCGTTGTGATACTGCGACAGGAGAAAGGACGGACCATGGGCGACTGGATGTGGTGGATTATGACCTGTGGAATCAGCCTCTATTTTGTCATGCTCCTCCTCGACTTCAACAAGCCCTCAAAGAAGTTGATGGATCAGATCGACTCGCAGGAGCAGCGTCGGCGCGAGATGGAGTTGCGCCAGACCAAGCTGCAGGACGATGTCGTCCAGATCAAAAGCCGTTCCGAAGACATCGATCTGCAGATGGAGGATCTGGAGCAGCGCCGCAAGGACCTGCTGCAGGATGCCAACAAGCGCCGGATGATCCACATCGAAGTAGGTCAGTTCACCATGGGTAGTCGCCAGGAGGACAGCCCGGATTCCGAGCGTCCTGCCCATCCCGTGCAACTGTCGGCCTACTACATCGACGCGTATCCGGTGACCAATCAGGACTACCGTGAATTCGTCAACTGCGTCGGCTACAAGACGCCCATCCACTGGCAGCGAGGCAATCCACCGATGGGACTGGCGCGTCATCCCGTCGTCAACGTCTCCTGGCAGGATGCCAAGGCCTATGCCGATTGGATGGGGGCCCGGTTGCCGACGGAGGCGGAGTGGGAGAAGGCCTCCCGGGGCCCGGATGAACGGCTCTATCCGTGGGGAAATCGCTTCGTCGACGATCGCTGCAATTCTCTCAATTCCATCGGCACGACCCTGCCCGTCGACGAATACGCCCTCGGCCGATCTCCCTACAACATCTGGGACATGTCCGGCAACGTCTACGAATGGTGCGAAGACTACTGGGACGAAGCCTACTATCAGTTTTCCCCCTCGACGAACCCCAAGGGTCCCGAGGGCGGGCAGGAGCGTGTCATCCGGGGAGGTTTCTTCGGTGAGACCCGCGCCAATGTCCGCACGACCCACCGTAATTCGTCGCCCGAGACGCACACGCGCGAGACCATTGGTTTCCGGTTGGCGCACGACTCTGACGACATGTAGAGGACGCCATGTTTCAGCAGGTCTGGAAGAATTTCGAGGATAACGAACTGACCCACTCGGCCGCCCATCACCTGATGGCGGTACACGAGTTGAGGCAGGAATATGGCTATGCCCGGGTTTCCGACATTGCCAAACACCTGCGCATCACCAAGGGCAGCGTTTCCACGGCCATGAAACACCTGCGAGAACGTGGCTACGTCCAGGAAGACCACAACAAGTTCCTGGAATTGACCCCGAAGGGACTGCGGGTCGTGTGGGAGACTGAATCGACCCGCGTCGTGATGCAGAAATTCCTCAGCCAGGGCCTCGGGATGGACGACGACGATGCCGAGATCGATGCCTGCAAGGTCGAACACCTTCTCAGCTCCGAGGCGCGTGGCCGCCTGGTCGGCTTCCTTCGATTCCTGTTCTCTGAGGACGAGGTGGCGGTCCATTTCCTGGCCGCCTTCCGCGAGGCACTGACCGAGCGGGATCTGGAATGCCAGAAGGATGTGGCCAACTGCCTGCTGTGCGAAGAAGTCTGTTTTGTACAGCCGGCACTCAAAGCGCTGCAGGAAGGCTGATCCTCCCACACCATGTCGCGTCGATGATTGCCTTGGCCGGTTTCCTGCAGCGGCAGATGCTGCCCGTCGGCCTTGTCACCGTTGCCATCATCGGTCTCCTCTGGCCTGGCCCGGGCCAGGTCATGGCTGCCTGGCCCACGCAATACGTTGCGGTCAGCATCATCTTCCTCTGCTCCGGTCTGCTTCTGCGGACCGACGAAATTCGAGAGGCCCTCAGTGCGTGGCCGGCGACGCTGTGGGGGATCATCGCCATCCTCTTCATCACGCCCGCCGTGGGCGCTTTCGTCGCTTTCCAGGCACCGCTGGATGACAGCTTCCGGCTGGGCCTGGCCTTGTTCTGCTGCATGCCGACGACGCTGTCTTCCGGCATTGCCCTGACCAACCAGGCGCGCGGCAACACGGCGCTGGCCCTGCTGCTGACCGTGTCGACGAATCTACTCGGTGTCTTCACGATCCCCTTCGTCCTGGCTGCGGTTCTGGGAGCGGTGGGTGCCATCAGCCTCTCGGCTCAAAGCCTGCTGATGAAGTTGTGCCTGACGATTCTGGTCCCCCTCGTGGCTGGCCGCCTGCTGCGTATTCGCCTCGGTCCGTGGGCCGACGCGAATCGGCCCCGTATCACCATCATCAGCAATCTGGCGCTGATCTCGGTGCCCTGGATGAAGTTCTCCCAAAGCTCCCAGCGATTGGCGACCATCGCCTTCGGGGAACTGCTCATCCTCATCCTCGCTGGTCTCGTCATCCATTTCATCTACCTGGCACTCAATAACACGGCCACCCGGTTGTTTGGCTTCGCTTTGCCCCTGCGCAAAGCGGTCGTGTTGATGGCGAGCCAGAAGACATTGCCCGTTGCCCTCACCGTTCTGGCCCTGATCCCGGATGAGGCCCTTTCGGCGCAGACCAAAGGCCTGGTGGCTATCCCCTGCATCACCTCACATCTTGGACAGATCTTCGTCGATGCCTTTCTGGCCACGCGCTGGGCGGCGCGCGACTCGAGAGATGTAGAGGGTGCACCGGCCTGAGTCTGTTCTGCCACCCTGCGTTGATCTTGCCAACCCGTAGCCAGGTGTAAGGACGATGGCCCGCTATCGCCAACCCCATCTGCTGTTGATTACCACCGACCAGCAACGCGGTGACTGTCTTGGATGCGAAGGACACCCGGCCGTTGAAACACCATATGTCGATCAGCTGGCCGAGAATGGCACGCGTTTTCGCCATGCCTACACTTCGGTGCCTTCCTGCACACCAGCCCGCGCGGGGATCATCACCGGCATGGATCAGTGGAACCATGGCCGCCTGACGATGACGGGCGGCGACGCCCTCGACTTTCCAGCCACACTACCGGGCGAATTGGCGGCGGCTGGGTACCATACGCGCCTCGTCGGCAAGGCCCACCACGCACCGCAACGCACCCTGCATGGCTTCCACGACACGACGCTGGACGAGTCCGGACGGCGCGATGCCGGCTTCATCTCTGACTACCACGCCCACTTCGATCGGGCGAAGGAGGGGGAGTACGGCTATCGCGATCACAGCATCGAGTGGAACAGCTGGATGGCCCGCCCGTCGCATCTGCCCGAACATCTGCATCCCACGTACTGGACGGCTTCGGAGGCGATCCGGGGGCTGGAGACGCGCGATCCAACCCGCCCCCTGTTCATGTGGATGTCCTTCGCACGGCCCCATTCGCCGTATGATCCGCCGCAGAGTTATTGGGACATGTATGTCGATCACCCCGACATCCCCCGAGCACACGTCGGTGACTGGGCGGCCCGGTATGATGTTCCGGTGGCCGACGTCAACGCACCGCGCACGCGTCGCACCGACCGCGAAATCCATCGCGGCCGGGCCGGCTACTACGGCAACATCAGCTTCATCGATCATCAGATCGGCCGCGTGCTCTATGAGTATGGCAAGCGGGATCCGGAGGGGCTGGCCAACACCCTCATCGTGTTCACTTCAGACCACGGTGACATGATGGGAGACCACCATCATTGGCGGAAGACCTATGCCTACGAAGGCTCGGCGCGAATCCCCTTTGTCGTGCAGTGGCCGAAAGCCTGGGGTGATGAGATGGAACGAGGCCAGGTCCGGGAAGAGCCGATCGAGCTTCGTGACATCATGCCGAGTCTCCTCGATGCAGCAGGACTGGATGTACCCGACAGCGTCGACGGTAGCAGCCTGCTCGACCTGGGGCGGGGCGAGTCCCCCGCCTGGCGGGATTTTGTGCAGGGCGAACATACCAATTGCTATGACGACGAGCACGGCATGCAGTATGTGACCGATGGGAGAGAGAAGTACATCTGGTTCCATCACACGGGCGAAGAGCAATTCTTCGATCTGCGCACTGATCCGGGAGAGTGTCGGAATCTGGCTACCGAGCCTTCAGCGGCGCCCCGTGTGGGCGCCTGGCGGCAGCGCCTGGCCCAGGTCAACGAAAAGCGTGGTGATCCGCGGGGTCAGCAGGGTCGCCTGGTGCCGCAGCCGGATGGGGCCCTGCGACTGTCTCCGAACTACGCTCGCTGGCGAGATCGGGCTGCTGCCCGGATCAACAGCTGGCGCGGGGAGTAAGCCCACACGGTGCACAGGATCCACGTCCAGCATGATGAGGAGGGTCCCATCGAGATTGTCGAGGAGGCAGATGGGAAATTGCGGTCCCTGCAGTTTGGCTCTCCTGCCCGACAGAGCACGATGTTTACGGCCCGCCCGCACGATCTGGCCCTGGAGTACACACGGTCCATGGCGGCCAGTCTCCTCTTCATTGACGCGCCGCTGCGGATCCTGGTTCTGGGCCTGGGAGGCGGGTCGCTACCCAAGTTCTTCCTTCACTACTTTCCATCGTGCCGGGTCGACGTTGTCGAACTGCGTCCAGCCATCATCGACGTGGCCACCCGGTTTTTCTGTCTGCCCATAGAAGATGATCGTCTTCAGGTGATCGAGGCAGATGGCCTTGAATTTCTCTTTGAGTCACCGCCCGCGTGCTACGACGTGGTCTGCATCGATCTGCATGATGCAGATGGGATGGCGCCGGTTGTGGATGAAGAAGAATTCGTGCCTGCGTGCTGCCGCGTCGTAAACCCGGGGGGCGTGGCGGTCTTCAACCTCTGGGCAGGGGATCGTCCCGCGCAGGAGGCACGACTCACGTCACAACTCGAACAGGCATTCCAGCCTTTGCTGCGTCTGCCCGTGGCGGGCAAACGCAACTGCGTCGCCTACGGACTGACCGCTGCAGTACCGGCGCCCGCTGTTCTGGCTCAGCGCATGATGCAGGGAACCGCGTGGTCACTGCCTCTGGGCACGGTGCTCACCGACCTGCGTCGCAGGTACGAGCATATCTTCAGCGCCTGATCCTGCGACCTCCGGTCAGGATACGCTCCGCCGGGGGCCTAACGCGTCTGGCTGCTGGAGGCGCGCTGCAGCGCCAGTTTCATTGCCACAGGACCGATCAGCTGATTGATGGAGATCGCTGCCACGGCAATGGTTGCGAAGGCCTCCCCCCATTCGGGAAAACGGCGAACGACCTCAAGGGCCAGTCCGAGGCTGACACCAGCCTGGGTCAGGAAGCTGATCCCATACCATCCTCGGTCCTGGTCACCGCGGGCACTGATCCAACAGCTGCCGAACAAGCTCACGCCTCGCACCACGACATACAACAGGGCTGCCGCCCAGGTCGTGCTCAGGCTCTGCAAGTCGAGGGATGCACCGGCCAGACAGAAGAAGAGGACGAAGACGGGCAGAGATACCGCATCCATGGCTTCGGCAAAGCGATCGCCGCCGGAGGACAGATTGCGGACGGTGAAGCCGGCGGTGACACAGATCAGCAGAGGCTCCAGGTGCAATGGCAATTCGTGCGTCACCCGGGCATAGTCGGCGATGCCGTGGGCCACATGTGTCACCACCAGAGCGGTCCCCAGCAGCAGCAATGCCAGGTTGCCGGGTACCCTGGCAATGTAGAAAGCCAGGACTGCACCCAGCAGCACACCCATGGCGATGCCGCTGAACAACTCGGCGCCCAGCGTGATGGCAAAGCTGATATCTGTCGTCGAAGACACCAATGCCTGGCAGAGAGACAAGCCCATGGCGAAAAGGACGATGCTGAGCACGTCGAGAGCGACGGTGACGCCCAGAACCGTATCGGGGAATGGGCCACGGGCTCTACATTCGCGAATGATCGCCAGGGCGCTGGAAGGGGAGCGGGCCACAGCCAGAATCCCCAGCAGAACGGCGACGGCCGCTTTCTGCGCTGTGTCCATATTCTGGGCCATGGGAAGGAAGCGGGTACCGACGAAGTAGAAAAAGCAGAAAACCCCCAGACTGACGACACTTGCCATGGACAGGGTCAGGCGCAGAATCTGCCCGATGCGCTCACGCAATTGCTGCAACCGCAATTCCGCCCCCGCTGCCAGGGCGATGAAGGCGACAGCCAATTCGTTGAGAAAACCCAGCAGTGACGCTGTCTCGGTGTCGATGACGGCCAGGGCCTGTGGTCCCAGCAGGATGCCCAACCCCAGGTAGCCGGAGATTCGTGGCAGGCCGACTTTCGCCAGCAAATGACCGGCAATGTGTCCCCCCAGCAGGATCAGGCCCGCCACCAGCGTGGCCATGGCTACCGATGCTGGACTGGAAGCCTCACCGGAGGCGTAGCCGGACGGCAGGCGGGCGCTCAGCAGGACGATGGCCGCAAGCAGCAGGACCGCTGCGCCCCGCTTCATGCGGCTGGCTCCGGATCCCCTGGGCCCATGGCCCGCACCGCCAGCAAGGGGGCAACCAATTCGTTGATGATGACCCCCACCAGGACGACGGTCACCACCAGATCCGCCATGGGCGTAGCAACCAGCAGGCGCAGATTGATGGCGATGGCTACTGCCAGTGCGTCGTGGGACACCAGCCCCAGGCCAACACGGCGGTCCTGATCATGTGGGAGCCACCGGTGCAGGGCCCAGCCTGCTGCCAGCCACTTGCCCAGGATTCGCACCACTACATAGAGCAGAGCCAGACCCAGGACCTCAAGCCGGCCAGGATTCCACAGGGCCCCGGCTAGCAGCAGAAACAGGATGTAGACTTCCCGGTCCCCCTGCAGCAGCAGCCGACGCACGGCACTGCACGTGCGGGGTCGTGCGACATTGGCGATGAGCACACCGGCGATGGCATTGACCAGCAGAGGAGACAGAGACAGGAACAGTGCTGCACCACCACCTAACAGGACGGCGCCGAGCAGGACCACAAGCAGATCATCCTCGCTCAGGCGGTACGAACCCAGGACGATGACGACGAGGCCGACGGCCAATCCCAGGCCGATACTGCTGATGAGCCACAGCCAGAATCGCGTATCGCCGGCGTGGAACAGGGGCAGGCAACAGACCAGGCCGAAGGTGAGGATGGGGATCACACCATCCACATCGGCGATCGTGCGCAGCAACCGGGCCAGTCCCGCGTCGGCCTGACGGATCGAGGCAGGAACCCCGGCCGTGCCGGCGGCGGCAGCACCGAGACTGAGGGCGGCGACGAGGCTGGTATCATTTGGCCAACCAACAACCAACTGCAACAGGGCGTGGGTACCACTGGCAACGATGGCTCCCGTCAGGGTGGCCTGCCACAGAGCGGCGGGTAGCAGGGCCCGCGTCGGGGCGGGCAGCCGTCGCATATCCCACTGCACGCCGAAGAGCAACCCGATCCAGGCCAGGCCGAGTCCGAAGCAGGGTGCCAGTCCCGTCAGGGTCGCTGGATCCAGGACGCCGAAGCCGACGTGACTGCCCAACACCAGGCCGACGAGGACGAATTCGGTACCCGTCAACAACAGATGCCGGATGCCGGCCAGGCGTTCGATACGAGTCAGCAACAGCCCGACGACACTGACGCGTGAGCCGATGAAGGCCAGCGCCGTCAGCAGCGCCACGGCCAGAACTAGTTTCATGCCAGCTGTCGCCGTCTCAGTTGCCGGCCGATGCGTGGCATTCGACGGGAAGGGTCAGCAGGCGTGCCATCTGAGGATTCGACAGGTCCACTCCCACATCGCCAAGCAAGGCGATCAGGTCGTGCAGCGTCTGTTCGTTGACGGTGGCCATGATGAGCCGCGTATGCCCTTCGGCCTCGCCGTGGCTCTGCCACAGGCCGGCGAAAATGGGTACATCGTCCGCCAGGATGCGCTCCATCGGGGTGCCTTCGATGACGGTCGCATCGTTGATCTCCATTTCGACCAGGGCTTCCAGCGCCTCGTCGAGGAGATCCTGCCGGTACACGAAGAGGAAGAGAAGTCTCAAGGGCTGTTCCTCAGACCGGTTCGTGGGCGGCAATGGACTGCAGAATGGCGTCGACACCGGTTGCATCCAGCACACTCTGCAGCATCTGCGGGCGGCGGAAGATCCGGGCTGTGCGTCCCAGGATGCTCAAGTACGCCGGTGTTGTCGTATCGGCGGACAGGACGAGGAAGACGAGGTGCACCGGATCACCATCGGGACTGCCAAAATCCAGACCCTGCCGGTGAATGCCGAGACTGACGACGATCCCCTTGATGCGCCCGGATCGAGCGTGTGGGATGGCGACGCCTTTGTCGACGGCGGTCGAGGTCAGGGCTTCGCGTTCCAACACCAGCTTCTGCAGTTGTGCCGGGGTCTCGTCTACATCGCCACCGGTGGCTGCAATATGGATGAGTTCGGCAATGGCCTCATCCTTTGTCTGCGCCTGCAGATCCAGAACGATCCGATCTGCACTCAGGGCATCGGTGAGTCTCATACATGCTCCAGCGGTGTCATGGTTAGACGATATCCGGTGCTTGTGGGTCGATACTGGCGCCCGACGGCCGTTCACCCGTGGGGCGGAAGGGCATCTCATCGTAGGACTCGTACGAGATCTTCAATTCCTGACTCGTGTCGATGCATCGATGATCCTCGTGGCGAGAGTTCATCACGGCGTCGATGATCCCCGTCGTCAGCAGCGTCCGTTGCGGTGGGTAGGGGGCGATGCCGGTGGCAAAGAAACGCTCCACATTGCGGCACAGGTATCCGAAGTGTGCGAAGGGACCCTCGTTCTGCAGGAAGAATTCGATGCCTTCGACTCGTCCGTCCTTGTGACGGGCGGCATAGGCGAACTCCTGGGTGATCCCATTGAGATGGAGGACCGTCCCCTTCAGCCCATCGGCGTAGCGTATGAGAAACACGGCCGGATCCGTGCAGTCTTCCGGATTCGATGATGTCTTGTGTTCAGAGATGGCCAGGGCGGCTGTGGCCAGATCGCCTGACCAGTCGCCACGATCCCGCGCACGCCAGACCTCGTCCCTTTCCAGACACTGTACTGACACGACGCCGGTCTCGCCGCCAGCCCGTCGTTCGACCATGCACTGCATCGTTTCCAGGGCATGATACCCATAGGCCTCGAGACTGCCATAGCTGATCCCGAGCGCTTCATCCAGCTCGACGGACCCCTTGTCGTAGTCGACGAAGGGCCGACGCCAGCACAGGGGCAAGGAAGAGCCGGCCATGAGGGGAATCTTCAGCTCTGCTGCGCGGTCCCACATCCACTTCGCGTCGGCGAAACTGTAGGCCAGGTGTTTGTCATTGAAGACCGGCACCGATCGACCACTCTCGGAGAACACGCCGGCGATCTGTTCGAAGAAGTATCGGCGCGGATACATGTGACGGCCCCGCTCATTCCACGGGTAGTCTCCATGTTCACCGACCAGCAGGACAGCGTCGACGCCCAGTTCCTTGCCACCGGCGTGCAGGGCGCGACGGATACTGGGGTAGACGGGGATGTCGAACTGTTCGGCAAGCCCGAGCCCGATGTCATTCTCCAGCGCATGGTCGAGGTAGATGGAGACGATCTCGAGATTGTCGAAGGCATAACGTCCGTCATCGATCGACGCACCCTTGAGGAACTTGGTCACGATCACATCGGCGTGTGACTTGGGATGGTAGATCGTGATGATGGCGGCGACGCGCAGACGTTCGGCCATGGGGGCTCCAGCCATTGGGATTGGGGGACAGAAGAGCGCGAAGATAGGCCCGTCTGCGCCGAGGTCAAACGGCGGTCTTTGACCGTAGCCGCCATGCCGACGAATGTATCGGACATGAAACCGATCACTGTGCACATTCACGACGCGCACCCGGGGCAATTGCTGCTGTGCGGCATTCCCTTTGCAGCGGGTGCATTGCGTTCGCCGGCTGGACTGCAACTGCGTTTGCGGAGCAGGGCTCTGCCCCTGTGGTGGCAGACGCGGGCTCACTGGCCGGATGGCAGTATTCGCTGGGTCTTTCTGCATGCTCGTCTGGATCTGCCCGAGCCGACGGCAGCCGGCCCCGACCTGGCTCCTGACCTGGGTCCCGACTTGGGTGACGGGCCGCTGGCTCTGCAACTGCATGTCACCGATTCCGATGTACCCGACACAGTATGCCTGGATGGCAAGCAACTGCATCTCGGCGACATGCACTTCAGCCTTGATGCGGCGGGGGATTGGGCGGTCGGCCTCCATGGTGCGACCTGGCAGCGAGGCCGCCGTTACCTGCGCAGCGCGCCGGACCTACACGGCCCGGGCATCGACCGTGGCGCGATGGCACCGCCCGAACTGCAACTGCTGGAAGACAGCCCCCTGGCGCCACTGATCCGTGTGCGATCGCGGGCCGAGGATGGGATCAGCTACGATGAACTCATCCGCCTGGATCCTCACGCTGGCACACTACACTGGCAGCAACGGATCTCCTGGTGTGGAGAGGAGGCCATCCACCTCCAGCACGCCTCAACACGTTGGACCCTCGCCGACCGCAGTGCATGGCAATGGGCAGGCGTCGAGGGCCTGACGCCTGAGCACACACTGTGCGTGCGACGACCCGGACAGATGCAGATCGATGCTGAACCAGAGCAACCCGGTTTCCCCACCCCGGTGCTGCGTCGCGGCCCGCAGCAGCTGGTGCTGGACAAGGCCTGGCAGCGGGCACCCTTCGCGCTGAGGGTGGATAGAGAAAGTGTCCACGTGGACACTTTCCCTGCCCAAGCGGATGCACTCCGACTCCTGCCGGGTACGAGCCTGCGCCACAGTATTCGCCTGGGGCTGGCCCCCGACGCGATCCTGACCCCGGCCCGCTGGTCGCTGGATCCGGAGCAGGTCTGCGCCACCGGGGCCTTTGGTCCCCTGATGGCCCGTTCACCGGTGACGCAACGCCAATTCCCCGGCTACGAAGATGCGATCGATGCGTGTCTGCACGCGGGTCGGCTGAGCCGGCTGGACAAGGAGCGGGGCCAGGACACGGGACCACCCGTGGCACTGACCGATGAGATAGCGCAGGACGAGGAGTATTTCGGGCTGCGTCATTACGGTGACTGGCCCATGAAGCTGGGTGCCTATGGTGGTGAGCGACGCATGTATGCGGACAACGAATACGACACGCCCTACGCCTACTGGCTCCAGTTTCTGCGGACCGGCACCCTTGACTATGTGGACATCGCCTACCACAGTGCCGTACACATGGCTGATCTGGACTGCAAGGCCAACGACGGTGACATGAGATTCCACGGTTATCGTGATACAGCCGACGACCACGATCAGCATCGTGTGTCTCACGGTGATTTCGGCCACTACTGGACCGATGGTCTGGTCCTCAACTGGCTGCTGGCCGACGACTGGTGGGCGTGGGAGGCTGCTACCGCCCTGGCGCACCACATCACCCGGCGATTTGCTGGTGCTGGGGATGATCCGATACGGCGGGCCTTCCTGGGGTGTGAGCGCGCCGTGGGCTGGCCCCTGGTGGCGCTGGCCGGTGTCGTAGAGGTCAGTGACGACGCGGTCCTGCGTGCCAAGATGACGCAGATGGTCGCCTACCTGGCCCGTTTCACCAGCGACCCGGATCGCGAACTGGAGGACGTACAGACCGACGGGTCCGGTGACCCGATCCGCTGGTGGCGAATCTGCCAGCAGGATGGGACGAAACCCTTCATGCTCGGCGTTGTCATGGAAGGCCTGGAGCGTCACCACCGTCATTGTGGCGACCCGGCCGCGGCGCAGGCGTTGATCGAGATCTCCCGTTTCCTCGTCGATGTCATGTGGGTCGACGAGATCGAAGCCTTCATCTACGAGTGGAATGCTTTCAATCGTGGCCACCGTGAAGAGGTCTATCCGCACTACATCAATCTGATGGTGGCCCCGGGTCTGGCCTACGCCTACGAACTGACAGGTGAGCGGGTGTTCCGCGACATTGCCCGACGCAGTTTCCACGCAGCCCTGTGGACCCTGTTTGCCCCGGGTGGTGGCAAGGAAATTGGTATGGTGGGGCGCACGAGTGCCCTCATGGTCACGCGCTTGCACCAGTGGCGCAGCCGTGATCAGGCAGCCTACGCCCAGCGTCTGCTGCCATCACACGGTGTGGGTTTCATCTTTACGGGCCAGCCCGATGAACTGGGGACCGATGTACGCCTGTTGCCCAGAAGTGTACCGGCACTGTCGGTCGCTGCGGGCGCGTATACAGCGCGTCCGGCGGCCGGGGAACAGGTGGCATCCGGCGCGCATCTGGATGGCAGCGGTATCTACGATTTTCGCGAGCCGGCCAGTACCGATCGAGGCCACATCGAGTTGGCCATCACACCCCACTGGGATTGTCCGCCTCATCCCGGGCCGGTCGATCAGCGAGCCTACCTGCACCTGAGTGATCGTCCCTTCACGGCCTCCTGTGTCAGCCTCATCAGCTTCTACACGGGTCTGCACGTGCGATTCCACGACGCAAACCGTCATTACATCGAGGTCCTGGAGGCGTCGATCGAACACTGGCGCGCCGGGGAGCCACACCACGTTGCCATCGATTGGGATGTCGATGCGGGGGAAGCGACGCTGTCCATGGATGGCGAACGTGCCGATGTTCGGCCCCTGACCCGGAGACTTTCTGGTGCCTTCGCACGTCTGCATGTCGGGCACCGCCCCGGACATTGGTCGGCTGAAGCCGATATGAGTGACTTGAGAATCGAGTTGGGATGAAGAAATACCGGCATTGCGTGGCACTGCTGATTTGTGGGTGGGTCGTGGGTAGTGCCCCGGCCACGGCAGAGATTCGCCACATCTATCTGGCCTGGGCCGACAATCCGTCGACGACGATGAGTGTGCATGTCCAGACGCTCGTGCACTCGCCTGCCGCTGCGGTACCGGTGGTCAGCGTGGTCTATGACACGGTCGAAGCGGAAACACCAGGCGCCTATCGCTGGCGGGCCACGGCGACCGGGGTCGATCCGATCCACCCCTTGCCCGGTCGGACGGTACACAGCGTCAAGTTGACGGGTCTGATACCCGGACAGCTCTACTACTATCGCGTGCTCAGTTCGATGGATGCGGCGTCCACGGTGCGCCGATTCCGCACGATTCCCGATACGCCACAGCCCCTGCGCTTCATCGTCGGGGGCGATATGGGCATCGAGGAATTGTCTCAGCGTCTGCAACGGGTGGCCGCCGCTCAGGCACCGCAATTCGCCCTGATTGGGGGTGACCTGGCCTACGCCAATGGCGACTGGGCCCAGGTGGAGACGTGGGATCGTTGGTTCGACCACTGGGATTCGCTCATGGTGACTCCAACGGGCGAGCAGATCCCTATCGTGGCGGCCATCGGCAACCACGAAGTGCGCGGCGGATATGGTGGCAGGCCGGAGGATGCGGGTCCGTATCTGCGGTTTCTGCCGCAGAGTCCGACCACCTACTATGACCGCGCCTTCGGTCCGCACCTGGGCATGATCGTCCTCGACAGTGGGCACCTGGAGCCGCACGGTGGCCGGCAGGCGAGGTGGCTCGCCGAGGCGCTACAACGGCACGACGAACGACCCTTTCTGATGGCCGCCTACCATGTGCCCCTGTTTCCTGGTTTCCGCCAGCCCGGCGTGTCCATGTCGCGGGCGGGGCGGCAGCACTGGCAGCCGCTATTTGATCGCCACGCATTGACCGTGGGATTCGAACACCACGATCACATGTTCAAGCGCTCCGTCCGGATCCGTGGCAACGAGGAAGAGGAGGACGGCGTGCTCTACCTGGGTGATGGATCCTTTGGTCGGGGGCCGCGAATGGTGGCCGGCCCCCGTCAGGTACACCTGGCGCGGCGCTGGTATCTGGAACGAATCGAATCACGCGGACACATCTGGCGCGTCGATGTCGATGCGCAGGCGGATTCGGTCATCTTCACGGCCATCGACGCCGACGGGGTGGAGTTCGACCGGGTCTCAAGCGCCGCACGCAACTGAGGGTTTCGCGCAGCCGGATCCTTCAGTTGCGTGGGCTAGATCTGTTCGCCGTAGACGGCGTCCACAAGCTCCATCGTCTTGAGGGCATCGTCGAAGCAGGTCTCCATGGGCCGCTTTCGGCGCACCGCATCCAGGAAGTGTGCCGTCATCTCCCAGGGCCCGAAGGCGCGATGGGGTTGATCGGAGTCGGCCATGGCGAAGGGATCCAGTGTCTCCACCGGATCAAGCTGACTGTCGGCGTACAACTTCCCGCCCTCTTCCGGATCACCGAAAAAGGTGACACCCGGTGCGTGGATTTCGACGGAGAAGATGCGCCGTCCGGCCATGAAGTTGACGAGCAGGACACCGGTTGCCCCGGAGGAGAATCGTACCAGGGCCAGATGCATGTTCCAGTGTTCGGCATCCAGACGTCGCGAGTCACCGGCGACGCTCTCCACCTCTCCATCGCACAACCAGCGCAAGGTATCCACGGCGTGGATGCCATCGGTTGTGAGCATGTCCGTCGCACCCCGGTAGTAGGGGGCACCACCGGCCCAGTTCTTGTAGAAGCTGGCGTGTGCCGTGTGCACTTGGCCACCGCGTTCCTCACACCAGCTCTTGCCCTGTCGTAGCAGAGGAGAGAATCGACGCTGGAAGGTGACGCCTGTGAGGACCTTCTTACGGCGCGCCAGAATCGCCAACTGTCGCACCTGTTCGGAGGTCACGGCCGGTGGCTTCTCAATCACCACGTGGCAACCCATGTCGATGATCGTCGCCGTCACGTCGTACAAATGATGAGGTGGCATGACCGCATAGACGAGGTCGGGTCTTTCGCTCTCGATCATCTGCTCATACTTCGTGTATCGGCCCTTGATGTCGAAGGTGTCGCACACCGATGCGACACGATCTTCATCCAGATCGCAGGCGGCGACCAGTTCACAATCGGCCATCTCGGCCAGACACGGGTAATGTGTGCTGGCGGCCCGTCCCCCGGCGCCGATGATGGCAACTTTCAGTGCTTTCCTGGCTCTCTTCTTGGCCATGACTCTACTCCGTCCGATCATCGAATTGCCCGAGTCGACGCAGCGTCTCCACGCCATTGTCGGTGTCGGTGAGGGGAAAGCGAACCGGCACGTTGCCATTCGCCTGAGACGCATACACGGCGCTGACCATCTCCATGGAGCGGCGTCCGATGGCGCCGTCCGAGCGCATCCTGCCGCGACCATCGATGGCGTCCAGCAACTCCGACAGGGCCTCCACATACGTACTGACCGGTGTGGGTCGCTCGACTTCCACCGGTTGGAGTGAACTCCACTGGAAGCCAGAATCCGGCTCATGCCAGTCCTGCCGGGCCTGTGACAGGTGCACCTGTTCGCCGGCCATGCGGATGACACCGGTCGTGCCGCGCAACTCGAAGGCATGGTCGGTGTAGACGGTCAGTTCACTGCCGCAGATCAGCCCTGTCGATCCGGAAGAAAAGCTCATCATGGCACTGGCATAGTCTTCGACGGCCCACGGCTGCCGGCGTTGCAGCGCCGTGCCACACATCCAGTCCACGTCACCCCCATACAGGTCCATGAGGTCGAAGTAGTGCGTGTAGTCGTGCAGCAGCGGCCCTTCGTGCCCAGAGCGCCAGGATGGATGGGGTTTGCAGCCGTCCATGTAGCAATAGATGTGATTGAGCTGGCCGATGGCCCCATCCTGCAACAGCTGGTGGGCCAACTGCCATTCGGCATGCCAGCGCCGATTGTGATTGACCTGCAACAGCACCGAGTGGCGTTCACAAGCGGCCATCATCGTATCGCACTCGGCCAGAGACAGAGCCATCGGCTTTTCGCAGATGATCGCTTTGACCGTCGCAGCAGCAGCGCATTCGACAACCATCTGCGCATGCAGCTCCGGGTGGGTGGCGATGATGCAGATATCCGGTTTGGCACCGGTCAGCATCTGACCCACATCGTGATACAGGGCATCCACCCTGAATCGCGTGCCGAAGGCCTCCAGCTTCTCCCGACCCCGATTGACGCCGGCCACCAGTTGCGTGCGGGAGTTGGCGGCGACGGCTTCGGCGTGATTGTCAGGTAGGTCTGAAAAACTGAATTGGTACCCGACACGACCGGTGCCGATCAGCGCCACGCGGAAGGGGGAACACGTCAAGGCAGAATCTCCTCAGCGAGGGGGGCCGGCACGTTGTTCGGCCAGGGCAAAGACGAGCAGGTTGGTGCCAAATTGCAGGGCACGCCGTCGCCCTGTCGCCTCCATGGACGCCCAACCATAGGAGATGTTGAGGTCAGAGAAAACCACCGCCACCCGGCCGCGAATTTCGAGCATCTCCAACTCGGTGACACTCCCACTGCGCCAGCGTCTGCCCGATGAGGTGCCCAAGGGCGGTCCGCCAGGGAATTCGAAGAAGGCCTGGTAGACAGGATGGTCATGGCCGATGGTCCGCCAGGCCTGACCGGCATCGCCCAGGACCCTGCCATCGGCGAGCAGGGCCTTCAGCTGGCGGTCGAAGGGTGTGCCACTGCGCGCGACATCAGAACGGAACAGAGCCGGTGGCCGCACATCCTCGGCGAACAGCAGTCCGCCACCCATCAGGTATCCACCCAGCCACAGCTTCTCGCGGGCGCCCAGTTTCAGCTGAGCCGTGTTGCCACTCAGATACAGCAGCAGGGGATTGCCCAGATTCGGATCCGACAGGGATGCCTCGTCATCGACGAAGACCACATCATCGAACTGAGTTTCTTGGTTGGCAAAATGGACCAGTTCAGGAAGACTGGCGCTGAATTGGTCGACACCTTCCTCGGCCAGGGCATATCGAATCGCCACGATCCGCTGTTGCCGGGACACCGCTCGGGTCTGGCGTCGTGGCTCAACGACTCGGGGTGTCTGCTTCACCTCCGACGTTGTATCCGGCTCGGCCAATTGGGTCGCCTGGCCATGTGCGCTGGTGGGCATCAGGGTGCCCAACCCGACGGTGATCCCAGCCAGCAGATGCACGGCGAGCCTGCGGGCGCCAGGGCGAATGCCGGATGTAAGCTTGGTAAGCATGGGTCTGTGCGGCCGAACCTCAGGCGTATCCGACGGGCATCACGTAGAGGGCGATTTCCCCCGGATTCAGCAGTGCGGCACGTCCCAGCGCGTCGTCATCGAAGGCCGCCATCGCGACAGTGGACAGATCCAACGCGGTGGCCTGCAGATAAAGATTCTGCGCAATGTGGCCCGCCTCCATGTGCAGATACCGATGTCCGCGATCGCCGTATTTCTCCACCACGGTCGCCGGGGCGCCAGCGATGGTGAAGTCGACGGGGCAGATGCCGATGGCTTCCTGATGATCGGCGGCAGCCCGAAGGTCACTGCGGCAGTCGCCGTCGCGCAACAGCAGGAGATCATGATTCTCGGGACGATAGCGGTAGATGCCTGCAGGTAGACCGTCGACGCCGGCGGCGGTAATCGTCACACTCATCTGGTGCAACGAACCGGCGGACGGGGCCGTGCGCTTCTCATAGTGGCCGGTGATGCCCTGTGTTGCCCACAGCAATTGCCCCAGATCCTGAAGACTTACCGGACGGTCGGTATAGGTGCGTGACGATCGCCGTTTCGACAGGGCTTGCTCCACTGACATCCGCGTCGCGATACGTGGTTTGTTCAGCGCGACCGTCGTGGTGCCCTCTTCCTCTACCATCACTTCCTCCCCTGGTTGCTCAATTGACGGCCAGTCCCTCGAAGATGCCGTGGGCCGGTCCGACGCAGAATGCGATGTAGGCCTTGCCGTCCTCATCGCCGATGAGCCGCATGATATGATCGATATCGACTGCGGCCGTACAGCCCACATCCTTCCGGGTCTGAGCCACTACAGGCGGAAGGAACCACGGTCCTGAAGATACGAATCGTGCGCTCCCACGACGCGCGTGCCCATCAGCTTCAGGCTGCCGCCCCAGATCGTTCCACAGCCTGGATCAGGGCCTGCATGAAGCCCACACAATGGGCCCGGCCCCGATGATGCCAGGGCGAGTCGCCGACTGTGGCCGGTACGTGATCGGGAATCATGAAGCCGTCGAAATCCAGTTCCTTCAGCCGCTCGACGACCGCATAGGTATCGACCTGGCCCTCATCGATGAAACACTCGTGGAAACACTCGCGTGTTCCCCGCACATCGCGGAAGTGGATGTAGATGATCTTGCCGTCTGGCACGAAGTAGTCGAGGCCTTGCATGACACTGTCGTGGCCACCCATCTCCGACCAGCAACCCATACAGAAGTCGAGGCCGTGATGCGGCGAGTCGAAGGTGTCCATGGCGCGCTTGAAGCCCTCGAAGGTGCCGAACAGGCGGGCCACACCACCCAGGGCGGGAACCGGTGGATCATCCGGGTGCAGGGCGAGGCGCACGTTGGCTTTTTCGGCGACTGGCAGCAGACGTTCCAGATACCAACAGTAGTTGTCCCACATCTCCTCGGCCGTGTACTCCCGATCGAAATTCAATGGTGCATCCTTGTGCGCCGCCAATTCGAAGCGGGTCGCACGCGCACCGCCGCGCAGTGGTTCAGGCTCCTGCGTTCGCCAGACACCCACCGGGATCCAGTGGTAGCCGAGGATGGGGATGCCCACCTGCCCCATATTTCGGACCGTCGTCATCATATGCGCCAGCTGCTGCTCGCGCTGTGGTCCCCCGAGCATGATGTCGAGGTAGAAGGAGATGGGTACGTTCTCGAGCGCCATGAGGCGCAGCTGATGGGCATCGGCCGTCGCCTTCAGGACGGCAAGATCGGCCACCTTCCAGTGTCCCTCATCGGCGGGAAGATTCGGTGTGTTCATGAGAAAGTCGTCGCAGCCCATCTGTTTGATGAACTGGCACAACTCATCGGTGAGTTCGTGGAACTGACCGAGCCCAACACGCATTGGCAGAGACATGAGAGATGACGCTCCGTTGACAGGGCCGGCAACGACCGGCTTAGGTATGAGGCATTGGGGCGAAAACTCCCGAATCGCTCAGCGAGCGTCAACCAGACACCTTCCAGCATTTTCCTCGTCGAAATGGATGCAATGTGAACACGGCCCCAATCCTTCAGTATCTGCGATCACTGCAGGACCGCATCTGCGAGGAGATCGGCCAGGTTGAACCCGATGACGGGGGCGACTTCCGGGAAGATGTCTGGACCCGTCCGGAGGGCGGTGGGGGTCGCAGTCGCGTGCTGGAAGATGGCCAGGTCATCGAGAAGGGTGGCGTCAATTTTTCCCATGTCATGGGTTCGCAATTGCCGGCCACGGCTTCAGCCCGGCGACCGGAATTGGCGGGGCGCAGCTTCGAGGCCATGGGGGTCTCCGTCATCTTCCATCCCCGCAATCCCTATGCTCCGACCTCTCACGCCAATGTCCGATTCTTCATCGCCCGCGACCCGAGCGGCCAACAGGCCCCGGTCTGGTGGTTCGGTGGCGGCTTCGATCTGACCCCATTCTATGGCTTCGACGAGGACGCGATTCACTGGCATCAGACGGCCCGGACTGCATGCGAACCCTATGGGGCGGATCTGTATCCTCGTCTGAAGCAGTGGTGTGACGAATACTTCCATCTCAAACACCGCGACGAGCCGCGTGGCATTGGCGGCCTCTTTTTCGACGACTACCAGGAACCGGATTTTGAGACCGCCTTCGCCTTCACGCAATCGGTGGGTGATCACTACATGAAGGCCTACGGGCCGATTCTGCGACGTCGTTTGATGACTCCCTACGCGGACCGAGAGCGGGACTTTCAGCTCTACCGGCGAGGCCGCTACGTCGAATTCAACCTCGTCTACGATCGCGGCACCCTTTTCGGCCTGCAGTCGGGGGGGCGGACAGAGTCGATTCTCGTGTCCATGCCGCCGGAGGTGCGGTGGCGCTATGATTGGCAGCCGGAACCAGGCAGCGAAGAGGCTCGACTCTACGAGCGATTTCTCCAGCCACGCGACTGGCTGGGCGAGTCCGACCCCACAGGAGATGACGCATGAGCGTGCAGGTCACCGACTACCACAGCGTCTTCGCTGATCCCGATTATTACTGCGGTCCGGGCCCGGCCATCATCGCTGATGCGCAGGGACGGATCACCGTCGCCTTCCGCCGCACGTTGTCCTGGCTCGAGGATGACCACACCGGCCACTGGCACCCGGCGACCGAGTCCTGCCTCACACACTCCACCGATCGCGGCCGGCACTTCAGCCGACCCGCGGTTTTCCTGGCGGGCAGCCAGTGCCCGAATCTGCGACGACTCGCATCGGGCCGCTGGCTCCACCACACCCATCGCTTCGAGCTGATCACCCCTCAGATCGAAGAGCAGATCGTGTCGGCCACCGGCGTGCGCGGCACCCAACCCTGGCCGGGCGTACAGCGGGGCACCTGCGTCCACCTCAGCGATGACGAGGGGGTCAGCTGGAGTGAAGCGACCTACCTGGACGGCGTTCCCGATCTGGCGCCACGACACCGCCGTCTGCACGCGCCCGTCGCGGTTCGGGGCAACGCCCTGCAGACCAGTGACGGCCGTGTGCTGTTGTCGGCTTATCGGGGAGGGGATACGAACACCGCGTATCTGTTTGGTTCCGATGATGAGGGTGGGTCCTTCTCATATGGCGGCGTCATCGCCGAAGATCACAACGAGACCTACCTGCTGCAGACTCCCTCGGGCCGCATCGTCGCCTTCCTGCGCCGCTGGAGCGACAGCAAGTATCTGAGCAAGTGTCACTCTGATGATGGCGGCCGGAGTTGGTCTGCGCCGGTCCCCGTCTGCGCCGGTTATCCTGCCTGCGCCGTGGTGTTGCCTTCGGGACGAATCCTGCTGGTCTATGGTTATCGCTTCGAGGATGGCTTCGGCACCCGGGCGCGCTGTCTGAGTGCGGATGGCGACGAAGTGGACGAGGAGGAGATCCTGCTGCGCGCCGATGGCGGTGTCAGCGATCTCGGTTATCCGGACGCCACGATCCTGCCCGACGGACGGGTCGGTGTCGTCTACTATCACAATCGCGCCGACACGGCTGACCGGCCGGCACATTGTCCCCGCTATATCGAGATGTGTGTGCTGGAAGAGGCATGATCTGGTGATTCCCTTCCTGCTCGAAGCGGTCGTCATCTCCCTGTCAGGTGTGATGGCCCCGGGACCTCTGAGTGCCAGAACCCTGAGCCACGGTCATCGCTCACCCCATGCCGGTGCTGTTGTTGCGCTGGGCCACGGGGTCGTCGAATTCCCCCTGATGGCCCTGACCCTGTTCGGTTTTGGCGCCATCCTGGATGTGAGCGGCGTCCGACCTGGCCTGTTGCTGGCCGGTGGCCTCGTGCTGGCCTGGATGGGTGTGGGCATGGTGCGCCTGGCGCGGCAGGGTTTCGATGCCACGGTGACCGATACCGGTGCTGGATCACCACTGTGGACGGGGATCGCCCTGACCGGTGCCAACCCCTATTTCCTGGTCTGGTGGGTGACGGTCGGTGCTGCATTGCTGGTGCGCGCCGCAGACTTTGGGGCCATGGGTCTGCTGATGTTCGCCATCGCCCACTGGCTCTGTGACCTGGGCTGGCTCTGGTTCATGTCAGCTGCGGCCTTCGGCGGCACACGATGGCTTGGGGCGCGCTTCAGCCGCATCGTCCACGCTGTGTGTGGCGGCTTCCTGTTATTGGCCGCCCTCGATTTCCTCATCGATGGTACTCGCCAGGTGATGGCCCTGTTTGGAAATGGTGGCGCGAGCCTGTAGGATCCGCCGGATCCACAGCAGGATACTGCACGCTGCTGTCACCCACGCCATGTATCGCAACAGCGTGTAGAGGGCCAGGTCACCGACCGCCCAGGTTGGCCACCCGAGCCGTAGACCAAAGGACAGAACCAGCAGCAGGAAGGTCACCGTGGTGACCCCATCCCCCAGCTGGCGTCGGCGCCAGGTGCGTTCGGCGAAGATGAGCAGGTGGATGGTGAACACGACCAGCAGGAGCTGCACCCAACCGGGGGTTGTCACCGATGGTGTCATCAATGCTTCCATGTCGCTGGGGACGGCAGCATGATGACGGTGTCGTGGCCATCTTGAGACAGCCGTCGCGACAGCTGAAATCCAATGTCGCCGGTGCCGATCATGATGATTCGCATGGGCTTCAGAGGATTCAAGTCGGTCGCAATTGCACGTAGATGGCAACTGCGGGAGGAAGTACCTAAGATACCCACCATGCCGCGGTGGATCCAGATGTTACGCGAAGCCTTCAGCTTCGACTTCAGTACACGGATCTTCCTGTACGCTGCATTGACCGGTCTGATTTCTGGCCTGGCCGCCGTCCTGTTCACCTGGTGCCTGGGGCTGGGTACGAGGTTGTTTACCGAGCATCTGGCTGGTTTCCACCAGTCCCTGCCGGCAGGGGAGGCGCAATTCTCCTTCGACTTTCTCGGTACCCCCCAATACGATCAGCGACTCTGGATCCTGTTGCTGCTGCCAGCACTGGGCGGATTGCTCAGTGGGCTGCTGGTCACCCGCTGGGCACCGGAAGCTCGCGGCCCGGGCACCGGTGCCGTGATCAGCGCCTTCCACAATCACCGTGGCATGGTCTCGTTGCTGGTCGCACCCGTTAAGGCACTGGCCACGATTCTGACGTTGGCCACAGGCGGTGCCGCCGGTCGTGAAGGACCGGTGATGCAGATCTGCGCGAGCCTGGGCAGCTGGATCGGACAACGACTCGGTCTGTCGGCGGCGCAACGTCGAATTCTGCTACTGGCCGGCTGCGCCGGTGGCCTGGGCGCCATCTTTCGGGCCCCCCTCGGCGGTGCCGTGAC
>JABHDC010000074.1 GCA_018673255.1 Gemmatimonadota bacterium
CCCAGGATCTGCTATGTGTTGATGAGCCGGGGCTGGCAGCCAACCTGCAGTTCCTGGTCGATGCGGGGGTGCAGGTCATCAATGTCGGTGGGGGAACCGGTGAGATCGATGCGCTCACGACCTCAGAACTGGTGCGCATCGCTGAGATCGCCTTTGACACGGTGGGCGATGGTGCGCTGATCACGCCGACCTTGCCGGGCAACACCGGTGCTGCGGTTGAACTGGCGTATCGCTATCGGGACTTGGGTGCACGGGCCTGCCTGGCGATGGCCCCGTATCAGCGACATGGGATCCCGGACGATCCCCGGGGCATCGCTGACCATCTGCGTGTCATCGGTGAGGCCGTGCCTGAACTCGGCTTGTTACCCTACAACACGCAGGGCTGGTCGGTTGATGTCTTCCAGATGCTGGCCGAGGTGGAAGCCGTGATCGGAGTGAAGGACCCCTGCTTCAACGATCTGCCCCTGTTCCAGGCCATTCAACGATTGGGCGACCGCTTCGTCTGGATCGGCAACAAGCGCCACGATCCGGGTGTTCTGCATCTGCGTTATCAGGCCGGGATCGAAGGATTCACGGCGGGTTTCATCAACTTCGTGCCCCATGCTGAACTGGAACTTGAGCGACAGGCCAGGGCAGGAGACTGGGAGGGGATGGTCGAAGGGCAGCGCCGGTTGGCGCCACTGGAGCGCCTGCGTAATCAATTCGGTGATGCCACGATCAAGGCGGGGATGGACCTGGTGGGTCTGGCCGGTGGCCGTGTGCGTCCACCCCGTGTGGATATGTCTGATGAGGGGCGTGAAGCGCTGGCGGATGAGCTTCGAACTACGTGGGGTGTCGGCGGCTGAAGATCAGCGTGAATGGCAGTTGATACGACGAAGATTCATTCGCCAATGAGTTTGTCGACCTCTTGCTTGAGCACAACCAGCACCTCCTCGTAGCCAAACTGGCCGATGAGTTCGGGGCCGCGCTTGAGGTTGACGAAATTCGGGGCGCACCACATCCCCAGATCTGCGTCATCGGTCTCGCCCGGGCCATTCACCCGGCAGCCCATGACGGCGATGGTGATCGCGTGTGATTTGGCGTAGGCGGTTACGTCACGCACCTGATGGGCCAACTCGATGAAGGCTTCATTCTCTACCCTCGAGCAGGAAGGGCAGGAGATGATGTTGAGGCCTTCGGGCCGGTATTCGGGGACCGAACGGAATCGTCCCGCCTCGATGTCATCGAGTATCTGCCGGCCCGCCGTGATCTCATCTCCCTTGTTGTCGAAGGGCAGGGTCAGGGAAACACGAATCGTGTCGCCGATTCCAGCCGAGATCAGTTGCTCGAAGGCGATCCGCGTCTTGATGATGCCATCCGGCGGCATGCCCGCCTCGGTGACGCCGAGATGCAGAGGGATTTCGGGACGCTGGGCCGCGAATCGGCGGTTCGCTTCAATCACCTTGTTCGGGTCTGAATCCTTCAGCGACACGCAGTAACGCGTGAAACCGAGGTCATCGAGCATCTCGCAGTGTTCGAGGGCCGAGGCGATCATCGGCGAAATCGAGTCATCTGCAGGAAACAATCCCACCTTGTCCGGATCGACAGAGCCGCAGTTCACGCCGATACGCATGGCGCAATCGTGGGTTGTGGCCGTCTCGGCGAGGAAGGCCACTTTGTCGCGGATGGGGCGCTCGCGCTCGTGGTGGTAGAGATGGCCCGGATTGTAACGCAGCTTGGCTACCCAGGGCGCCACGATCGCTGCGAGGCGGTAATTCTCCTGCAGGTCGATCGTCAGCGGGCGATGGGCATGCTCGGCGACTTTGGCCAGTGCATCCGTGTCCTTGCGACTGTCGACGGCGACGCGAATCAGGTCGGCGCCCGCCGCTTCCAGCAATTGGATCTGCCGGATCGTGGCCGGGATATCCTGGGTCTTGGTGGCCGCCATGCTCTGCACGGCGATCGGGTGACCGTTGCCGATCGTCACATCGCCGATCGCTACGGTACGGGTCGGATTGCGCTGCATCGTGATACCCGGTAACTCCTCGTTGCTGGGTGAGTCTTCTCACGAAAAATAAGGACAACCGATACTTCCTGCGTCTTGAGGTCAGCAGGTCCCGGTCATGATCAGTCTCGCCGCCGCCGGTGGCTCGATTTCGTGCGTCCACAGGTCAGCCATCGTGCGGCCCTGGTGGAGGATCGTCTAGCCGGTTCGGCGACGCGATACATGTGATCGAGATTGTGCGTGATGTAGATGACAGCGAGTCCCCGCTGCCATTCATTTCGACCTGCGGGCAACCGCCTTGCCGCGCTCAACCAGCGCTCATATACTCATGGCAACCGTAGTAAAAACCACAACATAGAGCCGGAACGTCTGATGGATTCGGTCGCCTGGACCGACAGATATGCCCGTGTGGACGGTCGCGTATTCCTCACCGGGATGCAGGCCATCATACGCCTGCTGATCGATAAGCAGCGACACGATGGGCTACATGCCGAGGCGGTGAACCAGACCTTCGTCACCGGCTACGAGGGGTCTCCGCTGGGCGGGCTCGATCTGGAAGTGGTCGATCACCTCGACACGCTCAACCAACTCGGCCGTACGATTCACCAGTTCGGTATCAACGAGAAGACAGCCATCTCCGCGATCCTGGGAAGTCAGTATGCCCCCAGTGGTGATGTGGATGCCTTCTGGTATGGCAAGGCCCACGGGACGCAGTGGATACCCGACGAGACCTGGCTCGCCAATCTGGCAGGCTCCGCGCGGCACGGCTCGATGGTTCTCCTGTGTGGAGAAGACCACCGGTCGAAGTCTTCCGTATCACCGGGGACCAGCGACTGGGCGTTGCGTTCGAGTTTCGTTCCCATCTTCTATCCCAGTTCGGTCGCCGAGATCATCGAATTGGGCATGCATGCCATCCACCTGAGCCGTTGGCTCGGTGTCGTGACTGCGATGAAGCTGGTCACCCCTGTGTGTGACGGTGGCAGCACGATCGATCTGGCATCCGTTGCCGTGAATCCGCAGCGGCCGCAGGTATATGAGAAACGTTTCAATCCCATCGTCATGGCTCTCGGGGCGCTGCCCATGCAGCAGGAGCTGGTGGAGACGAAACTACCCCTCGTTGAGGCCTATCTGCGGGCCAATGATCTGAACCGAACCCACTGGACCGAAGCCGGCGGATCTGTGGGTATCATCACCACAGGCAAGAGCTTCGTCGACGTGGAGCAGGCGCTGGATCTGCTCGGCCTGCGCGTACCGACACTGCAACTGCGTGTCAGCTGGCCCCTCGACACGCAGGCGATCAGCCACTTCGCCAGCGCGCACCACCTTGAGACGATCTATGTCGTGGAAGAGCCTGGCCCCTTCGTTGAGGAAGGCGTGAAGGCGGCGCTGCTGGGTTCGGGTACCATTCGCGGCGTCTACGGTGAGCGTGATGAGTCCGGCGCACCGCTGATTCCATCCTTTGGTGAGGTCGATCCTGAAGTCCTGGCGCAGCGATTGGCGCCCCGTCTGCGAATTGGCGCTGGCGCCAGCGTGGCGCTGGGGCGCCTCGATGAGATCGAGGCCCGTACGTTTGCGCCCGTACCGAAGGTGACGCCCATGTCGTGCGGCGGCTGCCCCTACAACACATTCCGCGATCTGCGCGGCGAGAAGCCGGGGGGAGCGATCGGCTGCAGTTCGATTCGCGCGATCGATGCCTACGACAACGGGGTGCGCTATATCCCCACCATGGGGGCGGGTGGTTCCATCTACTCCGGGACGGCCCCATTCAACGACAACCAGCATATCTACCAGTATCTGGGAGATGGCAGCTACTTCCACAGCGGACGTGGCGCGATCCAGAGCTGTGTGCAGGGCGGTGTGAATATCACCTTTCTCCTGCTCTACAACGGGGCTGTGGCACTGACGGGCGGCCAGCGTCCGGCGGGCCAGCGCACGGTGAGTGAAGTCGTGGCTGAGTTGCTTGCTCTCGGGGTGGGCACGGTGGGTGTCGTGGGTGAGTCCGCCGGGGTGATCGAGCGTCCGCGAGTTCGCCAATACACCCTGGCCCAGCACGAGCGTGCCCTGGACGAATTCCGCCAGCTGGGCGGCACGACGGTCATCATCCTCGACAAGGAATGCGCCACGGAGAAGGGGAGACGTCACCGTCGACAGGGGATATTGCCCTCCCGCTATGTCATGATCGATGAAGAGATCTGTGAGGGCTGTGGTGACTGCTACCGCCAATCAGAGGGGTGTGCCGCACTCTATCGTGTGCCGACGCCCTTTGGTGACAAGACGCAGGTGCGACAGTCCTCCTGTGACCAGGACGGTCTGTGCATCGATGGCGAGTGCCCCTCCTTTGTGCAGGTGATTCCTACCGAAGGGACCACGTGGCGCCGACAGTTCTCTGCGCAGAGCATCGATGATCTGCACCCGCAATTGCCGCCACCACCGGATCGTGGTCTGTTACGCGACCAGGAGATCTACACGCTTCTTGCCGTGGGGCGCGGTGGAACGGGTGTCGTGACGATTTCTCACGTGCTGGCCTACGCGGCCATGCTCGAGGGGCTGCACGTGTATCTGTCGAACAACACGGGGTTGGCGCAGAAGGGTGGCCCCGTGGAGGCGCCGATGCAGTTCAGCAGAAAGCGACAACCCGTCTTCCACCGTCTGCTGCCTGGCAGCGCCGATCTGTATCTGGGGTATGACCTGTTCCGTGCAGCGGAGCCACAGAATCTGCGCTATGCCGATACAGCCCGATCCCTGGCCGTGGTCAGCACAACGCGGATCCCGACAGCAGAGCAGAATCGCCACCCGGAGACCGATTTCCCGGCGCCGGACCGGTTGCTGCAGATCATCGACGCGTGTACGCAGGGAACAGAATCGGTTGAGCTGGATACGTACTGGCTGTCAGAGCATCTCTTCGGTGACACGCTGTTCGCGAACATTATCCTGCTCGGTGCAGCCTGCCAGGCGGGGGCTCTGCCGGTCAGTCCCGAGTCTATTGAGGCGGGGCTCGAACTCAATGGCAAACAGGTGGAAGCCAATGTCCAGGCCTTCCGCTGGGGTCGCTTGTGGGTGAGTGATCGGGAGAAGGTTGAGGCTGTCCTGGGGCCGATCGAGCCCTCGCCCCAACGTATCCTGGAGGAGCAGCGGCAGGGCCTGGCCCCTCGGGCACGAGCCGCCCACGATGATGTACTGGCAACACTGGATCTGCCCGAATCGGAATCGGGAGAGATCAGCCGACGATGGCGACACCTGATCGACTACCAGGATGAGTCGTGGGCCCACAGGTACGCGCAGATCATCGGGAAGGTGCGCGAGGCGGAACGCCGCCTCGATCAGGGAACCGAATTCACCATGGCTGTTGCTCGCAGCCTGCACCAGCTGATGACCTATAAGGATGAATACGAGGTCGCCCGGCTGATCGCGGATGGGGCCATGCGAGAGAGGATTGCCGAGCGATTCGAGGGGGAAGTGCGTATCGAGAGATATCTGCACCCGCCTATGCTACGGCGGTTGGGTGTGGGTAAGATCAGCGTCGGGGCGTGGGTCAGGCCGGTGATGGGGGTGCTCTACCGCCTGCGTCGCCTGCGAGGCCGCTCCTGGGATCCATTCGGTCACAGTGATTGCCGGCGACTGGAACGTGAACTGATCGGCTGGTTCACTGTGGTGGTGGAGGATCTCATCCATCGAGTCGACCGTTCGAATGTGCAGGCCTGTGCTCGAATCAGCGCCCTGCCCCTTGAAATCAGAGGCTTCGAAGCGGTCAAGATCGATGCGGCAGCCAAGATCCAGCATCAAGTGACGGTGGAACTGGCTGCACTCGATGCTCTCAGGCGAGGGTGATGGTCGTCCCCTGACGGGCGCCGCGGCGGATCATCCGCAGCAGTTGATCTGCAGTGAAAGGGATCAGGCTTCCATCATCTGCCACCCCGGTGAGTACCGGATCTGCAAACCCCGGATCGGTCAGACTGACTTGCGTCCATCGCCACAGCGGATTCGTGTCGATCGCCTGTGGTATGTCGACTCCCGTTGCACTCACCAGCGTCGTGCCTGCACTCATCGCCTCCGAGGACAGTGTGCCGCCAGTACCGACCAGCATGCGATCCACGTGCTGGGCATCCGGCTGTGGTGTGACGACAAGTTGGGCGTGGCTTCCATCCGAACCCAGCAGATGCAGGGTGGTGTGCCAACCTCGCCTCGCGCCCAGCCGGTGCACGTTGAGTCGGGCTGAAGCGATAGGTGCAGCCAGGGCCATCTGAGCTTCCTGTGATGCTTCCCACAGAGTCCACCACGTCTGCATCAGGCCTGCGGCGCCGCCGCCACTCACGCGTCGGTAGAATACGCAGCTTCCGAAGGCTGGCCGTTGTCGCAGAGACAGCAGGCGTCGCCACTGTCCATCGTGCTGCCAGACTGGGTCATGACCCTTGGCCGCATTGGGGAGTGGCCCGGCAGCCAGAATCGGGATCTTGCCTGTCTGGCATCGGTGCACATCCTCGGCCAGGTTCGAGGACGGTGTCATCATCAGGACACCATCGGTGTCAGACGTGATGGCTTGGTCCAGATTCGGGGCCCACGGCAGTTGGGAGGTCGGGCGTCGAGGTCGCCACACCAGGACCAGACCATCTACACATTCACGGAGCTTTGTCACGACGCCCATCTGATGCGCCGCTGCAATGACGACGAGTCGTGTCATTCTGATGACCCCCGTGTCAGGGGAAGAGTCACCTCTCGACCCGTTGCCATGGACCTGTAACCGGCGAGGAGGATCTCCATGTTGTCGCGCGCATCCCTCACGCTGTATAGCGGGGGACGCTGGTTTTGGAGGGCATCGATCAGATCATCCAGGCCGGTGGCCAGACCGGCTGGATCATCATCTATAGGGGGATGAAGGGCGGGCGCGCCCGTGGCCCAACCCATTGGATCGTTGGGGGATGGAGGCGTCCCAAGATCGGCGACATCCTGTCCGAGGAAGGCCTGGACGGCCGGTCGCTTCGCATCGATCACGGCCGTCGCTTCGGATCCGACAAGCCAGGCGCGACTCGGGCCACCGGCCGGATGTGAGCCGAGTCCGACCCGTCCAGCACTGAGCGTGCCCAGCCGCCCCTCATCATCGATGAGTGTCAGTGCGGCGAAGTCGTCGGCACCTCGAGCCGCATGTTCGGGGAAGAAATGGGCCCCGCCTGTGCCGTGCACACGGGTGGCGGCCCCCAGGGCCGCCTGCAGCAATCCCACGCTGTAGGAACCGATTGTGAGTAGTTCACGTTTCAGTTCGGGGTATTTCCAGGTGCCTTCGTCGGCTCCCAGAAATGGCAGGCATCTGTCGATGGTGCGTGGCATGCCCTTGGCGAAATGCAGATCGACGTGGCAACCCAGCAATTCCCCGAGGGCGCCAGACTCCAGAATGGGTCGTGCCTGGCGCAGCAGCGATCCATAGGCATAGCTGGGTACGATGGCGGTCACACCGGCACGCTCGATGGCGTCGATGGCGGCGTCGTATTCCTCGAGGGTTGCTCCGAGGAATTTGTCGATCCACAGGTGTTTGCCGGCATCGGCGCTTGCCTGGATCAGTTGGCTGCGTCGCTCGATATCGTGGGCAATGCTGACGATATCGACATCATCCCGCGCCAGAGCCTGATCGACGTCCGGGACATAAGGCACACCGAGCTGGTCGGCCCAGAGTCGGTTCAACTGGCGCAGATCTCCATCGATGGCCGTATCGTCATCGGCGATGGCCACGATGCGAGTCTGTGGGTGTTTCGCGTAGAGTGAGACGAAGTTGCGTTGATGAGAGTGGCGGCTGAAACTGAGCAGCAGCACGCCATAGGGATCTGTGGTGTCGGGCATCGCCTGCTTCTTTCTGGGACGGACATAAAAACGGCCCCGCCGGACTACAGTGTCACGTCGGGGCCGTGGGCGCAAGCGGGGTGTCGTTGCCGCTGATGTTGATGAGATCGAGGAGGCGCTACCAGCGCGTCAGATTCCCCATGATCTTGTCGAGATCCTTCTGGAGTTCCTGCTTCTCATTCTCCAGTTCACCCACTCGGTCCTCACACTGCTGCACGGCCGAGGCCATCTCAGAGAGACGCTGCTCCAACTGCGCAGAGCGTTCGGCCAACTTGGAGTTCTGATCGGTGGTCTCGGCGCGCTGACGCTGCTTTTCGTCCAACTCCTGGCGCAGGGTCGTGATACGGACCTCGGTGTCACGAATCTTGCGCTCCGCCTCGTCCTGCAGTCGGCCTCCCTCTTCCTGCAGTTTCTGTTCCAGTCGTTTCCGCTCTTCTTCGAGGGCGCGCTCCTTCGACTGCAACTCATCCGCGAGTGTGGAGGTCTTCGACTCCATCTCCTGCATCTGCAGAGCCTGCTCTTCCGTCTTGTTCTCCGCTTCCTGGCGCTGACTGACCTCCATATCCAGCATCTGGTGCATGCGTGCGATCTCGTCCCGTTGCCGGGTGAGTTCCGCTTTCAGCCGAGATGATGTCAGGAATGCAAGAATTCCCATGGTTTCTCTACACTCCTGCCGCGATAGGGGCGAGGGCGACGCGAGAATCTGAGGGGCGCAGGAGGATATTCGTGATCACTTGGCGATCACGTGGCGACGCCACTCTGACTCGGGCATATCTGTTGCCAACCGCAACGCCCCGTGCGCCCCGGCATATACCGGATCCTCGACACCACTGACTCGACATGGGCCGAATTCGGTGAGGTTGGAACGAATCTCCTCTGCCAGGCCGCGGATCTGAGATCCACCACCAGCCAACACGATGTTCTGCCGCAACTCATTCTGGAATTCGGAGTCAAAGCTGACGATCAACTCACGGGCGCTCTCGATCATGTCGGTGAGGACACTCTCGCACGCCTCGCGCAATTCGTTGGTGACATCGTACGTCTTCGGCTTGCCCCCGACCTGAAAGTCGACGGCGATCACTTCCTTGTTCGAGGAGACGAAGGCATACTGCTCCTTGATCTTGCGTGCCATCTCAAGCGTGATCGGGGAGTCCTGCACCTTCTCCTGCAAGAGCATGTGGAATCGTGAATCGACGTAGTTGCCAGCCTTGATCAGCGTACGCTGATCCTCTTCACCGGGAATCGTTCCGTGCATACGGCACAGATCCAGCGTGCCGGCGCCGATATCGATGATGAGGGCATTGTTGAACAGATCCAGGCCGTAGGCCACCAGGAAGGGCTCAGAGGCGACCATGGCGTGCGACACGAAGCCGCCGACCGCTTCGACCAGAGCCTGGCGGTCTTCGGCAGAAGCACGGGCCGGGCAACCGATGACCGCCCGGATCTCCTGATTTGGATTCGCGTCGGCCAACTCGATGACATAAGAGACAAGGTGCTGAATCGCCTCGGCTTCCCGGTCATCTTCGCCCTGTGGCTCTTCGTCGGGACGAGATCTGAAGACACCATGTTCCATGGGCCAGATCATGTCGACGGCCATGCGGTGTGCCAGACATTCGTCGCCGATGACGACCTGCTTCTGCAGGAACTTGTATGAAATCAGATCCTTCGGCCAACCGACCACACTCGTAACTGTTCGGCGGATGTCCGTGCTCGTCTCGATCGAGCTTTGTGACGTGCCGAGATCTAAGCCGACATAGAGAATGTCGCCGTCCTGGGAGGCAGCAGCCCCCGGACCATCAGCACTCATATATGAAAACTCCGTTGTGAACGGGGATGGCGATGAACCACCGAGGCCCATCGTCGAGGTGTGAAAATGGCGATGTCGCTGCTGGAAGGGAGGCGATACGGAGCAACGACGATCCGACCTAAAGCTCTATTTTGCAGTCAAATATAAGCAGGCAGGGCCAGAATATGTCAAGCCGAAATCCCCCTGGGAACAGATACGTCACTCAGGCGTGGCGGAGGCCCCCCCTGAGGGCAGGTATCCGGTGGTGAAGCAACCCTCGGCTTCAACCTCGCCCGCTTCGACGATTCCCGCCTCCACCATCTGATCGATGAGTTGTTGCCATCTCTCCAGACTCATCACTCCGATCTGAGCTGGGTGGAAGGCGTCTCCGGTGAGAACGAGATCCCGCGAGAGCCGGGCACCGATCTCTAGGATCTCCACGTCCATTCCTGGATTCAGGCCGTTGATGTGTTCGTTGGTTGCCGTGGCGGACTCCAGGTAGCGGGTCCAGCCCGTCTGCGCCGCGGCGACGATGGCTGCAACGGTTGCAGGCTCTGTCCGGATCTTCTCTTCGGTCGTGATCAGAACACTGGCATAGGGGTTGAAGCCTGTCTCGGAGACCAGCAGCGACCTGGGGGATGCCCCGAGTCGCTGAGCCACGATGGGCTCACTGAAGACGTATCCCTGCATGGCGTAGCGAATATCGTCGATGAAGGGGATCACGGATCCGTGATAGGGAACGATCGTGACACCGGGGAAGTCGAATCGGTGCCGCAGGTAGTGAGAGAAAGCAGGTCGTTGTGACAGGGCCAGGGTCAGATTCTCAAGGTCCTGGATTTGCTTGATACCACTTTCCTCATGTACGAGGATGCAGCGGGGATTGATCTGATAGGGGGCGAAGACGGCAACGATGGGCGCGCCCGCGGCACGCGCCGTGATCACACCATCGGCATTGGTGAGGCCGAAATCGACCTGGCCCGTGGCGACCCGCTGGATGACGGGGGCATCGGGGCCGCCGCCGAGGATCTCCACGTCGATTCCGGCAAGCTGGTAGTCACCGTGTACGGCGGCAGCGTAGTAGCCACCGTGTTCGGCCTCCGGGAACCAGTTGAGAGCCAGCTGCAGGGGGCGATCCGCCGGCTCCGGCGTGCCACAGGCGAGGATCGTAAAACCAAGCAACAGCAAGAGCACAGTAGATCGCACGGTAGGTCGCAGAGGGGACTCCTGCGTTGGCATGAGACTCACTGGCCTGGGGCCCAACGGCGTAGCGCGAGGCGACTCAGGCCGCTCACGACGCCGAAGAACAGCAGGCCGAGACCTGTCGAGAAGAGAACGGTGGCGAACAGATAGGGTGTCTTCGTCTGTGAATTGGTGATCGTGATCAGGTAACCGAGTCCGTGATCCTGCGTGCCGTATCCGGTGAAAAACTCGCCGACGATGGCGCCGATTACCGATAGACCGCAGGAGATCCGGGCCCCCGTGAGCATGGCGGGAACGGCGTGTGGCACCTGCAATTTCCACAGACGCTGCCAGCGACTGGCATTGTGCAGGGCAAACAGATCACGCAATGGTGTGGAGACACTCGTCAACCCGGCTGTGGTATTGGCGATGATGGGGAACAGAGAAATGATGAAGGAAACAACCGTCACGCCCACCAGACCGTAGCCGATCCATAGCACGATCAGTGGGGCGATAGCCACGATGGGTACCGTCTGAAGGAAGATGGCATATGGATACAGTGAGCGTTCGATCCACTCAGACTGCGAGAAGAAGACGGCGATGGTGAAACCGACTACGAGACTCAGCAGGAATCCGCCGATGGCTGCCTGCGCGGTCAGCGTGGCGGCGTGCAGGAGACTGTCGAAGTGTTTGCCGATGGCGGCGGCCACGTGCCCCGGGCCTGGCAGGATGTAAGGTTGCAGACCAAGGATCTGAACCAGGCCATGCCACGCACCCACCACGAGCAGCAGGGTGCCTGATGGTGGCAGGATGACTTTCGTCCAGTGCAACCATCGGGAGGATGGACGTCTCGAATCGGTCACTTGGCTCACCTCTCCTGATCCTCGGCTAAACCTTCTGCGACCCGTGCAACGAGTCGACCGAAGGCAGGCGAGGTTCGAAGCGACCGGTCACGCGGATAGGGTAGGTCGATTTCATGTGTCGCCGTCACCTCACCGGGGCGGGCACTCATGACCAGCACACGCTGAGAGAGAAAGACGGCTTCCTGCACCGAGTGCGTCACGAACAGGCATGTCCAGCGACGCGACTGCCAGAGGGTGAGCAGTTCATCATTGAGTCGTTGACGACTGATCTCATCCAGGGCCCCGAAGGGCTCATCCATCAACAGGAGTCCGGGTTCGGTCACCAAGGCGCGAGCGATCGATACCCGCATTCGCATGCCCCCCGACAGTTGATGGGGGTAGAGGTCTGCTACGTCGGCCAGACCGACCAGGCGTAGCGCACTATCGACACGTTCGCTGATCTGAGACGGGGGTAGGTGTTGGATCTCGAGGGGCAGCCCCACATTGCTCACCACGCGCCGCCAGTCGAGCAGTGTTGCATCCTGCAATACATACGAGAGGTGTCGTTGTTGAGTCTTATGGGGTGGCAGATCGTCGACGGTCAGTCTTCCGCCTGTCGGCATTTCCAGTCCGGAGACGAGTCGCAGGAAACTCGACTTGCCGCAGCCTGAAGGACCGACAATAGCCACGAAGGATCCGGCATCAATCTGCACGTTGACATTTCGCAGGGCTTCCACACCTGCGCTAAATGTCAGGCCTACGCCTGAGGCCTGGATCGTGGTGGCTTCAGATTCCACTGCGGTGACCCCACAGTTCGATGTGCATGCGCCCGGTGTAGCTGAGACCTTCCCGGCGGCAGATCTCGGCGACCACGACGCCACGATCGTGGAGGGTTTCATCATCTGTGCCTTCCGGCATCAGGTACACCTCGTCCCGTGGCAGTTGGTAGGTCTCTATGAGATCCAGGATTTCGCTGAGATCCGACTCGCCTTCTACGACGAACTTGATCTGCAGATCCTCTGCCTCGGCGACGAACTGATGCAAAGGGGCATGATGGTTATTGCGATCATGGAGGCGGCGTTGGCGCACTTCGTCGGGGCGTGAATGTGCGAGCTTGGGCGAGATCGAGAAGAAGTGGGGGGCCACGTCGTTGCGAAAGATCGTACCTGCCGTCTCAATGGTGATGAAATGGTTTCGCGCCCTGAGGGCATCGACCAGTTCACCCAGATCTGGTTGCAGCATGGGTTCGCCGCCACTGATGACGACGTGCTCGACGGTTTGCCATGGCTCAGCAATCGCGAGAATCTCCGCTACACTGTGCTTCGTGCCCTGCGGATGCCAGGAGGTGTGTTTGGTGTCGCACCAGACACACCGAAGATTGCACCCGGATGTGCGGATGAAGATGCACGGATGCCCGGCGAATCGGCCTTCTCCCTGCAATGTCTGGTAGATCTCGTAGATCAGCACTCAGTGGCCATGATCGCTGCAGGGTTCGGAGAGGGAGTCATCTGAAGTCCGGGATGACTCGGGAGAGGATAACACTGACGCGATGGTTGCGTGGGTGAAGTTGCTGGCCGCACGAGACGAATCGTCCCGTGCGCACTTGCCGGCGCGGCCCTCGATCCGCATCGTCATGGAACACATTGTCGGACTTGGCCTGGCGTGTGGTTGGTCAACATCGCAGCCGCGCGAACGTGATGGGTCAAGAGATACTCGATACGCAGGACGGCATCGTCAACGAAAGGGTTCCGTGGAAGATCAATTCCGTCACCTCATTGAAGCGGTCGGTGAAGATCCGGATCGCGAGGGACTGTGTGATACACCGGCGCGAGCGGCCAAGGCATTTGAGTTCCTCACGCAGGGGTACAAACAGGATCCCGTGAAGATCGTCGGCGACGCGATTTTCGAAAGCCCCATGGACGAAATGGTCATCGTCCGGGACATCGAACTCTTCTCCATGTGTGAACATCACCTGCTACCATTCCTCGGGCGTTGCCATGTGGGCTACCTGCCCAATGGACGAGTGATCGGCCTGTCGAAGATCGCTCGCATTGTCGATGTCTTCGCCCGCCGGTTTCAGATCCAGGAGAATCTGACAACACAGATCGCCCAGTGTCTGATGGATCTGATCTCACCCTACGGTGTGGGCGTCGTGATCGAGGCCAAGCATATGTGTATGATGATGCGGGGTGTCGAAAAGCAGAACTCAGAGATGGTCACCTCATGCCTGTTGGGCACCTTTCGCCAGAGTGCGCAGACACGGAGTGAATTCCTCAATCTCGTCCATCGCTGATATCAGGAGAATTGTCCATGGTTCGTATCGGGATCGTCGGTATCGGTTTCATGGGGGTCACCCACTTCAAGGCCATCGACAAGGTGAAGGGGGCGAAGGTCACTGCGATCGCCACTCGCGATGCCAAGAAACTGCGTGGTGACTGGCGTCAGATACAGGGGAATTTCGGTGGCAGTGGGGGGCGTCAGGATCTAAGTGGTATTGCGGCCTACGATGATGTGGAAGACTTGCTGGCTGATCCGAATGTCGATCTGGTCGACATCTGTCTGCCCACCACGATGCACTACGAGTGGACGATGAAAGCTCTGGCTGCCGGCAAACACGTGCTCGTAGAGAAGCCGATTGCCCTGGATCTGAAAGAGTCAGAGAAGATGGTGGCTCTTGCCAGGAAGATGCGACGTCGCCTGATGGTCGCCCATGTCTTGCGCTTCTTTCCTGAATTCCTGCTGGTAAAAGACCTCGTTGAGGGCAAGGAATACGGCAAGGTTCGCGCCGCACAGTTCAAGCGCGTCATCGCCCAACCGTCGTGGTGGGATCCGAAACAGTTGAGGCGCACGGGGGGGCCGGCAATCGATCTGCACATCCATGATGCTGACTTCGTGCAGTATCTGTTCGGTTTGCCACGCTCGGTGTCTTCGTCCGGGTTCGTGGGGCGCGGGGGAATCATCGAGCATATCGAGACGCAATACGAATATGCCTCGGGGGCGGCCATCACCGCAGGCGGTGGCTGGCTGTCACAGCAGGGGTGTCCCTTCGAACATGGCTACGATGTGTTCTTTGAAGATGCGACGCTCAAGTTCAACAGCAGCTGGGGGCAGCCACCCGTGTTGCTCACGAAAGACGGAAAGAAGCGCAGCCCGCGGCTCTCGAAGGTGGATGCCTTCGTGGGGGAATTGCAGGAGGCAGTCAACGCGGTCAAATCGGGTAAGGATTCGAAGATCCTGTCGGCACGCAGCGCCACGGATTCCCTGCGGATGTGCCTCAAGGAGATCGAGTCTGTGACACGCGCCCGGCGTGTGAAAGTGTAGGCATCGAGCGGCCCAGGGGAGCACACGCCCACCGACGTCTGGGCAGCCGAGTTCGAAGCACCGAATTCGGCCGCCCACTCTCAGGCGCTCAGTTCAGGCACCCAGCTCAGACACCCAGGATGGTGCGCAGTCGGGTGGCGATGATCTCAGCTTCGCCGGCCTGCAGGGTCTGTGGGCCTACACGCACGGTCGAGTCACCACCTGATGCCAGGATCGACGGCTCGCCGTCCTCGAGTTGTTTGCGTACCTGGCCGGCGGTGAGTGGGCTTGAGTCTGCAAATTGCAGATCGATCAGTGGACTGGCAGGGGGGAATCGGTTGGTGAAAGGCGCGTGGTAGACGGCCTCCAGACCTGCCACATCTTCGGCAACCGCCCCAATCACATGGCAGCGCCGAACCCATTCGGCGATCAGTGCCTCCTCATCTTCCTCGAAGAATCGCTCGACGGCACGCAGGAGTCCGGCGATCTCTTCCTTGCCAACCTTCATCCCGCGCCCGATTCCTGAGAAGGGGCTGCTGTTGAGACGGGCTGCTTCCACCAGATCGGCACGTCCCAGAATGAGTCCGCTCGACTGGGGCCCAAACAGACCTTTGCCCCCGCTGAAAACGACCAGGTCAGCACCCACTTTCGTGGCCAGATCCGTCAGATTGGAGCGTGGTGGCAACTGCGCCGCAGCATCGACGATGACGGGTACCGAGTGGGTATGGGCGATTTCGATGATCGTGCCCAGTTCATCATCCGGCTGCGTGCCGAGGAAGTAGACGACGGCGGCTGTGCAATCGGTGATGGCGTTGGCATAGTCATCGGGTGTGACGCTCTGCCGCGATCCGACACGCACCAGTTCGCCACCGCAGACCTCGAAGCCCTGGTGCACATAGTAGTGGGCATCCACGAGGCTGATGACGAACTGATTGGGGCGATCCTCTACAACGGGAAGCCGGGAGATCGCATCCGGATCGGTTCCGGTGAGACAGGCGGCGCCCGACAGCAACATGCCACTGGCCGCGCCGGCACAGATGAAGGCGCCGGGTGCACCGGTCAATTCACGCAGGCGCGCATCCGCCTTCTGTTGGAAATCATCGAGCTGGACAAAGTGACGCGATGCCTGCGCCATCGCTTCGACAACATCGGGGGGCATGATCGAGCCGCCCAGTGTTGTGATCGTCCCACGGGCATTGATGAAGGTGCGCACGCCGAGGCGTTCGTAGATCGTCGTCATCCTCTTCCTCGTCTTCTTCAATTGACAGCTTTTAGCGGGCCAGAGTAGGTTCCCATACCAGGATACAGAATGCCATATGTCGATCGGCAAGGGTAGTGTGCCTGTCGACGACTCACAAGATGTGAGTGGACGACTCACAAGATCGTGAGTGGACGACTCACAAGATGTGAGTGGCGACTCACAGGATCCACCTTCGAAGGTCACAAATCTTGTCCCAACCACCAGCCACCACATCCGCTGCTCTGGCCGCCGGCCTCGGCGATGTCAAGGTCAGGATTACGGCCGTTCTGGGTCGCACTGAGCTGACCTTCGAAGAAGCCGTTGAACTGGCCGCCGATGGTCTGGTGACGTTGGCGAATGGGCGGGATGAGCCGGTGGAGCTATGTGTGAATGGTGAGATTGTCGCGCGAGGCCGCCTGGTGATCGTCGATGACACCTATGGTGTTCAGATCACCCAGATGCTGAAGACGCCAGAGAAGCCCTGAATCGCAGGCCCTAAATCACAGACGATTCTGGCCTCGCGGGAACCGAATAAGAGAAGGGGTCGGCACTTGATCAGTGCCGACCCCTTCTTCTGTAGAAACCAAACTGCCGGAGCAGCGAATGCTATACTGCGCTCCTGCAGCTACCGTGGTCCGTTAGTGATGGTGCCCGTGGCCAGCTGCCGGTGCGGGCTCGTCATCTTCAGGCTCATCGGTGACCATCGCTTCTGTCGTCAGCAACAGGGAAGCGATCGAGGCGGCGTTCTCCAGAGCTGAACGCACAACCTTGGTCGGATCGACGACGCCCATCTGGATCATGTCGCCGAATTCCTCGGTGCGGGCGTTGTAGCCGAAGCTGCCCTTCTTCGAGCGTACTTCTTCGACGATCACGGCGCCCTCGACACCCGCATTGGCAGAGATCTGCCGCAGGGGCTCTTCGAGTGAACGACGGATGATGCGGACACCGATCGTCTCACCTTCCGTCGCACCCTCGACGTTTTCGAGCTTGGCGATGGCACGAATCAGAGCGACACCGCCGCCGGGGACGATGCCCTCTTCGACGGCTGCACGCGTGGCGTGCAGAGCATCCTCGACGCGAGCCTTCTTTTCCTTCATCTCGGTCTCGGTTGCGGCGCCGACACGAATGACGGCGACACCACCGGCGAGCTTCGCCAGGCGCTCCTGCAACTTCTCACGATCGTAGTCAGATGTCGTGTCATCGATCTGTCGACGGATCTGATCGACCCGTCCCTTGATGTCGGCCGCCTTGCCGGCGCCCTCGATGACGATCGTGTTCTCTTTCTCAACGACGATACGCTTGGACTGTCCCAGGTCGGACAGCTGCACGCTCTCCAGAGAGATGCCCAGATCCTCGGTGATCACCGTACCACCGGTGAGCATGGCCAGGTCCTGGAGCATCGCCTTGCGGCGATCGCCATAACCGGGTGCCTTCACGGCGCAGATGTTCAGGGTGCCGCGGATCTTGTTGACGACGAGCGTGGCCAGAGCCTCGCCCTCGACATCCTCGGCGATGATGAGCAGGGGCTTGCCGGACTTCGAAACCTTCTCCAGTACGGGGAGCAGGTCCTTCAGGCTGGAAAGCTTCTTCTCATTGATCAGGATGTAAGCATCCTCGAGAACCGCTTCCATCGACTCCTGATCGGTGACGAAGTAAGGGGAGAGGTAGCCACGATCGAACTGCATGCCTTCGACGACATCGAGAGTGGTCTCCGTCGACTTGGCTTCTTCAACTGTGATCGTCCCGTCCTTGCCGACCTTGTCCATCGCCTCGGCGATGGTCTCGCCGAAGAAACTGTCGCCGTTGGCAGAGATGGTACCGACCTGTGCGACTTCGCTGTGGTCTTTGACCTTCTTGCTCAACGTCTGCAGGCTGTCGATGGTGGCGTTCACGGCCAGGTCGATGCCGCGCCTGACTTCCATCGGATTGTAGCCGGCGGTTATCGCCTTGAGGCCTTGGGAATAGATGGCCTCGGCCAGAACGGTTGCAGTCGTGGTGCCGTCACCGGCGACATCGCTGGTCTTGGAGGCAACTTCCTTGACCATCTGAGCGCCCATGTTCTCATAGGCGTCGGGGAGCTCGATTTCCTTGGCGACTGTGACGCCGTCCTTGGTAACCGTCGGCGAGCCCCAGCTCTTGGCGAGGACGACATTACGCCCCCTCGGTCCGAGCGTGACCTTTACGGCCTTGGCGAGCTGTTGCACGCCGCTGAGGATCTTGTCTCGAGCCTCCTCGCGGAATGCGATCTGCTTGGCAGCCATGGTGTTGTATCTCTCCGGTGATTACGATATGACAGCGAGGATTTCTTCCTCGCGGAGGATGAGATGCTCTTCGCCATCGAGCTTGACCTCGGTGCCGGAGTACTTACCGATGAGGACCGTGTCGCCCTTCTTGACGTCGAGAGCGATACGCTTGCCGTCCTCTGTGCGACCGGGGCCGACGGCGACGACCTTAGCCTCTTGTGGCTTCTCTTTGGCTGTGTCAGGGATGATGATGCCCCCTACGCTCTGCTCTTCGTCCTCATCGAGGCGCTTGACCAGCACGCGGTCGGCCAGCGGCTGGATCTTAGACTTCGCCATGACAGTGCTCCTGCTTGGTTGAGTGGTGGTAGTGGCAGGTGATCGTTGGATTCCTGCTACGAAAGCGGTACTGTTCTACGTCGCCACAAGTGGCGATCGATTGTCTTGAATGGTGTTCAACACTGCAAGAGATGTACCAGGTCGATGCAAGTTGTGTAATAGTTTGAAAATGAAGCACTTATGATGATTGTCTCATTCTTCGATCTCCGCCGAAATTCCCAAATAGGGAACAAGGATCAGAATTACCAGACGCCGCGATGCCTTGTCGGATCGACAAAGTAAGTAAAATGAATAAGTTACGGCAGTTTCCCAAAATGACAATACAGACAACCCCTAAAATTCCCATAAAGGGAATTCCCTGTCTTGACCTGGATGTAGCACTCGGCGGAGGGCAACGGTGACCGATCAAGGGCAGCAGGTCACTCCCCAGCAGCTGCTTACGGTCCTGGCTGACCAGCTCAGCACAGGTGAAGCATTGCTGACGGAGCAGCACTTCGTCGATGCCCTCGCCAAGGTGGATGAGCAGCTGACAGGTGAGGCGCCGTCTGAGAGCAGACGCAGTGAACTTACCGGCCTCATTCGGGAGACGAATGAGAAGGATCCGACGATCCTGCTGGTGCCGGGCGTTGAGAATTGGATCGCACGTACCGTGCTGGCTCAATTCCGCAAGGCGAACTGGGGTATCACCGAAGTGCAGGAGCGCGGCAATCAGGCCGTGCGCGATTTCGCCCACGGCCCTCAGGCGACCGCGTTGCTGGCGCAACTCGGCGTCGATGTCCGACAGGTCAACCAGCGCAATTGCCTGCGCTCGATCGTCAATACGATCAGTGGCCGCCATGACGATTCTCACCGCAATGCCGAGGCGCGACTGGCCCAACTGCAGGCTTCGATAGCGGCAGCTGCCCCCACAGAGGAAGGGGAGGATCACGAGCACCATCGTCGCGTGCTGTCAGATCTGCTTCTGGCCCCTGTAGAGGATCCCAGCGACGACGAGATCAACGATCGGCAGGCATCCCAGAAGCAGGAACGCAATGATCTGCGCAAGACGCAGATGACTGAGCTGGTTGCCAATCTGGAGAACTACGTCAAACTGGGTCGGATTTCGGCCGAAGATGCCGAAAAGATGAGCAAGGCACACCGTGTCGACGAAGCGATTCGACAGGGGAAAGTCGACAAGGAGAAGGGCAGCAAGATCCGCAACAGCGTGATGGACGGGACCGCCCGTGATCGAGTGGAGCGCAGTGTCAAAGAGGCTCTCGATTACGCGGTCGTCTATCTGCAGGTTTTCCATTCACTGGGACGGATCGAGTCGCGTTTCGACCCCGCCCTCAAGTTCCTGATTCGGCACGGCACGGTGATTAATGCCGATGCAGGGGACAAACAGACGGCAGAACTCGGCGATACCGTCCGCGCGCTGATCGAGGATATCGACGTCCTGCGTCTGCTCATCGATCTGATGGACCGCAAGGACGCAGAGGTGCGTATGATCGGCGCCCGACTCCCACCCTACAGTCACATCGTGCGCCGGGATCAGGGACGGGTGGAGCGTGTGGCGGTCACGGAAGAATTCATCGATCAGTTGCGGCAGTTGAGTCCGGATGACCTTGCAGCGCAATTGCACTCGGGGGACAAGCGCGAGCGGGCTCGTCCTGCAGCAGCGATGATCACGATGACCGTTCTGCTGGGACGGCTGATCAAGCCGACGCCCGTTCGCAAGGAGATTCGCCTTCTGAAGGTGAATCTGATCGTCGAGGAGTTCTACCGATCGACTGACGATCTGGATCAGGCGCGAGGCCAGGCTCAGGAGTTCCTGCGAACGCGGCTCAAGAGTCTCTATCCTGACTTGAGTCAGGAGGAGACGGCTGCTATGCAGGAGCAGGGCGAGAGGATTCTGGCCGCAGTGGAAGAGAAGATCGTGGCCGAGTGTGCTGCTCGTGGTGAACTGCCCGGTGCGCCTGGTGGCGACGACGATGACGATGACGAGGCAGAAACCCTGGGCGCCGAAGAGAAGGGCATGGGTGTGCAGATTCATCGCATCAGCGTCCGTGTCGCCGGGTCATTTCGCCAGATACCGCAGAAGATCATGCCTGATCCTGAGGATGCCGAACGTTTCATCATCGTTCAGAAAGATCCCGAATCGGGCGAACTGGTACCCGCCAGACGTCGCGGGGCCAAGCGCTACGTGATCAAGGGGCGTGAAGGCTGGGAGCTGGATGGAGGTAGCTGAGCCCGAAGTGAGCCGAATGGGCCATGTCTCTGGCCGGGTCGTTGTGGTCACCGGCGCCAGCAGTGGCATTGGGCGCGAGTTGTCACGGCAATTGGCCTCAGAGGGCGCGCGGGTGGCCCTGATCGCTCGCCGGGTCGAACGGCTGCAGCAACTGGAGGATGAGATTGCGAGCCTCGGCGGGGTTGCCAGAGCATTCGCATGTGATCTCACCGATGCCGGGGCGGTGGCTCAACTCCCGGGAAGGGTACGCGAGGTGCTGGGGCCCGCCGACATCCTGGTGAACAATGCCGGACGTGGCGCCCACGGCCCATTCGAGCAGATTGATCGGGCAATACAGGATCAGGTCCTGCGTACCAATCTCGACGGCGTCATCGATTGCACCCGTGCATTCCTGCCACAGCTGCAGGAGTCCGAGCGAGGGCAGCTGGTATTCGTCTCCAGTGTGCTGGCTCGCCTTCCGGCACCTGAACACGCTGTCTACGCTGCGACCAAGTGGGCCGTCAGTGGTCTGGCAGAGAGTCTGTACTACGAATTGGCGCCGAGGGGGATCGATGTGGTCCTGGTCGAGCCGGGGCTTGTGCAGTCGGAATTTGCTGAGAATGCATCAACGCCGCTGGCCAGATATCGGTGGGTTCCGGCTGCGTCATCAGCTCAGGCAGCGGTGCAGATTCGTCGTGCCATGCGGCGCAATCAACCTCATCGCATCGCGGATCGATTGATCGCCCTCGTCATCGCCGTCAAGCGCCACATGCCACGCCTGTTCCGGGTGATCCTCGGTGTTGTCTATCGAAAAGCCAGAGGCTGATGATCCAAGAGCGCTGACTATCCAGGATCAGAGCGTGGTAGACACCGCCCTGCCTGTTCAGACCGAACGCGGCCCTGCGAAGGGGCGCTGTCCTGACACTTCACGCTGGCAACTCAGAACACTGCCACTACCGGCTTCGCTGACGAAGAGTTCGTTGTAATCGATGCCCCCAAAGGCCAGGGACTTCGGCTGACCTTCGCCAATCTCCAGCGTCTGCGTGATCTGTCCGGCATCGTCGACGATGACGATCCCCACGCCCTGTAAGGCAACATACAGATGCCCCAGTGCATCGAACACCAGGGCGCCGGGTACACCCTCGTCGAAGCTGACGAAGGTCTGCTGATTTACCATGCTCTCACCCGCCTCATCCAACTCCAGCGTCACGATCTGGCCAGTGCCGGTCTCGCTCACATAGAGCGTACTGGCGTCCTGTGACCAGACCATACCCGAGGGGGCTGCAAGGCCAGTGGCGATGCGTTTCACTTCGCCATCCAGATCGGCGTGATAGACACTGCCGTCGGCACCGTCTCGGCCACCATCAGTGAAAAGGATACCGCCCTCTGCCGAGAAGCACAGCTCCTGGGGGCAGACGAAGCGTTCACCCCGGCACTGATTTGCGTAGACCTCAGCCGCTTCATCCAGAGAGATCAACAGCAGGTGATGTCGAGCGGATTCGGCGACGAACAGATCACCCGAATCGTCGAATGCGATGCCGAGTGGCCGACCTCCCGTGTCGGCGAAGGTCTGCATGTGCCCATCCCTGAGACGGCGGATGCGGCCCTGACCGGCTTCAGCGACGAAGAGTGTATCCTCATCGTCGAACGCCAGGCCGTGGGGAGATTGGAGATCGTTTGCGACGACTGACCAGCTGGCTGCCATTTTGTCTTGTACGATGGATCAATGAGGATAGAGGACGAACCCGAGTGTAGACTCGAACTTTGAGTTCAATCACTCGAAGTTCGAGTTCAATCACTCGGGGCGGGAAAATATAGCGGCCTTCGTGGGATTGTAAAGTTCGTCAGGCGAACAGACAATCCCGCCGTCGTTCGCAGCCCCTACTGAGATGTATAGCCGCCATCGACCAACAGGGTCGCTCCGGTCGTGAAAGAGGAGGCGGGTGAGGCAAAATAGAGGACGGCCGTGGCCAGTTCGGCAGGATCGCCCCAACGACCGACCGGCACCTTTGAAACCATCTGCGCTGTGGCCTGCGGGTCATCGAGCAGGGGCTGGTTGATCGGTGTGGCAAAGGGCCCGGGACAGATGGCATTCACCGTGACGCCCGTCGTCGCCCATTCCAGAGCAAGCGTTCGCGTCAACTGCACGATCGCTCCCTTGCTCGAAGCATAGGGGACCCGGTGGGGGATAGAGATCGTTGAGAGAGTGGAACCCATGTTGATGACGCGTCCATAGCCGCGATCGAGCATGTGGCGGCCGGCAGCACGGCAGTAGTAGACGGGACCATCGATGTTGATCGCCATCACGGCGCGCCAATCCTCATCCTCCATCTCGACGATCGGCTTGCGCAGGTTGATCCCCGCATTATTGACGAGGATGTCGAGCTTCCCCAGGCGCTGGATGGTGTGTGCCACAGACGCATCTGCCTGCTGACGGTCGCCGGCGTCTGCTTGGAAGGCGATCACCTGCTGGCCACTGTCCTGCGAGATCCTGTCGGCGACGGTCTGAGCTTCCTCAAGGTGGCGACTGGTGATCACTACATCCGCTCCGGCGCCGGCCAGTGCCCGCGCCATGGCTTCACCGAGGCCCTTGCTGCCACCGGTGACCAGGGCGGTCTGTCCGTCGAGCCGGAACAGGCCCTGCGTGTCCGTCGTCAGCGGTTTGATCATTGCTCCGCCTCCACCATCTCTCTGGCCAGCTTCCCGAGTTCCTCGACGAGTTCATCCTTCTCTTCAGATCTTGCCTTGCTCGTGACCTGCATGGTCAGGGCGATCAGGCCGAGACCGAAGATCCGTTGCAGACTTTCGGGCAGATCCGGATCCAGATCATCAACCAGTTCGCTGAGGCGGGTCAGCAAGTGCTGGTGTTGCTCGGTCAACGAGATGATTCCCAGGGCCATGCGATTCCTATTCTTTCAGACTGAGATAGACGATGACGCGAAGACGCTGCCCTGTCGGCATGTCGCCGACCAGTCGCAGCCAGCCCCCGAAGTGGCTGACCCGTCTCCACATGAGTTGCTCACCGTCATCGGTGAGTGTAGTTCCTTCATCCACCCAGTGCATGCCATCGGGTGATACCTGCACGCGCAGACTCGCCCCGGCCGTGGGCGTGTCACGCTCAAGAACGCGGATGAAGAAGATCGCCTCTGTGGCCCAGCCGACCTCCCATGGTTCGGTGGCGACCTCTTCCTCCCAGAGGGTGTCCCGTTCGATGACGGCCGTGGCGGATCGACGCAGACTCAACTGGCCCGACTCGCCGTGCCGCCTGCGATCGCTGACGGATCGACGGCCGTCACCAGGTCTCCTTCGCGGCGCAGTTGGCTGAAGGGGCCCTCGGGATCGTGATCCCAACCGATGATCCAGTCTTCGGCGAGAGCCCTGTCGATGAAGTCGGCCTTTCTCCTCAGCGTGTCGTGCGGGTGCATATCGTATGCCATGATCCAGTAGGGTTTCAGGTGATGGCGAGTGGGTATCAGATCACCGGGGAAGGCAAGGGTCCGATCTCGTCCGCGCAGGAGGATGGCCTGATGCCCACGTGTATGACCACCGGTGACCCACGTGTGAATCCGGGGCAGGATCTGCGAATCACCGGACAGGCCATCGAAATCGGTGCATCGGCGAAGCAGGTCGATGTCGTCGGCGACGTAGCTTGCGCGCATGATACTGTGTCCGGCCATCGCCTCATCGATTTCCACCGACTGCACCAGGTGTCTGGCCTGAGGAAACAGCGCGCGTGTCGTTGTGCCCTCCCGAATCAGGGCTCCGGCACAATGGTCGAAGTGGAGGTGCGTGAACAGAACGTGTGTGATATGCTCCGGATCGACACCTACCGATGCCAGACTGCTGGTCAGCGATGGCTCTGCGTCGACGGAGAAAATGTCGCGGGCGCGCGATTCGAATCGTTGCCCCAACCCGGTGTCGATGAGGCATCGATCACCCTCCTCGGTGTCCACGAGCAGGCAGTTGCAGACCATCGGGATGCGGTGTCGGTCGTCGGGTGGCGTCACCTTCGACCACAGGGGGCGGGGGATCACGCCGTACATGGCGCCGCCATCCAGAGCGAAACGACCTGCAAGCACGGGCGTGACCATCAGGCCACCCAGATCAAGGCTTGCCGAGTCGAGACCGCGGTGAGGTGAGAGAGGCATCGCCTGCTCAGGCTGCAGCGATGCGCTGGCGCAGGCAGTCGCAGATCAGATGCTCGATGGCCAGGTGCGCCGACTCCACGTGAGGCGTGGAATCGATGGGAACGGTGATGCAGACATCGGCCATCTCCTGCAGGGCGCCCCCGTCGAAACCACTCAAGCCGAGGCAGCGGGCGCCTTGATCATGTGCAGTCTGCAGGGCACGCAGGAGATTCTGTGACCACGCGCCGGCATTGCCCGCTCCCGAACCTCCGTGCACGCTGATCAGGATGAGCAGATCATGGGGGCCGGCGAAGGGGATCAGTTGTTCGCTGTAGATGTTGGCCGTGCCTTCATCATTCATCAGGGCGCTGACCAATGGCATATGGTCAGTCAATGCCATCACACGGAAACGTGGCTTGCCATGGCAGATCGTCCACTTTGCCAGGTCGCAGGCAAAATGACTGGCAGTGGAGGCCGATCCGCCATTGCCGGCCAGGTAGACCGTGCCACGACGCTGCCAGGTGTCGAACAGCAACTCGATGGCCGCGTCGATGTCCGCCTTGGGGAGTTGCCGCATTACCTCGTCCATCTGGACGAGAAATCTGTCGATGTATTGCTGGTTATGCATCGGCTCGCGTCTCACGCATTCATGAGGACTTTCGCTCCCTCGTGATCAAATTGGAAACTCATTTCCAGCAGGCCTTCTGCGGCCATGGTTTCGCGCAGATCCTGACGTCTCTCGGCGGGACAATAGAACATGAGGAATCCGCCACCTCCGGCGCCCATGAGTTTGCCGCCCAGCGCGCCATGACGACGAGCCAGTTCGTACCAACCATCGATCCGGGGGTCGGACATCTTCTCGGACCGTTTCTTCTTGGTATCCCAATGGCGGTGCAGCAATTCCCCAAATGAGTCCAGATCACCATCCTGAAGGGCTGACTTGATCTGCAGGCCGAGTGCCTTCACTTCGTGCAGGCTGTCCACGACCTGGCTGTCTCCCCGGCGCGTGTCGGCCTCCTGCTGGGAGAGGATGTCGAAGCTTTCACGCCGGATGCCGGTGTAGAAGACGACCATGCTGTTACGCAACTCTTCAACCGAATGCAGCGACATCTCCATAGGAGAGACGCTCACCTGACCATCGGTGGCGATATCGAGGCAGGTCAGCCCCCCAAAACTACCGAGGTAGTGGTCGTGTTTGCCTGCCGGTTGGCCGGCACGCTCCGCCTCCACATGGAAGGCCTCTTCAGCCAGTTGCTGGGGGGGGATCGGTTGGCGCTGGTGTTCGTGCAGGGCCGATAGAAGGGCGACGGTGAAGGATCCGGAAGATCCCAGACCCGTGCCCCCGGGCACGTCGGCCATGGCGCCGATCTCTATACCCGAAGTCAACCCCCTGTGCAGCAAGGCTTCGCGCAGCAGGGGATGATGGATCTGGGCCGGATCGGAAACGCGCTCCGTCTGCGAATACTTCACACGAATGAAGGATTCGACCTTCAGCGTGTTGAGCTGGATGTAGATGTACTTGTCGATTCCGGCGCTGAGGATGAAGCCACCGTGATCGCGGTAGTAGGATGGCAGATCGGTGCCGCCGCCTCCAAGGGGAATGCGTAGTGGAGCTCGCGTCGAAATCAAGGCGGGACCGTGGACAGGGCCGGTTCAGGGCAGCGTGAAGTGGCCTGCGGCCACCTGTTCACATGTTGCCCGATAGCGTTCGGGGGTGTCGGTGGAAAGTAGCTGGCCCCGAAGGGGGTGTCCAACCAGTGGGCGCTTCTTCTGCAATGCTTCGGGAAACAGGTCAGCGGCAAAGTCCGGGGTCCCCGTGGCAGGGATCGTCTCCAGGAGTCGCTGTCCCATCCCATACACGCCCGCATTGATGTAGTAGTCGTCGAAGACTTCCTCCGGTGTCGGCCTCTCGATCAGACGGTCGACGTGTCCGGTTTCGTCGAGGCCGACAATCCCACGGTGTTGTGGATCCGGCATACGGACCAGCCCGATCGTTGCATCCGGGACCTCGTTGAGATGCTGATTCCACAAGGCGCTGAGATCCGCATTGATGAGGTTGTCACCGTAGTAGACGAGAAAATCCTGACCCTCGAAGAATCCCGTCCGGTCGATCTCGCGTATGGCCCCCGCCGTACCCTGCAACTGCGGTTCATGGGCGTAGTCCAGACGCACACCGAATTCGCGGCCATCACCGAAGTGGCTGCGGATCGTGTCGGGCAGATGATGGAGATTGATGATGAGATCATCGAATCCATGGTTGGACAGAAGGCGGAGTGTGTGTTCCAGCAACGGCCGACCCGAGATGGGGATCATCGGTTTGGGCACGTGGTCGGTCAGGGGGCGCAGGCGTGAGCCGCGTCCGGCGGCAAGGATCACCGCTTTCATCCTGCGACTTGTCCGGGTTGAACGCGCCGAAGGACACCAGCTTGCCTCATCTTCTCCTGCGAACGGGCGTAGAAGTCCGCCAGGTCGGGCTGCCGCCGCACCCAGTCCACATAGTCTCGATAGATGATCTGGAGAGGGATCTGGGCCTGCCACCCCAGTCGCTCCAGGGCGGCTGCGGTGGATACCGTGTGGCGTGTGTCGCCAAAACGATATTCACCGCTGACGACGGGTTCGATATCCTGCCGATCACAAGCACGGGCCAGCATCTGGGCCGCCTCGAGCACGGTCGTCGCTTGCTGTCCTGCCACGTTGAAGCATCGACCGATGGCGTCAGGGTGTTCGAGGCACATGACATTTGCCTGGGCCACATCCGACACGTGAACGTAGTCACGGCGTTGATGGCCATCTTCGTAGGCGATGGGGGGCTGGCCGTGCAACAGTCGCAGGGCGAAGATGCGGGCGATCCCACTGTAGGCATTGAAGAAGGAGTTACGGGGACCCTGGACGATGGAATACCGCATGTTCGTCACACCGATGTCGTACTTCCGCCCGAGATTGAGCGACGTCAACTCGAGGGCGTACTTGGAGATCCCATAGGCGGTGTGGGGTTTGACGGTCTCTTCATCGATCAGGACGGGGGAGGCGATGGTATTGCAGGAAGGACATCGGATCTCCCATGCGCCCTGTGCCAGTTGATCGGCGGAGCGGAAATCGGCAAAGAACATCCCGTGCTGTCCGCACTCGTATTTCCCCTCGCCGTAGACGGATTGTGATGAGGCCAGCACGACCCGCTCAACGGGAAGGCGGTCACCGACGATGATCTCGAAAAGCAGGGCCGTGCTCGTCGTGTTCACGTCGTAGAACGTGCTGAAGTCGGGCATGTAGTCCTGATAGGCAGCCAGATGTACGACGCCGTCCACGTCGGCCAGGGCTCGGCGCATGGCGACTGGATCTCGCACATCTCCGCGGATCTTCTCCACATCCGGCAGATAGGATGGCCAGCCATGCGGATGCACACGCTCCTGCAGCAGATCCAGGATCCGCACATCGTAGCCCTGGCCCAGGAGTCGGTCGACTGTGTGGGAGCCAATAAAGCCGGCGCCACCGGTCACGAGAATGCGCTTCATATCTTGCGGAATTCCGCCAGTGAGGGATCAGTGAATGGTGCCCAAATATAGTGTTTTCAGCCGGTTACGGCCGCTGTTCTAGAGACATTGGGATGTCCGGCGCCGGAGGACGCCTCGCCGGCAGATACGTGCCTGGGGCCCGGTGGTCGGCTGCCCCGGAATCAGCTCAATTCGGGCCGTGCCTTCTGCTTGACTTTCATTGGGCCCCCGGTTAGTTTGCCCGCCGTTGCGAAAGTGACCGCGCCTGACATACGCGGCACGATCTGTTCGTGTCCCATTCGTCGTCGATCCTGCCCCAAGCAAGGCCGTCACCGCTTCAGCTTATGGAAAAATGGGACCGCATCCTGCGAGAGGACAATGTCGTCGTCGACCTCCAGTCGACGCGCAAGTTCGATGCCCTCCGTGAGTTATCGGCTGTCTTCGAAGACGACGACGAGATCGAGAATCCGAAGCAATTCCTCGCCGACCTGATTCGACGCGAACAGCAGAGCTCCACCGGAATCGGCAAGGGTGTTGCCGTGCCACACGCCCACGAAGATTCGATCGGGCGCCAGATTCTGGCGATCGGCATCTCCCGCGAGGGGATCGATTTCGACGCCATCGACAATGCCCCCGTCCACATCGTGGCATTGCTGGGCACGCCGAAGAAACACCAGAAACAGCACATGTCTCTGCTGGCCGAATTGTCCCGGCTCCTCCAGCAACAGCAGGTGCGTGACGATCTCGTCGAGGCTGCCGACGCCTCTGAAGTGCTGGCGATCTTCAAGTCCGGGTCGTGACATCGGCCGCATCTGATCGCGACGATGTTGATCGGGGCGATGCCGATCGGGTAGATCGGATCGACTCTGTTCCCGAGGCTGTGCTGGATCGCCTGGTTGCTCCCACGGCGGGGCGACTGTGGATCGAGTCTCCTCAGGGCCCGATCGCTCGGCAACTCATGCTGCATCGCCTGCAAGGCTGGCTCAATCAGGGCGTGCCGCCGCGCCAGATTCTGGTGCTGTTACCCCAGCGTGATCGACGTGAACAATACCGATCCACTCTGGCATCCTCCCTGAAGGATCCTTCCAAGGCCGCCGCTGTTGGCATTCAGACATACTACGGCCTGGCTTCCAAGGCGGTGCGACTGCTCTGGCCGGATGTGGCAGCCGCGGCGGGGTTTGCCCACCCACTGGATCCCCCTGTCTTCCTGACCTACGAGACGGCCCAGTATCTGATGAGCCAGATCGTCCAGCCCCTGCTGGGCGAAGGGTTCTTCGAGGGCATGGCCATGCGGCCACAGCGCATCCTTTCTCAACTGCTCGACAATCTCAACAAAGCGGCCGTCAACGGGTATCCCATGCAGGAAGTTGGGGCGCGACTCAAGTCGGCCTGGGGCGGCGAGCGGGAGGACCTTCTCACTTTCGACCAGGTGCAGGTGTGTATCGATCGGTTCCGCGATCATTGCCTGCAGCACAATCTGCTCGATGTCTCTCTCGCCGTGGATCTGTTCCACCGATTCCTGCGAGAGCGTGAGGCCTGCGCCGCGTATCTGGCTCACTATCGTTTTCTGGCAGTGGAAGGGGTTGAGGAGTCGGTCCCTGTCGCTCAGGATTTCCTGGCGCATCAGCTGAGTCTCAGCGACTCGGCACTGATGGTCTATCGGCGTCACGGCGGCTTTCGTGTCTTCCTGGGAGTGGATCCGATCGGGGCGGCCCGTCTGCAGGAGGGCTGTGACGAGACCCTTCAGATCCCGTCGCAGGATCATCCCGTCGATCATCTGGCCGAGCATATCATCACCGATCTCGACGACCTGTCAGGCGATGGCAGCAGCCAGCGGCCCCATGCCGAGATCGCGGCCACGACCGTTGCCTCAATTGCCGCCCGGCATCGCGCGGGCATGATAGAAGCGGTCGCGAAAACTGCCGTGGAGCTGGTGGAGGCAGGCGCCGCTGAACCTGGTCAGATTGCCATCGTCGCGCCCTATGCAGACGGAGTTCTGCGATTCGTTCTGCAGCAGGCCCTGCGCGCAAAGGGCATACCCTTTTCCGTCGTGCGCCGCTTCGAGAGTCTGCGCGAGGAGCCCCTTGTGCGAGGCGCTCTCGCCCTGGCGGCCCTCGCTCACGATGACTGGACGATGCGACCTCACTCCTGGGATGTTGCAGAGGGTTTGTCGATTGCGCTGGATCTGGATCCGGTTCGTGCCGCCATATTGGGCCGGGCCGCATATGATCGGGGCAAGGGCGAGTTGCGCTCGATCGCCCAGTTGTCACAGGGCGATCTGGCAGAGCGTCTGACGCCAGGTCAGATGCAGGGATATGAGGGTCTGTGGTCCTGGCTGCAGCGCCTGCGGGGAGGCGAATCCATGCCCCTTGACCATCTCCTGCGACGCCTGTTTGGCGAGGTGCTCTCCCGACCTGATCTGGATCCGGGTGACGGGACCCTCTTCGCGCGTTTCATCGCCTCGGCGGAAGCCTTCCGCAAGACCGCGCCCGCCCTGGGGTTGGAAGGCAGGCAGGTCGGCGAGCGTTATGCGGAGATGGTGTCCGAAGGTGTCGTGGCCGCGGCCTATGAGACACCTATGGCACAGGCGGCGTCCGATGAGGTGCTCATCGTGGCGCCGGTCACGACCTACCTGCTGGATGAACGTCAGGTTCGCTTCCAATTCTGGCTGGATATCGGATCGATCCACTGGTGGGCGCCACCGCACCAGCCACTCACCAATCCTCACGTGCTGGCCCGCGACTGGCCACAGGGTCAGACGTGGACGGACCGTCTCGATTTTGGGCAACGCAACGATGTCCTGGGGCGACTCGTGCGAGGCCTGTGTGCTCGGGTCACACAGACCGTCTACCTGTGCTGGAGCGAGTTGGAGGCGGCAGGTGAACCCCAGGACAGCCCGCTGCTGCACGCGGTGACAGACCTCGTCTTCGATGCGAGGGATCGTGTAATCGACGGGGAAGCCGATGGCTGAGTCGGGCGGATTTCGGCCGCGCGCCGGTCAGCGGGAGATCCTCGCATACGAAGGTGGGCGACTCGGCGTCGCTGCGGTGCCCGGCAGTGGCAAGACGGCGACGATCGCGGCACTGACCGCCCGTCTGCTCGAGCAGCGCGTGCACGGCGAGGGCCCCCTGGGCCGTCGGGGGCGTGTTCTGGTGGTGACCTATCAGAATGCCGCGGTGGATACCTTGCGCGGACGGATTGGGGCCCGCCTGCGTGAGCGGGGGTTGCCGGCCACCGGTTACGATGTGCGCACACTGCACAGTCTGTCCTTCGGACTCGTGCGGGCCTATCCCGGCCACGTGGGCACGACGACGGACTTCCGCGTTCTGGACGAGTCCTCGACGAATGGATTCATTGACCGAGCCGTCGGCGACTGGAATCGCGTCAATGTGCCCGTGTGGGGGCGTCTGGCACCGGGCGAGGGCGACGTGTATGACGAACGCTGGGAGGGGCAGTGGCAGCGGATCGCCAGATCTCTGGCTTCCACGGTGATCGCCAGCGCCAAGAATCTACGCCTGGATCCGGCCAGTACACTGCGTTTGGCCCAGACAGAGAAGGCCACCGAATCGCAGGCCCTGGCGCCCCTGCTGGTCCGGATCGGCGCGCAGATCTATGAATCGTATCAGCAACAGGTCGAGACGTCCGGCGGGATCGATTTCAACGATATGGTACGGCTCGCCGTGTCACTGCTTGAGGGGGCCGAGGATGTTGCCGCGCGTCTCGCGCAGCGGTGGCCTGTCGTTCTGGAAGACGAAGCACAGGACAGCGTACCGCTGCAGGAAGAGCTTCTCGGTCGACTGACTCAGCCCACGGGAAACTGGATCCGTGTGGGAGATCCGAATCAGTCGATTACGAGCACATTTACTTCCGCCGATCCCCGCTTGTTGCGCGGATTCCTCGATCGAGCGGATGTGCAGGCCATCGAAATGTCGATCTCCGGTCGATCTGCACCTGCTATTCTGGATCTGGCCAACGACCTGGTCCGCTGGACGTGTGACCGCTATCCGCTGGAAGCGATCCGTTCACGAGCCTTTCGAGATCAGGCCCTGCGCTCCACGGATCCGGGAGATCCGCAGCCCAATCCGGAGGATGCTGAGGGACAGGGAATTCTGTTTCGCCCCTTCGAACACCGTCACCAGGAGCTCATCGACGCAAGCAGACGCGCGGCTCGTTTCTGTACCTCGCAGCCTGAGATGACCGTGGCGATTCTCGTGCCGACGAACAAGATGGGATTCGATGTAGCAGAATCGCTGCGGGAACTCGGGATCCATTTCGACGAACGGTTGCAGAGCTCTCGGCAGGCGCGTTCAATCGTCGACACGATGGCTCGCGCCCTGTCACTGATCGCGCAACCGGCCAATGCGCGCGCCTTGGAGAGAGCCTGGCAGGCGGTTCAGATGGCGGCTGGTGAAGAGGACAGCGACGATCGAGCCGCACGGCTGTTGCGCAGCTGCTATCGTCCCGAGATCCTGCTGGCGCCAGTGGCCGATGACGGCCTGCAGACATCTGATGCATTCCCGCCCGTGTCGGATATCGAACCGGACACGTGGCACCGGATCGGAGAATTCTCAAAGCGTGTGATGAAGTGGCTTCCTGCCGCATCATTGCCCGTCGATCAACTGACGATGGCCCTGGCTCACGATCTTCTGCCCGAAGATGATCTGGCCACGGCGCACGAGATCGCCATGTATCTGCGTCGTTTGAGCGACGAGAATCCAGCCTGGCGGTTGCCGGAACTGGTGGCTGAACTCGGTGATGCGGCGGTGGGCCGATCGCTGCTGTCGCAGGAGGATGGCAGCTTCGAACCGCAACCCGGGCGAATCACGCTGACGACGCTTCACAAGGCCAAGGGATTGGAGTGGGACCTCGTATACGTGCTCGGTGTCGATGCGGTGGAGTTTCCGGCTTCGCTGGAAGATGACTTCCGCGGCCATCAACAACACCTGGGTGGAGACCCGGCGCAGATGGCTCGTGTGTGGTTGCTGGATGCAGCCGATGGTGAGACGAGTGGGCGCGATGGCACGAGCGAAGGACGGCTCGATACGATCGCTGAACGACTTCGACTCCTCTACGTAGCTGTCACACGCGCGCGCCGCTATCTGTCATTGAGCTACAGCCAATACGTGCCTGTCGGGCAGCGAACCCGCCGCGTGGAGCCGGCTCTGGCCTTCGAACAACTACAGACACTCTACCACGCCCGCCGTGTGGCACCTGAGTCGTCATCGTGAGCGATCTGGTCCTGAGTCAGAGTGCCATCGACACCTTCGATCGGTGTGCCCGCCGATTCTACCTGCGCTACGTTCGCGGTCTCGACTGGCCGGCGCCGCTGACCTCTACGGAGCTCGAGTTTGAGCAGGCCATGCGGCGTGGTGAGCATTTCCATCTCCTCATTCAGCAACACGCACTGGGGATGGAGGTGACGCCGATGGTCGAAGCCAGTGGTGATCCAGTCCTGCGCGGCTGGTGGGACAGCTTCCTTCACACAGCCCTGACCATGATGCCAGAGAATCTGCAGGCAGACTTCACGGAAGTTGAACTCGCCACTGACCTGGACGGGGTCACGCTTGTGGCAAAATTCGACCGGCTCACCGTGGAGGGCAGTGGTGTGTTGCGCATCTTCGACTGGAAGACGGGATTGCCAGGCAGTCGTGAACGCCTGGCGCAGACCTGGCAGAGCGTGGTGTATCGGTTCGTCGCTGCCGAACGTGGGGCACAGCTGCTGGCCGGGGCAGAGGAGGTCGAGATTCAGCCGGAGTCCGTGGAGTTGATCTACTGGCATGCGCGCGAACCCGCGACGCCCGTGCGACTGCCCTATGACACGGGAGCGCACGAGCAGGGGCGTGCGAGGCTGGCAAAGATCGTCGGCGAGATGGCTTCCCTCATGAACGCAGGTGACGAAGAGGTCTTTGGCCGAACGCCGGACGAGGCCGAGTGTCGACACTGTCCTTTCCGTTCCTACTGCGAACGAGGTCGCGAAGCGGCACCGATCATGGATCCGGAATCGATGCCAGAGGGGGAAGAGTTGATGCGCCTGGGAGACGCGGATGGTATCACGGACCCTGAGAACTGAGTCGCTGCTGTTGCTGCTGGCCCTCGTCGCCATGCTCGCCTGTCGTGATGGGCGATCCGCGAGTCGTGACGGCAATGCCTGGCCCCAGTTTGTGGATATTGCCGCAGAGGCCGGTGTCACGGTGCCGGTGTGTGGCGGTTCGCCGCGCAAAGGCGACATCCTCGAAGCCAATACAGGCGGGGTGGCCATCCTCGACTACGATGGCGATGGTGACCGGGACCTGTTCTTCGTCAATGGTGGCCCCCAGGTCAGTGACACAAAACCGGATCCCCGGGCCATCCTGTATCGGAATGATGGCGGTGGACATTTCACCGACGTCAGCGAACAGGCGCGAGTGGATGTTCACAGTTGGGGTATGGGTGTGGCGGTGTGGGATGTGGATGGTGATGCCTGGCCCGACATCTATCTGAGTGCGTGGGGGCACAATCGCCTGCTGCGCAATCGCGGGGATGGCACCTTCGAGTCGGTTGCCGGCGCCGGGGGCGCAGATGATGAGCGCTGGAGCAGCGGGATTGCCGCCGCCGACTACGACCTGGATGGTGATGTCGATCTCTACCTGGCTCAGTATGTGGATCGTCCCGCCGATCTGCCCATCGATACTCAGCCACCCTGTACCTGGCGTGGGATCGCCGCCTTCTGTGGACCGGCCGGTATGTTGCCGGCGCCGGATCGGCTCTTTGAGCGGACCTGGGACGCAGATGCGTTCTTTGCCGATGTCACTGAAGTAGCACTCGGGCAGCGGCCAGCCGGTTATGGCCTGGGCGCCGTGGCACATGATCTGGATGATGACGGGGACCAGGACCTGTATGTTGCCAATGATGCCACGCCGAATTACCTATACCGCAATCACACGGTCCATGGCCACCTCACCCATGGGCAAGGAAGATGGCAAGGCAGGCTCGAGGAAATCGGTGCCGCCGCTTCCGTCTCAGCCAGTCAAGACGGACGCAATCAGGCCGGGATGGGCATCGCCATCGGTGATGTCGACGGGGATGGGACTCAGGATCTGCTGGTCAGCAATTTCTCCCACGATCACGTGTCACTCTACCGACAGACACAGGCACCCATGCAATTCCGTGAGATGGCCTTCGGAAGTGATCTTGGGCGTCGAACACTGGCCACATTGGGGTGGGGGACCGGATTTGCCGACTTCGATCTGGATGGCGATCTCGACCTGTTCGTGGCCAATGGCCATGTCTATCCGCAAGTCGATGCGGCAGGTATCGGTACGACCTATCGCCAGGCCAACCAGGTCTTCCGGAACGAGCAGGGCTATCTGCGGGATCACTCCTCATCTTCCGGGCCGGGGTTCAACTCGGTGGCGTCGAGTCGCGGCGCAGCACTGGGAGACATCGACGATGACGGCGATGTCGACATTGCCGTCGTCAATCTCGACACGATACCCGGCCTCTTGCGCAATGACTCTCACGCGGCCGGATGGCTGACCCTCCAACTGCGGGGCCCACGCCGAAACCGCAGCGCCATCGGTACACGCGTCAGAGTAGAATTACCGGATGGCCGCGTGATGAGGCGGCAGGTGGGGGCGGGGACGGGTTATCTGTCGCAGGATGATCATCGTCTTCACTTCGGCACGGATCGAGCCGACAGCGTCAATGTCGAGATTGGCTGGCCCGATGGGCGATGGCAGAAGATCGGCCGCGTGGTCGTCGACCAGCATCTGCAGTTCAGCGACTCGGAGGATCGCTCCATCACTGAAGCAGGTCACTGAAGCACGATCGCTGAAGAACGGTTACGCCGCAGCGTGAGACGGGTGTCTACGGCTGGATCGAACCGTAGAGCGTATGAGAGGTTACGCGGTCGATGGTCACTCTCGTCATCTGATTCTTCTCGACTGGGTCAGAGAAGATCGTCACCTTGCCCTGCGGCGAGCGGCCATAGTATGTGTCTCGACCTTGGGCATCGGGACGACGGCTCTTGCCTTCGACGAGAACCTCCACCGTCTGACCGATCCATGCCTGATTCTTCTCAAGGGAGATCTCTTCCTGGCGCCCGATGATCTGTTGCAGCCGCTGGCGTTTGACCTCGTCTGCGACATCATCGGGCATGCGCTTGTGAGCGTGGGTGCCTGATCTCTCCGAATACCGGAACATGTAGGCGCTGTCGTAGCGCATCTGCTCCATGAGGTCCACCGTCTGCTGGAAGTCTTCATCGGATTCGCCACAGAATCCGACGATGAGATCCGTGGTCAGAGCCAGGTCCGGGATCGCACTGCGTAGACGCGTCACCAGATCCCGATATTCTCCGATCGTGTAGCCGCGCCGCATGGCCTCAAGCTGAGCATCGGATCCGGATTGCACGGGTAGATGCAGCGAGGGGCACACCTGCGGCAACTCGGCGATGGCGGCGATGGTTGCGTCGTTGAAGTCTGCCGGATAGGGTGAGGTAAAACGGACCCGGTCAATCCCATCGACACCTGCTACCTCGTGAAGGAGGCGGGCGAAGTTTCGCTGGCCGTCGTCGTAGGAGTTCACCGTCTGACCGAGCAGGGTCACTTCACGGAAGCCGGCCTCAGCCAGATCGTGCACCTGGCGAAGGATCTCGTCGGAGGGCACACTGCGCTCCCGGCCACGAACGTAGGGGACGACACAGAAGGTGCAGAATTTGTCGCAACCTCTGATGATTGTCACCCAGGCATTGGTGCCCTTGGAGCGAGTCGGATCGATGCCGACATAGTTCTCGGTTCGACTCAGCCGCGTGTCCAGCAACGTTTCATCTGCCGTCTCGGCAAGTAGTTCAGGCAAACGCTGATAGGTATCAGGTCCGGCGATCAGGTCGACGTAGGGTGCGCGGGCCGGCAGTGTGTCCGTCAGGTGTTGGGCCATGCATCCCAGCACACCGATCGTGAGGTCGGGGCGCTGATTTCGCAGCCCGTTCAACTGACTGACGCGACCGATGACTCGTTCCTCGGCATTCTCCCGGATGGCACAGGTATTCACGAGAATGACATTGGCCGCTTCGAGTTGATCGACGATGCGGTATCCGGCATCGGCCAGGATGCTGGCCACGACTTCCGTGTCGGCCACATTCATCTGACAACCATAGGTCTCGATATAGACGCTGCGATGGTGGTCGGGTGCTGGGCGCGATGCAGCAGCTTGCGGTGTCGCCTCGGCTGTCTCAAGCAGTTCGATGCGGGGCAGTTCGCTCATGCGGCCACCTCCTGCGGGACACGCAGGGAGCCGAATGCCAGATCTTCGCGAGCCTCATCGATCTGTACGTCGACCAATTCGTGCGGTCGGAGCTGAGGATCAGATACGTCGCCCCCATCCTCAACCAGGACGCGGATGTAGTTGTCAGTCGTACCCACGGCCAGGGCCGTTCCATCACCGCGCCGCGCCTTCTCGATCAGTAATTCGACCTGTTGTCCCACGTGGCGACGATGGAATTGGAGACGCTGCTGCTGGCTCCACTCGATCAGGCGGCGTGCCCGGGTGGACTTCACCTGTCGGGGTGCGTGATCGGGGAGACGCTGCGCCGGTGTGCCTTCACGCAGTGAATACGAGAAGACGTGCAGATAAGACATGGGCAACCGGGTGAGCAATTCCAGGGAGTTTTCGAATTGCGCATCTGTCTCGCCTGGAAATCCGACCATCACATCCGCTCCGATGCAGGCATCGGGAGCCGCAGCGCTCAATCGTTGGATCCGGTCCGCGTAGTGATCGCGGTCATAGCGACGTCCCATCCGACGCAGGACATCGTCATCACCGCTTTGCAGGGGGATGTGGTAGTGCCGACAGAGTCGCGTCGAGGTGGCCGCCCAGTCGATGAGTTCATCTGTGACAAAGTTTGGTTCCACTGAATTGAGGCGGATACGATGCAGGCCATCGATCTGCTCCAGAGCGACCAGCAATTCCACCAGGGTGTTGCCCTGCTGCAGATCGTGACCAAAACTTCCCGTGTGCACACCGGTCAGAGCCAGTTCGACGTAACCGGCGTCGACCATACGGTGCGCCTGCGCCAAGACTTCCTGCACGGGCCGGCTGACGCTGACGCCGCGGACCTGTGGGATGATGCAATAGGTACAGTGTTCGTCGCACCCATCCTGAATCTGCAGGGTGCCCCGTGTTCGTCCACCTTCAACGAGTCCATCGATCTCGAGGAACTCCCGGGTCTGCGGCCGGCCTCTTGGGCTCAAGTCGGGTGCAGGTTCATCGGCCAGGCGGCGGGTGACCGCATCGACCAGTTGCGCCTTGTCGCCATTGGCGACGATGAGACTGGCGCCCGCCTCGGTCAGTTCTTCGGGCCGACGTTGTGCATAACAGCCGGTGGCCACCACCAGCACGTCTTCACTGTGGCGTCGCGCCTGTCGTACTGCCCGCCGCGAATCGGCATCGCCGGCGCCCGTGACGGTGCATGTATTGACGACGTAGATATCGGCGGCATCGTCAAAGCCAACGACGTCAAAGCCCGCCTTCCGGAAGCCGGCATTGAGGGCTTCACTCTCATAGAGATTGAGCTTGCATCCCACATTCTGAATCGCCACGCGACGTGGCGCGGCCACCCCGGGCAGTTCGTCTGGCGAGCCGCTGGCCATGTCGGGTCGTGTCTCGGTGGAATCGGGCGTGCTCATAGATGTGGATCGGCCTCGAAGGTGGCAGGAGAAGTGATTGGATCAGGACGTGATGTGGGATCGCGTTACGAGCCCGAGTCCGGTGCTGGGTCCAATTACGGGCTCCGCAGGGGATTCTGGTCCCGGTGCGGCCATATGGGTCTGAGAAGACGCACGGCGATGTGAATCGGGTGAAGCTGTGATTTCGACTCGTGCAGCTGTGTCGTGCCGTGACCGTGCAGGATCGCTGTAGCCAGTACCAGTGTAGTAGTAGACCGCAGACATTGGCGAAACTACACTGTCACAGACTGTATCGCAACCGACACTCTCCTCGTGACTTACGTCATTTCCAGAAGGGCCTGTGGCATCGGGATTCGCGTGTCAGGCCGGCTCCAGCTGCGCATAGGCCACCAGAATCCGCTTGGTCATGCTGCCGAATTGCACGGTGATCTTCGTGTCTTCCCCTGTTCCTTCGCGCTCGGTGATCATGCCGCGACCGAAGTTCGGATGACGGACCCAGCGACCGACGGCGAGGGGGTCGTTGCCGGCGTTGGCGGCAACGTCTTCATCCATCTGGTAATGCACACCTGCGGGCGGCGTTTTCTTCGGTGTCGACACGCTGGATGCCGGCAAGTGTCGGGCTGTGGAGGAGGATGTCGACCCACCTCGTGAAGAGGCCCCAGCGTCTCGCGAAGAGGATCGTTTCTGTCTGCGCGCCGCCCCGGGGGGGGTGCCCCAGCTTGGCGTCTGCGCAGCGACCTCTGTGACCTCCACCAATTCGGAGGGGATCTCCGCCAAGAAGCGGGAGGGTTCCATCTGGCGACTCTGACCGAAGACGTAACGCCATTGAGCGCTGGTCAGCAGCAAGTGCTGGCGGGCGCGGGTAATGCCCACGTAGAAGAGGCGACGTTCCTCTTCGATCGCGCCAGGATTCGTGCGGCTCTCTTCGACAGAACGCTGTGTGGGGAACAATTCCTCCTCGAGCCCGCATATGGCAACGACGGGGAACTCCAGTCCCTTTGCGCTGTGCAAGGTCATCAGCGTGAGGGTCTGGCCGCGGCCTTCGGCGTCGACCTCATCTTCAGAGGTCATCAGAGAGACTTCTTCGAGGAATGCACTCAGCCCCGAATCCTCATCGTCTTCATGCTCGGAGGCATACTCGGCGATACTGGAGACCAGTTCGCCCAGATTCTCTTCGCGGGCCTCTGATTCAGGTGTCGATTCGGCTCGCAGGGCTTCGAGGTAGCCGGATTTCTCCAGCACTTCCTGCACGAGCTCGGGAAGGGGCATCACGCCGGGTGCTGCCGCAGAGAGCAGGGCTTCCATGGTTTCGGAAAATCCGTCCAGGCACTTCATCGCTCGTGCCCCCAGACCCTCAACGCGCTCGCGTTCGTGCACGATCACATCGAGTAGCTGCCGACGCTCCTGCCGGGCGTAGCTGACGAGTCGTTCGATCGTCGTGCCACCGATGCCGCGCTTGGGCACATTCAGCACACGCAGCAGACTGCCATCGTCATCAGGATTTATCAGCAATCTCAGATAGGCGAGGATGTCTTTGATCTCACGCCGCTCGTAGAAGCGGACGCCACCGATGATTGTGTAGGGCACACCATTGCGTCGCAGCTCTTCTTCGAGTTGGCGTGACTGGGCGTTGGTACGATAGAGGATGGCCGCTTCACCCCGGCTGTATCCCTGAACCCGGCACAGGTCCTCGATCTTTGCCACCACGTGTCGCGCCTCGCCGCGATCGTCGCCGCACTCGGCATAGTCGATCAGATCGCCGTCGACACCGGCGGTCCACAGCTTCTTGCCCTTGCGGTCGAGGTTGTGGCCGATGACGGCGTTGGCGGCATTCAGGATGCGGGCGGTGGACCGGTAATTCTGTTCCAGTCGCACCACCTTCGTCTCGGGGTAGTCCTTTTCGAAGTCCAGGATGTTGCGCAGGTCGGCGCCCCGGAATTGGTAGATCGACTGATCATCGTCGCCCACAACACAGATGTTCCGGTGTTCCTCGGCTAGCAGCCGCGTGAGCAGGTACTGCGGCCGATTCGTGTCCTGGTATTCATCGATGAGGACGTAGGCAAAACGCTTGCGGTATTTCTCCAGCACATCGGGACAGCGCTGCAGGGCACGCACCGGTTCGACGATGAGATCATCGAAGTCGAGGGCCTTGTTGGCTTTCAGCCCCTGCTCGTAGTCGGCATAGACGTCGGCCACCTGGCGACGCTGATGATCGGCACCGGCCTGCTTGGCGAAGGTCTCCACATCGATCATCGCATTCTTGGCGCGGCTGATCTGTCCGGCTACCTGCCGAGGTGGATAGTCCTGGTCCGACAGATCTCTGGCTTGGAGGATGCGCCGCACGAGTGCACGCCGATCTTCCTCGTCGTAGATCGTGAAGTCCCGATGCAGTCCGAAGGCTTCGGCCTCATAGCGCAGGAGTCGGGCACAGACCGAGTGGAAGGTTCCGATCCAGATGCGTTCAGCGACAGGACCCACCAGGTCGACGACGCGCTGACGCATCTCACCAGCCGCTTTGTTGGTGAAGGTCACGGCAAGGATATTCCATGGCGCGACATCCTTGGCGTCGATCAGGTGAGCGATCCGATAGGTGAGGACACGGGTCTTGCCGGATCCGGCGCCGGCCAGGATGAGCAACGGTCCGTCTGTTGTCTCAGCCGCTACGCGTTGTTCCGGGTTCAGTTCATCGAGGCTGTACAAAGTCTTTGCAGATTCTCGGGAAGCAGGTGGTGGAGGGAAATATCTAGTTGGTACGGCGGTTTCGTTCGGCACGACGAATGGCTCGTTTGGCCGTCTCGTGTTCGCGGTTTGTGCGACTGAATTCGTGCGTGCCATCGCCCCGAGCGACGAAGTACAGGAACTGGGTCTCTACGGGATGCAACGACGCTTCCAGTGACGCTCGACCGGGAGAGCCGATGGGGCCGGGAGGCAGACCGCGGTGTCGGTAGGTGTTGTAGGGGGACACGACGCGCAGATCAGCATTGGTCAGCCGTTTCCTGTGGAGGCCGAGGGCGAATTCCACCGTCGCGCAGGACTCCAGGCGGCGACGGAGTCCGAGCCGACGCAGGAAAATGGCTGCAATTGTGGTTCGCTCTTCCGCAGCGACGGCCTCTCGCTCCACAATCGATGCCAGCGTCACCGCTTCATGCAGTGTCAGGCCGACCTCTTCAAGGCGAGCAAAGTGTGCATCGGTGAAGACCTCGAAGAATTCCTCCACCATGTGCCGGGCGATCTGCTCTTCATCGATATCCGGGGGCAGGTGGTAGGTCTCTGGGAACAGGTAGCCCTCCAAAGATGCCGAGGGGACACCGAGATCCGCCGTCAATTTGGGGTCCACGGTGACATCCATGAAGCGGGCAGAATCGGCCAGCCCCGCGCTCTGCAGGATGGCGGCGATCTCTTGCCGGGTCAGCCCTTCTGGAATCGTCACACGGACCAGTTCCAGTGGTGCCTCCAGCAGCCTCTCGAGCAACTGGCCTGTCGTCTGATGGCCATCCAGGGTGTATTTGCCGGCTTCGAGTCGATCTGCGACACCACGCCATCGCGCCAGCCACTCAAAGTATCGGGCGTGTCGGACCAGACCCGCCTCCTGCAAGTGACTGCCGATGGCCCGCGTGCTCATGCCGGACTGCACGACAATCGTTGTCTCCGGGACGCCGGTGGGTCGATTCAGTTGCCAGGCCAAGGCCATTGCACCCGCTGAGACGAGTACGGTGATGCCGAGGATCGACAACAGCAGGGCGCGAAGTGCGCGGCGGTCAAATGGGTAAGGGCCGGCAGCCATCTTTGACGAGACGTGGTTGAGGTGGCAGATCGGGTAACACGGGGTGTGCGTCTGATGCCGTATCAGCCGGCAACCGCGGCAAATCGACTGGCCATCCGGAAGGGGGATTCAGCGGATGGGAAACGCAGGGCGATTGTAGCCGAGTCGCCCTGGAATGTCAAGGTCGACCAGACCGGTCGGCTACTGTCGGAACAGACGCAGGAAGAACTCGTGCAGCGCGCCACTGAGTGGCATGGGTTCGAAGGCGATATCGTCATCGTCCTCCTGTTCCTCGTCGGTCGCCACGAAGGGTTCCTGCGTCGTGGTTCTGGAAGGCGTCAATCCCCGGAGGAATGATCGATAGCGTTTTCGCCGTTTCTTGTAGTCATCCTCGAGTTGTGCAAGCAGGTCGGCCTGCTCGTCGACTCGCAGAGACCGATCCTGCTCCAGGCCGGGCAACTGGTCGTGGAATGGTCGACCCGTGCCCCAACAACGCTTGTGGGCTGTCAGGTGCACCAGGCGGCCTCCCGACACGAGTCCGGATCCGGTAATGGCACCTTTGTTGAATACCTGTGTCCGTCCGCTGTCCCGCAGGGATCGACTGTGCACGACTTTGCTGTTGCGACTCGCCTCGATCAACTCGTTAAGCACACCATCGATCTGAGCTGCCGGTGCGATCTCCCGGGTCGGGTGAGCGATCGCCTCGACGAGGGCACTATGCAAGACCTGATCATAACGCTCCTCGAGTAACTCGGGGTCACCGAAGATCTCAATGAACAGATCCTGGCCCACGGCGCTGACACAGCCAACTTGTCCCGGGTGCAGAGGGAAGATCCCGCTCAGATCGTCGACATCTTCACTGAAGCGATCGAACACGGCACACACATCGTGGGTCGAACTGACTGTGCCCGTGCTCTTGAGGTAGTCCTTGATGCGATCCCAGATGCGGTGCTGATGGTTGTCGCCGTGACGAGCGAGTTGCTCCAGCTTGAATGACCGCAGAAACCACGGGCAGGCTTTCGCATCAGTGAATTCGGCCTGGTAGACGGTTGGCTGTCCGGCCTCGACACAGTTGACCGGCAACGAAGCGCGGCGGCCCGGGGGCACCAGGCAGCTGAATTGTACCGCGCGCAACTGGGTTGGCCCCACAAGGATATCTGACTCGCCCACCAGGATCGCTGTAGGCAGGGGGTTGTCGACGTGGACCTGTGTGACGATCCCTGTGTCAGAGAGTCTTACGCCCCGCTGCAGCCCCTGCGTGAGGCTGACCACGTCGGGTGGGTCTGGTGCCAGGCGGGCGGGGAACACGGGATAGACGACCATATTCGGCAGATTGGCCGTAGGGTCGAACTGGGGCGCCCCCAGGAGCAGATCATCGAAGCTGCTTCGCAGTGTATCAGCTAGAGGAGTCGCCACGTTGTCTCAGTTACCCGACGAATGCCCGGACGACCTGGTAGGCCCCGATGCCGAATCCCAGACTGCAATAGCCAGCCAGGGCTGACAATCCGACGAAGACGGGGAAGAGGCCCACCATCCAGGCGTCGACCCGGCCGGCGCTGCTGCGCAATTCGAGCACCGCCAGTGTGGCATCGTGACCCACGACAGTACCGACGCAGGCTACGCTGGCCGCCAGAATTCGTTGGGCCGTCGACCAATGGATGAAACTGTCGAGGAGGGCGACGCTGGATAGGGCCAGCAGCAGACACAGGAGCCAGCGCAGATGACCTCGCCAGATGTGTTGCAGGCGGGTCATATACAGCGCAGCTGCGGCGTAGGGCCCCAGCAGGAGAATACCGCAACTCAAGCCACCGGCCAGAATCAGGATCAGTCTGGGATCCGGATCCCACCAGGCAATGACGAAGCCGATGGCGAACACGCCTCCCATGAGGCGACGAGTCATCGACAGACGGTGGAGGAAGCTTGTGAGTGGATCCAATGAGTGATCGATCGAGATGATGGCCTATAGAGGTAGTATCGGCGGGGTTGGCATCATCCGTAGAGATCTTCTGAGTCAGGGTCGATCTCGTCCAGGAGTTTGGCGGCTCGCTTGCGCCCGGACAGTCCGGGACGAGCCAGGTACTTGGGGCGCCCGCCGACAAACAGGACGGAGGGTTCATCCTTCTGCGTATCGAGCGTGACGACGTCACCTTCCTGCAGTTGGGCGATCTCGTTCAATGAAAGGGCGCCGCGAGCCACCTGCAGGTGAACGGGGATCTTCATCTTGCCCAGCGCCCGCCGCTGTTGGTCCACCTGAGCGCGGTCCACCTGCCGATTGCGGTTCCCCGGTTTGGGCGAGAGTTGGTCGGCCAACGGTTCGAGGCTGCCAAGAGGGTAACAGAGGTGAACCAGACCAGTCGCCGAGCGTGTGTTGGCCTCAAAGGCGACGATGAAACAGCCATCTCCCGGTGCGGCAATCTGGATGAACTCGGGATTGGCCTCAAGGGTGACCTCAGCGATCTCCACGCGTCCCACCGGTTCCCAGGTCGCCTCCAGATCCGCGAAAATCCTGCTTGCGAGCTTGTTGATGATGTTCATCTCGATCTGCGTCAGTCCGCGGTCATCCCCACCGGTGAATGAGCGGCCCTGCCCCCCAAAGGCACGATCGATGATGGCCATGACCAGATCGTTGGCGAGAGAGAGAATGGCCTGTCCGCCGTGGGGCCCCATGACAAAGCTGTAGGCAGTGCCGGGGCTCGGCAGGGAGACGATGAACTCGTTGTAGACCAGTTGATCGCAGAATGCGAGATCAACATCCACCACCTGGCGCATGTTGCTGGAAATCGTCGCCGCCAGGAGGCGGGCGAACTGCTCATGGACGCTCTCCATGCGCCGCGCCTGGTCCTTGTTGACCTGTTGCGGGCGGCGGAAGTCATATGACATGGCCGCACCACCGGACACCCTGGTGGCCGGTGATTTTGAGGCGCGTGCTGCAGAGATCAGTTCGTGAAGTTCGTCGTCGCTGAGTTCGTCTGGCATGGCGCCTAATATAACGACGTTCGCCAGGATTGGCCCTGAATGTGATTTAGTGCTGGAGAATGTGGCCATTCAGCCGATGATATTACTACCAAGTGGTAGGAAGTTATGGTAAGTCCTGGTCATGTGATTCATATGGAGGGGGATGACATCGACCGAACCGCCGGGCAGCAAATGCCGGGCACACGCCACAAACGCCCAGAAGGACGAGAGGAGGAAGTGAGCGGAGATCGCGGATCTGTTCATTTTCACAAGACGGATCCGAGGACCCAACCACAGGAGGGCAAGCGAGCATGAGGCCCGCTGCCATCAGACCGGCACTCATCGCCTGAGGCGACGCGCCGGGCTTCACGAAGGAGGCCAAGGATGGTCAATACAAATCGCGTTCCCTTCCCCGGTGACGGGAACTCTGAGGGGCTAGTAGGCCCACAGAGCTTCGAGCACCGAGATCACGTCGAGAGCGCCGACGATTCGTTCGTCGACCAGATGCCTTGGGCTCCGGCCGTACTGTCGGACAAGGGGCTCTTTCTGCTCTTGCTTTACGATAAGGCAATCTCCTGCATGGACGAGGCACTCGTGCGCATGGAGGAGGGCGATATGGTCGGCAAAGGGGACTGTCTCATTCACGCTCAGGAGATCGTGCTGCAACTGTCAGATGCGTTGGACAAGAGCACGGGTGCGATCGCCGAAAACCTGGAAAGACTCTACCTGTATGTCTATCGCCGCCTGATTCAGGGAAATGTGCGACTCGACCGCGGTGCGATCACCGAGGCTCGACGGATCATGCGGGATCTCTATGAGGCCTGGCAGGCCATTATTCTGGGACAGGACAGTGTCCGGCCAGAATGTCTCGAAGTCGCCGGCGTGCCGATGCGCGCCTGAACCATGGTCGTGGTGCGCATCGGCGCACACAACGACCAGGTCCGTGATCGAACGAGGGGCTCTTCCCGAGAGGGAAAGCCCCTTTGTTCGTTTCAGTTGCCCTGTGAGGCGATCGCGCCTGCCCACTGATAGAGCATGAGATAGACCGCCACACCACTGACGGAAACAAAGATCCATGCAGGCCAGACGAGTCGCGCCAGTCTCGCGTGTCGATCGAATCGACCTCTGAAGGCATGGAACAGGAGGATCAGCACACAGGGGGCGACCACTGCGGCCAGAACGATATGCGGCAGGAGGATGACAAAATACAGGGTGCGGGTCCAGTCATGGAGCGGATAGGGCACCGAGCCTGCCTGCAGATGATATATCACATAGCTGACGAAGAAGAGGGCAGATACGGCAACGGCACACAGCATATGTCGACGATGCCGCGCGCGGTCGTGACGCCGGATGGCATGGTATCCGAGCAGGAGAAAGGTGCCGCAGATGGTGTTGAGGACGGCGTTGAGGGTCGGCAGGTCGTAGACATTAACGGGCATGTCGTTGACATCCGGAGGCCTGTCGGGGACATCTAGGCATGTGGAGACATTCACGGACTACCGAGGCGGGTCGTAGAAGGACGGCGGCAAGAGGTAACGAAGGTCGGTCTAGTCGAATCCCATCTTCTTACGTTGGATTCGCTTGCGTTTCTCTTCCTCTGCCTTCTCGTCGCTCTCGGCCTCCGAACGCTCGTGGGAGAGCTCGATGTTCTTGAGCACCTCGTGGTAAGCTCGCAGCTTACCCTCCCGGTCCTTCAGGGGATCCACGATGACGGTGAGATCCTTGACGGCCTTCTTCTTCTCCGACATCCCGTCGCGCCACTTGTTCAGATCGAAGTCGATCTTCTGCAGCCTGGGTGCCATCGTAGCCGCCTCGCGCGTGAAAAACAGGATAGACCTCACCGACATGGCCAGAGCCCCAATAATGAGGATACCGGCGATCGTTTCAGTCGAGAGAATGGCGTCGAGAGACATCGGTTGTCTGCGTCGATGGGTGAACGGAGAATGATTCGTTCGAGAATAGCAAAATCAGTGCGATCCGGCAACCAGGGACCATCTGTTGCAGATAACAGAAAGAAAGGGGTGGCGGACTGATCCGCCACCCCTTCTATGACTGGAGCCACCCTCCGGACTCGAACCGGAGACCTATTCATTACGAGTGAATTGCTCTACCAACTGAGCTAGGGTGGCGTTGTCCTTATAGCAAGCTCGAACCAGCCTGATCAGGCAACTGCAAGCGCAATCAGGCAGTCGTAAGTGTCCGAAGCGACCGGTAAATATACCGCCGCCTCCTGAACAGGTCAACGCGCAACACGACGCTGATCCGTTCAGGAGGCGGTGGTTCAGGGGAGCTTTGCCGCTGCCTGTCTAGAGGAAACTGAACAAGCGTGCGACGCGATCCATGATCCCTGAGCGAGGGCTGTGGGTATCGATAGACGGGGCGCCAAAATCTGCCGGTGTTTCCGTGGCGAAGCGCAGCAGACCGATGGCCGTGGTGAAGCGGGGATCCTGAACTGGCTCGGCAGCAACGACATCGGTGGCGACACCGAGTCTGACTGGGAGGCCGAGGGTTTCTTCCCCGAGGCTCTCCACGTTGCGCAACAGCGCGCCACCACCGCTGAAGATGAGCCCTGCTGCCAGGAGATGGCCATGACCGCTGCGCTCGATCTCTTCACCAACGAATTCGAAGATCTCCTGCTGGCGCGCCTCGATAATCTCGTCCACCTGCTGGCGCAGAATGGTGTGTGAGCGGCCGGAGGTCGTGTTGAACGTCACTGTGTCCTCGCGCTCATCATCCGCATCGACACAGACCCCACCGTGCTCGCATTTGAGTTGCTCTGCTTCACGAGGCGAGATGTTGAGTACCAGCGAGAGGTCGCGTGTGATGTCCTGTCCACCGAAGGGGATCTCGGCCATGTGACGCAGGGTGCCATGGAACAGGGCCAGGTCGGTCGTTCCCGCACCCAGATCGACGACGCCCACACCCATTTCGCGCTCGTCCGTGCTCAACAGGGCTGAGGCGGCAGCCACACTCTCGATGAAGAAACCTGCAATCCCCACGCCCGCCTCCTCTGCGGCACGTTGCAGGGTGGTGCAGGCATGGTTGGACGCAGTGGCGCTCAGGGTCTGGACTTCGAGTTTCTGACCGTGGAGCCAGAGTGGATTCTGGACAGATTCGCCATCTACGGCGTAGCTCTGAACAAAGCGGTGCAGGACCATGGCGTCTGCGGGGGGGGCGGCCTGCTCGGCCGATGCCAGCGCCCGCTGCACATCCCGTTCGTCGATGGGCTCAGACGAACCGGAAATCGCGACCACGCTGCGACTGGTGTGGGCACTCACCTCTGAGCCGGCGATACCGACATAGGCGCCGGTAATACGCAGGCCGGCGGCACGTTCGGCTTCGCCGACGGCCAGGCGAATCGATTCAACCACCTTAGGCATGTCGATGATGGCGCTGCGGCGGATGCCGCGGCAGACAGACTCGCCCACGCCGAGGATCTTCAGATCACCAGTCGTTTCAGATTCGCCGACGAGACACTGAATCTTTGATGCACCAATATCGAGAACGACAACGGGAGAAGGAGAGGACATGTTGTGGCAACCCCTGATTTCATGAGCGTGACGCGACACAAATGTGCACTGCGTCGACATGGTCAACAGAGGACGGGGCGATGGTCATCGATAACGACGACACGACCGCTGGGGTTGCGTGAGGAGGGATGTGCCGGGCTTCAGCTGTCACAAATGGCTCGAACGGGGAGTGCGAACCGGGAAATCGACGACGGGATTGCGACCTTCACCCAACAGCTTCTGAAGGATAGCCAGCACCCTATGCCACGTCAAGTAAATTCACTGCTGGAAACCACTTACGCGTGTTCTGGCGATGGTGGTCTGGCTGTGTTCTGGGTGTCTGACCCCTAGATCTCGCGCAGGGTTCGCAGGCGCTCTACCGTCTCTTGTAGCTGGAGGAGATCCACTGGCTTCTGAAAGAAGTCGCAGGCACCGTGCTTGAGCAGGTCGCGGGCCAGATCTTCCGACGCATAACCGGAAACAACAATGACCTGGATATCTTCGTCGATCTCGCGGATCAGGCGCAGTGTCTCGGTGCCGTCCATGTGAGGCATAGAGATGTCGAGGAACACCGTACGTGGCAGGTGTTCTTTGACCCGCATCAAGGCTTCCTGGCCATTCTGGGCGGTGTAGACGGTATAGCCGAGATCGCCGAAAAATTCTTCGATGGTCTCGAGAAAGTCCACTTCGTCATCGACGAAGAGCAGTGCGAAGTCTTTGGGGACGGTCTGAGTCACGACAGTGCCTCGTCAAAGGGCGATCGGTCGCTCTTTCGTGGAGAGATGGCGACCTGCATCCGATAGTACAATATCGTCTTCATCCTCGTTACGCTCCACTACTGAATGCCCCACTACCGAATCGGCTCGATGGTGCGATCTCTTGAATGAACGTCAATACACTCTGTTTAAAGTCATCCAGAAGATCGAGATCTTCGCCGGCTTCGACCATACGGATGTGCAGCGATTGCTGAAAATCTGCCGATTTCAGAATTACGCACTCGGGGATGCGGTGTATGCTCGTGGGGCCTCGAGTGACGAGATGATGATCCTCCTGCGGGGGAAGATGTTGGTGCTGGGCACCGACGGCAAGGAATTGGCCCGCCTCGGTCCGGGCCACCCGATGGGGGAAATGGGGCTCTTTACGGGGCAACCACGGTCTGCTGATGTCGTAGCTGGCGATAAATCGACAGGACTCGTGTTGCGTCGATCAGATCTCTCGCTCATGCTGGGCGGCAACCGTGAGATGATGGTGAAGGTCCTCGAGAACGTTGTTGGCGTGTTGAGTGCCCGACTCGAAGACACCAATTCGCTGGTGGCGGCGCAGGGACGAACGATCCATGATCTGGAGAAGCGCCTGCAGGAGTATGAGCCGCCGGATACAGAGATCGACGACGATGATTCATTCGAAGAGGAATCATACGACGAAGATGATGATGTTGAGGATGACGATGACGACGAGGACGAAGACTGATCCGATCTGTGAGGATGTCTGACCCTCAGTGCCTGTCCGACCAGCCTGATCAGCCTACTGGAAGAGGCGATAGGTCAGACTGAGATTCGTGAACAGGCCACCCTCATCATCACCACCGGTCAGCAGATATGGGCCATCGAGCAGAATCTTCTTGCGTAGCAGGCCATCGATGAGGACGCTGCCGAATTCGACGCCGAGCCCGATCTGGCTGGTCAGTTGGGTTGCGAAGATCTCTTCTTCCAGCCCGTTGGTCGTGCGCTCTGACCACGTGGCCTGATGACGGATCCCCACTCGCACGGTGCAGGGACCGGTGCGGATCTCGGCGCCGCCAATCGTTGTCGGCAACTGCAGGTTCCGGTGGCGTGAGACTCGTGCCGAGCCTTCATCAATCCGCTCTTCCTCCACACCGACCAGGACGCCAGCCACAATCAGTACACCTGGCTTGATCCGGGCATTGATGCCGATGCCGGATCGCAGGATGGTGACGCGTCGTGACTGAGGGGACAGCCCCGCTTGGGTGCGCTCCCAGGACAGCCAGGGCAGTGCCACCACACCACTGCGCAAGCGCCAGCGGCCCCGCGCATCGATACCGATCCCCGTGCCGTCGGTTTCTCCGGCGACGGTGCCCTGAGTGGCGTCGGTGAAGGTGATCCCATCGATCCGCACTGTCGCATCCAGACCACGTGCGCTGCCCGGACCGAGACTGACGCCCAGTAACACCTGACGCAATCTCGCCGATGCTTCGTCCGTGGCCTGTTGCTGCCGATCGTAGGCAACTCTCAGGGATGTACCGATGTGGAGTCCGGGCCTGATTTGCGTGGAGGCGACGGCGTCGAAAGCCGGTGTAGGGGAGAGCGAACGAAAGAGCTGGCTGCCAGTGGACTGCACGTAGGCGCCCAGCCGGCGCGATTCGGGAGTTGGGCGATTGAGATACAGACCGAAGGCGCTGTTGCCACCCAGCGGCACGATGGCACCGGCCCAATTGTCGAAGAGTTCGACATCGGCGTGGGCAAGTGTTGCGGCCAGTGAGGGAAACAGGGAGGGATTCGTCGTATCCAGCAGCAGGGCGGATTCGCCGCCCAGCGTATTCACGCGCACAGGCGAAGCCACTGCTGCGCCTGGGAACTGCAAGGCGCCGATCAGCAGGATCCCGATCACCGTCAGCAGAACCACCAGGACTGGCCCCGGTCGCGTGGTACCGGGATGCCTGTTCATGTCAGCGCAGGGTGCCCGTATCGAAGGGCAGATCCTCGAGATCCTCTTCGGCCTCTTCGAAGGTGGGTAGTTCCTCTTCCTCGACTTCATCTTCGACGACGGCGTTGATCTTCCAGTCGGCTGAGAGCCCTTCCAAGTCGGCATTGCTCAGTTTCTCACTGACCTCGTAGGGGCGAAAGACCAACTCTTCGTTGACTCGATAGATCTTGCTCTTCCAGTGGAAGAGGGTGCCGTCGAGGACGAAGACGACCTTCGATTGCTCCTTGTCCTTGTTCAGCACGGCATTGTTGATGATCGCCAGCAGATCACCAATCGGTTCGCCCGAGGCACCGATGTCGCCCTGGTGCGGTTTGTCCTGTGGTCCGATGATGATGGAAATCTTCGGTTCACGCCCTTTGAATCGCACACTCTCGGGAATGAATTCTTCCATGTAGGGGCGTGTGAAGGTCTCGTACGGGTAGAAGAGGTTTGTGACGACGGCGTAGAGCCAATCTCCCATCCTTTCATCCCGAATGCGCAACTGCGTGCCGATCTTGATCAGCATCCGGCCTTCAGGCAGCAGGTGCTCTCGCACGGCCCGTAGGTCGACATCCGTGATCTCCACGTCCTTGCCGCCCAGTTCAATGCTAAAAGTGCCTTTGCTCGCACTGTTGAGCTGATGGACCTTGGTGCCCAGTAGGTGGCGGAACTTCCCGGTCTGCGCGTAGGGCAGGTCGACCATGAACTTGTAGAGGACACTGCGATCCAGCAGCAGGCCCTCCTTCTGCAGGTTCGTCGTTCCCGCTTGCCGGAACACATCGCGCATGTAGTTGAGTTCTTCCTGCGTGACCACGACCCCCGGGCCACCGATCCGATTGGCCACGGTCTTGGATACTTCGAGCAGGCCCTGATGCGAGATCGTGGGGTATTTCGACCACTGGGTCAGAGTCGCTTCATCAAATTCGAGCCCCTCTTTCCAGACGAAATACACCTTACCGGCGGAAGAAAAGATGAATGTGCCTCGATTCACCGGGATCGGTCTGCCGCCCTCCTTGGCGGACCGTTGGATCAGCGTCTCAAGAGGGAAGCGTTCGAAATGGGTCCGCAACTGGAAGAGGGCTTCCAGATCTGTGAGAGGGCCCTTGTGCGGCAACTGATAGTCTTCGAGCATCAGGCCGACCAGCGCACCGCTACGGCTGATGACGAGTGCGCCCTTCTCTACCATCCGCTGATTCTCGGCTGATGCGTCAAAGAGGACGTCCTCCTTGACCAGCTCGAAACTGGCAGGGATGTCGATGAGATTCTGCAGGTATTTCTGAGCTGTCGTTTCCGTGACCGGCAATACCTGAGGGTTGCCAGTCAATTCCCGGCGCAGGGGGAGCGAGAGCGTGTCGAGCAGGTAAGCGTTCGGGTGTCCACCGACGCTGGTGAACAGGCTGCCCTTGCGCAGCTTTACGGCAAAGCCGCGCCCCTGGTGCAGGATTTCATCCTTGTAGATCTGGGTTCCCATGGGTAGATAGATCGCCTGCGTTGCGCGCAGCTTGCGGGCGCAGATCTCTTTCAGTGTCCGTCGACCGACTTCCGTCAACTGGTCGATGAGCAGACACTTCACGCCCAGTAGTTGGCTGACCAGGAGTGTACCGTTGGGTAGTTCGTCAGGGATCGGACGAGGTCGGCCCGTGGGTGGATTGATCAGGGGATCCATATCCACGGCGGGGACGATAAAGTCGTTGAGGATGTCTTTCTGCTGCTGCCGTAGTTGCTTACGGCTTACGGCTGTCGAGCTGCGACGGCGCCCGGAAGGGCGGCGTTTTCCTCGCAGGATCTTGACGAGAAAGAGCGCGGCAATCATCGCGACGAAGATGCCGAGGAACGTGAGAGCGCCTGTCGGTAACCCCGAGGAGCCCTCCTGATTAAAGCCGAGGTAGGTACCGCCAGCGGTCTGCGCGAGAATCGTCAGCATCAATCGACTCTTGTGAGGGCACGGTCTGGGGTGGGGTTCTCTCGGTCATGGAGCTCTAAGCATGTGGCTTAAGATCCACTGCGAGAGGCGTATAACGCCGAACTTATGAAAGGTAACGACGCTCCCATACAAGTCAAACGCGGTGATGCGGGCACTCATTGCGCATATGCGTTCGTCATCGATTGGTGTCAGGGTTGCGTCGGTAGCCTGCCCGGTCCAGATTTCCACCCCATTGAAGCGGACGATCCCATCACCGGGCGGTCCGGCACACGCATAACTGGGAGACTAAGCCGCATGGCCCGCGGTGTGAACAAGGTAATCCTGATTGGTAACCTCGGGGGTGACCCTGAAGTGAAATACACCCCTGGCGGCGCGGCGGTAGCCAACGTGAACCTGGCGACCTCCGACAGTTGGACTGACAAAGGCTCCGGTGAACGCCAGGAGCGGACCGAGTGGCATCGGCTCGTCTTCTGGAACAAGCTTGCCGAGATCGTCGGCCAATATCTTCGCAAAGGCAGCAAGATCTACGTCGAAGGAAGACTGCAGACGCGTTCCTGGGATGATCCGCAGAGCGGGCAGAAGCGATTCATGACCGAGGTTGTTGCCTCGGATATGCAGATGCTCGATGGACGCGGCGAAGGAGGCGGACAACAGTCTGGTGGCGGTGGCGGTGGCGGTGGCGGCGGTTACGGCGACCCGGGCCCTGGCGGCCCCCCTCAGGACGGTGGTATGGGTGGCGGTGGTGGTGCTCCTCAGGGTGGTGGCAATCCTCAGGGTGGCGGCGGTGCTCCCATGGGAGGTGGCGGCGCGCCGATGGGCCCCGGCCCGGAAGACGACGACCTGCCATTCTGATCGGATCCGTCCAGGACTGACAAGGTAGATCCCACTCCTCCTGTGGCCGGCACCTATCTGCATTTGCTTCTGGCCCAGCAGGCTCTTGAGGGGCTCGCTGAGCGCACCGATCTGTCAGAAGAGCAGGCCAGCTTCTACGCCGGTGTTGTGGGACCCGATATCGGTTTCTTTCCTGGTGGCCCGCGTCAGTTGTCTGATGCCATTCATCGACAGCATTCGGCGGATCTGATCCGAGCGCTGGTCGCGCAGGCGCAGAATCCGGCCGAACGGGCCTTTGCGGCCGGATGGGCCCTCCATGTATACACGGACCTGGCAGTGCATCCGGTGATCGATGAATTGTCCTTTCGACTTCAGGCCGATCACCCTCTGGCGGCTGGAGCAGATGTCTGGCACCGGCGGATCGAGTGGGGGCTCGACTGTCAGGTGCTGGAATCGACCGCTCTGCGTCTGTGGCAGTTCCCATTGTCATTCCCATTCGAACCATCTGCGGCAAGTGTGCTCGAGAGGGCGGCCAAACCGCTGTACGGATCCCTCGTCGACACACAGGCCATCCATGCAGGTGGGCAGGCAGCCGCACTCTGGATACGTCGCCTGGTGCCGGCTCTGCTATGGACCGGTGGCTGTCGTCGATCTGATTGCAGCCTGATCTGTCGCCTGGCGGGGGCGGTTGCCAATCCATTTGCTCGCGCATTGAGCTCGTTCTGGGAGCAAAGTGAAGGGCGCGATGACGAGGTGGCGATCCTTGGCCCCCGTCGAAATGAGGATGAGCTCACACACCGTCTCCGCACGCTGGCCAGTGAGTCGATCGATGCGTTCAGAGATGGCTTGCGGCAAGAGTACCGCCAGCTGGCCAATCGGAATCTGTCCACAGGTGAACTGACCCATCCCAACGAGGATGAATCATGACGAGCCTGGAAGGCGTGCGTCTCGTTGTCGCCTGTGTCGTGCCGGTAATGGTGATTCCAGTGAGGCACTGGATGTCTGGTGGCGACGCAGGCCGGCACCGATGGCTTGAGGTGATGCTGGCGCCCTCGAAGCTGGCCGCCATTGCGGGCGTCGCCGTGGGGTGGGGGGCACCCGACTGGATCCGTGAGGGCCTGACACCGGTGGCGATGTCGGGCTTCGTCTTCCTCAGTGGCTGGGTCGGTCTGGCCTGTGGAAGTTCACTGGATCTGCGTGTCAGTCGCCGGCTGAATCGGACCACCGCGACAAGTGATCTCGGACAAGCTCTATTGGCTGTAGGTGTCGTGTCGTTGCTCGTCTGGGCGACGCGGTTCATGCCGCCCGAATGGGTCAGCTTCGGCCCCCTCCATGTCCTGACGCTGGCCGCCGTGTGTCTGCTGGGCCCCGTTCTACCGGCTCGTCAACGTCAGCGGGGCGCTGCCGGCGGGGGCTCGGGATTCTGGGAGCCGACGCTGAAATCTCCTCTGGCGCTGCTCCTGGCCGCAGGGGCTGTGACGATAGGTTCAATGCCGACGATCCAGCTGCAATTGCCGCCGCCCCTGTCGCACGCTCTGACGATGGAGATGGGCGGGCCGGTTTCGCAACTGCTCTGGGCGACGGTGGGTGGCGCCATTGCAGGGCTGCTGATGGATCTTGTGAGTCGAGAGGATTTCGCCCCGGGTGGGCTCTACGTACAGATGGCGGCTGTCACACTGGTCTGTTCTGGTCTTTCGGCAATGATGGGGTTGTCACCTCTGTGGATCGGGACGGTCGCTGGATTCTGGTGCGTGAGTGCCACGTTGAGGCGGATTGACCTGTTACTGGTCCTCGACCGCGGCATGGCACTGCCGCGTGCCGCGGCGCCGGCCCTGGCCGGGTGGTTTGTGGGGGCCGGCTGCATTACGACAGGGGTCAGCCTGCGCTCGGCCGTGGTGGTAGCGGCGCTGATTCTGATGGCGCGGCCACTGGTTCATATCGTGGCCGCCGTATTGGAACGACGTCACCTCTCCCGTCGCGGAGGGCGTCGGCCTCCGCCGATCGATCCGGAGATCATCGAGGTCGATGAAGCGGCTCTGGTTCTGGTCGGCGTGGCAGGGCTGTTCCTGCTGCCCGAGGCGCTTGCCAGCCTGTTATTCGGGGCGCTGGCCGCGCAATGGATCCTCAGTGTCGGGGCCCAATTCTGGCGAGGCCAGATCGACAACCCGGCACCCTGAAACTGTCAGCAATGCTTCCGGCTCGCACTCGGCACGATGCCTTGGAGACACCGTGCCGAGTTGAACCCAGTCTTCAACTGCCGAACCCGCTCATCACTTGGACAGGCGGTGGAAGGCATCACGTCCGGGATACACCGCCTGGTCGCCGAGTGCCTGCTCGATTCGAAGCAACTGATTGTACTTCGCGACACGGTCGGTGCGCGAGGCGGAGCCTGTCTTGATCTGACCAGCATTTGTCGCCACCGCGATATCGGCGATGGTCGTGTCTTCAGTTTCGCCGGAGCGATGAGAGATGACGGCCGAGTAACCGGCCCTATGGGCCATCTCGATGGCGGCCAGAGTCTCGGTCAAGGTGCCGATCTGATTCACCTTGACGAGAATCGAATTGCCGATTCCCTCACGAATTCCGCGTCCGAGTCGTTCAGTGTTGGTGACGAACAGATCATCACCGACCAACTGCACTCGATCGCCAAATCGATCGGTCAGTTCCTTCCATCCCGACCAGTCATCCTCTGACATGCCGTCTTCGATGGAGATGATCGGAAATCTCTCGACGAGGCTTCCGTAATAGTCGGCCATCTCGGCGGCGCTACGTGCTTTGCCATCGGACCAGTGGAAGGTGTAGGCCTTGCCATCGAAGAGCTCAGAGGAGGCGACATCGAGTGCCAACAGGACATCGTCACCCAGTGTGTAACCGGCACGTCCCACAGCCTCACCAATGGCCTCAAGGGCGTCGTCATTCGAGGCAAGGTTGGGTGCGAATCCGCCCTCGTCGCCGACGGCCGTGTTGAGATTGCGGTCCTTGAGCACCGCCTTGAGCTGATGGAAGATCTCTGCCCCCATGCGCAGACCGTCTGAGAAAGTGGAGGCACTGACGGGCATGACCATGAATTCCTGCAGGTCTACATTGTTGTCCGAGTGGGCGCCCCCATTGAGGATGTTCATCATCGGCACGGGAAGGGTTCGCGCCGAGGGGCCACCGAGGTAGCGGAACAACGGTTGCCCGGCGACTTGTGCGGCTGCGGCAGCACAGGCGAGGGAGACACCCAGGATGGCATTGGCGCCGAGGCGCCCCTTGTTGGCGGTCCCGTCGAGATCGATCATCTTGGCATCCACGGCGCATTGATCGAAGGCATCCATTCCCTTCAGGGCCGGGGCGATCTCGTCGTGGATATTGCCCACCGCCTTCTGTGTACCCTTACCCAGGTAACGACCGGCGTCACCGTCTCGCAATTCGACGGCTTCGTGCTCACCGGTCGATGCGCCGGATGGGACGGCGGCGCGGCCCATTTGACCGCCGGATAGTATGACGTCCACTTCGACGGTCGGATTGCCACGGGAATCGAGGATCTCACGGGCGATGATGTTAGAAATCGTTTGCATGATCAGTCCAGATGCTCGTTGTGAAAGAGGACGCGACATTGATGGTGTGTAACTTTGGTGATGTAGACGCCGCCGGTGAAAACGGGGCCCGCTGGAATGATCGCCCGAACAGGCCAGACCACAATGGCAGGCAAGGCATCCATATGAGTGACCGGATGAGACCAGACTGCAAGAGCCGACAGATCGAGATGACGCAGACCTGCAGGATAACTCCGGTCGGCGACGACCACGACACCAGAGAATCAAGATGACGAAGCGGCCCATGTCTGGCAATGGGGGCGTTCCCTTGATGACCTTGTTGCAGCTGTGCCTGTGTGTGGCGGCGTCCGTCGGGCTGAGGGCTGACTCGAGCTCTCCCGTGCCTCTGGATCACGAGGTCTATCCACTGCTGGAGAGGCTCGAGAGTCGGGGGTGGGTCCAGGGACTCAATGATGGCATGCGGCCCCTGAGTGAGGCCCGTGTCAGCCAGTTGCTGCAGGAAGCAGCCGAAAAGGCGACGCTGTCGGGGATGGACCGGGAGCGGGTCGAAGAACTCATCAGCGTCTTTGCCGCACCGGATGCAGGCATCGGCATACGCCGCGCTGCGCCGTGGAGTGATCCGCCGCTGATTCGCTATGATGCCGAACAGGGCTGGCTCGAACTGGATCTGCTGGCGCGCCAGCAGACGGATGTCTTCAGCGGCCGGCGGGACAAGAGTGAGTGGATTCTGCGCAATCGCCTGGGCGCTACCGTACGTGGCCGGCTGGGAGATGAGGTAGGCTTCCGTGTCAGCTTTGAGCAGACGCGTGAAGAGGGTGCCCGACGCGACTACGAGATCAGATCAGATGTCTTCGAGCCACGTCGCGAAGCCGTGCAGTTGAAGGAGAGCCTGGCTGACTATCACGAAGCGACGGGGGTCATCAGCTTTGGCGCCGGATCTCTCGTCGATGTTGTGGCCGGCAAGGGGCAGGTGATGTGGGGACCGGCGCCGGACGACAATCTCGGTCTGAGCGCCAACGCACCGACGTACGACATGATTCTGCTGAAATCTCGTCTGGGGATGCTCCGTTTTGAGCACCTGGCGGCGCGACTGCGCCCCTGTCCGAATCGGCCGGATGCGCCAGTCTGTGGCGGTGTGGGCGAGAGTGGATCTTACATCGTCAATCACATGACGCGTTCTCTCGAACGGGACAAGTATCTGGCCGGTCATCGTCTGGAGATCTCGCCGCGCCCCGGGATCGATATCGGTTTTCAGGAAGTCGTCATCTACGGCGACCGGGGCCCGGAACTGGCGTATCTGAATCCCTTCATGTTTTTCTGGGCAGCGCAGAGTTATCTGGGCGACAAGGACAACGTCATGATGAGTCTTGACGTCGAGGTGCGTCCCCGCCCGGGTTGGCAATTCTATGCTGCTTACGCCATCGACGATCTGAAGAAGTTGAAGATTCTCAGCGACGATTTCGCCAACAAATTCTCGTTGCAGGCGGGGTTCCTGTGGACGGATCCTCTGGGATTGGCCAACACAGATGCTCGAGCCGAATACGTGCGGATCGAGCCATGGATCTACACGCACAAGTTCCCGATCAACACCTTCAGACACTTTGATGCACCCCTCGGGCATTCATTGGGGCCAAACAGCGATCGATGGCGGGCATCGATCGATCGGCGGTGGCATCGCCATCTATCGACCCGGTTGCGCTGGTCCTATGCACGACACGGCGACAACGAGCTGCTGCCGGATGGCACGATCCGAAATGTCGGTGGAGATCTCCACTTCGGCTGGCGGCCGGGAGACGACCGTGAGGCGAAGGAATTTCTCGATGGCATCCGCGCCATCCGACACACGATCGGTGTCGATGTTGACTGGCGGATCCTACCTCGGCTACGGGTGGTCACGCAGGCGGAGTGGGAGAGTGGCACGAACGTGCCACTACCCCCGCGATGGCAACAAGGGGTACCACTGATTGAACGAACCGGATATGGTGATGGCCGGCAGATTCATCTGGCGATCGACCTGCGTTATGGACTCCTGTAGGCGTTCAGAGCCGTGACCATCGACGTCCTGGATCTGGCGCTGATGGCCGGGGGTGTCTTCTACGGCGTCTTTGCCCTGTGGCTGTTGGTTGGCGTCGAAAAGAGCCGTCGCCGGCATCGGGAGGCACCGGCAGCTGTGAACGAATCCCTGCCCTCGGTGAGCATCATTGTGTCGGCCCGCAACGAGGCCCCTGACATCGATGCCTGTCTCGAGGCGCTGGCTGCCCAACAGTATTGTGCTGCGTTCCAGGTCATCGTCGTCAATGACCATTCAACCGATGACACGGCGGCGCGGGTTCGGCAGCACGCTGAGCAGTGGCCAGGTACCGGCGAACTGGTGCTGATTGAGGCGCCGGATCCGCCCCTGCACGCGGGGCCGAAGAAGAATGCCCTGGCCGGCGGCATCGCGGCCAGTGATGGCGAGCTGCTCCTGTTCACTGACGCCGATTGTCAGCCACCACCCGGATGGGTCGCGTCGATGGTTGACTGCTTTGTCGAGGAGCAGGTCGGGCTCGTAGCCGGCTATGCTGATCGGACCGCCGACGGATTCCTGGCGCGGATTCTAGCGGTGGATGATCTGGGCATCGGCGCTCTCGGTGAAGGGGGGATCGGCCACGGCGCCGGTCTGTCCTGTACGGGGCGCAGTCTGGCCTACCGTCGCAGGCTCTATGACGAGGTCGGGGGATTTGCTTCGATCGGTCACCTGATCAGCGGTGATGACGTCTACTTCCTGCGCCATGTTGCAGCGTCTGGTGTATGGCAGATGCGCTACAATGCGGCGGCCGAAGCGGTTGTTCGCGAAACTCGTGAGCGGCAGGCCCTGGGCACGGTGTTCAGGCAGAAACTCCGGCACGCTTCCAAGGCCTCCAGATACGAAGGGGCGGCGCGCCTGCTCGGTCTGGGTGTGTACGCATATCACCTGGCACTGGCGGCCGGCGTGGTTCGAGCGGTATTGGGAGGAGAAGGGCAGATCTTCTTCTGCCTGGTCTGGGGCTCACGATGGGTACTGGATCTGGCGTTGCTCTGGCGCTTTGCGCCGCGTCCTGAAGATCGCCGACGGCTGCTGCACTTGCCCTTCCTCGAGTTCCTCTATATTCCCTACGTCCTCCTCTTCGTGCCGCTGGCACGCATCGTCGGATTCCGCTGGCGGGACGCCTGAGCGTCACCGGCCTTCAACGACGCCCGCCCTCTCACCGAAGCGATCCGACCGGCCTATGGCCTACCTGGTTTCCGTCCGAGCCCTGCCACGACTCATCGAGCGCTACGGGTATGCTTTCTCGTGGCGCCGGGCCTGGAATGTGCTGAAAGTGCTCGCGTCGATGGGCGTGTCATGGGTGGTGGGACGGCCGGTGGTCTGGGGGCGTCCCTTCATGATGATGGTCGAGCCCACCAACTTCTGTAATCTCAAATGCCCCCTGTGTCCCAGTGGCAACGGGCAGATGGAGCGGGATCGCGGCAACATGGATCTCGACAGCTACCGCCGTCTCATCGACGAGGTCCGCGACCATGTGCTGCTGCTGATGCTGTGGAATCAGGGCGAGCCCTTCATCAACAAGGGATTTCTCGAGATGGTGCGTTATGCGCGCGATCAGTCGATCCCGGTCATGACCAGTACGAATGGGCACTTCGTGCGCACAATCGAGCAGGCGTTGGAGGTCGTCGACAGTGGCCTGTCGGAGATCATTATCTCACTCGACGGGGTCGACCAGGAGACCTACGAGCGGTATCGCGTGGGAGGAAGCCTGGAGAAAGTTCTGGATGGCGCTCGCCTTCTGGCGCAGGCCAAGGTGATGAGAGCATCCTCGACACCTCTCGTCAACATGCAGTTCATCGTCTTTCGTCACAATGAGGGTGATCTGGCTCGCGCCGAGGAACTGGCCCACGAGTTGTCGGCGGACAAGTTTCTCATCAAGACGGCGCAGGTCTACGACACCTCCGAGGCTTCGACCTTCCTACCTGAGGAAGAACTCTTCCGTCGTTACGAGGCAGATCCCGACGAGGCGAAGGGCGATGACGAATTGCGCGTCAAGGGGCAACCGAGCAAAGGCTGCAAAGTTCTCTGGTACAGCTCCATGGTGAACTGGAATGGTGATGTCGCGCCCTGTTGTTTCGACAAAGATGTCGACTACGGCATGGGGGACGCATTCAACGGGCAATCCTTCGCCCAGATCTGGCAGGATGCACCCTACAAGGCATTTCGCCAGCGGATTCTCGATGATCGAATGAGTGTCGACATGTGCCGCAACTGCTCAGAGGGATATCGTGGCATGTTCTCCCTCGTCAAAGAGCTCACTGGGTCCTGAGTCGGCAGCCGTGTTCGTTGTGGATGGCATTCATCCTGCGCTGGTGGGCGTGGTTGCTGGCTCTCTCGCCATTTACCTGTTGGCGATCCTCTGGTTTCTCACTGGTTCCCTTCGTCCCATCCAATCCGGTCGCCTGAGCAAGAGGGCGGCACGGTCCCCAGGTGTCAGTGTCATCGTCGCCGCTCGCGACGAAGCCCACACGATCCGTGCAACAATTCAGCAACTGCTGACTCAAACCTGGGATGCATCTGGATACGAGGTGATTCTCGTCGATGACGGATCGACAGATGGCACGCTTGAACAGATGCAGCAACTGGCCGCCGAACGCGCCGATCAAGAACCGATTCTTCGCGTATTCAGCACCCAGCAGGTGCTCGGCTCCAGCGGTCACAAGAAGGCGGCGCTCACGCTGGCGATCGGGGAAGCCTCGGGAGAGGTCATTCTGTGCACGGACGCCGACTGCCGCATTCCTCCCGGCTGGGTGGAGATGATGGCGGGGCACTTTGACGACGGCGTGGATGCCGTTGTCGGGTTCTCCCATATTGTCGATCCAGGCATGCTGGCAGGATTCGAGACGCTCGATTTTCTCCTTCTCATGACTGCCGCCCGGGCCGCCTGTGGTCACGCGCACCCGGTGGCTGCCTCCGGTCAGAGTTTCGGCTTTCGACGACAGGCCTTCGATGAGGTGGGCGGCTATCGCTCCGTCTGGCATCGGCTCTCAGGCGACGATGTTCTGCTGCTGCAACTTCTGCGGCGGGCGGGGAAGCGGATCGTCTTTGCCGATGACCCGCAGGGAGCCATCCAGCATCCGGCGGCAAACTCCGTGAGTGCCCTGTTGCGCCAGAGAATTCGCTGGGCGTCCAATGGACCGATTCAGCTGCAACTCGACCCACGACTCTTCATTCATCTCTCCGCGACACTGATCTGTTCGGTGAGTATCCTGATCTGCCTCGCGCTGGTTCTGATGGGCGTGATCGAACCGATGGCTCTGCTGATCATCTGGGGAGGCAAGGCGGCTGGCGACCTGTTGCTCTCGCTGCGTGGCATGCAGCGATTCGGTCGCTGGGACCTGTTGGTGCACTGGCCCTTGTGGGCCATCATCCACCCCTTCTACCTGGCGGTAGCGGGAGGACTGGGTTGCCTGGGTATGTTTCAGTGGAAGGGTACGAAGGTTCGCCTTGGGCGCGCAGAACCGAGGCCACCCTCACCACCCACAGGCAGTTCGTCAGCGACGGCGTAGGACCTACAGATTCACCGATACGCCGCCGGCCAACCGCAGGTCGAGTTCGTCGACACCATCCACAGGGCGAGAGTCGTGGCGTATGCGGAGACTGAGTTCCAGACTCGTTCGGGGCGATAGGGGGGCTTGCAGACGCGCATCACCCAGCGCTCGCAGATCGCTCAGTGTCAGGACTCGGGGCTGAAGATAGGTCGTGAAGGAGAGGTGTCCCGAGCCGACAGGAACGCTACCGCTCACGTAGCTGGTCCAGCGCAGGTGACGGGTGTCCTGAGGGTGAGTCGCCGCCAGGGGCAGATCGTTGGCCTCCGCTTCCAGCATGAGGCCGGAGCCGATACGCCACGAGGGTGACTGCTGCCAGCGCAACCCCGAACCGAGGAGTCCGCGCCCCACCAGACGCCGCTGGCGTGCATGGTCGAATTGAGCGAAGGCCTCGATCGCGAGTCTGCCACCGAGTCGCTGGGTGAGGCGCAGGTGCGTGAGGCCCTGATTCGAGTAGCGCTGGCCGTCCTGCCAACCGAGCTCGCCATCCACGAGCACAAACCACGAACGCCGATGACCTTCGTATTCGGTTCGCAGATCCAACCCGAATTCCCGGCGGTCCACGCTCCCGGCCCGCAGTCCTGCCTTCAGCCCAATGTGATGGTGCCAGAGACCAGGTTCTGCCTGTGAGCGGCGTGTTTCGATGTTGACTTGGGCCGTTGTTGGCTCTCCCACGCAGAGGGCCAGGCATACAGCGATAATCGATCGCTGGAAATTCATCCGACGCCGCTACCGACGTCCCGCGAGCATGTCGAGCAACAGGCCATAACGGATGCCCCGGGTGGACACGATCAGCTGCTCGTGCCCACTCAATTCCATATACAGCTGCAGGATCAGGGCGCC